>CAWVSY010000059.1:0-21364 GCA_963933055.1 uncultured Oleispira sp.
CCGGCTCCATTGAGTATCATTCTTTTATCCATACTCATAATGTAGTCGATTATTGCCAGAGTGCCATTTAAAGGGTATATATAGCTCAAATATTCGATCTAACTATCTATATAAATATAGGAGGCGACTTATGCCATCTTTTGACATAGTCTCAGAAATTGAAAAACATGAAGCACAAAATGCGGTAGATTCAGCCAATCGTGAAGTGAAAACACGCTTCGATTTTAAGGGCGTGAATGCGACATTTGAATTAAAAGACAAAGAAGTGACTCTTACTGCAAATGAAGAGTTTCAGATTGAGCAGATGAAGCCCATGCTTGAGTCCAACCTTATCAAGCGCAAAATCAAAATTTCTTGTCTTGAATATGGCAAGTTAGTGGGTGCGGGTAAGCAGGTGAAGATGGCGGCTGAATTGCGCCAAGGTATTGATAAAGACCTAGGTCGTATCATCAATAAGAAAATTAAAGAAAGTAAGATTAAGGTAACCTCAGCGGTACAAGGCGAGATGGTACGTGTGACGGGTAAAAAACGCGATGAACTGCAGCAGGTTATGCAGATGTTAAAAGCAGACGAAGAAATCGAACTGCCTTTGATGTTTAAAAACTTTAAAGATTAATACTTTTCAAAATTTTGATTTGAAATATGAAAAAAGCCCGCCTTGTTCATCTGCAAGAGCGGGCTTTTTTTCATTTATTAATTTTGGCTAGCGGCTTCTTGATCCATCGTCTGCTCATTCCAAGGCGCTACTTTAAAGAGTAGCAGCATACCTGGTACTGCGATGGCGGTGCAAAATAGATAAAAATTCGTCCAGCCGATGCTTTCTACAATTATGCCTGTGGTCGCATTTGCGAATGTTCTTGGCAGTGCCGTGAGAGCGGTGAAAAGCGCCAGCTGCGTTGCCGTATAAGCTGGAGAGGTTGTGCGAGCAATAAACGCAACAAAGGCTGCGGTTCCTAAGCCTACGCCTAAATATTCAAAGCCAATAACAAACGCTAAAGCCCATAAGTTGTATCCAATTTCGGCGAGTAAAGCAAAGCCTAATATTGACACTATTTGAGCAGCGCCAAATAGCCATAATGCTTTATTAATGCCTATTCTTAGCATTAATATACCGCCTATAATGCCACCGATAATTGCGGGCCACAGTGCGGCGTGTTTTGCGATTAAACCAATTTCTGTTTTGGTGAACCCTAGGTCGAGATAAAAGGGTGTAGAGAGTGCCGTTGCCATGCTGTCGCCGAGCTTGTAAAGAAACATAAAAGATAATATCCACAGCGCAGAACGTATACCGTGACGGCCAAAAAATTCCAAAAAGGGCTCAGTGATGGCAGCTTTTAATGTATGTGGTCGGTGACTATTACTACTCGGTTCTTCACTGAACAGTACCATCAAAATCCCCAGCGATAAGAAAGCCGCTGTAATCATGAAGACAATGTCCCAAGCATAATGGTCGGCTAAAATAAGCGATAGAGATCCCGGTATTAAGCCCGCTATGCGGTAGGTTGTTACGTGAATACTGTTGCCTAAACCAAGCTCTCTATCAGGCAATATTTCACGACGAAAAGCGTCAATACTGATATCTAAACTCGCGCTTAAAAATGCGGTAATTGCACATAAAATAGCAATTTCAGAAAGTTGTGTTTTTGGATCTAAAAATCCAAGGTAACCAATACTGGCGAGCATCATTATTTGGGTTATTAGCATCCAGCTACGACGACGGCCCAATGTCGCAGGAGCATAGCGGTCCATCATCGGCGACCAAATAAATTTCCAAGTATACGGAATGCCGACGAGGGCAAAAAAACCAATTTCTTTTAGCCCTACCCCTTCGCTGCGTAACCATGCAGGAACGAGCTGGATAATAATAAATAAGGGCAGTCCCGAGGCAAATCCCGTGAATAGGCAGATTAATAAACGGCGGTGTAAAAAGGGTGTCAGCCAATTAGGGATAGAGTCCGTTGGCTGAGCAGAATTGTCTAGCATGACCACTGATAGTCCTTTAATCGAATGCGGCCATTGTGCAACAGAATGCCTTCATCTGCTAATTTGTCTTTTTGCCTTATCCAAGCGTCGCTATCTTCGGGAAAACTGATTTTACCTTGAGCATTAATCACTCGATGCCAAGGTAAACTAGAATCTTTGGGGAGGTGTTTTAATGTGCGACCGACCCAGCGGGCGGAACTCGGGCGCCCCGCCAGTCTTGCTAGTTGGCCGTAGGTCGCAACGTTACCAAATGGAATGGCGTAAATAAATTGATAGAGGGTTTCTTCGGGAGTCATCTTTTTTAAAACACAGTACTCTTAAATTTTGCTTACTGTAGCACTTTACGGTGAAGTTTGGAGTTTAGGATTGCAGGCCATCCGATGACAGGAAGTCATCGCTGAGCTTACAGGGATGTATTTACAGCGTGCCGTACAAGCCTGAACTGCACGCTGAATGCAAGGAAAGTGAGGGCAGTAACCCCAGACTTAACGAGCGATTGTTGATGTCGCTACAAACGTAAACCACCATCGCATTCGATAATACGGCCAGTGTAATAATCGTTTTCAAAAATAAAGGCAGCAGAATGAGCGATTTCTTCAGGCTTACCCATACGCTTTAGCGGAATGCCAGCAGACATTTTTGCCAGTGCTTCTGGTTTCATGCCTTTGGTCATTTCAGTTTCTATAAAGCCGGGAGCGATGGCTGCGACTCGAATATTCTGACGCGCTAGTTCTTTTGCCCAAGTCACAGTCATAGCTGCAACACCCGCTTTGGCCGCCGAATAATTACTTTGGCCCATATTACCGGCGCGTGAAATACTGGAGATATTAATAATGCAGCCAGCACAATCTTCTGGGCTGGTCTTCGTTCCTGCAGCCTGTGCTTGCTTGATCATTTGAACTGATGCTTCGCGAGCGCATAGAAATACGCCAGTAAGATTAACATCCATGACCGCTTGCCACTGAGGCATGCTTAATTTTGAAATTTCATCGCCTTTGGCTTTAACCAATAAGCCATCACGCAAGATTCCTGCGTTATTAATTAATCCGTCTAAGCTCCCCATTTGAGCTGGAATCGCCATGAACGTATCTTCAACCTGTTGTTCATCAGCAACATTACACATGAAAATCGCGGCTTTACGACCTGTCGCCTCAACTTGCTTCTGAGTTTCTTCCATTTGCTCTAGGTTTAAATCAATGATTGCGATGTTTGCGCCTTTATTTGCCAAATACACCGCCATTGAGCGGCCTAAGCCTTGGCCGGCGCCCGTAATAGCAATTACTTTATCGGTTAAATTCATGGTTTATCCTTTAGTTTATTGAATGTATATGAGGGTATTGGGAGTTATTATAGACATCTTGTGCCAGTTAAAAATTAATTCTATATGAATTATTCCAAAACAGGGGAAAGAATCAGTCTTAGGTCGTATTTTTAATGATTTTGATTATACGATTCTTTACTAAATACTTTGTTAGTTTTTCTCTTATAGCGTGTCGAAGTCTTGAAATATGGATGAATGAACCCATCTTATAAAACTGAATTACCGTTGTTATGTTTGTTATTGCAGGAAATAAATATGCCCTTATTAATTATTTTTATCATTATTCCATTAATAGAATTAGCCGTTATTTTAAAGGTAAATAGCTTTATCGGCATCGGCTGGACTTTAGGCCTCATCATCATAACCGCCTTTGTTGGGGTGAAGTTATTGCGCCAGCAAGGAATCAGTACTTTATTACGTGCCAATCAAAAAATGCAGCAAGGGCAAATACCCGCACAAGAAATGGCGGAAGGATTTTTACTAGCCCTAGCAGGGGCACTATTATTAACTCCAGGCTTTGTTACCGATGCGGCTGGTTTTATTTTATTAGTACCGGCCACACGTCAGGCGTTAGTACATAAAGTGATTGCTTTTATTACACCAAGAATGATGACCTCAGGTAGCTTTCGTGCATCGGGTAGTGTTGATGAGGCAGAGTTTAAAGATGTTTATTCGCAAGAGAGTCGTTCGCCAGAAAAAATAACCATTATTGAAGGCGAATATACCAAAGACGACAAGTAAAATTTTTTCGTCTTACCGTTGAAATTTCAACGAAAGACCTTATAAATTAACCATCAATTTATTTCAGAGGCCCTAACATTAAATTCAGGGCCTCTATTTTCCCTCATAGATGAAAATTGGAGAGACTAATACATGAAAATCCGTCCACTACACGACCGTATTGTTGTTCGCCGTAAAGAAGAAGAGCAAGCAACTGCAGGTGGAATTATCCTTCCTGGCGCAGCCGCTGAAAAACCTAACCAAGGTGAAGTCGTTGCTGTTGGTACTGGCCGCATTCTTGATAATGGTTCTGTACAAGCGTTAGCCGTAAAAGAAGGCGATATCGTTGTTTTCGGTAAGTACTCTGGTCAAAACACCATCGATATCGACGGTGAAGAGCTGTTAATTTTGAATGAAAGTGATGTTTACGGCGTTATTGAAGCTTAATTATTACAATCACATTTTATAAATTAAACAAATTTTAAGGAAAGAAAATGGCTGCTAAAGACGTATTATTTGGTGATAGCGCACGCGCTAAAATGTTAGCGGGTGTAAACATTCTGGCTGACGCAGTACGCGTTACTTTGGGCCCAAAAGGTCGTAACGTTGTTTTAGAAAAGTCGTTTGGTGCTCCAACGATTACTAAAGATGGTGTTTCTGTTGCACGTGAAATCGAATTGAAAGATAAGTTCGAAAACATGGGCGCACAAATGGTTAAAGAAGTTGCTTCTCAAGCGAACGACCAAGCGGGTGACGGCACGACGACTGCGACAGTATTGGCACAAGCGATTATCAACGAAGGCTTAAAGTCTGTTGCGGCTGGCATGAACCCAATGGATCTTAAACGTGGTATCGACAAAGCGACTGCTGCGGTTGTTGAAGCCATTAAAGAACAATCTCAGCCTTGCCTAGATACTAAAGCAATCGCTCAGGTAGGGACTATCTCTGCCAACGCCGACGAAACTGTTGGCCGTTTAATTGCTGAAGCGATGGAAAAAGTCGGCAAAGAAGGTGTTATTACGGTTGAAGAAGGCAAAGGCCTTGAAGACGAACTGGATGTTGTAGAAGGCATGCAGTTTGATCGTGGTTACTTATCGCCATACTTCATCAACAATCAAGAAAAAATGACCGTAGAAATGGAAAATCCATTAATTCTATTGGTTGATAAGAAAATTGATAATCTTCAAGAGTTATTACCTATTCTTGAGAACGTTGCTAAATCGGGTCGTCCTCTGTTGATCGTTGCTGAAGATGTTGAAGGCCAAGCGCTTGCAACATTAGTCGTGAACAACCTACGTGGTACGTTCAAAGTGGCGGCTGTTAAAGCGCCTGGTTTTGGTGATCGCCGTAAAGCGATGTTGCAAGACATCGCAATCTTGACCGGTGGTCAGGTGATTTCTGAAGAGCTAGGTATGTCTTTAGAGACTGCTGCTCCAGAAACGCTAGGCACAGCAAGCAAGGTTGTTATCGATAAAGAAAATACGGTCATCGTTGACGGTGCCGGTACTGAAACTGCAGTTTCTACTCGTGTTGAACAGATCCGTGCAGAAATCGCATCTTCTACTTCGGATTACGATGTAGAGAAGCTGCAAGAACGTGTTGCTAAACTTGCTGGCGGCGTAGCCGTGATCAAAGTTGGTGCTGGTTCTGAAATGGAAATGAAAGAGAAGAAAGACCGTGTAGACGATGCGCTTCATGCCACTCGCGCAGCGGTTGAAGAAGGTGTTGTTGCCGGTGGTGGTGTTGCGCTAGTACGTGCACTAACCACAGTAGACGTTAAAGGCGATAACGAAGACCAAAATGTGGGTATTGCATTAGCATTGCGCGCAATGGAAGCACCCATTCGCCAAATCGCAGGCAACGCAGGCGCTGAAGGTTCAGTGGTTGTCGATAAAGTAAAATCAGGCACAGGTAGCTTTGGTTTTAATGCCAGCACGGGCGAATACGGTGACATGATTGCTATGGGTATTCTTGACCCTGCTAAAGTAACGCGTTCATCGCTTCAAGCTGCTGCTTCTATCGCTGGCTTGATGATCACTACCGAAGCTATGGTTGCTGATTCACCGGTTGAAGAAGGCGCTGCAGGCGGCATGCCAGATATGGGCGGCATGGGTGGAATGGGCGGTATGCCTGGCATGATGTAAACATCACGCTTTATTCCCTACGGATCTTCCACTGAATGGTGTGAAGATCCTACAAAGAAGCCGCATCTCGTAATGAGTGCGGCTTTTTTTATGGGTCCAGATATCAAAAATCGTTCAAATCGTGTAATTTAACGTTAATTAATAGGATGTGATCTTGAGTTCAAACAGGGAGCGTGATTGTATGGCATTCAATAAAGATCCAATACACACTAGAAATATAATAAGCGTATGGCACAAATGAAGACATCTTCATTTAATTCAGATCAAGATGCATGGTTAACTAAGCTAGATCAGAAGGTTCTCTCTTCTTGGATTGCGTTAAATTCTCGGCCTGCAGAGTTACCTGAGCATTATTTTCCACGACCTGAATTATCAACAAGGTTAGATAATGCGAAGCCGATTACTTGGTTATTAGCCCCCGCAGGCTATGGCAAAAGCACACTTTTGAGTGATTGGTACAGTCAAACTATTCGCCAAGAAGAAATTCTGGGTACTTGGCTTTCTTTAGATACAAAAGATAATCAGCCAATGTTTTTGTTACGACATCTGCTGGAAGCGATTAATAATGCCATTCCAGGGGTTGTGACGGATGCTTTAGCTCATCTATTATCGTCAAACAATCAGCAAAATAACGATTATGAAGCCGTTTTATTATTACTGATTGATGAGTTAAAAGATCTGAACTGTCCACTGGTTCTGGTAATGGATAACCTCCATTGCATCGATCATTCAGCGGCTTGGCAAGTTGTGCAATACATTATGATGCAGCTGCCTAAAAATATGCGGTTGGTATTATCTTCTCGTTATATTCCGGTTGCTTTGGGTCGTTTGCGCTTAGACCCACGATTGGATTTTATTAAGCAGGCTGAACTAAGCTTTAATCTTCACAATATTGATTGTTGGTTAAAGCAAAATGGCATTGATGATCAGCAGCAAGCTTTAAGTTTAATGCAGCGTTTACAGGGGTGGCCGGCGGGCCTTGGTCTCTGGATAAGTTGTCATCATGATTGTTCGAGCGATATAGCTTCAAACAATGAAGAAAAAGAGCGCTTAAGTGATTATTTGATGGGAGAAGTGCTTAATACCTTGGATGAGCCTCTCAGAGATTTTCTTATTAACATTGCTCCTTTGCAATTTTTTGACGAAAACTTGTGCAATAAAGTGCTACAAATTGACAACAGTAGCCACTGGATTCAGCAATTAGTTCATTACAACCTGTTCATTACCAATACTGAGCAGCGTTCTGGTTGGTATAGCCTACACCCTCTATTAGTCGATGTTTTGAGCCCATTAAATAGTGAGTTACAGCGCAAACATATCCACTTAATCGCCTTTCAATATTTAAAAGAAAAAGATTTCCGTGTAGAAGCGTTGCAGCATGCTCGTTTAGGATCATTAACGGAAGAAGCCGTTAGATGGGTAGAAAGTGAAATAGACAGCATTATTGCTGATTTAGATTTTGCGGCACTGTTAGCATGGTGTGATATTGCCGGGGATCTGATTATTGAGCGCTCGTTGCGTTTACAATTGGTTCAAATATGGAGCTTGCTATTAACCTATCAATATTCAAAAGCCATTGAATTAGCAGGTTGCCTTGATAGCACTCAGGTTGATTTACACTTTTCAGGCCAGTTATTAGCGATTAAAGGCTATATTGCCCGCGGGCAGGGTAATGATGCACAAGCTCGTAGTTTGTGTGAATTGGCACTGAAAGAATTGCCTGCAGATCGCTTTGGTATTCGAGTCTTGATGTGTTCTACGTTAACCAATATTGAGCTGGTTAATAAAAATCCCGAGGCCGCGCGCATTTGGAATCGACTTGAATTAGAAATCGCTCGCCAAAATCAAGCAACGGGTTTAGAAGTTTTAGCATTATTTGATTATGCCAGAGTTGAGCAGTTTCGTGGTCATATTAATCGCAGCAGTGAAATTATTGAGCAAGGCTTGCAGGTTGCGGGTCAGCTGTCATCGCAAAATAGGCTCTTTCCGCGTGCGCGCTTGATCATCTATCGAGGCTTTATTCGCTGGTTACAAGGAAATAAAAGTGATGCTTTGGAAGATATTTACAGTGGCATCGATGAAGCTAACCAATGTCGAGATGTCACGGTATTGATTGGTTATAGCTTGCTCGCGTTAATTAATTTATCGGATAAGAAAATGGATCAAGCGCTTGATGTTTTGGCGCAGGCAGAAAGTTTGATGCAGCGCTGGCAGGTGAGCGAGCGCGTTTATGAGCCTTGGATTGCTATTGTAAAAGCCAATGTGTGGATGGGGCTTGAGAAGTGGAATCGCGCTGAAAAAAGTTTACGTTTTGTCTCGGAAACGTTATCGCTTGAGGTGAATGATAGTGCTGAATTAAAAAGTTCTGAAATCTTTCCGATGCAATCAGATTTCTATTATTTATCAAATGCACGCTTAATGATGCATCAAAAACAGTATTCCGAGGCAGAAGACATCGTATTATCTGTTGTTAAGCATGGTCAGGGTGGGCTGGTCTGTTTGTCTGCACAGCTAATGCTATCGGCTATTTATTCTGTTAACAAACAATCGGTTAAGGCCAAAAAATCTTGGCAGCAAGCGATAAAGTTTGCCTCTAAAGAAAAAATAAAAATTGATATCGGTGCGCTTGTCTCTATCTCTGATATCTCGGTCGTTGCAGAAGATGCTTATGCTTCAGAAGCTGTGCCGCCTGTTACAGACTCCGCCAATGAAAAGCTCGCTGAGAAATCACTGAGTGCACAAATTAATGATTCTTCAGGTTTGAGTGCTCGTGAAAAAGAAGTATTGGCTTTAATTGCTGATGGCTTTTCTAACCAAGAAATTGCGGACCATCTGTTTATTTCTCTGCATACGGTTAAAACTCACGCCCGTAAAATAAATGCAAAGCTGGGGGCAAAAAGCCGTACTCAAGCAATTGTTAAAGCGCGAGAGTTAGCCATTATTTAGTATGAGAACCGTCAACATTGGCCTACGATTTTGTCGGGAATATTGAAAGCTGGGCCACTCTTGTCTATACCTAACTAATGGATTTAATTTTAAGTACATTAGATATGAGGTTGGCATGGCCGCTAGCTATTCGATTATAATTTTAAGCTGCGATAATGATTTGCATCTAGCAAAGCATATTGATCAATCCTTTGATGTTTTAATGACGACGGATGAAGCTCTGTGCATGCAAGCTTTGTCGGCTAATAAGCATCAACTGGTCTTGGTTGATATGAACTGTTCATCCATTCCCGCCGCGACCATCTGTCAGAATATTAAGCTCGATTTTGATATTCCAGTAATCTTCGTCAGTTCTAAAGACTGCAATACCGAACGCCTAGAAGCTTACGACTGTGGGGCGGATGATTATCTTGGGGTTGATGATTTAAGTACAGAGCTTCATGGTCGATTAGAACGCATCATTATCAATAAAATTGCTAACGACCAATTGAAAGTGCAGTTAGCTCAGGCGAATGAAATGGCATTTATCGCCATGTCAGATACCAGCGATCTCGGGGTTAATATTCAGTTTTTATTGGATGTAAACAACTGTGATAATCTTGATGAGTTGGGCATGCGGCTATTTCAAGCGCTAAAGTCCTATGGCATTAATTGCAGCTTGCAGCTTCGTAGCCAATTTTCTGTAAAAAATATGGAAGCCAATGGTATGGAAAAATCATTGGAATCTAAGCTCTTATTAGAAATGAAAGATCAAGGACGCTATGTCGATTTTGGCCATCGTTCCGTCATGAATTATGGTGCGGTATCTTTGCTTGTGAAAAATATGCCAATCGATGATAAGAAAAAATATGGGGCGATCAAAGACAATGTATTCTCTTTATTGCAAGGCGCTGATGCCCGCATACAGTCACTCGATACTCTTGGCATTTTGGCCTTAGAAAAAAATCTAGTGCGCAGCTTAACGATTAAGATGAAAGACATGATGTCGACGGTGGATATTAGCTATCAAGGCGTTATGAGGGATATTGCCAACATTGTTGAAGAAATGGCGGATAATATTGAAGTTTCAATGCATCATCTAGGAATGGATGAGCGACAAGAGAAGAGTTTGAATGGCATTATTGAACTCGCCATTTCAGCAACCAGTAAAACGTTTAATGACGGCGTGAAGGTTGATAAAAACCTTCACGAATTTTTGGTCTACATGGACTCGTTATTTAAGTCCGATAAAATTGACCCGTATAAAATGAAGAAAATTATTGAAAGCCTAGAAAAACGCTCATAACTTTTGAGAGTTATAGGGCTAATTTTTAATCTGAAGCGCTAGTGATGTTCGCACTGGTCGTGACCATCCATATCCACCAACCAAGGTGGGTTCGGTCTTACCCGCTCAATAACAAAATCAACAAAGCTTCTTACTTTTGCAGACAGATGCCGGTTACTGGCATACAAGGTATGAATTGGGTGAGCTTCAAAGGGCCAATTACATAAAATAGGCACAAGGTTTTTACTTTTAATTGCCGACGCAGCGATTAAAACAGGCAAGGCTGCGATTCCTGCTCCAGATAGCGTTAATGTATACAGGCTAGAAAGATCATTAACCTTGAGTCTAGGTTTTATGTTTACATTAATTTCTTGGCCTTCAGGCCCCTTTAACGCCCATTGAGTCCAGGTGGTTGCAGATAATACCTGGTGGTCATCTATTTCATCAGGGTGGTTGGGCTTGCCAAACTTAGCGATATAATCTGGGCTAGCACACACCATGGCTTTTACATCACCTAGGTATCGGCCTATTAATGAAGAATCTTCCAGTTGACCCACTCGAAAAGCGACATCGATGCCTTCTTGAACTAAATCTATGATTTGATCGCTTAAAACCAGCTCAATATTTACCTGTGGATGTAAATCCATATATTCAGCAATCAACCCTGATAATACCGTCGAACCAAATAACACCGGTGCGGTGATTCTGAGTGTTCCAGTGGGCGTATTTTGCATTTGGGTGACAGCGGTATTGGCTTCTTCTATCTCGCACAGTATGCGGGCGCAGTGCGCGTGATAAGCCGTGCCTGTGTCAGTAAGGCTTAGGCTTCTTGTAGTGCGTTGAATTAAACGGACCCCTAGGCGTTCTTCAAGCTGAGTGATTTTTCGGCTTACAGTCGATTTAGGAAGTCCTAATGCTTTGGCTGCTCCGGTGAAGCTACCTGATTCGACCACTCGTACAAATATGGCCATCTCATTTAAATCAAACTCTTCACGCTTACCGATTAGCATTAGTAACTCCGCCTTGGGCTGGTTGTACTTCGAACACCTAATGTGAGGGCTGCTGTTCTATAAAACAACCCTCATACAGTAATTTATGACTCTGTTAGGCTTTCGTCTTCTGTGTTGGGAATAGCTTGTAAACTTTCCGCTAAATTGGGTTCTAGTGCCGTCATTCGAAGAGCAAGTTCTTCTGGGATATCACAGCGTTTTCCCGCTTTATAATCAAAGAATAGCATGGTGCTTTCGCCTTGGGTTACCATTCGAGATTGTTCATGGCTCCATATAGCATACTGTTGGATCAGTTTTTCTGCTTTTGCTTCAATACTGCGAATGCCCACAGAAAGCGTATCTGGGTATGTCAATGGGGCAAGGTATTTGGCAGATGTAGCAGAAAGAATGGGGCCTTTAGCGTAATCATTCATAAAATCAAGAATTTTAAGCTGTTCAACGTATTTGGTTCGTGCACTTTCGAAATAACGAAAATAGTGCACATTGTTGACATGCTTGAATGAATCCATTTCTCCCCATGCAACGGGGATTTCAATAACTACTGGATAATCGTATAAATCAGACATGAATATTCCTTTATTGTTGGTCTACGTGGTGTCGCATACATTTATATAGAATGCTTAGCGAAGTTCTTTATACCGTATTAATCTAAATAAGTCATAATTTGAGGTGAAAGAGCTATAAGTTTACGTAGGTCAATCTAGAAATATTACATCTGCTTTAAAATGACCTGGGTGATTGCATCACGCACGATTTCTTCTTGGCCAACTGGCGGGTGAAGATGAGTTGTTATGCCAAGGTCTGTTTCTATGTCTTTTAGCTGTTTAGGAACATCAATGCGCAAGTGGCGGCCAGCGGCGAAAAATATCGGATAAATATTGATGATTTCATAGCCATCTTTCGCTAGATCTTCGCAGACTTGTTCAAGACTCGGCTCAGACAGCTCCATATAGCTTAATTCTATACGGGTAGATTCTCCGCTTTGGTTATTTTCCTGTTCTTTAGTTTTAATTCTTTCTGCTATTACTTCAAACGGCGCTTGCCATTGTGGGTCTCGACTGCCATGAGCCAGTAATACATTAGCGCTTTTTTGATTAGTCATTAGTTAATTAGCCATTAGTTCACTAGCGATTGATTAGTGAATCAGAAAAATTCAGTTGTTTGTTCATTATTGGCGTTATTATAACGCCATCTCTATTTCTAACCTACGTCAGTAATCTGTAATTGGATCATCTGGCTATATTGTCTTGTATGACAATTTTTCTACCAAAGTGATAAATCATTTCAAATCAGTAAGGTAGCTAACTTTTACTAATGTAGGAATGATGAGAAATACGCTCAAAAGTGCCCATAAAAAGCTGCTAAAAAGCAATAATAACAACTGAAAAATGACGCGATAAAATGGTCTGTAGTTTTCTGTTATTTTCATTTGATAAGTATAAAAACACTGGCTAAAACTAATAGTGAATCATTTGTTTATAGGTAGTTGACCCACATGAGTATCAGTCGTCAGCAAGTTGGTCGTTTTTTGTATGAGTTTGATGAAGATTATCAAGTAACGTATGTGAATTTCTCACGTGCGAATGAACTAGCCGATGCGCAGTTGATAATGACATTGGAGCGTGGCTGCGAAAGACAGTCCTTTGCTTTTTCTCAGCCTCATTTTAATGATATAGAGAAAAACTTAATTACGTCTAAAGGCATTTATGTTGCCAGTATGAAAAGCTCACCGTTATCTCCGCATCGAGTGGAAGTTGGTGATCTAGAGGGGGGATTTGCTTATTTTACCGCTAAGAATGTGAAAAATATTACACCAACCGCATAATGTTGTTTGTATTAGTGGTTAGTATCAAAAAGCAATACGATTCGTATTGCTTTTTTTATGTCTAGGCAAAGGGTCTTAAAAAAGCTGAAGAACCAAGGCCGCTGTCTCGCAATAATCCTTTTCTTTTACATCATTCTTCTGTTTTGCTTGCTCAGACTTAATAAAGGTATAGCTATTTGGAGAACCTTTGCAGATGTTCATGCCTAATACATTATTCTGTGATTTAACAAATAAGTTCATACTCACTTCACCCCGTGTGCGTGAGCGCAAGTGCACTTTTTTAGGGGAGATTGTATAAGATTTAATGCCGTCTTTAGCGGTAACGTTCATGCTTTGCCCTGGAGGCGCATTGACGAAGGTCGCATCATCGCGTATTTCGATACTGGTCCAATTACTATCTGTTTGAACTTCTAACTCGTAAATTTGCTCTGCAGCGATTACAGGTTGAAAAGTTGTTAGGCCAATAATGCTGGCCAATAAAAATCGGTTCATGGTGTCTTCCCTGATAGAGCGGGCTGTGCGAAATTGCTTTGGGTCTTAGTTATATAGTAGACGTTTTTTAGAACGTCAAATCTTTGGATAATAAAATAGCTTAGTATGTTAGTACTTACATACTTGGTAGGATCTATGAAATATGGTAATTTATAAATCTTATTGATAAAAAGCTATTGTCTTATTTCTTTGGCTGATGACGCTTAGCTTGAATCGAGAAGTAAGCAAGGTAGACTACTGCTTACAATTCATTAGCGTTAAAGAAAGGCGATTCAATGCGTGTTTTTCAATCTATATCAATAATCACTCTATTCTTGTTTACTTTCAGTGCTTGGTCGCAAGATCCTGTTCTGGGGCAGTGGCATACCATTGATGATGACACGGGTGAGGTGAAAAGTGTCGTTACTCTGTCGATGGCTGAAAACGGCACCATGGTGGGTGTTATTACGGAAGTATTGAAAAAGAATCCGGGTGATGGTCTATGTCATGAGTGTGAAGATGAGTTTAAGGATCAGCCAATTAAAGGGATGCAATTTATTTGGGGTTTTAAAAAGACGGCCATTGGGGAATGGGAAGATGGTCGATTATTAGATCCAGAAAGTGGTGATATTTATAGTGGGAATATCACGATTACTGAAGACCCTACAAAATTGGATGTGCGTGGCTATGTTGGTATTTCATTGTTTGGCCGATCACAGACTTGGAATAAAGTCATAATAACGCCTTAGCTTTTCTAATAAATGACGCTCTTTGGCTTAAAAGAACCTTTGCCTATTGAGCGTTTGATTTATGATATCCCTTGGTGAAAATTAAGCTGCTTCGATGCCTTTCTCAAAGGCTAGCATTGGCAAACAATTGCTGTATCATCGCTTGCAAAAATAAAAAGAAAAATTACCTCACCGGGGATTCCAATGTACCAAAGTATTCGCGCACTTCTCGTGGCCGCTATTCTAATCACTATGACGGGCTGTAGTTCAATTTATCGAACAACGGGTTGGTTTGCTTACGACTATTCCGAAAGCTATGCCATGCCTTACGTTATGAAAACGGACGATACTGACATGGGCTGCGCGATGAGCGAAGCTATGACGCCAATGCTGCTGTCTTTCAGCGAATTAACGTGGTCGCCAGATCGTCTTGCAACCACTATGTACATGCAAGCCGGAGCGTGTGCAGAAGCCAAAGCCAATGAAGAAGGCCTTACCTATTTACGCGCTTATAAAGCACAAAATATTGCCGAAGCAAAAGATGCGCGTATTCGTCAGAAGCGTTTATTTGCGTTAGCCGCCAATCGTCAATACAAGGGTTATAAGCATCTTGTATCCGAATTTGGTGAGCCAGGTGAAACCTGTCCAGATATGGATGAAGATGAAGAGTTTTTCTGGATGCTTGGTTTGGTCAGTGGCTTGCAAGCCGTTATGAGTGATGTGCGTGGGCAAGGTGAAGTGGGTGTACCAAAAGATATTGCTATGAAATCTGTGCGTGGAAGTCAGTGTCTTGATGCTAAGCGCTGGTGGGGTGTGCCAAAAGCAATGCAAGCGGCAGTCTGGACGATGATGCCTGAAAATGCGCCAGAAGGTGTTGATCCTTGGCAAGAACTTGTCGTGGCCAGTGAGATGGGTGGAGAAGTGGGTGTTCGATTAGCGCAAGCGATGGAAGTAGTTGTTGCTGATGGCTCAGGAAATCAAGAGCGTTTACGTGATGCCATTCGTCGTCATGCACAATCAATCAAAACAACATCCCCAAATAAAGATTATCAAATGTTAGACACGGTTGCGACTCAGCAAATTCTAGCGGTTTCCGATCGTTTGTGGACGGAAGCAACGGGCAGTCGAACGCCTATTGGTGGCTTAGGAACGTTCTGGGACGATAAGTCTCCAGCTGAAGAAGCACTTGATATTGATGATTTGTTAGAGGATTAATAGAATGCGTTCATTACGATTATTGAGCTTGTTAGTACCGGCGCTATTGCTGTCTTCGGTTTCATTTGCACAAGCACCGCTTAAGCAATTACCCAAATTAAGTATCTGTGTTTTTGATCCATTAGGAGCCAATGGCACATTATTTAATACCATGAAAGATTATCGTGCCGTCGCTTTTGAATGGGGCGCTGATTTAGAGCCGCGCGCTTACACTGACGAAAAAATTGCAATTGATGATTTTAAAGCAGGTCAATGCGATGCTGCTTTAGTAACAGGGGCCCGTGCGCGACCTTTCAATAAATTCGCTGCGACGATTGAAGCGATTGGGGCCATCCCTGATGAGCAAATGTTACGTTCATTGCTCGCCACAATTTCAGGCCCAAAAGCGGCTAAATATATGAAAGAGGGGCAATATGAAGTAGCGGGTATTATGCCTGCTGGCCCGATTTATTTATTCACTCGCGATAAAACGATTGATACGGTTGAAGAGCTGTCGGGCAAGCGCATTGCAACGATTGATTATGACGAGCCGTCTATTTTTTTAGTAAACCACATTGGGGCATCGATGGTCCCGTCTAATTCAGCGAATTTTTCGGGTAAATTTAACAATGGCAGTGTTGATCTTGCTTATGCACCAGCGGTCGCTTATAAGCCGTTAGAGCTTTATAAAGGCTTGCAAGATAATGGCGGCATATTGCGCTTTATTTTGGCCTATATGGATTTTCAAATTTTAATTCGAAGTGATAAATTTCCTGAAGGTTTTGGACAAAAATCTCGTACGACGGTGGCCAGTTATTTTGATCGTGTGAATGAGTTTGTAGAAAAAGAAACTCAATCCATTGATCCTAAGTATTGGTTAGAATTGTCGGATGTGAATAAGCAGAAATATAATGAGATGCTGCGTGATGTCCGTATTCAATTACGTGATCAAGGGATTTATGATGGAAAAATGCTGAAGCTGATGCGTAAGCTGCGCTGTAAAACAAATCCTGCGGCAGCTGAGTGTAGTGAAAAACTCGAATAAGATTTGCTGATTGTAGGGGGTAAGCTTTTGCTCCCTAATAGAAAACCAATAATAAATATAAAAAAATTCGCGAAATAACGAAACATTCGCACCATGCCGAAGCATATCAAAATATAGGTAATTAACATGTTCCAGACCCTTCGCCTAGCGAATCGCACTGGCTTTGAATGGCTGGCCGCTATGCCTGCTTTTTTAGTATTAATCTTTGTTATTTTATTAAATACCAGTCATGCGACTCATGCTCAGTTATTAAAGCTGGGTGAGAATGTTTGGGATGGATATTTTCAGTTACGCTCTGATCCTGTGGCCCCTGTGTGTGACCTCAATGCTGATATTGATTCTCAGCTAGCCGTTTTAATTGCTGAATCTGCAGTGGTAGCGGAAGAAGATGAATGGGATTTATTTGATGAAGACCCTGAGCCTATTGATGAAAATGTTTTACGCCAATCGCTAGCCAATGCACATGCTGTTTGTGAAACCAAACATCAAACATATACCAATACGGTTGATCGAATTACACCTGCGGTTAGAGCTTTTAGAGCGGTTGAATTATCCGTTTCAGATTTTGGTGAATTCGGCTTGCACGCTCAACGTATTATGCTCGCGATACTGGTATTGATTTGTGGTATGACTGCGTTGTTTCGTCGTCACCATATTGCTTTACGTCCGATGGAAACAGTAATGGATTATCGCGTTGCTTCTTTTGCACAGATGATCGCCAGCGGTATTCTATTTTATTCCGTTTATAGCTTTAAAAATGTGGTGTTCAACGCAGGTGTTGAAGTGACCGTTGAGCACGGTTTTTTGCATTATCTTTGGATTGTTGGTTTTGGTGCTGTGCTGCTATTAAGTATGTATCAATTTGTTGTGATTCCAAAAGATGCTAAACCTGGTGGGAGTTTTATGAAGGCGCAGTTGGCTGTGCCTCTGTACGCGACCATGTGTATTATTTCTGGCAGTTATTTTATTTTTAACGGTCATGCTGCGGGTATTGGCATTTATCTGAATCAGATGATGGAGTTATCACAGCTGTTTTTGAATGTGGGTTTGTATGTGTGGATTGGTATGTTGGTGAAGCGTACTAAATTGGCACAAGCGGTCTTTAATATTTTTCGCCCTTGGAATATGCCGCCTGAAATGCTGGCGGTTGTCGTTGTTGTTATTGCCGCTTTGCCCACCGCTTATACAGGAGCGTCGGGTATTTTTGTGATTGCTATTGGTGGGTTAATTTATAATGAATTACGTCGCGCTGGTGCCCGCCGTCAGCTTGCGTTAGCGGCCACGGCAATGTCAGGCAGTATGGGGGTTGTTTTGCGTCCGTGCCTATTGGTAGTGATTATTGCGGCTTTAAATAAAGAAGTCACAACCGATCAATTATTTGGCTGGGGATTGAATGTCTTTTTATTAACCGCAGCACTTTTTGCGGCTATTGCCATGCTAACCAAGCAAGGTACGATCAGCATTGAGAAAGCCTCAGTCGCTTGGCCAGAAACTAAAGAAGCCTTATGGAAGTTAGTGCCTTACGCCATTGTTATTGGTTTAACGCTGGCTTTTTATGCAATCTTTTTAAATGCATATTTGGATGAGTTCTCGGCGCCTTTTATTCTTCCGGTTATGTTGTTAGTCGTCTTAATTTACGAACGCCTTGGCCAAGAGAAAATGGGACGTGCGCAAATGAATATAGATCATATTGAAAATCGCTTAGAGGAATCTTGGAAAGATTTAAAAGAAGGTAATGATTCTATAGAAAAAACCTTGCGTGAAGCGACCACAGAAACAACGGGTCATATTGGTGCTCTATTAATGCTGATGGGATTGTCAGTGAGTATTGGTGGAGTGGTCGAGCGTTCGCATTTGATGGATCTCGTGCCAGGAAGTTTTGAGTCAGTTTGGCTAGCAATGGGGTTATTGGTATTGATTTTGGTCGTCATTGGAATGGTGATGGATCCCTACGGTGCGGTGATTTTAGTGAGTGCAACCATTGCCTCTATTGCCTATGACAGTGGTATTGATCCTGTGCATTTTTGGATGGTCACCTTAGTCGCCTTTGAGCTGGGTTATTTAAGTCCACCTGTGGCTTTGAACCATTTGCTCACCCGGCAAGTGGTTGGAGAAAGGGAAGTGGCGTTGGCATCACAGGAAGGGCATAACTTTTGGTATCGCTATGAGAAATTTTTATTACCGCTTACGGTGATGGGTATCGCATTAATCATCGTAGCCTTCTTGCCTCTGGCTATTGGATATAATTAATCGGCTTCTTAATTTATAGACTTCTTAATTTATAAAAATAAAAAAGCCGCTGTTATTGCTCTTGATATTTGAGCAGTGGCAGCGGCTTTTCTTTTTCAGGTGCTACTAACGATTATGAATAGGATTAAACCAATTCAATCGCGATAGCCGTCGCTTCACCGCCGCCAATACAAAGTGCTGCAACCCCTTTTTTGCCACCCGTATTTTTAAGCGCATTGATGAGAGTAACGATTAAACGAGACCCGGTAGAACCTACTGGGTGACCTTGTGCACAAGCACCACCGTAGATGTTTACTTTTTCAATGTCTAAGACAAGATCGCGAATCGGCATCATCGCAACCATCGCGAAGGCTTCGTTGATTTCGAACAAATCAACATCTTCTTTAGCCCAACCCGCTTTAGCTAAAACTTTTTCGATGGCACCACAAGGAGCAATGGTGAATTCAGAAGGGTGCTGAGACTGAGTGCTGTGTGCAACGATGCGAGCCAAAGGCGTAGCGCCTTTTTCTTCAGCTGTACTTTCACGCATCAAAACTAAGGCAGAAGCGCCGTCAGAGATTGAAGAAGCGTTAGCCGCGGTAATCGTACCGTCTTTTGCAAAAGCTGGGCGTAAAGAAGGAATTTTTTCGATGTTGGCGTTGAATGGCTGCTCGTCATTCTCAACAATGGTTTCGCCTTTGCGAGACTTAACCGTCACGGGAACGATTTCAGCGTTATTCAAACCACCTTCAATCGCGGCTTTAGCGCGCGTTAAAGACATGATGGCGTAATCATCCATCTCTTCGCGGGTATAGCCTTTCTGAGTGGCCACGTCTTGAGCGAAAGAGCCCATTAAACGACCTGTTTCAGCATCCTGAAGACCATCTAGAAACATGTGATCTTCAGGTGCTTTACCCGCGCCCATGCGTAAACCGGTACGCACACCTTCAAGAATATAAGGCGCGTTAGACATAGATTCCATACCGCCAGCGACGGCGATATTAACAGAGCCCGCTTTAATCGCATCATGTGCAAACATGGTGGCTTTCATACCAGAACCACAAAGCTTGTTGATGGTGGTAGCGCCAGTAGCGTCTTCAAGGCCCGCTTTACGCATCGCTTGACGAGCTGGACCTTGTTTAAGGCCAGCAGGTAAAACGTTACCCATAACTACTTCTTCAACATCAGAGGCGTTGATGCCTGCGCGAGACACGGCTTCTTTGATGGCGATTGCACCAAGGTCAGTTGCACTAACTGAGCTCAAGCTGCCATTGAAGCCACCCATTGGAGTACGTGCTGCACCTACGATTACTACGTTATCTTGCTTAGCCATTTCTATTTCCTTAAGCGGATGATTTAAATGAAGATAAAATTTAGATGGCTATTGTATGCGATATAACAGGATTGGTGTAGTCACTCCAATATTGGATAAATCTTGATCATACGGGCAGCTAACCTATGCAATGATCACTTATTAAACATAAAGTTCAGTAATTAACGGTCTTAGTTACGTATTGACACAAAAACGGGTGTAATAAAATTCTCGAATCATACTAAAGAGTGATGAGCTTGATGACATAGGCGTTTATAGTCGTGTTATCTATATTAGGGGTAGGTATTAATAACCTATCTTTGATTGCGAACAATAATCATAACAAAAGTAGCAGGTAGACCTATGGTGAAGAAGACCCTCCTTAGTCTCGCAATTGCAGCGAGTACTGCGGGATTAACCGCATGTAATATCAGTAGCACGGCCGATAGTAATAAAGTCGACCCGACTGCAGTAATAGCTGGTCAGGCAGGACAAACTCCTGCTGTTTTTGCTCCTATATTTAATCCAGCCGGTGCTCAGCTTCCACTAGCCACTGATTTTTTATTCGGTTTTCCTAAAAATGATGATGGTACTACTCCTACGTATCCTACTGATGCTGATGGCACACTTTACAATGCTGGTGCTTATAAAATTGATAGTAGTGGCGATCGTATTGCTTTAATTGCACCTGGGGAAAAAGGTTATAACCCAGTATTAAACGCCCTTAACGAGATGGATGGCGTTTCAATCAATGCTGAACTTGATATTCCTGTTACGCGCGCGATTGATGAATCAACAATTATTCCTGGTGTTAATGTAATTCTTGTTCCACTTAATTACGATGACCCTATTACTGGAGGTTTGATCTCTGGTCAAAGTCCTTTTAAAACTGAATTTACTGACTTTACAGTTTCAAGCGTAAAATATGCAACCTTAGAGACTGAGGCTGATAAATACGCATTACGCATTAATCTAACAAAACCTTTAGCATCTGCTACACGCTATTTAGTTATTATTTCTAATAATGGTGCTCAGCAAATTACTGATCTTAATGGCGATGTTATGACAATGCCTGGTCAGTATGCAGCGCTCGCAGGAACTGATGATTTATTATCGGAAGCATTATTACCAGCTCGTGGTTTAGTTCAAGGTTGGAGCGCCAGTGCGAAAGG
>CAWVSY010000060.1:0-21226 GCA_963933055.1 uncultured Oleispira sp.
ATTATTAAAGATTTGCTTTCGCGTCATACGACAAAAAAATATGATGCGACTAAAAAAATACCCGAAGCCGACCTTGAGGTTTTGTTTGAAGCCATGCGTCTTTCTGCCTCGTCGATTAACTCACAACCGTGGCGGTTTGTGGTTATTGATTCGAATGACGCCAAAGTGCGCATGAATAAAACGTTTGAAAAAATGTATCAGTTTAATCAAACGCATGTTTTTGACAGCTCACAAATCATTCTTTTTGCTTATAACCCTTCTTACTCAAGGGATAATTATGCAGAAGTGGTTGATAACGGTATTGAAGATAAGAGAACGCTCGCTGAAAATAGAGAAAGTGCGTTTGGCGGGTTCGTATTTGCTGAGCTTAATACGGATGAGCAGGGAGATACCAGTGCATGGACAAAGGCGCAGACTTATCTTGCACTTGGCAATACATTACATACCCTTGCGCGACTCAAAATTGACGCGACCCCGATGGAAGGCATCGACATTGATTTAGTCAATGAGGAGTTCAAGAATGAATTAGGGGGATACCAATGCGATGTTGCTCTAGCCATTGGATACCATCACCCAGATGAAGATTATAATGCCAAGCTGCCTAAGTCTCGTCGTCGTTTAGATAGTATTCTTGTTCGCATATAAATTAATACACACTTGGCAGCTTATCACCATGGAGCCGTACCCAATCCACTGATAGAATAGCAACGCTTACAGAGCATTCAAACTTTGCTCTATAACCTAACAGTCGGATGACGGAAAATATTTTATGAAACGATACCTAACCTTTGGCTTTGTACTCGCGGGCTTAATGAATATCTTTGGTGTTTTAGGCTTCTCTTTAGGCTTTCAAAATACACTACTGAATAGCTATTACCCTGAAGTTTTTAGTAACTTTGGTTTGGGTATGATCATTGTATGGGGGATGGCATACATTGCTGTTTCTACTGAACACCCAAGAGCTTCACGTTTATTATTCGTTTTCTTCATTGAAAAGATGGTATATGTCGGTACAGCACTCTATTTCTGGTTCGTGATGAAGCCCGACATTATGCTGATGTGGAACGAATCCATACTAACGACGATTTTCATGGTGATTTACGGAATTAACGATTTAATCTTCGGATTAATGTTTCTCTATGCCTGGTTGCAGTATCGAAAATAAAAGACGGCAATAAGCATAAACGGCAGACAAAAAAATACCCGCTAGGCCAAAACCTCGCGGGTATTTTTTTATTCTAAATTGTATTCAATCAATTATAAATCGAAAGTATACGATACACCGGCAACGATGCGAGCATCCGCAAGATTTTCATTCTCGCCTTCAGAGATATCAGTATCTTCTGCCGCTAGCTCAAAGTTAAAGTTTTTATAACTTGTCTGGTAAGCTAAACGGTAATGAACGTAAGATGAATTATCATCCCAATCAACATCAGAATCATCAAACGTTGACTGATCAATACTCACACGCAAAGTATGGTTTTCTACAACATCAACACTGTGCGCTAACATAACAACACTATGTCCATCGCCAGCGCCGAAGTAATCCCAAGAGTACCAAAGGTTTAATTCAGTTTGACCTAAGCCAGAAGCAAAACCTGTTTTAGCATAGACTTCAGGGTAAGCAAGGTCATCAGATGCAGTCTGATCATCTTTATTATCTTGACCATGATAGGTGTAATACGAAATACCGGCATCAAAACTAACAGCCTGGCTCAGCTGGAAATATTTACCTGCGTAAAAATCAAGCTCAACTTCCGTATCTTCATCATCACCAAAATCGACACTGGATGCCCAAGCACCCGTATAAAAATGCTCGCCATCATAATCTAAGCTAGCTTGTAAAGCTGGGCCATTATCTGTTTGGCTGATACCGTTAAAGGTATAGTCAGAAACAACACCCACGGTAGATGATAATTCAGCACTAGCCAATGAAGGCAGCATCGCGGCGCTAGAAACTGCACAAGCTAATAAAATCTTTTTCATAATAGTTACTCCGTTCTCTTTTTTATAATCGATATGAATGATTGATTTATAAAAATCAGTCATTCAACATCATCTTTCCTAGCAAGGTGTGATAAAGCTCTTTATCACCCACCACGCCTTGAATTTTTTCATCACGATGAATTCTCTCGTCATCATCTAGATCTTCATCCAGATCTTTCATTATAAATACCGCATGATCGGTATGATAACGAATTTCCATCACATCTTGCATTGCTGTATCAGAAGCAACACAAGTAGGGGCTGCTGATAACTTAACAATGTCTTGGCCTGTTTGCCACAGCTGAGGTGAAAATTCATCACCTTTATAATAGACTTGCTGCTGATCTCGGCTCAGCCAATAGTCATGACGCTTACTTAAACAATAGCCTCGTTCTGTAAATTCCATATCAGAAATTGAACGCATAATAGATTTGGCTTTTAATACATGAATCGGATTAGTATGTGCGACAAACTGCCTAACGTAGTCGTTCGCAGGATTAAGAACAATATCCTCTGGTTTACCTTGTTGTACAATAATACCATCTTTCATGATTGCGATGTTGGTACCGAGCTTTAGAGCCTCATCAAGATCGTGACTCACAAAAATAATGGTTTTTTGCAGCTTTTCTTGCAGTTGAATCAGTTCATCTTGCAGCTGAGTTCGTATTAATGGATCTAATGCAGAAAATGGTTCATCCATTAATAAAATATCAGATTCAGTCACTAAGGCGCGCGCTAAACCAACACGCTGTTGCATACCACCCGATAATTCACTAGGTTTTAATTTTGCCCACTTCTTTAACCCAACAAGATCAAGTTGAACATCAACGCGTTGTTTAATTTCTTTTTTATCAACGCCTTGTAATTCCAAAGGCATTGCAACATTTTGCGCCACTGTGAGCCAAGGCATCAAAGCAAACTTTTGAAATACCATAGAAATGCGCTTCATGCGTATTTCACGTTTAGTATCCATATCGGCACTGGCAAAATCAATAACCTTACCATCGTGATCAATATTGATGGAGCCTCGCGTCGTATGGTTAAGCCCATTAATGCAACGTAATAAACTTGATTTCCCCGACCCAGACAATCCCATCAATACACAAATCTCACCTTTATTAATAGTGAGATTAGCATTATTAACACCCACGACTAACCCTGTATCTTGGCGTATTTTTTCTCGCCCTTGGTTAGCATCCAGCAAAGGTAAAGCACGCTCAGGTTGAGGACCAAAGATCACATCAAGATTCTTAATCTCAATCATTTTTCTTGCCCCGTTTTAAATAGACGATCTAACAGAATAGCCAATAGTACAATCGCTAAACCCGCTTCAAACCCACTGGCAATATCAACCGTATTCAATGCACGAACAACCGGCTTACCTAAACCATCAGCGCCAACAAGTGCCGCAATAACAACCATAGATAAAGACAACATGATGCACTGGGTTACACCCGCAGCGATACTGGTTGCAGCAGCAGGCAATTCGATGCGAAACAAAAGTTGACGCTTAGTGGCGCCAAACGATTTACCCGCTTCAAGAATATCTTCTGGAACTTCAGAAATTCCTAAGTAGGTTAATCTTATCGGTGCGGCAATGGCAAAGATAATGGTAGAAATTAAACCGGGTACAACCCCTAAACCAAATAGTGTCAGGGTTGGAATAAGATATACAAACGTAGGAACAGTTTGCATTAAATCTAATATCGGCTGCAGTATTTTATAAAATATAGGATTGTGGGCGGCATAAATTCCAATAGGTAAACCGATTAACATACAAAATAAAGTCGCGTATAAAACTAACGCTAACGTTTGCATGGTTTCAACCCAATAACCTAAATTCCAGATTAACAACAAAGCAACAACGGCATAAACAGCCAAGCCGATTGAACGGCGGAAATATAATGCGATGGCGACAACCAACACAATAAAAGCGATGGGGTTAAACCATAATAAAGCATCGGTAAATAATGCAATCATCCATTCTAAGGATTCAGAAATAGCATCAAAAAATGATGCGCCATTATCAACAAGCCAGTCGACAAATTTTTCGGTGTAATTACCTAACGGTAATTTAAACTGTTCCATGAAGATATGTGTTGCGAGCAGTTATTACTACTCGCAGCCTCTTACTGTTATGAATTTTAATAATGTATCGTTAACAAATGTTACTTAAACTTAGCATTGGCTGCTGTTAAAGCAGGCTTACCTTCTAAAGTAGTAACCCCTTCTAACCAAGCACCTAAAATTGCTGGATTTTTCTTCAGCCATTCTTCCGCCGCAATCGCAGGCTTCTTGCCTTCATCTAAAATCATTGCCATCACTTCGTTTTCCATGGGTAGGGTAAACGTAAGGTTGTTTAATAGCTTACCGACATTCTTACACTCTTGCGTATAGTTTTTACGCACATTGGTATGAACACTCGCACCACCATAATTAGGGCCAAAGAAGTCATCACCGCCTTCTAAATATGCCAATTCAAAATTAGCGTTCATTGGATGCGGAGCCCAACCCAAGAAGACAATCCATTTGTTACGACGAGTTTGACGTTTAACTTGCGATAACATACCGGCTTCACTAGATTCTACAATTTCAAAATCTTTTAGGCCAAATGCATTTTGATCAATCATATCTTGAATCAAACGATTGCCATCATTACCTGGTTCGATGCCATAAATTTTGCTTTTAAACTTATCCGCATGTTTAGCAATATCCGCGAATGATTTAACACCCGCATCAAACACAGATTTAGGAACGGCTAATGTATATTTAGCGCCCTCAAGATTGGCCTTAATTGTTTCCACAGTTCCTTTTTCAAGATACGGTTTGATATCCGCTTCCATTGTTGGCATCCAATTGCCTAAAAACACATCAATATCATTATTTTCTAACGATTTATAAGTAACAGGAACCGACAGAATCTGAGTTTTAGTTTTATAACCAATACTTTCTAGTACTGCTGATGTCACGGCCGTTGTTGCAGTGATATCCGTCCAACCCACATCAGCAAAGCGCACAGTCTCACACTGATTTGCTTGGGTAAAACTTGCCGCCATTAAACTTGCGGCCAATGCTACTGTTTTCATCATCATGTTTTTTTCCTGTGTCGTTATAGTTAAGTTATTTTTTAATGTATTTTTTAAAATTTACTGCGCTGCACAACATCCCAATTTTTTTCCATCGCAACATCAACATTAACGGCGGGTAACGTATCATTTGATTTAATTAAATCTGCCGCACGTTCTGCCACCATAATTGTTGGGGCATTAAGATTGCCATTAGTTATCGTAGGGAAAATTGACGAATCAACAACCCGTAAATTTTCAATACCACGAACTCGAGTCTGTGGATCGACGACGGCCATGTCATCGCTCCCCATTTTACAAGAGCAGGATGGGTGATAGGCACTTTCTACATTTTTACGCACAAAAGCATCAATTTCTTCATCCGTCTGAATGTTCTCTCCTGGCTGAATTTCACCATCGCGATATTGATCAAAAGCAGGTTGATTAATAATTTCACGGGTCAATTTCACACAGTCGCGAAAGCCCTCTCTATCAACTTCGCTTTGAAGATAATTAAAACGAATGCTCGGATGAGCTTTGGGATCCGCACTGGTCACTTTTATCGAACCACGGCTAACTGGCTTATTGTGTCCGATATGAACTTGAAAACCATGACCATCAAAAGCAGCACGCCCGTCATAACGCATTGCAGCAGGCAAAAAATGATATTGCAAATCTGGCCACTCAACACCAGCTTTAGAACGAATAAAACCACAGGATTCAAAATGATTGGTTGCGCCCAAACCTTTTTTAGTGAAAAGCCAACGACTGCCAATTAAAAATTTACTGAACAACCCTATTTTTCCATTAAGGGTAATAGGTTGCTTACATTTAAATTGGAAATAGAATTCAAGATGATCTTGTAAATTTTCACCAACACCTGGCAAATTATGCAGGCACTCGATCCCTGCTTTTTCTAATGTCTCTTCATCACCAATACCAGAAAGCTGTAACAGGTGTGGTGAACCAATAGATCCCGCTGATAAGATAATTTCTTTGTTCGCTTGAACGTCTACAACGCTCCCTTTGCGTTCATAGCGTACTGCTGTCGCTTTTTTATTATCCGATTCTGAAGATAATAAAACTTTATGCACTAATGCATGCGTCACAACGGTTAGATTTGGACGGGCTAACGCAGGTTTTAAATACGCATTCGCCGTTGACCAGCGCACACCATTCTTAATGGTCATATGCATCGGGCCAAAGCCTTCTTGCTGCTTAGCATTATAATCTGGTGTATCCATGTACCCAGCCTCAACACCCGCATCAACAAATGCCTGATATAAAGGGTTTTTCATCTGATTGCCGTTATTAACACCCAGAGGACCTTCGGTACCACGATACGCTTTCATATCAGGATTTTCAGACGCTAATGCCCAAGTTTCAGATTTTTTAAAGTACGGTAAGCAATGCGCATAATCCCAATCCGTTGCGCCTTTTTCAGCCCATTCATCAAAATCTCTTGCGTGACCACGAACATAAACCATGCCATTAATTGACGATGAACCCCCTAATACTTTTCCTCGCGGACAATGCATTTTGCGATTATCTAAATACGGTTCTGCCTCAGTCTCAAATTGCCAAGCGTACTTTTCAGTATTCATAGGAATGGATAGAGCCGTTGGCATTTGAATAAAAATACTGCGATCGCTGCCCCCTGTTTCTAATAACAGAACAGATACTTTAGGATCTTCAGATAAGCGATTAGCAAGCACACAACCCGCTGAACCTGCACCAACAATAATGTAATCGTAACTCATACTACTCACTTGGTTTTTCATTAACGTATCATCACAGCAAATATTAAAAAGGGCTTTCTAACGATTGCATACCCACATAAACAGATTTAATCTGCGTATATTGATTCATTGTAGAAGATCCATTTTCACGACCAATACCTGAAAGCTTATAGCCCCCCACAGGCATTTCTGCAGGAGATGCACCATAAGCATTAATCCAACAAATACCGGCTTCTATTTGCTTAACAACACGGTGAGCGCGACGAATATCATTACTGAATACCCCCGCTGCCAAACCAAATTCTGTTCCATTTGCACGCTGAATAACTTCTTCTTCAGAATCAAATGTTAATACAGACATTACTGGACCAAAGATTTCTTCTTTCACAATCGTCATGTCGTCAGTGCAGTCGGTAAAAATCGTTGGTGCCACAAAATAACCAGACTCGGCCCCTAGCGGATTAAGTGCTTTACCACCCGTTAATAACGTAGCACCTTCTTTTAAGCCTTTTGAAATATAACTTAATACTAACTTTTGATGTTTTTCAGAAATTAAAGCGCCAAAATTTGTGGCTGGATCCAACGGATCTCCAACAACAATATTATTTTCAGTGCGCTGTTTTAATACTTCAATAAATTTTGGATAAATATCTTTTTGAACAAAAACTCTTGTGCCATTAGTACACACTTCACCTTGCGTATAAAAATTACCGAGCATAGCCGCGGAAACGGCATCATCAATGTCGGCATCAGAAAAGATAATGAGTGGTGACTTTCCACCTAGCTCCATCGTGACATCTTTCAAATTAGTGGCGGCTGCGGCCATCACTTTTTTGCCAGTACCGACTTCACCCGTAAATGAAACTTTAGCAATTTTATTATGTGTCGTTAACCAAGCACCAACTTCGCCATCACCCTGAACAACGTTGAATACGCCAGCAGGGACGCCAGCTTCAAACAGTATTTCTGCTAATTTTAGCGCACCGTGAGGCGTTTCTTCCGATGGTTTAAAGATCATGCTATTACCACAGGCCAGTGCCGGTGCCGCTTTCCAGCAAGCGATTTGCAAAGGATAATTCCATGCGCCAATACCCGCACAAATACCTAAAGGCTCACGACGGGTATAATAAAAATCGCCACCTAAATCTTGCTGACTGCCCTCAATACTCAGTGATAATGCGGCAAAGTATTCAATAGAATCAGCACCCGTCACAACATCAACAACCGAAGCTTCTTGCCAAGGTTTTCCGGTATCAATCACTTCAATTTTTGCAAGCTCATCATTACGTTCACGTAATAACGCAACCGCTTTTAATAAAATACGGTTACGCTCAAAACTTGTCATTGCAGACCAAGTTTCAAAACCATTCTGGCTACTTTCAATCGCCGCTAAGCGAATTTTTTCATCGGCCACTTCAACTTTATATGCAAGCAGGCCTGTTGCAGGGTTAATAACATCAAATGTTTTACCACTGCTATTATCAAGGTATTCACCATTGATAAAGTTTTTCAAAATCATAATTTATTTCCCAACTGGCATTGTGACGTGATGAATTGCTTACACAATTGTTCAGCTTTCTTGAATTCATCTTGACTGGTACTGCTTAAACTACTTCTCAACCATAGCCCGTCAATCATAGCGGCTGTCATATTCGCTGCTAAAAATGCTTTTTCTTTATTCGGAATAATTTGTCGGTAGGAATACAATAAATTTTGTAATAAGCGTTTACTATTAACCGCTTGTAAGCGTGCAAGTTCTGGATCGTGTAATGCTTGAGCCCAAAAACAAAGCCAAGTTCGCGTTACCGATGTGGACTGTTGAAAACAAGCAAAATTAGTATCAACAATCATTTGCAGCCTTAATTCAGGCGTGACAGGCTGTTCACTACTTGATATTTGCTGAAGCAAGCCTTGTCTCAATTCTTCCAAGAGGTGTCGAATGGTGGCAAGGATAAGTCCTTGCTTACTGCCAAAATAATGGCTGATGATGCCGGCCGACATATTAGCTTGGCGGCTGATAGTTAAAATCGTAGTGCCTTGAAAACCGTGATTTTCAATTGACTTAATAGTGGCGTCGATTAGTTCTTTTTTACGTAATTTTTCTGTTCCAACTCTAGCCATAATTCCACTGAATGGTTATTCAATTACCAACAAGTCTAACATCTACGAGGCTTAGAACAAGGGTATAAAAATAAACGAGCTTGAATTTTAGGCTGTTTTCCCCTGGGCTTGATACCAAAGTGACGATAAATATTCCATCTGAAAACACGCTCTACGCCATGCTACAAGGTCTGTTACGCCGTATAAGCTAATAATATTATTTTCTAAATTTTGCTCAATTTGAGGGCGACTATTGTCAGGTGATTTTTTAATAAATTCTTCTATAGAATATTTAATTCCCTGAAATAAGGCGGCTAAATCCCATAATGGATGAGCCATTCCTGCATACTCCCAGTCCAAAAGCTGTAGCCCTTCCGATGTGTATAACCAGTTAGCCAGTACCGGATCTAGATGACACAAGCAAAAATTTCCCGCCGGTGGTTCACTCATCGATATTTGCATCAACGGTTTCATTTTTAATACATCATTATCGGGCTGCTGCGATGCGATAATTTGCCAATATGCTTCAGCTTTATCGCTGATATTAATTTCCGGTAATTCTATTTTCACCGGAACTTGATGCAACGCTTTTAACTGCTCAATCATATGAGATAACGTCGTTTGAGTTATATCAGCAATATTATCAGCCAATACTTCTCCTTCGATGTAGTCTCTAATCCAATAACGATCTTCATCATCACAATAGCGAATAGAACTGGTAAAATTGATACTTGATACCAACTGATGAATTCTTTTTTCGATACTACGATCAATGCCTAAAGCCTGCGTATTATGCGCATTTAACCGAATTATATAATCACCATTGTCGAGGGAAAGTTTATAACAGGTATTAGTTAAGCCCCCTTCAAGAACCGTAATTTGAGCCATTTCAACGGGCTTTGTCGACAACCCCCATAAAGGCCAATCATCCAACACATCCGCGAGCTTTATGTTCATATAGAGACATGTCCTGATGGATAATCGTATTGTTTTTGATATTCTTTCGCCCATAAATGCCAGCCAATAAAAATCATCACAATATAAACAACCATCTGCAAAGCAATTAAATACAACTCTCTATCAACGTATAAATAAATCGCGACGGTATCGATTACTAACCAATATAGCCAATTCTCTAAGACTTTTTGTGCAACCATATAAGTAGTGATAACCGCCCCCCATGTTGTAAAAGAATCAAGATAAGGTAAGGCCGCTGAGGTGTTTTGCTCTAAACCATAACCTGTTGCAAGGCTAAGTAAAATAATACCGCTAATGACAACAACGTGGCGATACAGCGACCACGTTTGAATTGGTTTAATAGCGTCACTTACAACCGTATTATGTTGTTTTTCTCGCTCCGAATTTTTCCATACTCTCCAGCCATAAACTGCCATAGCAAGATAATAAACATTAAGAGCTGATTCCATGACTAGGCTGACGTCCCAAAATAACCAACTAAAAATGGCCGTACTACCAAAAGCCGCATACCAGCCTAAAATATTCTGACGCATGATTAAAGCAAGATAAGCAAAGCCTAATAACACAGCGATAACTTCCCAAATACTCATTGCTTGAGCAGCAGAAATTACGCTTTGATAAATATCATTCATCTCATTCTTCTCTATTTTGTAGCGGCATATTAAGACTAAGCATCACCATGAGGATTTAACGCTGGATCTAAATTAGACCCAATAAATTTACATACAAAAATGGCTTTGCCAAATTGTTCGTAAGAACATCGCATCTCATCTTTAAGCGTATCCATAACCAAATCATAATCGCCGAATACTTGAGTGCTCATGGTATTACCCACAACACTCAGATCTTCAATCGCTTGCAGACGATCAATGAAATCTTTAATCGCCGGAATATAATCATCCGCTAATGGGTACTTACTGATTTCTACGGATAATTCCATAATGTTGCATTCCTCATTTTCTAGGGATATATAAATTCTATATTATTTAACGATTAAAAGGTTACACGAGTAGATACACCTACAACTGCTGGCGCACCTAACTGTTGAAATTCTGTTTCATCAAAGCCATTACCAGATCTAGGGTCTGCATCCCAGCCAGCGAATCCACGAACGCCATATTCTTCATTTGTTATGTTCTTTCCATATAGCGCAACTTCAAAATTATCACGCTGATACGCTAAGCGAGCATTAATAATATTATAGGCTTCTGATTTAAAATCATGAGAATCAGAATAAAAGAACTCATCCTTACCTTCTAATTGAATTTGTACTACAACATAATTGGTTATTAGATAATTAACCGCGGTAGCATAAGTATAATCAGGTGCATGAGCCGCCTCTCGGCCCTCTAGATTAAGAGAATCAGGATCCGGTTGATCATGCTCCGTAATTTCTGTTTTTAACAAGCCTAAGCTGGTCGACCAACTTAAATCTGACATTAGCTGCCAATCCATTTCCCACTCTAAACCGTAACTAAAGCCTTTACCTGCGTTGGTTGTGTAATCTACAAAACTTGTCCCGCCATTACCATTATCCATCGGCGTCGACGATTTCAATTGTAGGTCTTGACGGTCGGTATAAAAAACACTGATTCTATTATTCATAGCATCTTTTAAAGAGCTGAATTTCGTTCCAATTTCATAATTCCATTGATATTCCGTATCAAAGTTTCGTAGACTTTCACTCGGTAAGTTCGCTTCTCCATTAAAACCACCCGCTTTATAACCTCGCGTAATACTGATGTACAATATGTCAGCAGAATTAGTCGCATATTCTAGCGCTACTTTTCCTCCGACCAAGTTTTCATCATTATCACCAGAAATACTATTATTGTCAGAATAATCCGATTGCCAGTTTTCTAATCGAATACCTGAAGTAAGAACTAAATTAGAAGTTAACGAGGTATTCAGTTCAGAAAATATAGAAGCTGACGCAGTTTCATACTCGCTGGTGAATAGAGGATCATAAGTATAATCACGAGTCAGATCGATACGTGATTCTTGATAATATACACCGACTAACCAATCACTATTTGCAATGCGTCCTGTTGGACCCGATAACCAACGCAATTCTGCTGAGTCACGCTTGATATCGCGCTGATAATTGTCAAACGCTTGATAGTCTGGCTGCAATGCTGGATCAGTCCAATCTTCATCATAACCATACTCAGCATCCGTACGATTTATAGTAAAAATACTTTCCATACTAACAGCGTCGGATATTTTCCAATTAGAATCTAACGCAAAAGCAGAGCTTTCTTGACGGTCATGTCCTGGTTCATTCGACATTGTTTTACGATTTTCATCTAAAGAGAAAGCATCATAACCATTGTCGATATCTAGATATAATGCCGATAAATCTATCGTTAGATTTTCATTTGCTAACCAGCGCAACTTTAAACGAGCCGTTAGCTCATCTAAGTTATTGACATCTTTTTTATCGAATGTCGTATTTTCAATATAACCATCAGATGCCTTTTTTCCGATGACTGCACGATATAAAACAGCTTCCGAAATAGCACCACCATGGGCGGCTTCCATACCATAGCCATTATAACTCTCGGAATGTAGCTTCAGATAACCCTTACTATCAGAGCTTGGCTCAACGGATTTAATATTAATAACGCCAGCCAAAGCATTAGCACCAAAGCGAGTACCTTGAGAGCCTCTTAAAACTTCAACTTGCTCAACATCTATTAAGGTTGCCGCACCACCAAAACCAGTAAAATCTACACCATCAACAAATGTTCCCACCGATGGATTTAACGGAGCAACAAATTGACTACGCTCGCCGATACCACGAATCTGGAAATAGCGACCACGGGAAGCACCAGAAGCATAGTTAACGTTAGGAATTACGGCTAATATTTCTTCAATATGAGTCGCACCTCTTTGCTCAATGACCGCGTCACTAACAACAGAAATACTGGCTGGGATTGTTTGTAACTCGGAGCTGCGAAAATCTGCACTTACAGTAACAGCATCAAGTTCAACAGGAACGGCTGTCGACTCTGCACTGATGGCAGGCGCACTGAATAGCATAGCGGTACTAACGGCTGATGTAATGGCAAGGGGTAAAGCTAGAGTTTTCATTTTTAGGTCTGCCTCAATAAATAGGGAAGACCCGGTCGAGCGTAGCAAGCGTGAAGTGTTGATTAATCAACAAAGATCCATTCAACTGCCCATTCCTACGCCGGTATTAACCGGATCAGGTTCAAGGAGTTTGCAATGCATCTCAGGCTCATTAAAACGATTATTAATCGAATTAAATCGCCACCCCCTGGGATAGGGGCATGATAAAGCATTCATTAAGAAATAAGAATGAGTTTCCCTTATTCTTTGCTCTCTATGCCCGCAGTTTGTTGGCTGGCAATTTCTTCAGCGGCGCGGTCAGCCTTTGAGATATAAGCGGGCTTACCATCTTTTGGCGCTAGCTTAGCGTTCGCTTTTTTCATTTTTTTGGTTAAGATCTGTTTAATTTTCTTTTTACGGTTCATGACACGACTTCACTAATTTGATTGGGTATGATCAGTTTAGCCGCGATTGTAAAGGTCATTTTTCGAAAGGCAAGGCTAACCTCCTGTTAGACAGGCTAATTACTAGAAATAGAAGTATCAAGGTTAAATAGTATGAAACGGATCAGCATTTTGGGTAGTGGTTGGCTAGGGCTGCCACTCGCGATTGAGTTAAGCCAGGCTAATTATCAAATAAAAGCATCATCACGCAGTACTGAGCGTTTAACTCAGCTGCGCAAAGCGAATATTGAAGCCCATGTTTATGATATTGATGTACAGGAAGCGCGTCAGGTTATTGATGAGCATGATTTTCTACAGGCCGATATTCTAGTCATTAACATCACCTCAAAGAATATTGAGGCATTTAAACAGCTAATTACTCATATTGAAAAATCAACGATTCAGCAGGTTTTATTTGTTAGCTCGACGTCGGTTTTTAAAAACTCGCCCCATTTAGATTCAGCACCAGTTTCTGAATTCGATACCGACCAATTGCAAGAATGTCCGCTGCTGAAAATTGAAGGTTTATTTCAAAAGAACCCTAATTTTCAAACCAGTATCATTCGTTTCTCTGGCTTAATTGGCTATCAGCGTCACCCGGGGCGTTTCTTTTTAGCGACTACGAATGATGACGATGTGTATTGCAAAACCATTAAGAATCCAGACGCAAGAGTCAATATGATTCATCGCGATGATTGCATTGCTATTATTAAGGCCATTATCGAACAGAACTGCTGGGGAGAGGTCTTTAATGCCTGTGCTTCTCTGCATCCAACGCGCAGAGAATTTTATCAAGCTGCCCTGTCACACTTAGGGGATTATGAGCCTATTTTTTCAGGCCAAACCGATTCTGTTGGAAAAATCATTAGTAATGAAAAGCTGAAAGAAACGCTGGGCTATTCTTTCATTCATGAGGATTTATTAGATTTCAAAGCCATGGCATTTGATTAATTTAGCTGACTGAACTGGCTACGTTCATACATAGCAACAATCGTCGGTATTTCGTCTTCTGCGCAACTTTCATCGCGCAGGCGGCGAGAAATAGAATCCATAATATAGCTCACGGTTTCCGCACCAGGATGACAAATAGCCGGCGTTGAGCCATGTTCGTCAGTGATCCAAACCCAACCGCCACCAAATTCTAAAATACACAGTTCACCGAGTAAAAAACCTAAACCGTCTAGTACTTCAGTTTCTTTATATCGATGTTGGTTAATATCAGTTTGCTGCTTCCACTGATCAATGCAGCGGCCAATGCCTGAATAGCTCTCACTGCAATCATAATGCTTTAAAATTTCACTACCGACTTGCTGCCAGTGTTGTTTATTATTCATCATGCGCTCTGATAACGGTTCTACCCTCATTCTTGCTGCCTCATACCCTATTATTCGCACAAGTAACTGTTTTCTGACTAAACAGCCCCACTTGTATAATAAACAGCAATACCTACGCCAACTACAAGAATTACGGTTGTCGCAATCACTTTCATAACGATTTTTTTGATAAACTCTTCTGCTTCATTGCCTTTAATTACATCTGCTGCTTTTTGTTCTGACATAGTAATAGCCTTTCTTTCTTTCATTATTTTTAATTCATCGCTGTAGTCATAATACTCGCTTTGAACAGCTGCGACGACCAAATAACAGGCATAAAAAAACCCAGATCAATTACTTGAGCTGGGTTTTTTGTATCTCTATTTTAGTTCTTAATAAGAACTTAGATCGCAAAGCTGTGACGCAATACGATGGTCTGAATACGATCAGGGCCTGTAGAGATAATATCGATTGGTGCACCAATCGCTTTTTCTACGAAGCGAATGTAGGCTTTTGCGTTCTCTGGAAGTTGATCCAAAGATTGTGCGCCAACGGTGCTTTCCGTCCAACCAGGTAAGTCTTCATAAACAGGCGTGATCTTATCGAACTGATCAGCACTCGCAGGAACACCCATCTTGTTGCCGTCTGCATCTTGATAACCAACACATACTCGAACAGTCTCTAGGCCGTCTAGAACGTCTAGTTTAGTTAAGCAGATAGCGTTTACCGAGTTAACGCGAATCGCGTGCTTCACCAATGCGGCATCGAACCAACCACAGCGGCGTGAACGGCCAGTGGTTGTGCCTTTTTCGTGACCAACTGTGGATAAGTGCTCACCCACTTCGTCGAACAATTCTGTTGGGAAAGGACCAGAACCTACACGCGTTGTATAAGCTTTAGTAATACCCATGATCTGATCAAGATATAACGGACCCACACCAGAACCACAAGCAACACCACCGGCGGTCGTATTAGATGAAGTTACGAACGGGTAAGTACCGTGGTCGATATCAAGCAAGGTGCCTTGAGCGCCTTCAAACATGATGTCGCCGCCCGCTTCACGGATGGTATGAACCAAATCAACCGCGTCAACAACAACGTCTTTAATCTGCTCAGCCCAATCGATGCATAGTGCTAGCGTTTCTTCGTAATCAACGGCTTCAACGCCGTAGTAATTAACCAAAGAGAAGTTATGGAATTCCATAACTTCTTTTAATTTAGCCGCGAATTCTGGCTGATACATATCACCAATACGCAAACCGCGACGAGCAACTTTATCTTCGTACGCTGGACCAATACCACGGCCCGTTGTACCAATTTTAGCATTGCCACGCTTGATTTCACGCGCTTGGTCTAAAGCGATGTGATAAGGCAAGATAAGAGGACAAGCATGAGAGATGCGTAGACGTTCCATTACCGGTACGCCACGCTCTTCTAATGCGCGAGCTTCTTTTAGTAAAGCATCAGGAGCAACCACAACACCGTTACCAATGATGCATTGAACGCCTTCACGCAAGATGCCCGAAGGAATCAAGTGCAATGCGGTCTTGATACCGTCGATTACTAATGTGTGTCCTGCATTGTGGCCACCTTGGAAACGAACAACCGCAGTTGCTTTCTCCGTTAGTAGATCAACAATTTTACCTTTACCTTCGTCACCCCATTGGGTGCCTAAAACGACAACGTTCTTGCCCATCGAATTCATTTCACTAATTTAGATTAATTGGATTCGATCAGTTTCCACTGACCGTCTTTTAACTCAATGCGTGCACCGCTAGCTGGCAATTCGCCGCTCAGCTGCACTTCAACTCGTGTGCCTTGAGCGCGAAGCTCGGCAATTAAGTCTAATAATTCTTGTTCTTGCTGCTGCCCATAAGGCGCAGGGGCTTTTACGATGTCAGCCTGAGCTGTCGTAAAGCGGCCTAATTGTGCCAATACTTTTAAATCAGCACTAAAACCGGTTGCAGGACGCGCACGTCCGAATACTGCGCCTGTTTCGTTATAACGACCACCTTGAGCAATGGCATCGCCATAACCAGGGACATAAGTCGCAAAGACCAAACCTGTATGATAGTTGTAACCACGAAGATCGGTGAAATCAAAGTACATAGGCACGTTGTAACGCGCCGCTATCGCTTGGCAGACCTGCTTTAGATGGTCAACGATTGCGATTACTTCAGGTACCACTGGGGATAACTGTTCAGCGACTTGATCTAGCACTTCAATGCCACCTTGCAAGCGAACAATCGCTTTAAAGGCGGTGACTAATGCGGGATCATCTAAATGCTCTTCTGCCCATGCATCTAAATCGGTTGCGCATTTTACTTTTAATAAAGCAAAAAGCTGCTCTTCTGCCACATTAGACAGCTGAGCTTTTGCCGAGAATGCTTTAAAAATACCTACATGGCCAAGATCAAGATGCAAATCTTGTAATCCAGCTTGCTGCAGTGCATTCAACATTAGGCTAATAATTTCGATATCGGCGCTGGCACCGGCTTCACCATAAAGCTCAGCACCAATTTGCGTCGGTGTACGACCTGCAAGAATACTCGCAGCTTTGGCGTGAAATACAGTACGGCAATAGCACAGTCGGCTAACGCCTTCTTGAGCCCAGCTGTGGGCATCAATACGTGCTGTTTGTGGCGTTGTATCCGCACTCAAGCCCATTAAACGGCCAGAAAGCTGATCAGTTACCTTGAACGTCTGCAAATCTAGGTCACGGGCTGTACCTGTAAGCAGGGAATCAAGATACTCTAGCGCTGGCGGTATGACAAAGTCATAACCCCAACGGTCAAAATCGTCCAACAAATGACGGCGTAGTTGCTCTACACCACGCGCTTGTGGTGGCAACACTTCTTCAATGCCATCTGGTAATAACCAGCGATCGGCAGTGCTCATAGAATTATCCATTAGACGGCTAGACACAAAAAAACCGGATCAATGTCCGGTTTTTCTGATTGTATCAAAAGCAAACAACTTGTTGAAGTCATTTACCCGACACTTTTGTGAAGGTTACTTACCTTTAGCATCTTTCATATAACGGAAGAAGTCACTATCAGGCTTCAACAGCAATACATCTTGGCTACGGAAAGTCTCGGTATACGCTTTTAAGCTACGCGTAAATGCGTAGAACTCAGAGTCTTGTCTATACGCCTTAGCATAGATGTTAGCCGCGGTTGCGTCGCCTTCACCTTTAATTTGCTCAGATTCACGATACGCATTGGCTAAAGTAACCGTTTTATCACGATCGGCTTCGGCGCGAATACCTTCGGCCAACTCGCTACCTTGAGAACGAATTTCTTTGGCTTCACGATCACGTTCAGCACGCATACGACGATAAACGTCATTACTTAGCTCTTCTGGTAGATCGATTGCTTTAATACGAACATCTAAGATTTCGATACCAAAGTTATCCAAAGTTTCAGTATTCAAGTCAGCCGTTAACTTGGTCATTAACTGATCACGTTCGCCCGAGACTACTTCGTGCAAGCTGCGGACACCAAACTCGTTTCGCATGCCTTTGTTAGCCAAATCCGCTAAACGGTTACTGGCTTCAAAACGGTCGCCGTTGGTCGCTTTATAGTATTTTAATACGTCTTTAATGCGCCATTTAACGAATGCATCAACGATCACATATTTCTTACCTTCAGTTAAGAAGCGTGATGGCTGTGCGTCCAACGTTAGGATTCGCGCATCAAACTTTTTAACATTCTGTAAGAAAGGCGTTTTGAAATGTAGACCTGCTTGAATATCATTTTCAACGATCTGACCAAACTGCAGCGTTAGCGCTGTTTCGGTTTCTTTAACAATGTACACGCTTTGGCTACCGATGATGATGGCCAAACCTAATACGATTAATAGTCCTAAGCCCTTACCAGTCATTAGCGGGTCTCCTTACGACGATCGTTTTGACGAGAACGGATTTCATTCAATACCTGATCTGTAATTGCTGAAACGTTAACGTCGGTAGAACCTGCGTTAGTCGTTTGCGGCATGTTCTTCATGATTTGATCCAGTGGCAAGTACATCATGTTATTGCCTCCTTCAACATCCACTAAAACTTTGTTGCTGTTAGCGTATACATCACTGATGGCATCAATGTATAAACGCTCACGAGTAACACCAGGTGCTTTTTTGTATTCGGTATACAGAGCCGAGAAACGATCCGCTTCACCCGTTGCTTTTGCCACAACTTGCTCTCTATAAGCATTCGCTTCTTCTAACTGACGCTGAGCCTGACCACGGGCCTGTGGAACAATGCCGTTAGCATACGATTCTGCTTCACTGATTAAACGGTCTTTATCTTGGCGAGCGGCCTGCACATCATCAAACGAGGCTTTAACCTGTGATGGTGGGCGAACATCTTTTACGTTGACGTTAGTCAGTTGAATACCCGTTTGATAACGATCAAGATAGCTTTGCAAACGTAATTTAACTTGCTGGGCTGTCGTTTCACGACCAGACGTCAAAAGTGGATCCATCGCCGTAGAACCTACATCATGGCGTAACGCACTTTGCGCAGCATGCTGTAAGGTTAAACGTGGATTTTCAATACGTAAGGCGAATGATACGGGATCAGCAACACGGTATTGAACGTTAAGCTCAATCTCAATAATGTTGTTATCTTCGGTCAGCATGCGCTCTTCGATGTTTTCTTTACGAACCGTCGTCGTTTCAATTCGAGTTAACGATTCTGCTAAAGGCCATTTAAAATGCAAACCAGGACCTTCGGTACGATCGTATTTACCAAGTAGTAAAATCACACCACGTTCTTTTTCATCCAATGTATACACTGAGCTGAAACCTAAGAACAAAAGACCCACAATGGCTAAAATTCCAATAAAGCCACCAGCGCCTTGGTTGCCGCCTTTGCTATCTTTACCGTTGCCGCTGCCTTTACCACCAAACATTTTGTTTAGTTTATCCATCAGCTGCTTTAGCGCTTCATCAAGATCTGGTGGTCCTTGGTTGTTACCGCCGCCATTATTGCCGCGATTACCACCGTTGTTACCGCCATTACCCCACGGATCTTTACCGCCACCGGGTTCATTCCACGCCATAAATCACTCCATTATCTCTGGATTGCATATCGTTAATTATTAGTTGCGCAAATAATAGAAGATTGGATATGAAATTCATATCACAATCCTCACCTTTACTTATCTTTGCCATTTTCTAATGTGAATCTAATCTATTTTTGCCAGTCTTCTAATACAACAGGAATAAAGCGATCTGCTCTCGTTCCTGTTTTAGCTAATAGCTTCTTAAAATCATCAAGCTGTAAGCGTAAGCGTAATAAATTATCGCCATTTTCTGCGTATGTCTCTTCCGCAACGGCTGCTTGCTCAAAAAGTAATGCTCTAAGCCTAGAATCAGCAGGCGTTAATTGAATCGTTTCTTGAAATAAGTCATCAGCCACAAGCTCTGAAATAGCTTGCGTTAATAATTCAAATCCTATTTTTGCCTGTGCCGATAACCAAACCGCTACCGGAACACCATGTTCATCACGATCAATTCTTGCTTCAGCGTGTTCCAATAAATCGATTTTATTGTAAACCTTAAGCTGTGGGACTTTATCCGCTTCGATCTCAGCCAGCACATTATCTACTTGCTGAATATTGTGATCACGCTCGTCGGTTGCACTATCAATAACATGCAGTAATAAATTAGCTTCTGTTGTTTCTTGCAACGTCGCACGAAATGCTTCAACCAATTTGTGCGGCAAGTGGCGAATAAAACCTACCGTATCCGCTAATACTACCTCACCTACGTCCATCACTTTTAAACGACGTAAAGTCGGATCCAGTGTTGCAAACAGTTGATCGGCGGCATAAACCGTTGCATTCGTTAATGCATTAAAGAGCGTTGATTTACCGGCGTTGGTATAACCGACTAAGGCAATCGTCGGTATATCAGAACGCTTACGCGCACGACGGCCTTGCTCACGCTGTGCGCGAACTTTTTTAAGCTTGCTGCGAATCAAGGTTTCTCGAGTAGCCACCAAACGTCTATCAGTTTCTAACTGAGATTCACCGGCACCACGAGAACCAATTCCCCCCTGCTGACGCTCCAAGTGCGTCCAACCTCGAATAAGGCGTGTTGTTTGGTGCTGTAATTGCGCCAATTCAACTTGTAATTTACCTTCATGAGTTCGAGCGCGTAAGGCAAAAATATCGAGAATAAGCCCAGTACGATCAAGCACTCGAAATTCTAAAGCGGCTTCAAGATTACGCTCTTGGCTAGGGGTTAAAGCATGATTAAATAGAATGATGTCTGCATCATGGGCTTCAGCCATGGCTTTAATTTCTTCTACCTTGCCTTTACCGACAAAGGTTTTTGGATCTGGTGCTTTACGCGAGCCTGTGATGAATTCAACGGGAACACCGCCGGCTGACAATACCAGCTCTTTAAATTCATTAGGATCTTCGCGGTTATCCCCTTCCGGAAAATCGATGTGTACTAGAATGGCGATATCGCCAGTTTTGTTATTACCAGCTTCGGGACGATCAAAGAACAATAGAAATACCTAA
>CAWVSY010000061.1:0-20781 GCA_963933055.1 uncultured Oleispira sp.
TTAGAAAGAATGCTATCTCTAGTGGAATCATTTTTATATTCGCCAACACTCACTAATTCCCATGATTCGACATCATTCAACAACGCAAGCATCAACTTATTATTTAATGCATGACCTGACTTATAAGCATGGTAGGCGCCAATAATATTATGGCCTGATACGAAGAGGTCTCCAATCGCATCCAGTGTTTTATGTCGCACAAGTTCGTTGTTAAATCGCAGACCTTCCGGGTTCAGAACGCTATATTCATCAAGACCTATCGCATTATTCAAACTTGCCCCTAACCCAAGACCTTTTTGTTGTAGAAGTTCTACATCACGAACAAATCCAAAAGTTCTGGCATCAGCAATCTCGCCAATATAGTTTTCTTTCGACACTTCAATATTTAATCTATTGGTCTCAGCAGAAATCAAGGGATGCTTAAAATCAATCATAAAATCGATCGAGAACTTAGAGTCTGGATGCAAAAGAGCCCATTTGTCGCCATCTTTTACGGAAACCGTTTTTTTTATCAGCAGATATTTTTTTAGCGCACACTGCTCTATCAAACCAGCGTGCATTATTGAATATATGAATCCTCTGGCACTCCCATCGAGAATGGGAAGTTCTGGAGCATCGAGCTCCACCAAGAGGTTATCAAGTCCCATGCTGGACACCGCAGAGAGGAAATGTTCGATTGTTGAAACTCGAACTCCCTGAGGGTTGATAATGCTTGTTGCCAGCATAGTGTCATGAATCTGATCGGCACGGAGCTGAATATCAACAACAGGAGTTACATCTGTTCTACGGAACCGTATGCCACTATTGGCACCAGCAGGCATGATTTTCATGTTAACGGTTTTACCGCTATGCAAGCCAATACCGTTTAACTCAACAATATTCTTGATAGTTTTTTGCTTGATCATGGAGACCTCTATTTGCTCTAGCGACTAGGCAGAACGTCTGCAACAAGGCTCCATTAATGATTCCCCCTATTGCCCTGTTCATCGTCCTCGCTACTCTCGACTTGGTTCCATTAAAAACCCTAAAGTTGATATAGGGTCAAGCTTTTATACGATATACACATGAAGCATCTTGCACGAGTCGCACTGACTGACCCGAGTTAGTTACCATCATATTCCTTATGGTTGAGACCATATGGAAATCAGTGAATTAAAAATATTTATTCATCCAAAACACAAATGGTTTTAAGAAAACCTAACCCCCTTCTTGTAAAATTATTCAAGATAGTCAAGTATATTTTTTATATTGTCAATTAGGGCCACATGCAGGTCAGGGTCATCACATTCATCTGAATGGCAATAGGAAATATGTTGAAGTATAATTCTTTTTTTGAATTCGCTAACGGTGCACTCCAACTCATACACCGACCGTACGATATCAATACAAGGTTCATCATCGATTAAAAAATCCTGCATTTTATTATATTTATCAGCCAGCTCTTCTATCATAGGAATCAATACGGGGTCATTAACTAACATTGGCATATCTCTCCTCATCGTCTGAAAGTAAAGATGGACACAGCGCTGATAAATCCCAACTCCCTTGCTTACGGTACCGACCGGGAGGAAGATGAAACTTGTTTTTGAAAGCTCTCGTGAAAGTTTGTTGCGAATCAAAACCATACTGAAGAGCAATGTCCAGAACTGTTCTGGAAGTTAGTTTCAGATCGATGGCAGCGCAGGATAATCGACGAGAGCGAACATATTCACCCCGCGCAATGCCGGTCGCCTGTTTAAATAAACGTTGAAAATGCCATCGTGAATAACCAGATTTTTCAGCAATGATTTCTACTGGCAAGGTTTTATTCAATGAACATTCAACCCACTGTACAATATCTTCGACAACACTTTCAGAATATTTTTTGGTGTCCATCCGCTCCCCCTCAAACCATATTCGATAAATATGTTCAAACCAGAATACGGTCTCTGAGTCTGTCGTCCATGAAGAACTCAGAGACCCAACTCTTTATTTTCGTAATAATCTCAGGCCATTTGCCACAACCAGAAGACTGGCACCAACATCAGCAAATACAGCCATCCACATGGTTCCCATTCCCATGAGCGTGAGTACAAGGAATACGGCTTTAATACCTAGAGCGAGGCTGATATTTTGTACAAGTAAGCTGTACGTTTGTCGGGACAATTTCACAAAGGCTGGTATTTTACGCAGGTCATCATCCATTAAAGCTACATCTGCAGTTTCAATCGCCGTATCAGTACCCATTGCTCCCATAGCAAAACCGATATCAGCTGCAGCCAGAGCCGGTGCATCATTGATACCATCACCAACCATCCCAGTGATTCCAATCCGTGAATGCTCTTCAACTGCACGATGTTTATCTTCTGGCAATTGATTCCCTCGAGCCTCATCAATTCCAACCTGAGATGCGATTGCTTTAGCTGTATGTGGGTTATCACCAGTCAGCATAATAGTTTTAACGCCAAGTTCATGAAGTTGTTCAATCGCTTCACGACTGCTGTTTTTAACAGTATCAGCAACAGCGAACAGCCCAAGCACTTGCTTACCATCATTGAGTAAAATAACTGTTTTACCCTGGCTTTCCAGCCTTTGTACTGTTGCTTTAATCTCTGATGGACAATTAAAGTGTTCTTCTGTCAAACGCAGGTTTCCAAGGTAAAAATCCTTACCTGTAATTACGCCATGCACACCTCGCCCAACAATCGCTTCAAAGCTGTCAACATCCTGCTTTTTCAAATCAGCAGAAGCATTCACAATTGCCAGTGAAACAGGGTGATCAGAGTAACTAGCGAGACTAGCTGCAGTAGTACGAACTTCACGCTCGCTCCATCCATTGAATACCATTACGTCGGTTTGTACTGGTTTCCCATGGGTAATAGTTCCTGTTTTATCCAGCGCAAGGGCTTTTAGCTTACGTCCCTGCTCAAGATAAACACCGCCTTTAATGAGAATCCCTTTGCGAGCAGCTGCAGTAAGTCCACTGACAATCGTTACTGGCGTAGAAATAACCAGGGCACATGGACACGCTATGACAAGCATAACTAAAGCTTTATAGATCCACTCCTGCCATGTTCCTGCCCCAAACAATGGTGGCAATACAGCAACCGCAACAGCAATACCCATAACGACTGGGGTATAAATCTGGGAAAAGCGGTCAACAAAACGTTGTGTAGCTGCTTTGGCACCTTGCGCCTGCTCAACAGCATGAATGATTCGCGCAAGGGTTGTATTATTTGCAGCTGCAGTGACTTTATATTCAAAAGAGCCTGACTGATTTATTGTTCCAGCAAATACTGTATCGCCCGCGATTTTATCGACAGGCATACTTTCACCTGTAATTGGAGCCTGGTTAATGGTGGTTTGACCTTTGACGATTTCTCCGTCGAGACCAATTCGTTCACCTGGTTTTACCCTAACAATACTGCCCGGTTGTACGCTACTGGCGTCAACTTCCTGCCATGTTCCATCAGCTTGTTGGACCATTGCAGTTTCAGGAGTCAGGTTCATCAGTGAACCTATTGCATTTCTGGCTCTATCGAGTGATTTGGCTTCTATTAGTTCAGCAATGGTGAATAACACCATAACCATCGCCGCTTCTGGCCACTGCCCAAGGACCAAAGCCCCAGTAACGGCAATACTCATTAGTGCATTGATATTCAAGTTGCCATTGCGAATCGAAATCCAACCTTTTTGGTAGGTTGTCAGACCACAAGAAAGCACTGCTATCAAAGCCAACCCAGCTTCGAGCCAGTCAGGCATATCAGCCCAGTGCATCACTTCGGCTGCAAGAGCAGCTACGCCAGCCAGAGCTAATGGCCACCAGGGCTTTTTTTTCTCCTGGGTATTTTTCTTGCCGCTAGTATTATCCGAAACTTCTGGCTCGAATCCCAACGAGCGAATTGCAGCCATGATCGCTTCAAGCGAATCCGGTGTATGAGTTACAGTCAAAACACGCTGCATCAGGTTGAAATCAAGCTCTTTAACAGAGCTCATTCCACCCAGTTTCTTTTTGATAAGATTTTCTTCAACAGGACAATCCATCTGCATAATGCGAATTTCTGTCCGTAATCCACCAGCCACAACCTGCGAGCCCCCCAGGCTACTCAATTGTTCTGGAGCCGCGGAGCAACAATCCCCCTCATGGCCGTGATCGTGGCCTTCATGAGAATGCTCTTGCGCGGCATGATCATGGTTACATCCCTTATGATTATGCTCATCATGCGAATGCCCTTCGCCGCCATGACTATGGGCATCATGATTATGGCCTTCATGGGAATGGTCATCACTGCATTTATTGTGATTATGAGCCTTCTGATCATGTGCATGATCATTTGCTTTATGTGATTCACCAGTATTCTTAACCCGGAGTCCTGTCCCTAAATTGAACGTTTCACAGCAACTAGCCGCTTCGTCTCCTGCAGGGGTTTTGCTATTTTTTACACCACCACTCATTTTCATTTCCTCATCTGCTAACTATACTGACTATTAAAGACCCTGATCTAACTACAGGGTCAAGTGCATAAGGGGGGATGCATGAAAATTGGTGAATTGGCCCGTAAGGCGGGTTGTCCGGTGGAAACTATTCGGTACTATGAGAAAAAAGGATTACTTCAAGCTCCATTAAGAGATATTGAAAATAACTACCGCTGTTACAACAATACTCATCTGGAAAAGTTGTTATTTATCCGACGCTGCCGCTCTCTTGATATGACTCATGAGGAAATACGTGCATTGCTACTGGCAATTAATAATCGCGGTAAAGACTGTGGCCCCATTGATGCAATAATCAGTGCCCATCTCACGCATGTTCAGCATCGTATTAAAGAGCTATTAGCCCTGGAAACACAACTAAAAGAACTTAATGGCTATTGCAGCTCAGACCGGAGCGTGGACGAATGCGGGATAGTACAGAAATTGACTGCTGATGAAGAGAATGGTGATCTTCCTTTAACCGTACCAACTGACCACTTGGGGGGGGTGCATTAGTGGTGTGCGCTTATAAGTTGATTAGACTGATGGCGTAACACTAGCCCATACAGCTTTGTGCTACGCCATCATGCCCTTAAAATAAGGGGTCGGGCTTTTTCCATTTCGTTACCACGAGAACTACGTTGCACCGCCCCTTCTCTCTTACCGGGATGGCTTTTAGCATCAGCGGTCATTAATGTCTGGTATTGGGCATTCAAATCGCTCATCCCCAGCACAGCTTTTGAACAGAGCTCTGAGTGTATATGCCATTCGTTGCATATTTTCCATACGTCGCTCTAAATCATCCATATGCTCTTGTGCCAGACGTTTAACATCGGCGCTCTGGCGAGATTTGTCATTCCATAACTTGAGCAAATCGGCTATCTATTCAAGAGAAAAACCAAGGTCACGCGCACTGCGGATAAAAATCAGACGGTGGACATCATTGGGTGCATAATCACGGTAGCCTGCTTCGGTACGACCTATAGCAGGAATCAGACCAATTTGCTCGTAATAGCGAATCATCTTTGCGAAGATTCCTGATTCGTTCGATGCTTTACCAATGTTCATAACTCCCCTTTATCTTAGTGCTCAGAGTCTTCTGCCAGCGGAGTCTGGAACCGACGCAAACGAAGTGCGTTGCCCAGAACAAATACACTGGATAGCGCCATCGCGCCTGCAGCAAAGATTGGCGAAAGCAGCAATCCATAGGCAGGGTACAGCAAGCCTGCTGCTACAGGGATCAATGCGGCATTATATCCAAACGCCCAAAAAAGATTTTGCCTGATGTTACCTATTGTTGCCTTAGACAATCCAATAGCATTAGGCACACCCTGTAGGTTGCCGGACATTAAGACAACATCAGCAGATTCCACCGCTATATCGGTACCTGTACCAATTGCAAGCCCAATATCTGCCACAGCTAAAGCTGGGGCATCATTAATGCCATCACCAACATAAGCGACCTTACCGTAAGACTCCTTCAACCGACGAACTGCTTCAACTTTCCCTTCTGGCAACACTTCGGCAACCACTTCATCAATACCCAGCTGTCTCGCTATCGCATTTGCTGTATTGGCATTGTCACCTGTAATCATTGCGACTTTGAGCCCCAGTTGGTGCAATGCATTTATGGCAATCGGCGTACTTGATTTAATAGGGTCAGCGACTGCGATAATGGCTGCCAGACGTCCATCGATAGCAACATAGAGTGGAGATTTCCCTTCGTTTCCAAGGCGTATCGCAGTCTTTGAAAAATATTCGATGTCCAAGCCTAACTCACGCATAAATCGATCAGCCCCAATCTCTACGCGCTCTCCGTCTACTAGTGCTCAGAGTCTTCTGCCAGCGGAGTCTGGAACCGACGCAAACGAAGTGCGTTGCCCAGAACAAATACACTGGATAGCGCCATCGCGCCTGCAGCAAAGATTGGCGAAAGCAGCAATCCATAGGCAGGGTACAGCAAGCCTGCTGCTACAGGGATCAATGCGGCATTATATCCAAACGCCCAAAAAAGATTTTGCCTGATGTTACCTATTGTTGCCTTAGACAATCCAATAGCATTAGGCACACCCTGTAGGTTGCCGGACATTAAGACAACATCAGCAGATTCCACCGCTATATCGGTACCTGTACCAATTGCAAGCCCAATATCTGCCACAGCTAAAGCTGGGGCATCATTAATGCCATCACCAACATAAGCGACCTTACCGTAAGACTCCTTCAACCGACGAACTGCTTCAACTTTCCCTTCTGGCAACACTTCGGCAACCACTTCATCAATACCCAGCTGTCTCGCTATCGCATTTGCTGTATTGGCATTGTCACCTGTAATCATTGCGACTTTGAGCCCCAGTTGGTGCAATGCATTTATGGCAATCGGCGTACTTGATTTAATAGGGTCAGCGACTGCGATAATGGCTGCCAGACGTCCATCGATAGCAACATAGAGTGGAGATTTCCCTTCGTTTCCAAGGCGTATCGCAGTCTTTGAAAAATATTCGATGTCCAAGCCTAACTCACGCATAAATCGATCAGCCCCAATCTCTACGCGCTCTCCGTCTACGGTAGCCCTGACGCCCATCCCAGTAATTGAATCAAACTCAGTCAACACCGGCAGTGATATCTCTTTTCCTAGAGCGGCCTCAACGATAGCGCGGGCAATAGGATGTTCCGAACGTGATTCAACAGCGGCAACTTTTGCTAATACTAAGTCAAGCTCAAACCCTTCAGCCAACTCCAGATCTGTCATTACTGGGCGTCCCTCAGTCAAAGTGCCAGTTTTGTCTACAGCAACGACCTTGGCATCTTTAAGCAACTGCAGAGCTTCTCCCTTACGGAACAAGATCCCCATTTCTGCACCACGGCCAGTACCTACCATGATAGAGGTTGGGGTAGCCAATCCCATTGCACATGGGCAGGCAATGATCAACACAGCCACGGCATTAACCAGTGCGAAAGACAGGGCCGGTGATGGCCCAAATGTTAACCAGGCAAGGAAAGTTAACAACGCTGCCAGCATCACCACAGGAACAAACCATAATGTCACCTTATCGACCACAGCTTGTATGGGTAGTTTAGAGCCCTGGGCTTGCTCTACCATTCTGATTATTTGTGACAGCATCGTCTGACCACCAACGGCTGTTGCACGCAACCTCAATGCTCCTTTCTGGTTAACAGTCCCGCCAACCATTAAGCTTCCGGGAACTTTCTCGACGGGGATAGGCTCCCCCGTTATCATCGATTCATCGACAAAACTTGTTCCTTCGCTCACCTCACCATCAACCGGTACCCGCTCACCTGGTCGAACTTCGACAATGTCATCAAGGGCTACATCGCTGATGGGAATATCGATGACAATACCGTTACGCAGCACATGCGCCTCTTTGGCCTGCAATCCAACCAAACGCTTGATAGCCTCAGACGTTCGACCTTTAGCCCGCGCCTCCATGAATCGTCCTAAAAGAATAAGAGCGACGATTACCGCAGCTGCTTCGTAATACACATTGACGGTACCTTGAGGCAGAAGACCCGGAGCAAAGGTCGCAACCATTGAATAACCGAATGCAGCGAGAGTCCCGACGGAGACGAGAGAGTTCATGTCTGGGCCAAGTCTTAATAACGCGGGAAAACCTTTCACGTAAAAGCGCCGTCCCGGAATAGCCAGCACCAGCAATGTTAACACAAACTGGAGATACCAGCTTTCCTGGAGCCCAATGGTATCCATTATCCATTGATGCATTCCCGGTATCACATGCGACCCCATTTCCAGAATAAATACTGGTAACGCAAGTACAGTCGCCAAAAATAAATCTTTCTTCAACGCAGCCTTTTCAATATCTTTTTTTTCTGCAGTATCATCATTATTCTGGCTTTGGTTATCAACCAGGCTGGCTTCATAACCGATTTTTTCGATAGCAGTTATGAGGTCATCAGCTCCAGCGGTTCCACGAACAGTGGCTCTTTCAGTCGCTAAATTAACAGTGGCTTCTTTTACACCTTTAACCGCTCGGAGCGACTTTTCGACACGCCCTACGCATGATGCACATGTCATGCCCTGAACTGATAACTCTACAGAAGCTTGGGGAACCTCATAGCCGACCTTTTCAACTGCTTCAACCAACGCCATACGATTAACTAATGTATTTAGGCGGATATCTGCACGCTCAGTTGCAAGGTTAACGCTTACGCTTTGTACACCTTCAACCTTAGCCAGAGCGGCTTCAACTCGTCCAACGCAGCTTGCACAAGTCATTCCCTCAATGGGCAAACTGACTTGAGTTTCACCATCATTAGAATGCTGTTTTTTTTGAATGCTCATGATGTATTTCTCATCGTTATGTTCAGATAAAGAACAACCTTAAGGCTTACCATCGTGGGAAGGTCAAGCGCATTATTTTGAACATGCCGATACCGTGGAAGAAATCGTCATAAAATCCTTTACATGAACACATGTTCATGTGTCAGAGTATCGATAAAACCCAGCTTTTTGCTGCAATGTAGTTCACTTAAGCGGAGCTGCCTTGCGATTAACTGGATATCGGGTCTTTGATATTTTTACCGCCCTAGGCCTATTTGGCTTAGGGCGTTTGTCTATAAAAAGGATGGATAAGTCTCCTCGCAGACTTTTTAGACGCTTTGCCGTATTACCGGGAGACACCTCTTTGCACATGACCTTTGTTGACTCGCGATAAACTGACAAGCGTACTTAAAACTGATTTCATTGGGCATTCGACCATGCTCTACTGTCGCTTGACTGGCCTCTCGTCTCACCAAGTTATAACCAAGTAAAAGCCCCCCATAGTTCTTGATAGACAAGCTCCACCGTCTTACTCCTCAGTACTAAAGCGTTGTGTTGCATCGAACTTTTTATGTCTCGATACCCCAACTCAATTTACCATCTCTCATGGTAAAGCTCAGCGACCAATTCTCCGTCGTACTCTTCCCTCGGCAAAGACGTAAACACGGTTTTGTGCTTACCTTGTACTTGATATGTAACGGCTCTGACTTGCCATTTTTCAGGTAGGTTAGGATTTTTCTTGCGTGCCTGTGGTGAGACGTTCATTTCTACCAACATGTCGTCGCTCTCCTCATCGTCCAGAAGGATGTATTTAACCCCTTTCTTAGCAGGCAACAAACAGACCAGTTACCGCGAGTGAAATAGCGCAGTTAACTCAATAGGCATTCACTTTGCGACGCAACATGTTGAGCTTATCAACCTGGCGTCGAATATCACTGAAGAATTCTTCTTTCTCCATGGCCAGCGCTAGCTCCCATTCTTTGGCCAAACCTTGGCAGTCCAAAAATGCGTATCTCAGCTTCGTCTTTGAAATACGCAGCCCCTTGCTAAAGACCACGCGTTTGCCTCGTTGACCGTGAAAACTGTTGATGTACCACTCAATGCCAAAGCCATACTTAAAGTCTCTGATACGGACACCAAGCAGCCCCCAATCTTTAAAGGGCGCATTCTCGCGAACCTTGTAATGGGTAACCCAAAAGTCATCAACTTCAGTTCGTGCCAGTGCTTTTAGCCTGTCCGTTTCTTGCTGAAGTAAATCTGATACCTCTGCTTTCCATTGTTCATTGACGATTTCTACCAAACCAATTTCCCCATCCAATTAACCCCAAAAGCCAAAACCACTATCCGTTTGGCTTTTGGATCGAAACGCCAAACGTAAAACTGCCGTAACAATCACTGTTTGGCGTCTCGATATAAATCAACTCGCGCAATCCCATACCTGACAAGGGATACAGGCCGATTTCACTTAAAAACGCCTAAAAAGACGTATTGCCATGAAAATACAAACCGTTTGGCAAGTTCAGGCCAGAATGCAAACAACGTTTGGCGTCTCGATTTTTTTGGCTAGGTTATCCGCCGCCAAACAGAGCCTATTCTCATACTTTTGCGAAAATGCAATAGGCAGATAGATGAAAGGATTTGTCACCTTTCTGCCCACCGCCAGTGCGCCGAATCCTGATAATGACATTTGAGTGAACCGCCAGAGCACTTGGAAAAGCCCAAGCGTGACCAGTGCGGTTGATTGAAAACCGTTAGAGCACTTTGAGTGCACAGGAGATAAGTATGTTTGTACTAGGCGTAGATATCGGTTACTCAAACCTGAAGCTGGCAATTGGCCAAGCAGGCAGTGAACCGAAAACCATTATTCTGCCTGCGGGTGCCGGTCCTGCGGATCGTATGCCGGAGCGTATCGGTGGAGGCGATGATGAAACTTGTTTGTATGTGTTTGTCGATAATGAGCGTTGGGCCGCTGGTGTGCCTGCTGGACGCCTTCAAGGCTGGGAACGAGAGCTCCACCCGGAATATCCGACCACAAAAACCTATAAGGCGCTTTTTCATGCCGCCTTGTTAATGGCTGAAACAGAATCCATCGATTTGGTTGTCACTGGATTACCGGTTTCCCAGTTTCATGAACCACAACGCAAGTCTGGCCTTGTGCAGCGTTTAAAAGGTGTCCATCAAGTGACACCAAAGCGCAGCATCACCGTTCATGACGTCAAAGTGCTGCCGCAGCCTGCCGGTGCCTATATGGATCTGGTTCAAACGGGTGGTGATCTGGGCTTGATTGAAGAAGGTCGTGTCGTCGTAATCGATCCCGGCTTCTTTTCTGTTGACTGGGTTGCCCTTGAGGCCGGAGAAATTCGCTACAGCTCATCAGGAACCAGTCTTCAGGCAATGTCCGTGCTACTGGAAACCATTGATAAGCTGATTTCAGAAGATCATGGCGCCAAAGTGGGTATGGATCGACTTGAAAAAGCCATGAGAACCGGCGACTTGCAGGTGCTGCTATTTGGAGATAAAGTCGATATTTCACCTTATCTTAATGCTGCCATGAAAAAGGTTGCGCCTGTTGCTCTTACAGCCATGCGACAATCTATGCGTGACGAAAGCATCAATGCGGACTTGGTGTTGATCGCCGGAGGTGGAGCCATGGCTTATAAGGAAGCGGCCAAGGAGATTTTTTCACGAAGCAAGATCATCGTGCCGGAACAGTCTGTTTTGGCGAACGTCCGAGGCTTCTGGTTTTATGGGGCGTGATTATGAGAGTTGTCGTCAACATTCCCCCAGGGAGCTACCCTGAACTGCTCAAAGAATTGGAAAAGACGCCGCCACGAGAACGCGCTGAGCGTCTGCGGATGCTGGCCACCTTTGGGTTAATTCACATGAGCAAGCCCAATCTATCCACCACACCTGTACCGGTGGATGGCCATGCACCAGAAGTTGAAATTATTTCTGTCAGTACAGCGCCTGAACCCAAAGCAGAATCACGTAAACAATCATTAAAATCAAAACTAGGGCTGGGCTTATAACATGGCGTTATCAGTTAGCTGGCTCGATGCCAGGTTAAATAAAGAAGCAAAAGAAACCGTAGTAAAAGCCGACCGAGATGGGCTAAGTGCTCGGGTATCGCCCAAGGGCAAAATTGTTTTTCAGTTTCGTTATCGGTTTGATGGCAAGCAACAGCGGGTAGACATTGGTACTTACCCACTTATGAAACTTGCTGAAGCTAGGAATGAGCTGGATAGGTTAAGGGCGGTACTTGATCAGGGCAGAAACCCCAAGCTCTACCTACAGCAGGAACGGGCCAAGTATTCTGCCAATCAAAGCTTTGAATCGATTTTTCGAGACTGGATAGACTCTGCCGGTAAGCAAGGGCTAAAGGAGAAAACGTGGCACTACCAAAAACGCAGCTGTGAAATATATTTGCTGCCCCGACTTGGCAAGTACCCATTAACTGACATCAATGAATTGTCCTTACGAAACTGTCTTCGTGAGGTTTCGGAGTCGTCCCCTTCAAACACAGAACGTCTGGTGTCTGTGCTGCACAAGTTTTATGACTGGCTGATTGATGAACAAATTTTGGAAATTAACGCTGCCGCTGGGATCACAGCAAAAAAGGTTGGCGGTAAGAAAGGCAAACGAACTCGGGTGCTAAATGACAACGAGATCAGGATGCTTTGGCGCTATTTGCATGAGTCAAAAATCACTGAGAAGAATCGCATCTACATAAAACTGCTTCTCTTATTGGGAGGGCGCAAGGGCGAACTCATTCAAGCTGAAAAGCATCACTTTGACTTGCAATCTGCAATGTGGACAGTGCCCATAGAGATCCGCAAACAAGGTGAGAAAATTGGAGCGCCGATCATGCGGCCATTAATTAAACCAGCTATCGAGCTGATTGAACTAGCAATGCAGATGAGCAAATCAACTTACCTGTTTCCCGCTAACGGACAAGAAGAACTTGCCACAAATGGCTTTGATACCACTATTCCTAACAATGTGAAAATCTGGGCTCGCAGGTCGCTTGGTATTGAGATGGAACACTGGTCTATGCATGATCTTCGAAGAACGATGCGAACGCGAATGTCGGCAATCACGACGCAAGAAGTTGCCGAGTTGATGATTGGCCACAGCAAAAAAGGGTTGGATGCTATCTACAACCAATATCAGTACCTGGATGAAATGCGTCATGCTTACGACGTTTGGTATCAACAACTAGAAACCATCATCGAGCCGACAGGCTTTCCATTTAACTGGCGTTTCGGACAGTAAAAGAAAGAGGCTCAGTCCTCTTTCTTCTCATACTCTTCCAAGTCTTCAATGTGCCACAGCTTATTTCGCGTATTTCGGTTAATACGAGGTTGCGGCAAGCTGCCATCTTTTATTCTTCGCCAGAGCGTCGTATAGCTAATGTGGTAACGAGCCATCACTTCGTAAGACGTTAGAAAAGGGGTTACTTGGTGCGCTACTGCTGTCATCTGCATTCTCCTGAAAATCAATGTAAAGCTATCATCGCCTGATTCATCATTTGTTGATGGTCAGAAAGATGCATGATTTGTTCAGAAGATCAGCCCAGCATAAATGCCTGTATTTTTGACATCAAACACCGAGAACATCTTTCAACTTTGCTAGGGCTTGTGTATGTTTGTCATTCGGCATTTTTGCTAAATTGATTTGTTTCCATTTAATGGCAGGAAGCTCACTGACTCCATCTAAGCCGAGTAGAGACCAATCAGGCTCTCGATTTTTAAAGGATAGCAAAAAAGACTTTTCACTATCGGTCAGACCTTGGTGAATGAGGTCTACTAGGCGCATCCTTACGGCTTCCAGCTCCACCAACGGAACATCCGTCTCGGCCATGTTGGTAAATTCACCTTCATAGGTGGCAGTAATATCCTTAAATTGCGGACTGAGTAACTCAGCCATTGGCCGATTATGGCTTGATAAATAAGCGAGTAATGCTTTACGAATTTCATCCGTTAGGCCTTCATTCTCCAAAAGCCACTTCACATCAAATAAGTCTCTTGGATGCTGTCTATCTAATGCTGCACATATCTTTCCTGCATACAAATCAGCTAGATCAACAACAGGTATTTCAACATAGCCAAATTCGTCTTCTACAGCTGCGCATACTTCCATCAACTTTGGTTCATAAACAGTACCGCGCAATACAGGTGATAGCTCGACTTTGATCTGCACACCGTTGCGAGCAACGATCAACCTTAGAGCATCGCGTTTTGAGCGATAGGCTTCCGTTAGCTCGATGTCTTTAAATGCTATTTTTAAATCTGAGCTAATAGCATCAAGTGCATCGCAAATTTCCTGCAAGGCATCATCACGGCTCTTCATTGGCAGATACACCAAATCAATATCGACCGATAAACGAGGAAAGTCTCTGACAAATAAATTGATTGCTGTACCACCTTTGAGGGCAAAGCATTGCTGTTTGGCAACGAAAGGCAATACCTGTATCAAAAGCTGTACTTGTTTGTAATAAATACTATTTCTATCCATCGCTGAACTTATCCTTTACTTGCTAACGCCATATGCTGAGGTACGGTTATCAGATACTCTGTATCCAGCTTCCCACCTTTAGCAACAACACGCTTACCTGAACCTAAGTCGTAATTTTCTACATTTAACTTATCAAACCAAGGATAAGCTTGACGTTTTGCAAACCAAAAGAATAAGCGTTTGACCTTTACGCTTTTACACTCCTTTAAGAGCGCATCAAGCTTTCTTGGAGATAAGTTCACCAACCCCTGCATTAGCTCATCGGCATGTTCAAATGACACACTTTCAGGCAAATCCATCAACACTTCCAATATGGCTTTTTCCGGACATGAAAAATATACAGGTGGTAATTGTTCTCCCCATTCATGCTTTTTAACGAACGCTATATCTTGGGATAAGCTATCAGGCCACAGTTTACTTGTACTATGTCCTTCGAACTTAATTGGCAATGACAGTCTCGCAAGCCAGGAAGGAAGCTTTTTCATTGCATATAAATGAATATGAGGCGTACTTCCTAATGATAAATATTGCGACAAACCAGATATGGACAATGCTGACAATCCACCGACCACGGTAGACGGAAGTTGTTCATCGACACTATTTTCCATCATACGCTGCATTGAAGCTACTACGCCTTCCCAAGTGACTGCTCTGGAATACTGACTGTAAACACCTGTAGCTAGTAGCAACAACGTATCGGTTTTGACAGCATTATCTAACGCATGAGCACTCAAGCCTTGCTCTGCAAGCCACTTCTTTGTAGCTAACATGCCATAAGGCAAAAGTGTTTTAAGAGATTGCTTATATGACTCTTTCACCGTTTCACGCTGGGAATGACTAACCATTTCTAAACACCAAACCCTTCTTCTAGTTTATCTCTTTAGGATTTCGCGGCGCATATCGCCGTAAAACCTAGTTTTAATAAACTAACACAACAAAGGGAAGTTTACCATTATTTCTATTTACGGCGCATAACGCCGTATAATTGCCATTTATTAAACCCGCCCAGCTATTAACCCAAGCGATAAAATATCAAGCCCCATCCGCAGAGGTACTTATTGGCTCAAACCTATGAATAACATGGGCTACAAGGCGGTTTGTGTCATGAATTGCAAGCAACACGCCCTACGAGAAAAATTTGTACACACTGTTTGTACACTCGTAACGATGACACATCAAAAACAACAATGATGCCCCCTTTAAATTCAAAAACTTACAAACAAAAACTAGAGATGATCGCATTTAATCCGCTTTTGTAATGCCGAAACCAAAGTACCAAAAGCAATAGGTACTTTCTTCATCAAACCCAGTAACCACAAGGCCTACAGCCAGATTTGTGTCATGGAATTTTCGCCAAAGGCCTCAAAAACGGAATTTGTACTCAAGTTTGTACACACTTTCCGAGTGTTACGCTTGAACATCATTGAAAAGCAAAGAAACGAGAAAAAGACAAAAAGCCTTTAAATTCAGTACGTAGAGATGTAATTGTGGTGTGCAATGAAAGGTGGTTTTAAGCGTTGAAAGGCTGGGTGGCATCAGGGTGGGAAATAATGCCAAAGGTACGACGTTTTCCAACTTCTTCTGCAAACTGACTCATTTTGCGTATTGCCTATGATGTGTATCAAAAAACGCATTATACAGAATACTCACCAACACCGTATAATAATGAGTGAGCAATCTACGAGTCTTATGTAATTTATGCGTAATCCGGCCCTATCCAATCTAAACAGCAACTTAAATTTTGTTTTAGCTCGTCTAACGACCTTGCGTCTAGTGATTGCCACATTACTCATTGGCTTTGTTGGCTACCTAGAAATTAACCACTTTGAACCTGAGCTTCCTACTTGGTTTGTGCTAGCAGGTTATATTCCGCTGCTATTAATGGGATTTTATCAAAGCCGAAACGGACTCAATACACATCAGCTAGCGATACACTTACTTATCGAAACACAGATCATCACACTGTTTCTTTATTTTACTGGCGGCGCGGGTAATCCCCTCATCTCTTATTTTTTAGTACTGGTCGTTATCGCGGCTTACAATCTTAGTAAGCTTTGGGTATGGTTTATTGCGATTACCTGCATTGTTGATTATTCAGTACTGACGCAATTCTATTTGCCCATAGCAACGCCTTTACCAAGCCATCATCTTGCTGACACTGGCCATATTCAAGGCTCCTTTATGTACTGGCACTTAGCCGGTATGTGGCTGACCTTTGTGATCAGCACCATTGCGTTAAGCTTATTAATACCTGCATTAATGGAAGCTGGTATAAAGAAACGCTTACAGCTGATTGAATTGAGAGAGAAGCAATTAAAAAATGAGCAGCTCATTGGTATTGCAACATTAGCCGCGGGCACTGCGCATGAAATGGGCACCCCTCTCATGACCATGGAGATGATACTAAATGATAGCTTGGAGCATAATTTAGAGCTTCAAGCTGAAGATACTCAACTACTGCATCAACAGGTAATGCTGTGTCGACACGCCTTGCAGCGCCTATCACTTGCGGGTCGAGAGATACATAATAATGATGTATACATTAGTGCCAACAATTGGCTAGCCGCATTATTGCATCGCTGGCGCTTGAGCCAGCCAAACGCATTATGGGCCAATAAAGGATTTGAAAACGCCGCTTATATTCGCAAGTCTCCACTGCTTGATCAAGCCATGCTGAACTTACTCGATAATGCCGCACAAGCGGGTTCGGATACGATAGAGCTAACATCTAAAATCAATAATGAATTTTGGCAATTCACGATCACACAGCCAGATAAAAATGCGGGATTACAATTGAAAAAAAATCACCTTTTCACCAGTGAAAAGGTACATGGAATGGGTTTAGGGCTGTATTTAAGCAATGCGAGCATTGAACAATTTGACGGCCAAGTGCATTTGGCTGCAAACAAAGATGGCTCAACAACGTGCACGGTGAGACTTCCCTACAAGGACGAATGCAAATAATGCCTGCGGTAATCAACAAACGAATTTTAATCATTGACGATGAGGAACATTTTGTTCAAGTCCTCAGTCGCAGCCTCACGCGCCTTGGATACGATACAACCTGCGCCTATACCTCAGAGCAAGGGCTCGAGGCCGTTAAACAGGATAGCTTTGACTGGATCAGCCTGGATTTGCGCTTAGGTAAAGATTCAGGTCTGGATTTAATCCATCAACTATTACAGCACAGCCCTAACTCTCGTATTGTCATACTAACGGGATTCGCAAGTATCCCAACAGCGGTTGAAGCCATAAAGCTAGGGGCATTCAATTATCTTCACAAACCCGCCACCGTAAAAGAGCTCTTACGAGCCTTTGAGGATAATACCGAAGAAGAGGTGACGATTGAGGCTAGCCCTATGTCAGTAGAAAGACTTGAGTGGGAACATATACAACGCATACTTCATGAAAACGATGGCAACGTATCGTCAACCGCTCGCGCCCTGGGAATGCATAGAAGAACCTTACAGAGAAAGCTTCAAAAACACCCAAGCCGAAGTTAACGCTCTAAAGGTAACACGCTAGCAAGATAGCATCTTCGCTGCCTTGCTTGCTTGGGTAATAATTGTGGCGAATCCCCACTTCATTAAAACCAAACTGATGATACATAGTAAATGCTGGGCGGTTTGATTCTCGAACTTCTAAAAACACCTCTACACAATCTTGATCGTGTGCGTATTGCAGAATGTTTTCCATCAATTGGTAGCCAATACGCTGTCGCTGCGCTTTTGGAGAAACCGCAATATTTATAATACTCGCTTCATCCGCAACCGTACTTAAAATAGCATGCCCTAGAATGGCACCCGCATTAGCAGACTGCTCATCCGCTTCAAAAACGACACAATAATAGCGCTTTTGATTGCTTGCCATAATTGAGGCAGAACACGGAAATTCGTACGCACTATTTTCATTAATCATTACTGCTGCAAGATCATCTTCTTGCATTAATCGTATAGGCATAAGGGTTATGAAACTTTATCTGAAGAAAGGTTATTATTTGAGGAAAGATTACGTAACGCATGCCAGAGTGCTTTCTTGCCAGCCGTGCAATAAAGGTCATCTGGCACCGACACAGAAAATAATGGCTTAGCAGTCACTTTCGTTAACCACCCCAGGCTTTCGTCATCCATTGAAACCCAACCACGGGCTCCCTGACCACTCATAAATTCCCACTGAGCCGTTAGCGCACGTAAAGCAACCGCCATGCTCTGATCTTCGTTGCTGCCTTGGATATAAGGCCATTTGAACTGAGAGTAACTGGCTTGTGGCACACCATTGCCCAACAAGAAATAACTAACCGCTGTTTGGAAAGCATGATCGGCTTGTACAAAAGGCTTATTAGCAACCCACAAGATACCGCAAGGCCATAAAGCAAAGTGCAGCTCAAAGTTTGGAACAGTAAGGTCCGCAGCCATGACCTCAGGCACATCGGCCTCAGTTATTGCTGCAGTATTAGCAACGTCAGGCTGATGACTAGCCGCATTCTTGATTTGATGCGTCTCAGAAGATTCAGCCGTATTATTGGCCGCTACTAAAGGATTAGGCTTAACGTCTGCAAAGCCCATATCAGATAATAAATCTGCAGCATGACCCGCTTGAAAGCTCGCCCCAGCTGAAGATTCAAGGGAGGCATTTTTCTCCCCACTTTCTGCTAGCCAGCTAGGTTCAGCAGCATAGTCTAATGCTTTGCGGGGCATCCATAACTGAATACCCATCGCCTGTAAATATTCAATACGCTGCTGTTCTAACATAATAAACTCAGTGCTTACACACCTTCTACTTGTGGATGCTGGCGTGCTTTATCATCCATAAGCATATTCAATGCACAGATATACGCTTTCGCAGATGCGATAACGATGTCTGTATCTGCACCACTACCATTCACAATACGTCCGCCTTTTTCTAAACGAACCGTCACTTCACCTTGAGAATCTGTGCCTTCGGTAATGGCATTTACCGTATAGAGCTGCAATGTGACATCCGATTTAACAATTTTTTCTATCGCTTTAAAAGCGGCATCAACTGGACCACTACCTTCAGCTTCTTCTGTCTTCTCAGTCCCATCCATACTCAAAATCACTTTAGCAGTAGGCACTTCGCCCGTTTGACTATGAGCAGACATCGCCACCAACTTAAAGCGCTCGCATACAGTTTTGGAATTTGTTTCAGAAACCAACGCTTGTAGATCTTCATCAAAGATTTCATGCTTTTTATCCGCAAGTTCTTTAAAGCGCGCGAAAGCAATATTTAATGCTTCATCGGTAGCAAACTTAACATCAAGCTCTTCTAAACGACTGCGGAAAGCAGCACGACCAGAATGCTTACCCATAATCATTTTATTAGCGCCCCAACCAACATCCTCAGCTTTCATGATTTCATAGGTTTCACGGTGTTTTAAAACACCGTCTTGGTGAATCCCAGACTCATGAGCAAATGCGTTTGCACCCACAATGGCCTTGTTTGGTTGCACAGGGAAGCCAGTAATAGAAGAAACCAAACGGGAAGTCGGAACGATATGAGTCGCATCAATCCCTGTTGTAATATTAAAGAAATCTTGACGAGTACGCGTCGCCATTACTAACTCTTCTAATGAAGCATTACCCGCGCGCTCACCCAGTCCGTTAATCGTACACTCAACCTGACGTGCACCATTGGTCACAGCCGCTAAAGAATTGGCCACGGCTAAACCTAAATCGTTATGGCAGTGAACAGAGAAAATGGCTTTATCCGCATTCGGAATACGTTCAATCAACGTCTTAATCGTTGCGCCAAATTCGGATGGAATGGCATAACCAACCGTATCAGGAATGTTAATTGTGCGTGCGCCAGCGTTAATCGCTGCTTCGATAATACGGCATAGAAAGTCAATTTCAGAACGGCCAGCATCTTCACAAGAAAACTCAACATCTTCTACAAGATTACGCGCTTTTTTAACCGCATAAACAGCACGCTCAATAACCTGATCGGGTTCCATACGAAGCTTATGCTGCATATGAATAGGAGAAGTAGCGATGAAAGTATGAATACGAGCACGTTGCGCTTTTTTAAGCGCTTCGGCCGCGTGTTCAATATCACGATCAACCGCACGCGCTAAACTACAAATAGTACTAAATTTAACGTTTTCAGCGACGGCTTGAATAGATTCGAAATCACCAGGGCTGGCTGCAGCAAAACCCGCTTCAATAACATCGACCTTCATTTTTTCGAGGGCTTTACCGATACGAATTTTTTCATTTTTCGTCATCGATGCACCAGGGCTTTGCTCGCCATCACGCATCGTCGTATCAAATATGATTAAGTTATCTTGGCTCATTTAAGGCTCCACTATTTCAAGCTGCATACCCTGAGATATCCGCTCAGAGCTGGGAATAATTATTGCCTTAATTATGACATAGCTCGTTTCAAAGCGCTCGTATTGAGTAGGGATAAGCTTACAGAATATGACAGCACTTTCTTACAGGCAAAAAAAAACCCTAACAGGCATACCTGTTAGGGTTTTTAGAATAAGAGCTTGACGA
>CAWVSY010000062.1:0-20613 GCA_963933055.1 uncultured Oleispira sp.
CATTCAAGACGGTGAGTGATTGGTTGGGTTTATGAATAGCCGCTAATGAAACTAACTCATTGCGCCTTATTCTGCGCCAGCGGCGTATTATTTTCCAAACATGTCACGCATGAGTGCGGTAGAAGTTTTTAAAGGGCCGTCTGCCATTCAATTTGGCCCTGCGACCGTCGGTGGCGCGATCAATTTAGTAAGCCGTGAGATTCCTTATGAATCTACCGGTGAATTAGACGTTCAGTACGGCAGTGATAATTTTCAACGCTACAATCTTTTTCAAGGTCAGCAAATCGATCAGTTTGGTTATTTAATTGAAGGTTTAAACGTCAGTGCTGATGGCTTTAAAGATCTCGATGGTGCAGGGGCGAATGATAATACCGGCTTTGAAAGAAACGATGTCAATTTGCAAACCAGCTGGCAAATACTCGGGGAAGTGAATCAGTTATTTTTATTGAAGCTGGGTTATGCCGATGAAGATGCCAATGAAACGTATCTAGGTTTAACGCGAAATGATTTTGAAGCTGATGCTAATCGCCGTTATGCCGCGTCCAGATTGGATAAGAGTGAATGGACCCATGAACAGTTTCAATTAACGCATCAGCTAGAAGTTAATGACTTTGTTGTGACGACCGATGTGTATCGTAATAACTTTGATCGTGACTGGTTCAAAATCAATGGATTTAACGCCAGTAATATAACCCTTGATGGTGTGCTGTCTGATCCTATTGCTAATGCCGCTTATTACAATGTATTAACGGGTGAGGCGAGCAGTGCCAATACCGATCAGCAGTTGCGTCTTGGCAATAACGGACGTAAGTTTTTCTCCCAGGGAATTCAGACACGCATTCATAACCGCTATGATTTTTTTGGTTTTCAAAATGATGTCGAGGTAGGTATTCGTATTCATCAAGACCAAGTTGAGCGTCACCATACTGAGCAGAATTATACGATGTTTGTTGGTGGTGTTTTGCAAGCGGTTACGGGTACGTATAAAACCACTGTGCGCAATAAAAACGATGCGTTAGCCGTTGCTGTATATATTCAAGATAAAATCCAAATTGATGATACGGTCGTCAGCTTAGGCCTTCGTCATGAAAATATTGAATCGTCTAAAACCACGTATGGAAAAATTACGGGTATTAAAGAATCTGAAAATACGTTGAAGCAATCTGTTTGGTTGCCTGGTATTGGTGTTTATTCTCAGCTAACGGAAGAGATTGGTATTTTAGCGGGAATTTATAAAGGCTTCACTGCGGCGACGCCAGGCACTGCGGATGATGTTAATCCAGAGGAAAGTACCAACTTTGAATTAGGCACACGTTTTTCCGGTGATTGGGCATTCGGTGGCCAAGCTGAAGTGATTGCTTTTGTGAATAATTACAGCGAATTCAGTGGTACTTGCAGTTTTGCGCAGGGATCCTGCGATAACAATAATACGGGCGAACAATCTAATGCAGGCAGCGCCGTTGTTTATGGTTTAGAAGCGGGTTGGAATCGTCAGTTATTACTGGGTGAGTTTAGGGTGCCTATGTCATCAACATATACCTACAGTCATGGTGAATTTGGTGATGCGTTTGTCGATAGCACGGGTGCCTTTGGTGAAACAGGCCAGTTGATTGAAGAGGGTTATGAAATTGGTTATTTACCAGAGCATCGCTTGAATGTTCAACTCGGTATTGGGCAAGATAAGTGGCAACTAAATACATCACTTTTATATCAAAGTGAAATGCGCAATGTGCCGGGTGAAGGCCGTATTGATAAAGCCGATTTGATTGAAGCGCATACGATTATTGATGTGAGTGCGAGCTATCAATATTTGATCGACCTGCAATTCTATAGCACGATCGATAATGTATTTGATGAGCAATATATTGCGGGTGTAAAACCTTATGGCTTTCGCCCAGGCAAACCTCGTTCGATTAATATCGGTGCAAAATACAGTTTTTAAAATGCTTGGTTTTAAACATTAGTACTTATGAAAGCCATTATTCGTTAGGATAATGGCTTTTTCTTTAAGGGTGTATGTATGAAAAAAATTGCGATCTTTGTCGACGTACAGAATATTTATTATACGACTCGTGATGCTTATGGCCGGCCTTTTAATTATCGTAGTTTTTGGAAGAAGATTGCCCAGCAGGGTGACATTGTATCTGCTCTGGCTTATGCCATTCATAAAGGTGACGATCAGCAAATTAAGTTTCAGGATGCATTAAAACATATTGGTTTTGATGTAAAGCTGAAGCCTTATATTCAGCGCAGTGACGGTTCGGCAAAAGGTGATTGGGATGTGGGTATCACCATTGATGTAATGGAAGCTGCCGCGTCTGGCGATGTTGATACCATCATTTTACTTTCAGGGGATGGAGACTTTGATCTGTTGCTAAAAAAAGTACAGCAAGCGTATGGCATCAGCACCGAAGTTTATGGTGTACCTAAGCTGACGGCTGGATCTTTGGTCGAAGCCGCTTGCCATTTCCATCCTATCCGCCAAGAGTACTTGATGTAGTATCAGTACTTGAGCTCATGCTAAGGTACTAAGCTTACTTAACATGTCTGTTTAGTTACCTTCTATGTACCAGATTTCACAGTTCAATTTTTGAGCATCCGCTATACTCTAGTTGATTAAAGATTAAACAGTGAAACCCAATGAAGCTTATCTCTTACTTTGTGATCTTGCTATTAACCGGACTGTTATCGGCATGCGGTCAGGAAAAACCTTTTGATTTACAAGGAAAAGCCGGTGGTATCGGTGATGCGATGGAGCATTGTCGTGCTTTTATGCGCCATTTATTGCCTGACGATGCCTATGTTTATATTGATTCTGCTTCGAGTCGAGAAGCGACAGAGTATTTTGATATTTTCTTAGATCTACAAGATAGAACTCAAGAAGGATACGCTCAGTGTCGGGTAGATAAGGCAGGCTTAATTATTTATTACGTTATTCGTGAGTTTCGCCAAAAAGGTCGTTCGTTCACGATGGAAGACAGCGATAAAGCGGTACAAGCGAAGACGTTAAGCTAGGTTTCAAGCGAGCATTAAGCGCTTTAGGGCTTAATGCTCGCTAAGGTTTTTTACAGCACGGCTTTTAGTGGCGTATGTTGTTCCGCTTCTAAGCGAGGACCAAACTGGCTCACAACCTTAGAGGATGCTGCGCTCGCTAAACGACCCGCCGCGGCAAAGTCGTGACCATGAGTGATTGCGTACATAAAGGCACCTGCAAACATATCACCAGCACCGTTTGAATCGAGAGCTGTTACTGGATTGGCTTCGATTTGATGAGTTGTCTTGCCATCAAAAGCGATTGCGCCTTTGCTGCCTAAGGTAATGGCAAAGGTTTTTGCTTGGGTTTTCATGAAGGCTATCGCGTCTTCAAGGTTGTCGACATCGGCGAATAACATCGCTTCTTCTTCATTACAGAATAATAGATCAATACCATCGCCGATCATTTCTTTTAAACCGTCTTTGAAGAACTGGACCATCGCAGGATCGGAAAAAGTGAGGGCGGTTTTAATGCCATTTTTTTCAGCCAGTTTACGCACTTCAATCGCGGCAGCACGAGAAAGGTCCGATGTTACTAAATAGCCTTCGATGTATGCGTATTCCGAGTCGGTTAGTGCTGCTTCATCAATATGCTTTTGTTCTAAGTTAGTCGTAATACCTAAATAGGTATTCATCGTACGTTCAGCATCGGGTGTCACCATGACTAGGCATTTACCGGTCACACCGTCATCACGATCGTCGCTTAAGTTAGTATCAACACCTGCGGCGGTCATGTCTTGCATGTAAAAATCCCCCGCTTCATCGTTAGCAACATTACAGCTATAAAAGGTTTTGGCGCCGAAGTAGCTAGCACCGATAATGGTATTAGCAGCACTGCCACCACAAGCACGCTTCTTCAGACCAAAGCGATCGTTCAAGACGGCTAAGCGTTCGGCTAGCTGATCTTCTTCAATTAAGGTCATCATGCCTTTTTCAATCTTAAGATCCGAGAAGAAGTCATCTTTAACTTCAAATTCTTTATCGACCAATGCGTTGCCGATGCCGTATATGTGGTACTTAGCCATGAGTGATATCTCTATAGATGGGAACAATTATTTTATCTTAGGGTTAGTTTAACAGAACTCCGGCATATGACTAAGTCAGTCTGTGGTAGCATATGGCGCTATGAAAACTGCTAAAAAGCCGACTAGGGCTGTGAAATCTAGTCCCAAAAAGAAATCCTCCTTAAAAAAGACTCTATGGTCTTGGTTTTGGCGTTTATCCATTCTTTTTATATTGGCGCTTTCGGTATGGCTAGTCTATCTGGATGCACAGGTGCGCTCACAATTTGATGGCAATAAATGGGCCTTACCAGCAAAGGTTTATGCGCGCCCACTGTCTCTTTATCCTGGATTATTATTATCCGCTCAGCAATTAAAAGCAGAATTACAGTGGAATGACTATAAAGCGGTTAGCCATGTTGTGAGCCCAGGAACCTATGGTCGTGATGGCCGCGATTGGATTATTTATCGGCGTGCATTTTCGTTTGCTGATCGCACAGAGGATGCCGTAAAAATACGGTTGTCGTTGACTGATGGCCGTATTGAACAGTTGTCAGTGGCAGGACAAATACGTGGCCTAGAGCGTATTGAGCCTCAATATATTGGCGGAATTTTTCCAGCGCATAATGAAGATCGCGATTTAATTGCACTCGAAGATATTCCACCGGCGCTGGTGGCGGCCTTGGTGGCGGTAGAAGATCGGGGTTATTTTGATCATTATGGTATTTCAATTCGTGGCATTTTAAGAGCCATGAAAGCAAATATTGCGGCAGGCCGTACGGTTCAGGGTGGCTCAACACTGACTCAGCAGTTGGTAAAAAACTTCTTTTTAACCAATGAGCGTTCTTTGCAGCGCAAAGTGAAAGAAGCGTTTATGGCCTTGTTATTAGAGCTGCATTACAGCAAAGAAGAAATTCTTCAGGCGTATTTGAATGAAGTTTATTTGGGGCAGTCAGGGCGTCGTTCTATTAATGGTATTGCGTTAGCGAGCCGTTTTTACTTTGCTAAAAATGTACAACAGCTGGATTTATCGGAAGTCGCGTTATTGGTTGGAATGGTTAAAGGGCCTTCTTATTATAATCCTTTCCGTCATCCCCAGCGGGCTCGCGAGCGTCGAGATCTGGTATTGGGTGTGATGGAAGAACTCAATATTATTAGCAGCACTCAGCGCATAAACGCCCAAGGACAAAATATTCAAGTTGCAGATTCTGGTCGAGCAGGTCAGCGTGAATACCCCGCGTTTATTCAATTGGTTAAGAGACAGCTGCAACAAGATTATCGTCTGCAAGATTTGCAGAGTACAGGCCTAAGAATTTTTACTACCTTGGATCCTTGGCTGCAGCACGCTACCGAAACATCCGTACAAAAACATATTAACAAGCTAGAAAAGCGTATGGGGTTTAAGCAATCGGTATTGGAAGCGGCGGCCATTGTTACGAGTGTTGATGGTGCTGAAGTACGAGCCATTGTAGGCTCTCGTCGGGTTCAATATTTTGGTTTTAATCGCGCACTGGACGCTCAGCGATCCATTGGTTCTTTGGCTAAGCCTGCGGTATATCTAACAGCGTTGACATCTGGGCGCTATAATTGGTCAACCATCATTGATGATAAAGCGGTGAGTGTATCGGGTCAGGATGGCAGCTTATGGCAACCTCGAAATTATGACCGCAAAGATTATGGCCCCGTATTTCTAGTCGATGCTATGTCTAAATCGCTCAATCAAGCGACGGCACGATTGGGAATGACGGTTGGCATTGAACAAGTTGTTCATACGTTTGAACGCTTAGGTGTCGACAAAGATATACCGCCTTATCCTTCTATATTGCTAGGGTCATTGGCTATGTCACCTTTACAAGTGACGCAAATGTTTCAAACTTATGCGTCAGGTGGCTTTGCTATGGAGCCTAGAAGTATTCAGGCTTTAACGACCAATGATAATAAAGTATTAACCTCGTATGCCGCTAAGGGCGAACAGGTTTTTCCTCCTTATGTCATGGAGAATTTGCGTTATGGTCTACAGCAGGTCATTGTTCAAGGCACGGGTAAGCGCTTAGCTCGTACCTTTAATACGACTAAAATAGCAGGCAAAACCGGGACCAGCGATGATCAGCGAGATGCTTGGTTTGCCGGTTTTGATGATCGACATTTAGGTGTTATCTGGGTTGGTCGAGATGATAATAAGTCGATGCCCTTTACTGCAGCAGGGGGGGCTTTGCCTATTTGGGAAGACATCTTTATGCAGTCAGGCCTAGAGCCATTAACGCCGTTGGTTGAACTGGATTGGGGCTGGGTAAATAGCCAAGGCCAAGTCGTTGAGCCTGAGTGTGGTATTCGTAAAATGCCCTTTATGCCTGGCGCATTGGATGGGCGCATTATTTCATGTGATAAATCAGCCGCAGGTTCAGGCTCTGAATCAGATTCGCAATTAAAAGATAATGAAGGGGGTGGCTCGTGGTTCGATTGGTTGTTTTAATTTTTGTTGTAATAAGCTTTTTATCTGGGTGTAGTTCTTTACCGAATAGCCAAATAAATGATCCACGCTCTGTGCAAAGCCATGAAGAATATCAAGGGCAGGGTCATTCGTTAATCCGCTTGGATGAAGGTAAGCATCACCCAGCGATTCAGGTTTTGTTATCTCAAGCTGAGGAAGCGCGCCAACAAGGGGATAATCGTCAAGCATTATCCTATCTTGACCAAGCTCGCCAAATTCAGCCCCGTAATTCGGCTATTTTTTATCGTCAGGCGTGGTTGAATTATCAGCTGGGTAATTTGTCGCAAGCTCAGCAGTTATTACAACGAGCGAAGCTTTATTTGAATAGCGATGGCATTTTGCAGCAAAGAGTGACTTCACTGCAAAATGATATCGATGCTAGGTTAGGGTTCTAGCCTAGCCTTCTAGTTTAGTCGTCTAGCGTCCCGTTATTCAGTCGTCTTAAATTGGGCTAATAGCCCACGCAGATCAGACGACATAGCAATAAGCTTTTCTCCATCATGTGCAGAATCTTTGGCGCGTTCGCTAGTCTCTTGGCTGATATCTCGGATGCTGCTGATGTTATTATTTACTTCGCCAGCAACTTGATGCTGCTCGGATACGGCTTTAGCAATTTGCTGATTCATTGAGTGAATGGTTTCGACAGAATTTTTCATATCGAGTAAGCGCTCTTTTGTTTCTTCCGTTTGCTGCACACTGGACTCAGCACTTTGCTTGCTGGTATTCATTGCCCCTACAGCATCTTGACTGCCTTTTTGCAGTTTCTCGATCATCTTTTGGATTTCTTCCGTACTTTGCTGAGTTCTTGAAGCCAGAGTTCGTACTTCGTCGGCCACGACTGCGAAGCCTCTTCCTTGCTCTCCAGCGCGTGCGGCCTCAATCGCGGCATTTAAGGCAAGCAGATTGGTCTGTTCTGCAATACCACGAATAACGGTTAAGACAGAACCAATATTATTGCTTTCTTCGTCTAAGTTTTGAATAACGCTATAAGCTTGTTCAATATGCTGTGCTAAATCTTTGATCGTTGCTTGAGCACGATCGATTCTACCTTCACTATCTTTAGCCGCAGTATCGGCTTCACCAGCCGCTTCGACAGCATCGGTTGCGTAGTGATTAACTTCTTGCATCGAAGAATCCATTATATGGGTCGCGGTCGCGATCATATCTGTTTCTACTTGTTGTTTTTTAGCGCCACTCGCCATTGCCTGTGTGCTTTTACTAAAAGAGTCGCCAGTGGAATTAAGTTGTAACGCTAATCCCCCCACTTTACTGACGAGATCATCGAGCTGTTCAAAGAAACGATTAAACCCTAAGCTGAATTCACCTTTAGGGTTTGCAACTCGATAGCGCAAGTCGATGTCTCCCTCTTTACTAATGTGATTGCCGATTTCATTCAGTTCTTCTGTTTGTTCAAACTCAAGGGCCGATTTGCGGGAAAGATAAATAATGAGTCCGGCTTCGACCACAACGTATGCCGCATGAATCATTACAATGCTGAAAGAGTTGCGATCTTCAAAAATATAAATCCCCGCATTAGATTGCTGCAGATAACTGAAGAGAAGGTGGTGAATGGCGATTGTTCCTGCTGCTACCACCACAGGTCGCCAATCTCGGAAATAAAGCAGCATGGCAAGATTCACAAAAATACCAAAATGAAGCTCTAACATGCCGTGGCCTTGCTGAATGTGCAGAGCCGAAAAGATCATTAAAGAAATACCAAAAGAGATGCGCGTTGCAGCGCTCGTTGCTTGTATTTTGGCTAATAACGTTGGGATGAGAGCGGCTGGTAGACCAATAACAATAGCCTCTACCCAGGTGCCATACCAGTTAGCAAGAATGAGTGAAAGTGCGAATAATGCCCAAACGACAAAAATAAAGAAACGATTTGCTTGCTGATAAAAAGCAATGCGAGCGAGGCTCATAGCTAACTCCTAAGATAAAAAAACAAAACAATCCTAAACAAAATTGTTTTGGCTCTTATCTTAGGTTAGTTCAATAATTCGTTATTGTTCAGTCTTTTGGCTATTGATGTTTTGGCTCAAAGGCCAAAAAATGCGATTTATAGTTAACAGTAAAAATCCAAGCCCTAGCTCTAACCCCGTTCTTTGAGAATCCAGTAATAAGGCATAAGCGATTAAGAGGAATGCGATCAATGAACAAGCCAGCAGTAGGCTTTTTTGTTTAATGCACAATTGATCTGTTAGCGTCATTAAACGTAACGTTAATATTACGCTAAGCATGCTAGAAACCAATAAGAGGTGGTCTAACTGCTGGGTTTGCTGACATACCCAATAAATACCACACACACCTAATAAAATTCTTCCCCATGCTTCTTTGGGCCAATCAAAACGTGCAACCAGTGCCATTAATACAAACGTTAGCAATGGAAACGCGGCATATAGCGCAAGCTGCTCAAACCAAAACATCGGTATTAGCTCAATCACATGGGCCAACAAGTTTGACGCAGAAAAAGAACAGATCAGTAAGCCACTGCAAAATGCAGCGGCATACCAACCGGATGTTTCGTCTTTTGGCTGCCACGTTTTAAGCATCCATAGCGCGTTAAGCAGCAATAGGAGCTGCCCACTAACAGTTAGCATAATTGCCATGCTATTTTGTCGCCATTTGGGCAAAGACGATATCGGCCGCAGCAATGGTATCGTTGATATCTTGTTCGCTGTGCGCCGCAGACATAAAACCGGCTTCAAAAGCAGAAGGTGCAAGATAAACACCCTGTTCTAGCATGCCATGGAAGAAGGCTTTAAAGGCTTCTTGGTCACATTCACAGACTTGCGCAAAGTTATTCACCTTATCGGCTTCGGTGAAGAAGAAGCCAAACATGGAGCCTGCGTTATTGGTTGTGAAAGGAATGCCGTTTTTATCCGCCGCGGCTTTAAGGCCGGTACATAGTTGTTCTACACGGGCATTCAGTTGTTCGTATAAGCCATCTTGTTGAACCGACTTCATCATGGCTAAACCTGCCGCCATCGCCAGAGGGTTACCCGATAATGTGCCCGCTTGATAAACCGGTCCGATTGGCGCTAGGTATTCCATGATTTCACGTTTACCGCCGAAAGCGCCTACTGGCAGACCACCACCGATCACTTTCCCCAATGTTGTTAGGTCTGGCTGAATGCCGTAATAACCTTGTGCCCCGGTTAGGGATACGCGGAAACCTGTCATCACTTCATCAAAGATTAAGACGGCGCCGTATTGGTCGCACACATCACGAAGGCATTGTAAGAATTCTTTGGTTGGTGGAATGCAGTTCATATTCCCAGCAACAGGCTCAACGATGATGCAGGCAACGTTATCGCCTTCTTTTTCAAAGTAAGCTTTTACATCGTCAACATCGTTGAAGTTTAACGTAACGGTATCGTTGGCAACGCCTTCAGGAACACCTGGTGAAGAAGGAACGCCTAACGTTAGTGCGCCAGAACCGGCTTTAACTAATAACGAATCAGCGTGGCCGTGATAGCAGCCTTCAAATTTCACTAACTTATCGCGACCATTGAAGCCACGGGCTAAGCGAATAGCACTCATGGTGGCTTCAGTGCCTGAGTTCACCATACGAACCATGTCCATACCTGGCATAATGCCACAGACGGTTTTGGCCATTTCGATTTCGATTTCGGTTGGCGCACCAAAACTTAAGCCTTGATCTAATTGTTTTTTTACCGCCTCAATGACGTCGCCGCGTGCGTGACCCATAATCATTGGGCCCCAAGAACCGACGTAATCGATGTAGCGATTATCATCGGCATCGAATACACACGAGCCTTCACCACGTTCGAAGAAAATCGGAGTGCCGCCTACGCCTTTAAAAGCACGTACTGGGGAGTTAACGCCGCCGGGAATAAATTCTTGTGCACGTTCAAAAAGATCTTGGGATTTGTTAATTGAGTAAGACATAAAAGGACTCGTATTCGTTATTTTATAAATTGGATAAATAGTAAATCTGGAAATACTCGAGTTAGCATTTTTGAGTGTTTATAGAGCGAGTGTGTGAGGCAGGAGCCGAGCCCAAGCCTACAGGGACCGTATTCACGGCGTCTCGTGGAATAAATATCAATCATGCTAGCGCTTATAAAACCAACCTTGTTTGTTTTTTAGTACGCGACCAAAGCTGCCGCTAAAAAGGCCGAACGACGACCAAGATTACGATGGCGATTAAAAATAAAACCGGTACTTCGTTAAACCAGCGATAAAAGACATGGCCTTTATCGTTAGTATCTTGGGCGAACTTTTTCAGTAATGACCGACACATAAAGTGATAACCGACTAAAAAAGCAACGAAAGTTAATTTGGCGTGCATCCAGCCTTGGCTAAAATAATAACTTGGGTTCAGCGTGAGCATCCAAATGCCAAGGGCAAGCACGACCACCATAGAAGGTGTCATGATGCCACGATACAGCTTACGCTCCATGATCTTAAAGCGATCTTTGCTAACCTGATCTTCTGACATTGCGTGATAAACGAATAATCGCGGCAAATAAAATAAAGCGGCGAACCAAGTTACAACGGCAATAATATGAAAGGCTTTTAGCCAGAGCATGAGATTCTCTTTGTATTAATGGGGTGGGTTAAAGTATTAAAAATTCTCAACTATAAATTCTCAACTATCCGATTTAGGCTGATAGCGATAATACTGCTCAATCATTTCACGGCTGATAATGCCAACAACCTGATTAAATTGTTCATCACGGTGCACAACTAACCATTCTATGTGATGTTGCTGCATCTGGTCTAAAGCATTCTGTAGATCAGCCATCAAAGAAATCGATTTTACCATTTTTCGATCCCCCGGAAGTAATAAACAGTCAATTTGAAAATGATCTGGGTCAGAGGTATCTGTTTCTTCTCGGCTAAGCTCGTCTGTCTGGCTTTCGATAAAGCGCGCGAGATCTGTCGATAATAATAACTGCTGTTCGCTTTCAATAAAAACCCAAGCAGGCTGTCGGCTTAGAATTAATTGTGCGCCATCAAGATTAATCAAACGTTGACTACTGGCAAAATTTTGCGACATAACCTGGCCAACCCAAGTATTACGCAATAATTGCTGAACTGGATTTTGATTGATATCGATATTCGTCTGAATACGAAAAACAGAAGGAAGATGAAAAATCTCAGTGACGGTTAAGCTCGCAACCACAATCGCCATCATGCCAGGAAGAATAATATTAGGATTTGCCGTGAGTTCTAACAGTGCCATCAGTGCGGCTAAAGGAGCGCGTAATACCGCGGCCATCATCGCGCCCATTCCTAGCATTGCATAAAATCCAATGTTAACCGGGTAGTTGGGCATTAATAGGGATGACAACTGTCCCATCAGCACACCGATGGCCGCTCCCATAAAAAGACTAGGGCCAATCAGTCCGCCGGGAAAGCTCATGGCCGCTGCCCACCCAGAGAGAAAGAGTTTAGCGAACAGCAATGCGATCGCTAAACCAATAACAACATCCCCTTTTAACCAAGAGTTTACACTGTCATAACCTACTCCCATGACCTCTGGTAAATAAAGGCTCGTGATGGCCGTGCAAATGCCAAGTAATCCCCAGGTTTGCCACATAGGACGGGTATTCCAGCGCTGCATAAATCTTACAGAAGCCACAAATAAGCTACCGATACCGCCACAGATAAGTGCAAGCAATAAAATATAGGGAATTTCTAATAAAGAGCCCATCTCAAGAGACGGCACAACAAAAGCGATTTCATTACCAAATACCGCTCGGGTCACGATTGCGCCGGTAACCGAAGCAAGAATAATAGGAATAAAGCCTCTGATGCTGTATTCCAGCAAGACGACTTCCATGGCAAAAATCACTCCCGCCATAGGGGTATTAAAAGACGCTGAAATCGCACTGGCGACACCACAGGCGGCCAAAATACGTAAACGATGATGAGGGGTTTTTAACCATTGACCCAATTGGCTAGCGGTACCTGCACCAATATGAACAGCAGGACCTTCTCGGCCAACGCTGTGACCCCCGATCAATGCAATGATTGCCCCAAAGAATTGAGCGATAAGGTTTGTTTTTGGTAAATAACCTTGATGTTGTTCGATTCGTTGCAAAACGTGGCCGATACCAATTTTGCGCTGGTGGGGCTGTAATCGGCTAAATATAAGAATCAGAAGGGCGGTTGAGCTGAGGAGTAAAATAACGCGGGTTTCGCTGGATAGCGATTCAAAGTCTTCATGGCTGCCATTAGGTAGCCAATGTTCTAACGGCATCTCGTACGCTAGACGGAATAAAGTAATAAAGCCTGCACTGAGTAGGCCGACGGCAGTAGCAAGTAGGGCAAGGGATATCTGGCTTTCTTTTACCTGCATAATGAGTATCCTCATGCCTCCTAATTATTCTTGTAATAAGGTAAGTTTTGTCGATTGCTGCAAATTATACGAATTTTTTACCCGTCTGAACTAACAATTCTTTCGATAAGGCTTATTATAAGCATCTTTATAGGTCCTGTATCTTAGATTAGAGGCGCACAAGTGATTAAAGTAGGTATTGTTGGTGGCACGGGTTATACCGGCGTTGAGTTATTAAGGCTGTTAAGTCAGCATCCAGAAGTTGAATTAACCGTTATTACTTCGCGTAGCGAGAAAGGTATTCCGGTAGCGCAAATGTTTCCAAACCTGCGTGGACATGTTGATTTATGTTTCTCTGAGCCGAGTGCAGAAAACTTAGCACCTTGTGATGTGGTTTTCTTTGCGACCCCTCATGGTGTTGCACATGCATTAGCGCAGCAAGTATTGGATCAAGGGATTAAAGTCATTGATCTTAGTGCGGACTTCCGTTTACAAGATGCGGATGAATGGGAGAAATGGTACAACCAACCTCATGGCGCTAAATCATTATTACCAGAAGCTATTTATGGTTTGCCGGAAGTCAATCGTGAACAGATAAAACAAGCTCGTCTTATTGCGGTGCCAGGCTGTTATCCAACGTCGGTACAATTGGCGCTGATTCCTTTATTGGAGCAGGGTTTAATTGAATCGTCAGGCATTATTGCTGATTGTAAGTCGGGTGTTAGTGGCGCTGGCCGTCAGGCAAAAATCGGTGCTTTATTTTGCGAAGCAGGTGAGTCAATGATGGCCTATGCTGTATCAGGGCATCGTCATTTACCCGAAATTCGTCAAGGCTTAACAAAGGCGGCGGGCACTAATGTCAATCTGACGTTTGTTCCTCACCTGACGCCAATGATTCGTGGTATCCATTCAACGATTTATGCACCGAGTAAAACCGCTGATGTAGAGGCTTTGGGTATTGATGGCTTACAAAAGTTGTTTGAAGAACGTTATGCCAATGAGCCTTTTGTTGATGTTATGCCAGCTGGCAGTCATCCAGAGACACGCTCAGTGAAAGGCAGCAACATGTGTCGTCTTGCGATTCATCAGCATCAAGATACCGGACTTATCGTTATCTTATCGGTGATTGATAATTTGGTGAAAGGTGCATCAGGGCAAGCGGTTCAAAACATGAATATTATATTCGGTATACCTGAGCAAACAGGCTTACAAGTCGTTGGCTTATTACCGTAATAAAGTTTGAAAGAAAGGACGTTTGAATGGCCGTTGTAAAAGGCAGTAAACAAGAGCGCTTGAGCTTGGTGCGTTACGATCCATGGCAGCGCTTTGTGCGCAGTGTTTATTTTTTACTTTTTATTGCTGCTGTGGCGGGTGGATGTTTTTTCGCAGGCCAGTATGCCAGTTTAAATGAACGCCACGCATTGAATGAAGAAAGAGATCAGCTGCAAGAACAAATCATTGCTGCTGATCAAGAAATTCGTGGTTTTCGCCAGCGTGTTGGGGCTTTAGAAAAGGGTGGTGAAGTTGATCGTCAAGCGGCTGAAGGTATCCGCCAAACGGTTAAATCACTTAAGGCTCAGGTAGCGACATTAGAAGAAGAGGTTTCTTTCTATAAAGGCATTATGGCGCCAAGTGGACAAGATAAAGGGCTACGGATCAGTAAAATCGATATTTTGCCCTTAGATCAAGCCAGTAAATATCGTTACAGCATCATGATGACCCAAGTCGCAGATAATACCAGTTACATTAAAGGTTTAGCGGCGGTTAATTTTGTGGGTACCGAAGCAGGAAAGCGTAAAATAATTCCACTTCGAGACATCGATAAAAATGTAAATGAGCTGGGTGTTAAATTCAGTTTCCGTTATTTTCAAGAGATCGCTGGTGAAGTTACCTTACCTGCGAGTTTTAACGTTGAACAAGTGCAGGTCGTTTTACAGTCCTCGGGCAATAAAGCGCAGCGCGTAGAAGAAACCATTGAATGGTCTCAAAAGGACGCATAATGTTTAGTAGTAAAGATAAAACAGCCGCCAGCCATTACGATACTTTGATATCGCAAAAGACCGAGATCGTAGGTGATGTTAAGTTTAAAGGTGGTCTGCAAATTGAAGGTGTTATTAAAGGCAATTTAATTGCAGAGCCAGGCAGCGGTGCTGTTGTACGTATTTCAGACGGTGGTCGTGTTGAAGGGCAAATTAACGCCCCGAATGTTGTTATTAACGGCTCTGTTATTGGTGATATTTTTGCGGGTGAGTATATCGAGCTGGCTAAGAAAGCCAGAATTAAAGGGGACGTTCATTATTACATGATGGAAATGGTCCTGGGTGCAGAGGTTAATGGTAATTTAATTCATCAAACAAAAGATGAGTTTAAAAAAGGCAAAAAAGGCCCTGCTGAAATGAAGCCTGACCAAACTGCCGATAAAGTTGACTAAAACAGTCGGTTAATCCGATAATGGTCACTATAGTCTTTGTGAGATAGAACATGAATGCAGTTGTAGCAGCCGAACCTATTGGGTTAACCCCTGCGGCAGAAGAGAAAATAAGAGCATTATTACTTGAAGAAGCTGATGATGAGTTGTGTCTTCGTGTTTTTGTAACGGGTGGTGGTTGTTCTGGTTTTCAGTATGGCTTCACTTTTGATGATGAACGCAATGAAGACGACAGCATTATCAACAGAGATGGCGCACGTGTATTGGTCGACTCTTTGAGCTATCAATATCTCGTCGGCTCCAATGTTGATTATCAAGAAGGCTTAGAAGGCTCTCGTTTTCTGGTCAACAATCCAGGTGCGAGTTCGACTTGTGGTTGTGGTTCTTCTTTTTCAGTTTAATTTTTTAGCCGCAGCGCAGATTAGGATACCTATTGGTGAATAGAAAACTTAGGGTGAATAGAAAACTTAGCTTATTACTTTTATTATTCCCCATGGTATCCCTGGCTGAGTCGGTCGTTATTCAATCAGAGCGATCGACGCAGTTAATAGGCAATACTTCAGTCACTCAGTCTTTGGATGAAGAAAAGCCAATCACGGGAAAGCTTCAAGCGAATATAGCACTGCATACTCTTGCGGAGTTGCAGCAGCTATTAGAGCGAGCAGAAAGCATTGCTAATGGCGAAACCTTGTATAATACAGAAGACCCCATTGCGGTTGTATTACATGGTGAAGAGATTAATGCTTTCTTACGCAGTAATTATCGTACAAATAAACCACTCGTTGATTTGGCTGCGCGTCTAGATGCTTTTAACGTTATTGATGTGAAAGTATGCAGGCGTTGGATGGGGGCTAATGGCATTATGGCTAATGACCTGCCTCCTTTTATTGAACCCGTTCCCTTTGGTGCTGGTGAAGTGCAGCGTTTAAAAGCAGCAGGTTACGCCTACTTTTAAACAACCATTGAAAAGTTATTTAGGCAGGGTAGATAGCACCTAATATTCTTGGTCCTTTTGCCCCTGTTGTGCTGGCTAAGCTTCCTGTAAGGCCCTGCATTGTTCGATAAGCCAACCAGGCGAAAGCACACGCTTCAACCATATCTGCTGGAATACCTAGATCATCCGTTGTTTTAATGTGAGCCTTTATTAAATGGTATTGAATGCGCTCTACAAGATAGCGGTTATAGGCACCACCACCACATAAAACAAGCTCTCCAGTAGGATAGCCCCATTTATTAATTCCTTGGCTTATAGTTACGGCGGTCAGTTCGATCAGCGTGGCTAAAACATCTTCTTTTTTGAAATCATAAATCTCGGGTGTTAGTTGTTCTATGGCGGCTAAATTGAAAAGCTCGCGGCCAGTGCTTTTTGGGGGGGCTTTATCAAAATACTCAAGGTTGAGCCATGTATTTAAGAGTGTATTTTGAATAATACCGGATCGAGCAAGAAGACCCTCGTTGTCATAGCTCAGTTGCCAGTGTTTTTCGACCCATTCATTAGAGAGTGCATTTGCGGGGCCTAAATCAAAACCAAAAGTCTCGTCATGCTTTTGCGAAAGTACGGTGATATTTGCAATGCCTCCCAAGTTTAAGATTTGCCTAGGGGTATGACCATCGATAAAAACATCTTGGTGAAATGCAGGCACGAGAGGAGCACCTTCGCCATCGGCCGCAATATCACGACGACGAAAATCGGCAACCGTTGTAATGCCAGTTAATTCAGCGACAAAATTAGCATCGCCTATTTGCAGGCTAAAAGCATCGGGTCGAGGTTTGTGCTTTACCGTCTGGCCATGACAGCCGACAGCTTGAATGTCGCTGGGGTTATAACCATGATTATTTAACAATGAGAGGCAAGCCTCTGCGTAAAGTTTACCGAGCGTTTGGTCGAGGCTGGCTAACTGCTCCAGCTTGATATTTTGGGCTTGGCTAAAATCAAATAATTCTTTTTGCAAGGATCGCATATAAGGCTGAAAAAACTTTCCTAGAAGTCGAAGACGACCGTTCTCATTAATCTCAACGAGTGCCGCGTCAATACCATCTAAACTTGTGCCAGACATAAGGCCGATATAAAGCACAGGAAAATCCTTTTTATTGTAAGTTGGTATTTAATTATAGCGAGCCATCAGCCGCCAGCTGAGTATACTGCTGACTTTTTAACCATTCCATCATTCGATCAGCTTCTGCTTTAAATGCTGCCTTTTGATCTTTACTGATAGAACGGGATTTGGGGAGTTTTATACGCAGTGAGTCTCTATGAACACCATCAACGCGAAACTCAAAGTGCAAGTGAGGCCCTGTGGCTAAGCCGGTACTGCCCACATAACCAATTACTTGGCCTTGCTTTACTCGTCTTCCTTTACGCGCTTTACGATTAAACTTACTCAAGTGAGCATAGAGTGTTTGGTAGCGACTGCCGTGTTGTATGATGACGCAATTACCGAAACCACCTTTACGCCCTGCAAAGACGACTTTACCATCGCCGGTCGATTTAATCGGCGTTCCCGTTGCTGCAGCATAATCGGTACCTCGATGGGCACGGAATTTATTCAAAACAGGGTGCTTACGTTTTAAATTAAAGCGTGAGCTGATGCGGGCAAAGTCGATAGGGTTTCTTAAAAACTCTTTTCTCATGCTATGGCCAGAGACATCGTAATATTGCGCATCGCCTTTTTTATCTTCGTAGCGAATAGCGGTTAGATCTCTTCCTCTATTAATGAAGTTGGCAATTAAAATATTACCGAAACCAATGCGTTCACCATCTAAATAAAGCTCTTCATATATCAGGCTGAATTGATCGCCTTGGCGAATATCGAGCGCGAAATCGATATCCCAAGCAAACAGTCCGGCTAATTCAATTAATATTGATTGTGGGATATCTTGTCTCGCACCATCCAAGAATAATGAAGATTGAATATTTGCTTGAGCAAACTTAGGGCGGCGGTCAGCTACTTTTTCATCCAGCTGATATTCATACCGCCCTTCAACGGTACGAGTGAACTCATGAGCGACGAGGCGAGACGTTTCGATACGCATTCGCGTAACGTTACTTCCTTCCGTCTTTTGCCACTTTATTATCTGGCCTGGTTGAAGCTTAAGCGTATCTTTTGGCGCCTCTTGTGCAATGGCGAGCGCATCTGCCGCACTTAGAGAGTAGCGAGTGAATATTTTAGATAAATTATCCCCTGACTTTATTTCAGTCTCTTGCCACGGCTCAACCGCCTCAATTTTATTGGTCTCATCTGATGAAATACTATTAACAGTAACTGTTTGTATTTCACGTTTTTGTACTGATTGAGATTGTTTCCCTGCAATGAAAATAACGCTGATAACGATTAATGCGATTGCTGTAATGTGGGTCTTGGGAAAATACCGCCACTGGCCAAGAGCTGCCATATCTATACTTATTCCTGAAAATTTGAGTCGATGTAAAAGCAAGAGTGTACAACAATAATTGATAAAATAGTTGTCATTAGCCGCAACTCTATTGCTTTTATTAACTGATTCGGTATTGTGACGACCGCTTATTTTCTTACTATAGACTGACAAGAGAACGTCATGACGGCAGCATTGATCGAAGATTTAAAGGCTCGAGGCCTTATTAGCCAGACAACGGCAGACGAAGAATTTATTGAATATTTAGAGGGCGGTTGTCGAACACTGTATTGTGGTTTTGATCCAACAGCTGACAGTTTGCACATTGGTAGTCTTGTTCCTTTATTAGCATTAAAGCGTTTTCAGGAAGCTGGTCATAAACCAATGGCTCTTGTGGGGGGCGCTACAGGGTTGATTGGTGATCCAAGCTTTAAAGCACAAGAGCGAAAGCTTAATACCTCTGAAGTTGTAGGCGATTGGGTCAATAAACTAAAAGCTCAAGTGAGTCGTTTTATTGATTTTGACGCCGGTGAGAAAAGTGCTGTTGTTGTAAACAACTTAGACTGGGTTGGTCAGCTGAGTATTCTGGACTTCTTGCGAGATGTCGGAAAATATTTCTCTGTTAATAACATGATTCAGAAAGAATCTGTAAAGCAGCGCCTTGATCGTGAGGGTGAAGGTATTTCATTTGCTGAATTCACCTACATGTTGCTACAGTCTTACGACTTTGCTGAATTAGCCGAGCGTGAAGATTGTAAGATTCAAATTGGTGGATCAGATCAATGGGGTAATATCGTTGGTGGTGTTGATCTTGCACGCCGCATGTATGGCAAGCAAACCTTTGGTTTAACGCTTCCTTTAGTAACCAAATCTGATGGCACTAAATTTGGTAAAACCGAAAGTGGTACTATTTGGCTCGAAGCCTCCAAAACATCACCTTATGCTTTTTACCAGTTTTGGCTGAATACAGCCGATGCAGATGCTTATAAGTTCTTACGCTACTTCACCTTCTTATCGATAGAGCGCATAGCAGAAATTGAAGCTCATGATGCAGAAATTCAAGGTCGAAAAACAGCTCAAGGTATTTTAGCTGACGAAGTGATGCGCTTAGTTCATGGTGATGACTCACTAGAATCAGCAAAGCGTATAACAGAAGCATTATTCTCAGGTGATTTAGCCACTCTATCTGAAGAAGAGTTAGAGCAAATAAAATTAGATGGTTTGCCATCAAGCGATTTATTGCTGGCTGATATCGCTGATACACCGTTAACAACATTGTTTGCAGAATGTGGAATGGTGAAAACAGGGCGTGAAGTTAAAGACGCTTTGGGTCGAAATGCTGTATTGATTAACGGTGAGGCGAAAGGCGCGGCTGATAATATGAGTACTGCAGCAAGCTTTGCTATTGATAAAGCGCTATATGGTCGTTTCTTCTTGGTGAAACTAGGTAAGAAGAAGCATCATTTGTTTGAAATTAAAGAAAGCTAAAGAAAACGGTTGACGGCGCTTATAAATTCCCTATAATGCGCCGCTCACTTGTTGAGAAGAGCAATTCGAAAGAATGCTTTGAAAACAAATGAAAATAAAGGGTTGACTATTTAAAACGTTTGTTTAGAATACGCCCTCCTTTGAAGAGAAGCTGCTAAGGCTTTGAAAACAAAGGAAAAAAGAGGTTGACATAGTCATTTAGCAATATATAATGCGCCTCACTTTGAAGCCACTTAGATCTAGCGATCAAGTCGACTGAAAAGAAAGTTTAAAAAAGCTGTTGACTTAATGATTTAAATCATTAGAATACGCAGCCCGCTTAAGGTGAAAGCCTAAGCAATGTTCTTTAACAATATATTTAGATAATTCGTGTGGGTGCTTACCTTGATTGAGTGGAGACAGTCACTTCAGTCCTTTTATTGGGATTGTTAGTGGCATCAAAGCATAAAACAAGATAAGAACTCACGAACTCTACTTTAATTAGGTGAGT
>CAWVSY010000063.1:0-20600 GCA_963933055.1 uncultured Oleispira sp.
GGCAATGCAACCCCTGTCGTGAAACCCGCTAGGTCTGAACATAAGTACAATACGGCTGCGGCAACTTCTTCTGGCTGACCAATACGGCCAACAGGGTGAAGATTATTAATAAATTGTTCTTTTTGTGGATCGTTTTCTATGGCACGTCTAACCATTTCTGTATCGATAGCGGCAGGACAGATTGCGTTAACGCGTAAGCCTTTTCTACCGTATTCAACTGCGGCCGATTTTGTTAGCCCTATAACTGCGTGCTTACTGGCGCTGTAGATGCTCATTTTTGGTGCTGCGCCTAAACCTGCAATGGATGCGGTATTGACTATGGCTGATGTTGATTGTTTTAGTAATGCAGGGATTTGATATTTCATGCAACGCCAAACGCCTTTGACATTTACGTCCATTACTTTGTCGTAAGTTGCTTCGTCGCCATCGGCTAATTTACTGTGTTCAATTTCGATACCGGCATTATTAAATGCAATGTCGAGTTTGCCATACGTTTCTATCGTGCCATCAACCATAGATTGAACATCTTGGTCTTTTGTCACATCACAAAGAATAAAAGTCGCGATGCCACCCGCTTGTGTAATAAGTGCTGTGGTTTCTTCACCAGCGCTGCGACTCATATCGGCAACAACAACGCTTGCACCTTGTTGCCCGAATGCAATTGCGGTTGCACGGCCGATGCCATTGCCCGCACCGGTAATTAAAACGACTTTATCTGTAAAATTATTCAAAACTATTACCTAAATATGTGTGACTTTTTATTGATTGATCACTACACCTTAAGTGCTTTTTAAAGATTGGAGAAATTCCTAATCTTTATGACTGTGTATAAGTATGGATAATTGTGGGTAATCAATCATCACTCAGTTAAGCGATTACTTTAAATGCCGCCCTCTGGGTTCATCACCTTCATGAAGCACGCTATCGGTATGTAAAAATTCTGCGGCGGCAGCAGATTCTTGTACTTTTTTTGAACTGCGCTGCAGCATTTCTGTTTCAAATTCGGTTAGTACACGTGCTCGAATACCCGCTTCACGCCAATTTGATAACGGGCGACATTCACGGGTAATGGTACGCGCCAGTGATAATGCATCTAATAAGGCTTGGTTTGCGCCTTGCCCTTTAAATGGACTCATCGGATGTGCCGCATCGCCAATTAAGGTGACGTATTCATTTTTTTCTAATAATTCAGGTTCAAGCAAGGCGCGGTCATAAACGGGATAGCCAGAAACCTGTGCAATTTGGGTAGCGGCAATAATTTGAGGAATCGGATCGTGCCATGGGCAGCGTTTTAAAGCTTCTTTTTTTAGCGCTTCTGATCCTTGAGCACTTAACGCTTTTGCGTCTTCTTCCGGCATGGGAAAGCTAAGCTGCCACATAATCGAATCTTTTGTGAACGGCATAATATAAATTCGTTCATTGCCATTAGCCGTTTGAAAAACGGTAGCGGAATCTAATAGTGTGCGCTCGTCACATTGAATATCTGATAATGGGCAAATTCCCAGAATGACAAGGCAGTCTAGATAGCGTAACGGAGCAGCGTCTTCACCAATTAATAGTTTGCGGACACTACTACGAATGCCATCGGCACCAACGACAAGATCGGCATGAGTCTGTTTAATGTCATCCTGAATGCCTTCTTCATCCACCAGCTGAAAGCTTAAATCAACGCCACTCATATTGCTTTGGCATTCTTTAAGGTCTATTAACTGATGACCCCACTTCACCGATGCGTGCCCACCCAGTTGCTCCAATAATGCTGAGCGTAATAGCTGTCGGGCGATATGAATATTGGTGCGCTTCGGTACGCTGTCTTCATCTGACAAACCTAATCGCCTAACACCCCATTCGCCTAATACTTTACCATCGGTATTATGCACAACGTGTTTGGTCGAAATTATGCCTTCGTCCAGCGAGAATACACCAAAGCCTTCTATGGCTTTACTTGCTTGCTGCAGGGTGAGTCCATAGCCTTGAGATCGAGCATCAAAACTGCTATCACGCTCATAAAGAGTGAAAGGAATACCACGATGCTTGCAGGCAACCGCTAAGGCAACGCCACCGATGCCGCCGCCAATGATGGCGACGTGTGGATAATTTTCGGTATCGGGTAGTGCATACGATGCAGAAGACACCAAACCGGAGCCTTTGCAGTTTAAGCATAAATCGAGATGCGCTTTAGGACGAACAGGTGCAGGGCCTTCGCTATTGGACTTTTCAAACTCTTCAAGCTCTTTTAAGAAACGCAGTCGCACTTTTTTACGAAGTCTTTTGCTTCTTCTGCCTCGCCCTAAACATTTTGGGCAAGTTGCCCAGCACCCTTCTTCACTGTTCAATACTTCTCTGCCTTTCTTTTATATGGAGCTTTAGCGACTCTACTCTTTCCACTTAGCCCAAGGATCAGAGCTACCACTGGATGGAGTTTTATCATCCGTGCTTTTTTTGTCGTCGCTCTTATTAAACGAATTAGAATAAGAATTTCCACCAAAAGGCTTAGCCGTTTTAGGTTTATCATTTTGATAGGGGCTATTTGAAGCAGAGCTATTTGAAGCAGGGCGCTTCGGCTTGGTGGCTTTTTCGTTGCCAAATTTCTTACCATGGCGGTAGCCAGTACCGTTACCGAATTCTGCTGCTTTTTGAGCACGCTTCTCGCGTAGTTTTTCCGCATCTTCTAGGCTGAGTTCATTTGGCTCACCAGGAACTTGATCCTGTGGAATGGTGCGATCTCTTGGTGGCAGTTCAAATTCTTTTGCTGAGGCACGCGGCAAACTCATATATTCGTACAGGTAAAAACCTTCTACTTTCTCGCGTGCCCAGTCAGTTTTCTTAAGAAACTTTTCACTCGATTCAATGCTTGGATTAGCATTGAAACAGTTAATATTTAAATAAGCGTATAAAATCTCAAACCCATAATGGTCAGATAATATCGTGATTAGCTTATTCAACCCGATGCCATGCAATGGGTTATTTTGATAGTTAGTTTTGTCGTTCATGTTATTACTCGATCTTTATATGTCATTTAATACTTAAAAAAGCATAGGATATTTGCGGCGAAGTAGGCTGATTTCATTCAGCACTTCTGCACTTAACGAGACATTAATGGAATCGATATTGCTGCGCAGCTGTTCCATTGTCGTTGCGCCAATTAATGTGGAACTAACGAAAGGCTGTTGGTTTACAAAAGCGATGGCCATTTGGCAAGGATCTAAATCATAACGTTGAGCAAGGGCGATGTATTCCGCCGTTGCGGCGTCGGTCTGTGCTCCGCCTCTGTGCTCTACGCGGGTTTCAATGGTTAAGCGTGCGCCTTCTGGCTGTGCGCCATTCAGGTATTTGCCACTCAAAATACCACGCGTTAATGGCGACCAAGCCAATAACCCACAATCTTCACTGAGTGAAATTTCACTCAAGTCTGGCTCGAAGTTACGGCACAATAATGAGTATTCATTTTGAATACTCGCCATGCGCGGTAAGTCATGCTTTTCAGCCAGCTGCAGCCATTTATTCATGCCCCAAGCGGTTTCATTCGATAATCCAATATGTCGAATCTTGCCGTCTTTAATCAAGCCTTGGAATACGTGCAAACATTCTAAAAAGTTATCTTCTTCTGCTTGCGGATCAAACTCAGGCGCGAAGTCCCAAGTTTTACCAAAATGATACGATCCACGATTTGGCCAGTGCAGCTGGTATAAATCAATGTAGTCAGTATGTAAGCGGCCTAAGCTGCTCTCTACTGCGGCCAAGATATTGGCTTTATCGATGTGATTTTTACCTTCACGAATCCAAGCCAAACCAGGGCCTGCGATTTTTGAAGCCAGAATCACCTGCTCACGATTACTACGTTCTTTAAACCAGTTCCCGATAATCTCTTCTGTTTTACCATACGTATCAGGGCTTGGCGGAATAGCGTACATCTCGGCGGTATCAAAGAAGTTTATGCCTTGCTCTAACGCATAATCCATCTGTTCGAAGCCTTGCGCTTGGGTATTCTGCAACCCCCAAGTCATGGTACCTAAGCCAATTAAGCTGATGTCTAAGTCGGTTCTGCCGAGTTTACGATATTCCATAAATGAAGCCTTTATATTTTCTTGTAGATAATAGAAACAGGTATACCTAAATCAATAAATTTTTGTCTTACGCGAAACAATACAACACCAAACGTCATTGTTGGAAGTCCTGCAAAAGCTGGGTAAGCGGCTGCTAGGTCTTCGGCTTCAATAAAGCGTTCCAAAACAACACCTTGCTGGCCACCGTTTTTCATTGATTCTTGATGAAAGTCGAAAATTTCAGCAACGGTTTTATTCACTAAGTCATCAAAGCCTACTAGGGTATCAACAACACCTTGTGGTGGCTGTTTTTTACCGGATTCCCACTTACGAAGGGTGCGCTCATCAACGTCGATCACTTTAACTAAGGTTGAAATTGTAAGGCCAAGGGACTCGCGTAGGGTTTTAAATTCTGCTGAATGCATAAAGGTTGCTCTTAAATACTGCTAATTTGATATCGTTCTGACAGGTACTGTCGATTTAGGTGGGCATTCTACCATGCTCTAGCGGCTTGTTTTTGATAGAATCCACAATCATGTTTAATTTAGATGGATCTATTGTGCGCTTTTATCACCTTTTACTGATCTTGCTTCAATTTCAACTTATATCCTTAGCTCACAGCACTACTGAGTTGGGCGGCTCTATAAACTTTAATGCAGAGACACTAAGCAAATATATTACCCACAGCTCTGTATTGGCAGAGAACTGGAAGATGGACCAAGGTGGAAGCTCTACTCTAGTCCCAGGAGGTGCACATCAGCAATATGGCAGCTCAGCTTTTAAGATAATACCTAAATTCAGTAGCTCTAAACTAACACTATCATTTTTTTCTGTTTTTATGCCTATGACAGCTTCTGACTTATCCTCCTGCAATTTCTATATTTTGGCAGACCGACAGAAGCTGTTATTTTCAGATTCAACCCAGGTTGATTTTACGACTTCAGCCGTTGATATAAACGTCCCCCAAAATACTAAAAGTATTGAAGTGGGAATTTTGCCTTCTACTGATAAAACCTTTACCTGCAATTTGAGACTTTCTTCTATTGCCATAGAAGAAAGGCCTGACAATAATGACCTTGACGGTGATGCGATTACAAATGATAAAGATAACTGCCCTACTCTATGGAACCCAAACCAAATAGATACCAACTTTGATAATATTGGCGATAGCTGTACCTTTGATCGCTCGCAATACTTTTCATCTGATATGCCGACTGAGTGCATCAGTTCCTCAAGTATTGGGCCTGATAATGATGCTGATGGAGTGTCTGATCTTTGTGATAGCGACGATGATAACGATACCATTAGTGATTTAAATGAACTTCATTGGGGGATGGATGTTTTTACTGCTTTCGATTTCGATCTTGAGCAAGAGACGGATCATGATAAAGATGGACTAATGAGTTCAGATGAAATTGGATATGGTTATTCGCCCTTTATTATAAATAAGCCACCGATAGTAAAGCTTGATGGATTCTTTTTGAATCACAAAAACAGTGTACAAACACCTAACTCTGAAAGCATATTAGTATACCAATATGCATCAATAAATAATCAGACGTTCTCTTTTGGTAGCAGGCACCCTAATTATCACTATGAACTAAATGAAGAATTATTACTGACGGGCACTTCCGTAGTAGATGAAGGCCCTATTGACTTCAAACACGAATTTCAGCCTGCCATTAGAATATTTCCATCACCTGTACTGGTGAGTCATGAATACAAAAGATCCATATCTGTAACTGCAATAGAAACTGATAATATAACTGGCAAAACCGTTAGTATTCCTGCCTTAGTAACAGTGATTTCTAAAGTGGTGCTATCTGATGATGGGAAAAACTTAGGCTTCAACTATTTACTGCATATATCGAATAAAAATACATCTGATCTAATAATCAGAAAACTTAATGAGCCAACTATTTGGAATGTAACGAAAGGGATCATAGGATTAGGAGAATTAGATAATTACACATCGTTAGTTGAATACATTCCTCCAGGGACTAAGCCTGAAACCGTAAATCCCCAGTCTAGTGAAAGTTCCTCTAGTAACAAGTCAGGAGGTGCTTTTCATTTCATATTTGTGCTCACCTTATTCGCTATTCTAAAAGTTGTACGCTTAGATAAACCTTATCTTTACGTTAAAAGAACACGTAATTAAGCTAATTCACCCAAGCTGCATTGTGGCAATGCTTGGATAAAAAATCGATAAAGATCCGCACCTTCGGAGGCACATGTTCACGGTGTGGATAAACCGCATAAACTCCGGTTGGCGGCAGTTGATAATCCGTCAGTAGCGGCTGTATTAATCCCTGATCAATATCGCCTTGCATAACAAACTTAGATAGCGCGGATATCCCTTGCCCACTTTTTACCAAAGCAAGAACCGCTGCAACTGAATTACTCTTTAGCTGACTGTGCATTTGCACACTTTGCTTCTGACCTCTGTGTTCAAATTGCCAGGTTAATGGCGAACTAAAAAGAGACAAGCTTACCCACTCGTGCTGCTGTAAATCTTGTGGTGTTTTAGGGGTGCCTTTTTGAGCTAAGTATTCAGGGCTGGCAAATACGATCACCGGCGTCTCACAAATTTTCTTCGCGACTAAATTTGAGTCTTGTAACCAGCCTATACGAATCGCTAAATCAACACCGTCTTCCACCATGTTGATGACTCGATCTTCTAATAATAAATCGATTTTCAATAGCGGATATAAGGCTCGCACTTGTTTAATCACAGGCACGAGGTGTTGTATTCCAAAATCGACAGGACACGAGATTCGCAGGGTGCCCGTGGGCTGGTTTTGATATTCACGTAATTCACTCAAGGCAATTTTGGTGCGACTAACAATATCAGCGCTATGGCGATAATAAATTTCACCAGCCTCGGTCAAACTTAGGCTACGCGTCGTGCGATTAAGCAGACGTACCCCCACTTCCTTTTCAAGCTGAGCAATTTGCTTACTTACTGCAGATTTCGCCACGCCAAGCTGGCGCGCCGCTTCAGAAAAACTCTTAGTCTCAACTACGCGGGTAAAAACCCCAATGCGCTTTAACTCATCCACTGCATCGACCTACTTCAAAATAGCTTAATCCCACTGTACACCAAAAGAGAACAAAGAAAGTACTTTTAGCCATCTAGTAGAAATATAAGAAACAGCTAATCTAACCTTATCAACTTGATTCTCTTATCCAATAAACGAACTAAATCGTTCACAGGAGCGTAACATGAGCCACCTAAATACTTTATTTCACCCTGTCGACCTTGGGGCGAATCTAACCCTAAAAAACCGCATTATTATGGCCCCGTTAACACGTTCGATGGCGGATGACGATTTAGTACCGACTGAAGCCATGGCCGCATACTATGGCCGTCGCGCCGATGCAGGGCTGATCATTACTGAGGCGACGCTGGTTTCTCAAGAGGGCCAAGGTTATCCAAATGGCCCAGGGCTTTATACTCAGGCACAGATTGATGGCTGGAAGAACGTGACTCAGCGAGTACATCAAAATGGCGGTAAGATTTTTGCTCAAATTTGGCATACAGGCCGCGTTTCTCACTCTATTTACCATAATGGCCAACTACCGATGGCGCCTTCAGCGGTGCCTATTGTCGGCCATGGGCATGTGCCACTCACTGATAATTTGACCTACGAAACGCCACGTGAAATTACGATTGATGACATAAAACGAGTACAAAACCAGTTCGCTATGGCCGCTAAAAATGCCATTGAGGCAGGATTTGATGGCATCGAGATTCACGGTGCTAATAGCTATCTGATTGATGAGTTTCTGCATTGGGATACCAATCGCCGTGAAGACGAATACGGTGGTACAGTAGAAAATATGGCTAGATTTTTGTTTGAGATTATCGATCAAATTAAAGCCGTCATTCCAGAAGGTAAAATTGGTCTGCGCCTTTCTCCTCAAGCCTATATCAACTTAGAACATGACGAGCGTGACAAACAAGTTTTTGATTATTTACTGCCTTTGCTAAATCAATATGACTTAGCCTATGTGCATACAGGTATGTTTAATGATGCACCTTATGAACACTTAGGCGGCACCGTAACTCAATATATTCGCAAACATTATCGCGGCACGTTAATCGCTTCAGGTGGATACAATGCCGAGACTGGTGCGACGCTGGTTGAAAATGGTGATGCTGATCTTATCGCGATCGGCAGAGCGTTTATTGCCAACCCTGATTATGTGGAAAAGGTGAAACAAGAAAAGGCTCTAGTAGAATACAGCAGTGACATGCTGGCTGAGCTTTTCTAAAACAGGCTAATAGCGATAGAATAGGCAGGTAGTTTATTGCGGATAAAACAATGAAACAACTTAAGCCCTGCGTCATCTGGTTTACGGGCTATAGCGGTGCCGGAAAATCGAGCCTTGCCTGTGAGCTTGAAAAACAACTATCAATATTGGGAGTTGCGACTTCAAGCCTAGATGGAGATATCGTGCGCGCAGGTTTATGCAAAGATCTGAGCTTTAACAAGGCGGATAGAACCGAGAATATTCGCCGCATTGGTCATGTTGCCCAACCGTTAGTCGACGCTGGGCGGGTTGTTTTGTGTGCCTTCATATCACCTTTTCGTGAAGACCGAGATAATGTTCGCCGACTTTTTAAACAGGGTGAGTTCATCGAGGTTTTTGTTGATACTCCCCTCGCGGTATGTGAACGGCGCGATGTGAAAGGTTTGTATAAAAAAGCAAGAGCTGGTGAAATAAAGGATTTCACCGGCATCGACTCTCCTTACGAAAAGCCTTTCGCCCCCGAAATTCATTTTCGCTCTTGTGAAAATGGCTCTATCGAGATATCTGCACAACGTATACTTAGGTATTTACAGCAAACTAATGAGTAATTCTGAACATCACCCAACTGCATTTATTGACTTAAATCAATAAACTGAACAACTAGTTAATAAAACTAACAGATAGCAGTCATTATCATTTCCAAGCCAATCCATTTGCCTTATGATCCGCGCTTTCATTATTGCCTAAGTTTTTATTCATTAGGCTGTTGTTTTTATGAAGCGGAATCTCATGCCATTATCTGTACAACTTCTAGCGATGAGCCAAGCCTCTTTGAGGAATATCTCAGGATTCATTAAAACCAAAGGAAAAACACATTTTACATTGAGCGATGCACAACCTGCTGAGGTGATCATTATTGATATTGATACTCAGGAAGGCAAAGATTTATTCTTACAACATCGAACCAATAATACCCAGTCTCATATTGTCACTCTTTCTTTATCACCGGTTAAAGATGATGGTATCTCAAGCTTTCAAATTCAAAAACCGATTACCGGCGTTGAATTAATTCGAACAGCTGAAAAAATAAAGTCATTAGCGAAGAAAAACAAAGCCAGCGCTAAAAATAATATCCCTGATAAACACTTAACAAAAAAAACGGCAAACGATAATAGTCAACGCTATGAACCGAGCGAGACATTACAAGGAATGTTGCGCCGAGCAATTCAATTAAGTGACAAAGAGAAGATATCCGTTGTATTACACATACAGCAATATTGCATTGAAATTAATACGGCTAACAATAAAGCATGCTTTAATTTCCCGATGAATCGCTTACGCAGCTTATGCTATTTTCCACTGACCGCATCGACTTGTTTAATTGAAAAAGAGTCTTTGGATCATTCATCAATGGAATATGTATCTTTGCCTATTGCTGAGCTTTCTTGGAATACTGCCTTACTATGTTCTAGAGGTCGTGCTCCTGCCAATCTGAATGATGAATCTTTATACCAGTTAAAAAGATGGCCAAATTTAACGCGCTGGATTGCCCCCGATAACGCTTTAGCCATTGCCAGTTTATGGACTAAAAGTCCTTACAGCATCACAACGATTGCTGAACAGCTCGATATTCCTATTATCGATGTGCGCAGCTTTATAACCGCAGCGCTTGATAGCCAGCTGGCCATCATTTGCGAAGAAGCCGCTGAAGTTATTCCCTTTAAAGCAAAAAATAAAAATTCGGCTATGTTCAAAAAATTACTGGATCGTCTGAAGCGAGCTTAATAGTTATGCAGCAATATAAAATTATATTTTCAGGTCCCGTTGGCGCTGGAAAATCGACTGCCATTAAAATGTTGAGTGATATTGACGTTGTCGCTACAGAAGCAAAAGCCTCTGATCATGTACAGCAAGTAAAAGAAAGTACGACAGTTGCTATGGACTATGGTCGTATTAATTTAGATACCAATACCATGGTACATTTATACGGAACTCCTGGGCAGGAACGCTTTAGCTTCATGTGGGATATTCTTTCTCAAGGTGCTCTTGGATTAGTTTTGTTAATTGATAGCAGTAGTGTCTCGGTAGACGCTGATATCAAAACTTACCTAGGGGCTTTTGATAAATTTCTAGCTGAAAACCCAGTCGTTATCGGTTTAACCCGTGGTGACTTAAGCGATGGTATTGATTGGGAAACCATTCATCAAACCTTAGCGGTAATGAACATCGCAGCCCCTGTCTTCGAAGTGGATGCTAGAAACAAAGACGATATTAATATGCTAGTCGAGGCATTAGTGCTTTCGATTGACCCATCAAGCCGATAGGAAGTCGCTGTGAATTATCCGAGCGCTAAGCAGTACATTCATTTGACCCACCAAGGTGCGCATTTCGCTACTCATGCAGCGCAAGATGATGCAGATCGCGCCGTATTACTACTCTTACTAAAACGCTCGAATACACCTCGCTTAGCAGAGTTTCTACGCTTATTAAAAAGCATAAAAAAAAGCTCGTCGTTTGAGCAAGCTCTTTCTTTATTTAGCAAAGGTTATTTAATCGCCAAAGATCATGCTGATAAATTAGAAGATGTATCTCTTGAAGTAAGCCTACCCGCCGTTCTAGCCAACTTATCTGATCATCAGCATTGTGCTATCTCTGACCAAGAAGGTTTTTTATTATCTTACTCAGGTTTTGAATTAGAGCAGGCGGAACAAGCTGCGTTATTGGCAGTAGAAATATCAGGTTTGCAAGCTAAACGGCAGCAAAATATCCAAGATCTAAGTGGTAGTAATTTATCATTTATTAGCATTATCGATACTGACGGCCAGTCGCAATTGCGTTTTTGGCCAATGTATTTCAACAAACAAGCTTTCTTCTTAGCCATTAAGGGAGAGCCATTATTACAACAAGAAAGTTTTACTCGCTTAGCCTGGATACTGGGTCAGCGATATTTATAGTCTGTTCATAAACCATCTATTCATTATTTAATCGTTTATTAATGATTAAACAACTCGTAAGGAAAAATCATGCGTGAAGAAAGCATTACTTCTATTCTAGCCGACCTTAATAGCAGTTCATCTGACATTGAAGCATCCGCTATTATTTCAACAGACGGTCTAGTGATTGCGTCACTATTACCTGCAAACGTTGATGAAGATAGAGTCGGTGCGATGAGCGCTGCGATGTTATCGCTAGGGGATCGTACCGCACTAGAGCTTAACCGTGGTGAGTTAGAACAAGTGCTTATTAAAGGTGCTAATGGTTATATTTTGATGACCCATGTAGGACATGATGCAGTATTAACCGTAATGACCAAGTCCAGCGCAAAACTGGGACTTATTTTCTTAGATGTTAAACGTGCCGTTAGCGACGTTGATAGCGTTTTATAAGGAATGAACATGGGAAATATGTCACCAGAACAGATTGTTGGCGAATATAGCGAGCATTTGTTAAAACACTTTAATGGTATTGATCGAACGGTATATACCACAAGTATTGAAACACCTTTTCCATCGGGAAAGTTGATTGTTTCTCGTACCGATCTTGAGGGTAATATCACTCATATGAACCAAGCGTTCATTGATATCTCTGGCTATAGCGAAGAAGAATTGCAAGGCCAGCCTCATGCAATTCTACGACACCCTGATATGCCGAAAGCGGTTTTTGCAGAAATTTGGCAAACCGCTAGCCGTGGTGAAAAATGGCATGGTTATGTTAAAAACTTGCGCAAAGATGGTGGCTTTTATTGGGTACACGCCACAGTGATTGCTAACATTCGCCAAGGTAAAATGATTGGTTTATCGTCCATACGACGTCAGGCATCAGCCGCAAAAATTGCAGCGGCTGAAAGCCAGTATCGCCTAATGATGGAGCAAGAAAACGCATGAAATATACATTAAGTATTTGCCCAACAACGCCGACAACGGTTATGTCTGGCTGGTATATTTTAAATACCTACTTGCAGAAGAAGCTCAATATCGCGATGCACATCGAAATGTATAACGACTTTGATAGCCAGCGCCAAGCATTCGAAAAAGGCGAAATCGATTTTATTTATGCCAATCCTTACGATGCGACACTGCTAGTGCGCGACTTAGGCTTTTGCGCACTGAATAAACCCAACGACAGTGCAAATGAAGTCGTTATTTTGTGCAAGCAAGATTTTTCAGCACATGCTCTAACCGATTTAGAGCCCGGCGTAAAAATTGCCACAGCAAATGATCCTGCAATCAATCTAGTCGCAATGATTTTATTAGAATCGGCTGATATTGATTCTGGCAACAGTACGAATATCGATTGCAGTAGCTTTATTATTGCCGCGAAACAGGTATTAAAAGGTGATGCGGATATTGCCTTCTTACCTAAGTCGATTTACAACTCGCTATCCAAAATCATTAAAGATCAGCTGCGCCCCTTGATTAGCAGTGAAATTAGCGTGATTCATCATATCTTTGCCGGATCAGAAAAAAGCAAAGAAATTCATAGCGCTGTATCACAAGCACTTTGCGAGTTAACTGAGGATGATGCGGGTAACAATATTTTATCAAGCATTGGCATTCCGTCTTTTTCAGCTATGGAGCAGGAAGAAGCAGAGTTCATGATTGATTTGATGGATACCTTACAGTAGCCAGTAGACTGGTCGTTGTTTTATTTCTAACAGCATCATTCCCACAGGTTTGATGCTTTTTTCGTTTTACCGTTTTATCCCTTTATTCAGTTTCAAATTCTACATATCACACCAACATGTCTTTCATGACACACCTATAGACAACCGAAGCAGACTGCATTTAAGTAACAGTAATTATCATCGTGTTTTGTTAAGTAATGTTCACTTAAATAGATACAAAAGACAGGTTGAATACCCCTAGTGGCTGTATCATTTTTGCTCTATAGACGACAAAATGCGCCACTTAATAAACGCGAGTCTTATTGTATAGGCCCCTATCGCCATATAATCACCACTTGTCATAATAATTAATTATCAATTTTTATAGGCATCGCAACTTGATTCCCAATACAAACTTTAAAAGCAAAGCCTTACGAAGAATTGCGTCATATACGTACATGCCGCGTATTTTTGCTTATTTTTTTGGATTGGTAATTTCAGTCGCTATTTTTTATTCTAATCCAAATGAATATCAAGACAGACTCTGGGTTTTGCCCATCCTATTTGTCATTTGCTTAACCTGGCCTCATATCGCCTTTTTTTGGGCAAAAAGAAGCAGCAAAGCCTACAAGGTGATTATTAACAGCCTCCTCTTTGATTCATTGTTCGTAGGCCTGTGGATTCCTTTAATTGCTTTTGAACTCATTCCCTCTGCAGTTCTGTTAATGGTTCTGATGATGAATAACATCAGTGGTGGTGGCTTTAAATTGTTCACAACGGGTTTATTAACCACCGCGTTCAGCACCGTTATTGCTAGCATGTTCATGGCCCCATCCGTTCGACTGGTATCTGATATCACCGTTCTTATCGCTTGCTTGCCGATGATCATGGTTTACCCCATGCTACTTATGTCAACAAATTATAAGCTCACCCGTCTATTGCTTTCTGAAAGAGAAAAATTAGTAAAACTGAATCACAACGATAGCCTAACAGGCTTATTCAGCCGCAGTTATTGGGAGCAGCGTTTATTAGAAGAATTTAATCGCTGTCAGCGTTCTGGCGAAAGCGCCTGTGTCATGATGGTTGATATCGATCACTTCAAAAACATTAATGATACCTATGGCCATTTAATAGGCGATCAGGTTCTGAATCAATTTGGTAACCTATTAAAGCAGCTGCGCGTGAGCGACATAGCAGGCCGTTATGGCGGTGAAGAATTCGCGGTTATATTACCAAACAGTAGCTTAGAAGAGTCACTGCAAGTGGGTGAACGCTTACGAAAAGAGATTGAAGATTTTCAATTTAATAACATTGATAAGTGTACGGTAAGTGTGGGGATTGCATCGCTTGAAGCTAAATTTAGCGATGCTTATCAATGGCTTGATGCAGCAGACAAAGCCCTTTATAAATCGAAAAATTCTGGTCGAAATAAAGTCAGTATTTGGAATGATTTTGAAGATTAATACTGTTTCAGCACCTGCTATTACATAGTGCTGTATCGTTCATCCATCATGGAATTGATCGCTTCTAGAACATTCTTACTGGCATTTTCAGCATTACTCATATTATTAAGTATCGTTTTGTTATGTTGAGTAGGATTATCATCATACTCAAAATTATCGATAACGGCTTCCTGTACATAATTGTGAACATTCTTGTGATAGCTTTCTAGTGCTTTAAAACTACGGGTATTGGAGAATATTTTGGCGCCATCGCCTTCGTAATACCACTTACCCAGACGGCAGTTTTCGTGATTCACATCGACCGCTTCTTGGGCCTCTGTATTTCCATTCAGCAATATGTAACCATTTTGCATATAGATAATATGGTCAATCTTAGCAAGTGCGGCAAAAACCTTATTTTTGGTATAACTCACCACGGTAATGGTATTACTCGCTGACTCAGAAAGCTCATCAAAACTCACTCTAAAATCACTCACAATGGTATCTACTTCTGCCGTAAGTTTCTGCGAATTTTCAGCTTCTCGCGTGATGTCTTCCATGCGCTTTGCAAAAGATTTTAATACCGATGCAATTTCATCAGCCGTTTCTTTTGTTCGGTTTGAAAGTGCTTTCACCTCATCGGCGACAACGGAAAAACCACGACCATGCTCTCCTGCTCGCGCCGCTTCAATTGAAGCATTTAATGCAAGCAAATTAGTTTGATCGGCAATTTCCGCTATCATAGAAAGTGATTCGGTGACCTTCTTACTATCAAGATTTAACGCATCAATAACGTTGGCAACAGAGGTAATATTTTCTCGGGTAGTCGTCAGCATCTGACTTATTTCAGTCACGGCCGTACTGCTTTCATGTGCTATCTTTTCATTATTTTCAGCTATTTCTTCTACTTTTATAATCTCATCATTAATTTGAATAAGATCATTTTGATTCTCTTTAAGATTGCCTACTAGGTTATTACTATTCAGTTTGTGCAAACCAGAAGAGAGTTCATTTTTAGTAATGAATTCTGCATTAGCGCTCATCGCTTCTAAAGAGGCATTAATGTTCTCAAGTGATTCACCCAGTTTGCCTGGAAGCGCCGCTGGAATTGCACGACGGGAAAAATCATTTCGAGCCGCATAACTAAACGTAGTACTAACTTCATTAAAGTAGCATTCTAAAATATCAAACAGTTCGTTCAACTCCCACGCAACCTTACCGACTTCGCCGACGCCTTTACAGCCCGTGATTCTATGAGTAAATATTCCTTCGTTCGCTTCAGAAAGCTTACGGTTGATTTCTGTAAGCACTTTTAAATAATAAGCCGAGTTGAGATAGGTGCGCGCACCTAATACTAATAACGCAGTAGACAGTGCTAATACAAACCAATCTAGCTGATATTGAAAAAATATATAAATAGGAATTATCAGTGCAATTGAAACATTAATAAGTGCAAGAAAAATAACCCGATTTTTTAATGTCGGTATAAATGCATACCTTGAGTCACGATTGCTATTAAGGTTTTTATGTCTATTTATTTGATCTTTTTTACTCATGCGTCTAAATTCCAATTAATCATTAAACAGAGCTAGAATGTAGGATTGATAATCTGTTTTCATGTCTTTCATCTGCTGTAACAAATAAGCGATCGATTCATCTGGGGCGGTTTTTTTTGACGAGGCACGCTTCTCAATATCCAGCATTGCCTCATAAATAGGAACAATATGGTCTATCGCGTGTTGTGAGGGTTTTCTTCGTACAGATAAATACCCCGTTAATGTTCCTGAGGTATCGTAATCGGGGGTCACATTCGCTAAAACCCAATAATAGCGGCCATCGGCACATAGATTTTTTACAAAGCCAAAGAACTCTTTTCCTGATTCTATGGTCTCCCATAAAAATCGATATACACCTCTAGGCATGTCGGGGTGGCGAATAATGTTTTGCTGTACACCTAAAAGATCAGCTTCAGCATAACCCGATATTTCCATGAAGACTCGGTTTGCATACGTTATCCGGCCTTTAGTATCCGTCTTGCTAACAATAAATTCATCATCAACAAGCTTAATCTCTTCGTTTTTTATCTCACTATTGGTTCTGCTATAAGACGTCATTGTGCAGCTTATACCTTAATATTATGTCCATATTTATATAGCATAGTTAACAGTTTGGTGAGCGCAAACAAAAATAGAATAATCGGGAAAGATATTGATATAAATAGTACTAGATTGATAATAATGGTGTTAAGGGGTTTGTAAGCACTTACACCTCAACACTTAGCAGTGACTGTCTGACATAATGATATCGAATTTTGCTTGCGCTTTTTTCAAGTCTTTAAGATCTGATGCTTCAATCATTTCACAACCATCTGAAATCATTTCTTGCACAGTTGAGGGGTAGTATTTGCAATCGTCTGGACGATCGAAATAGATGTCACAGCTGTATTTTACCGACGTTTTGGATGCTGTTTCTTCTAATCGTAGAAAAGGACAAAGCTCTAGCAGTTTGCCAGATTTAGGATCTGCCCAGATTTCACCTTGATGAACGTATTCCGCAATATCTGGATTAAAAATTTCCCACAGCTCAATTTCTTGCTTAGAAGCCGACAAAGCACCGTTACTGTATTTTATGCAACATTTTCCACAGGAATTACAGTCTTTCATCAGTTTCTAGTGCTGCGCAGTGAACAAAAAACTATCATAACATGATCTCTGAGATGCATATGGACTTTGATCTTTATGCTTTTGTTAACTAGAACACCTGCTATCCCTTTAAATTTCCACTAAGGAAAAAATTTCAATGCCATAGGCTATACTAACAATATATTAAATAATGCCCTCTTACTTAACTTTAGTATCTATATAAGAGTGCGCACTAAAATCTTAAATGTAGGCTATTAAATGATACTTAGAACATTTATTTTATTAACTCTCATTCCTTATGCCTATGCTGATACTCTCACCTTGCTAAATTGGGAAGATTACCTTTCCGAAAACACAATATCGGCTTGGGAAGCAAAAAGTGGGCATAAAATTCATCAAATCTACTTCGATAACGATGAGGATCGTGACAGTATTTTAATAAATCATACTGATCAAGTTATTGACCTTGTTATCGTTGATGAAATAGCGACCACTGGCTTTGGTAAAAATGGCCTTTTACTTCCAGTGAAGGATTATCAAACTAAACCTATCCTTGCTGAAATTGACCCAGAAATTCAAAGCAGTTGTGGTCAATATGGCCTCCCCTATCTTCGGGGAACTTTTGGAATAGCATATCGCAGTGACAAAATAGCCGATAAGCCAAAATCTTGGGCTTTCATATTACAGCCAAATGATGAGATTAAAAATCATATTGGTTTAGTCGATGACTACATAGATATGCTAGCACCACCACTTTTTATGCTAGGAGAAAGTATTAATAGTGAAAACCCTAAGGTGCTGAAAGAGGCATTCTTTATGCTAAAAAATACAGTTCCTAGCGTATTAACATTTGAATACGGTATTAGCTATATTGAAGCTGATAGTAAGCGAGATCAATTATACGTCACGCTTGCCTATAGTGGAGACCAATATGCACTTAATACTAAAGCAGGGAAAGAAATATGGAAATACACAACGCTTGAAGAAGGTACAATTGCATGGGTTGATTGCCTTACCGTAATGGCTGATTCTCCTAGAAAAGAAATAGTCTACGATTTTATTAACTTTATATAGCAACCGAAAATCGCCGCAGAGAATTCAGAAAGCATTTATGTAGCCTCTCCACTTGCGAGTGCTAGAGCACTTCAATCGAGCGCCTTCTTATCCGATGCTAGCGTATATCCAGATGAAAAAATAATGAATAAAGCTCAGCACTATAAACCTCTCCCTTCAAAAAATATAATACTTAGAAACCGTATTACGAGTTCAATAATTAAGTCACATGAAGCTAAATAAACGCGTTCTCATCGTTATCGTACCCGTCATATTACTGAGCTATTGTTTTGCAGCCATTTCTGTCTATATCTCATTACAAAGTACAATAAAAAGACTAGAGCAAAGCCGACTAGAGCTAGCCGCGACAGAGCTGACGGCTAGTTTTAACCAATACTTCCATTTTGCAGAAAATTATTTATTAACCATTATGGAGACATCTTCATTTAAAAATATAATTGAAGAGAAAAATAATATCTATGACCATGTCACATTAGCATCCCCCATAGAAAAGGATATTAGAAATTTTAAATTCCATCAATCAAATAAAATTAGTTTTTCAGTGATTCAAACAGGGCCTACTGTACAAGAATTTTATTACTTTGAACTTAGTGATGATCCGTTCGCAGAGATGGCTGAGGAACACCGAGATGCCTATAGAAAAGTCATAAAAAATAAAACAATTAACGCCTCAAGCTTTATCGACAATGGTAAAGATCAACCAAGCATTATAGCAAGCCGTATTATTGATCGCACCACCCATAAACCTCCAGTACGCTCATCATTAAATAATAGTATTGTTGCTCAATTATCAATCGAACCGACTCAATTTATTGAATTAAAACAAAAGTTAATTAAAGACTACAACGCGGTGATAAGTATTCATCATGAACGCTATAATGCAGAGGGAGAATTACAAGTTCAAAATAAAATTGGTAGAGACCTAATGCTTACAATTGATGTTCCTCAAGCATATCTTGATAGCAAATTAATCACTATTAAAATAACGTTAATAATTATTGCAGCAATATTATTTATAGTATCACTTCTATTACTTTATCTACTTATAAACAAATACATTACCCGCCCGATTATTGATCTAGAAAATGAATTCAATGATGTCATCGCTAATAATAAATCCAACATTGACTTAGCTCTAATAACAGAAGATGAAATTGGAAGTTTGAAGAAAACCTTTCATAAAATCTACGGTGATCTTTCAAAGTCGTATTTGAGAACAAAACAGTTATCAGAACACGATGCGCTCACTAAGCTCCATAATCTCAGCTATTTGAACGAGCATATTCAAGATGCATTAATCGAAGCAAAGCAGCTATCCAATAAAGTAGCATTAATCTATATTGATTTAGATAATTTTAAATTTGTTAACGATAACCATGGCCATGATACTGGTGATGCATTATTAAAGGCTTTTGCATCCAGACTAACTAAAATAGTAAGGCCTGTTGACATAATAAGTAATAATAGAGTGACTGAAACTCTCTCTGGACGAATAGCTGGAGACGAATTTTGCGTAATCGTTACTAACTTTACAGAGAACGAAACAGCAGGAAAAATTGCGCAGCGTATTTTATCTATTTTTGAACATGGATTTACCTTCGAGCTTGGCAAGTTTCCAGTATCCGCCAGTATTGGCATTGCCATTTATCCACAAGATGGGCATACATTATCTCAACTTGTATCTAATGCTGATAATGCTATGTATCAAGCAAAAAACAACGGCAAGAATAATATAGCCTTTTATTCAAAGACACTTGCATTATCCATGCGCCGAAAGATGGATATCGAGCATGAACTAAAAACATTTAATCCGGACGAAGAATTACACCTTGTATATATGCCATTAATTGATGCAAGAACGGATATAATAGAAGGCTTTGAAGTTCTCGTTCGATGGACGTCTACTAAACTCGGTGTTGTCGGCCCCAATGAATTTATTCCCATTGCCGAAGCCAGTGGTCAATTCAATAAAATTGATCTTTGGGTTATAGAAAATGCGATGAAATCCTATAAAAAATTAAAAGAGCGTCTTGGGCATGATTTCAAGCTTTCCATTAATTTATCCTCAGCACAGCTAAATATGAACGAAATAGCAGCCCATCTATTGCTACTGCTTGATAAATACCAGCTTGATCCTCAAAATATTCAGTTAGAAATGACTGAAACCTTAAACGTAGAATATACTCAACAAGCCGATACACTATTGAAAACCCTATCAGACAAAGGTTTCAAAATAGCTATTGATGACTTCGGAACAGGCTACACAGCACTTTTACAACTTATTGAATACCCAGCTCATATGATCAAATTTGATAAGACTTTTGTTGATAAAGCAATGCAAGACAATAACCGAACAATGCTTGAGCCGATCATCGCACTCTGCCATTCTCAAAACCTAGAAGTCACCATTGAAGGAGTTGAAACAGAAGAAATGGTGACGTATTTAAAAAGTATTGGCAGTGATTATCTACAAGGATTTTATTATGGAAAACCAGCAAAGCTAGAAGATCTTAAGCTCCCAAAATCATAATATACTGAC
>CAWVSY010000064.1:0-19776 GCA_963933055.1 uncultured Oleispira sp.
TTCCAATTGTTTTAGGTGAGTCAGGTTATACTCAGTCATAATCGCTTTCGGAGTTGGTGAACAAAAAAGTGATAATAGGTCGCCGCTAAAAACGAAACGTTAAGTGGCATTCCCAAGATAACGACACTATACCAAGAGCTGAGGTATATAAGAAGATGATTCTAATAACGTTTAGATATAAGACTATGTAGAAAGTTTGACCAATACTCTCTAACATTAAGTTCAAAAATGAAGCTCTGATCAATCATTGTAAATGTGATATTTAAAAAGTAGGTAATACAGATGCCAGCAAAGACCTGGGCGGAGAACGCGCTGCAAATAGCAGGGCCTTCTGGGCAGTTAGAAGTAAGACTCGGTGAGCATAAAAGGGAGGCAATACCGTCATTGGAAAAGAGTGGGCTGATAATGTGTCATCCACACCCGCTATTTTCCGGCACGATGGATAATAAAGTAGTGACGACCTTAGTCCGCGGCGCTTCTCAGCAAGGTCTCGATACCCTTCGCTTTAATTTTCGAGGTGTTGGCCATAGTGAAGGTGTACACGATGATGGCAAAGGCGAGCAAGATGATTTAGGCATAATGGTGGATTATGCGATTAAAGAGCTGGGTTGGCAGAAAATCTATTTAGCCGGTTTTTCTTTTGGTGCTGGTATTGCCTGTTTATATGCGGGCAATAATCCAGAAAAAATCGCAGGGCTATTTTTAGTCGCACCTGCTGTTCATCATTTTGAAGCCCCCTCGACCTTACCTTTTGAATTCGAAAGTCATGTCTATATGGGCGATGCCGATGAAGTGGTGCCGTTTGATGAGGTCGAGCATTGGGTGGATTTATTAACCCCGCAGCCACATTGGCATATATTCGAAGACGCGGGCCACTTTTTTCATGGCCGCTTGATTGATTTGAAAAATACGTTTCTTGAAGACTTATCTGTTTTATTGGAGGCTAGCTAAATAAGTTGACGAAGTGTTTTTTAATATTCATTGAGTGAATACTAAGAATACTGTTAAATTTTCTCGATTTAAGTTAAATTGCGGCCCAATTATTTAGCTATGCTTCTATGGTTACAGAGCTGTTACACAGCGGTTTTAGGTATAGAACGTTAGCACTTTAGGTCATTACGAGGAAATCCCATTGTCTACGCCCTTAGAACTCTATCAAGAAGATTTAAAACGTGACGATTTTTCTTATGACGCCGATCAAGAAAAAGCCGTAAAGCACCTTCAGCGTTTGTACGATGAGCTTGTTGCTGATTATGAGAAATCAAAGAAGAAGCGTGTTTTTGGTAAGTTGTTCGCTAAAAAGCAAAAAGCTCCGATTCAAGGTTTGTACTTTTGGGGTGGTGTAGGCCGAGGCAAAACGTATCTTGTTGATACTTTTTATGATGCGTTGCCGTTTGAACGCAAAATGCGTACGCACTTTCACCGTTTCATGCAGCGTGTTCATAATGATTTAACGGCCTTGGAAGGGGTTAAAAATCCATTAACGGCGATTGCTGAACAAATCTCGCAAGAAGCGGTTGTTATTTGCTTCGATGAATTTTTTGTATCCGATATTGGCGATGCGATGATTTTGGGCGGTTTAATGGAAGAGTTGTTTGCTCGTGGTGTGACGCTTGTTTCCACGTCAAACATTGTGCCTGATGGTTTGTATAAAGATGGCCTTCAGCGTGATCGTTTTATGCCAGCAATTAAATTGCTGAATAATTTTACCGATGTGGTGAACGTTGATAGCGGCGTTGATTATCGTCTACGCACATTAGAGCAAGCTGAACTGTATCACTTTCCATTAGACGGAAGTGCAGAATCGAGCCTACAAAAAAGCTTTGATCGTTTAATTCCAGATGCGAAACACGTTGAACTCAATACTGAAATTGAAATTCTAGGCCGTACTATTCCAGCGAAAGCTATTTGCGATGATGTTGCGTGGTTTGAATTTGAAGGTTTGTGTGATGGCCCTCGCTCACAAAATGACTACATTGAAATGGGCAAGCTATACCATGCAATTATCATTTCTAACGTACCGGTAATGGGCGTAAAGAATGATGATTTGGCACGTCGTTATATTAACTTGATTGATGAGTTTTATGACCGTGGTGTAAAAGTGATTATGTCGGCTGATGCGCCTATTCATGAGATTTATTCTGGTGGCAGTTTGGAATTTGCTTTTCAGCGTACGACGTCTCGTATGCTAGAAATGCAGTCGCACGAATACCTTGCCCGTGAACATAAGGTTGATTAGTTCAGTAGTATAAATATTGATTAACTGTTTTTATTTATCATTATGCACTTAGAAAGTTGCTTTGATTTAATATGAAACAGTTAGTTATTATTTTAAAATATCAGGCTATGTTCAGGTTTTAGATGGAGTCTACATATTTAGTGCTTGAGGGTGGTTTTCATTATTCTGAGTATCTATATAATCCTGCTCGATTAAGTCGTGAGTCTAAGGGTAAAGCAGTATGAAGTATCATCGTGATCATATTCCATTCAAGCAACAGATGCGTATGGTTATGATTTTTGTCGGTATTATAACCGCAATAGAAGTAGTGAATTTCTTCACTTTTCGTAGTCTTGTTCAGTTTGGTATATCCCCTCGTAGTTTTTTAAGTTTACCTTTTATACTTACATCCCCTTTTATTCATGGTGATATCTGGCACTTTCTTTCCAATATTGTGCCTTTAGGCGTCTTTTCATTTTTGATGCTGCAGTATGGTAAGAGCCGTTTTTACATAGTAACGATTACCTGTATTTTATTAACGGGTATGAGTGTTTGGTTATTTGCTCGTAATGTTACGCATGTTGGAGCCAGTGGTTTAATTTATAGCTATTTTGGTTATTTATTATTTGCTGGCGTTATCAGTCGTGAACTTAAATTAATTCTCATTTCGATCTTAGTGGGTTTTCTTTATGGCGGGATGGTTTTTGGCGTATTACCGATGAATCCGTATGTGTCGTGGGAGAGTCATTTATTTGGATTGTTATCAGGTATTGCCTGTGCGTTTTGGTGGGGCAAGGTTAAACAGCAAACAATGATAATGACTGTGTAAATCCTAAAGAAATCTCACGAACTTTACGTTAAGGCTTTTTTCTAAAAAAGCCGCTTATTCCTACCTTCTTTCTTTATCTTATATTTTTAAGTACTGCTCTTAATATTTCCTTAAGTTTACCGTGTTAATTTTATGACTCATGAACGCTAGCGAGCTTATTAGCTCAGAATTATAGCGAATTAAAAGGCAGTCATAATGAAATCATTCCTACAGCGAATCACCTTTACTATCTTGACTTCTGTGTGCTCGGCGTCGATCTACGCGGCTGAGGTTGTCGATCTCTCACAATATCAAGGAGAGAAAGCCATCTATATCGATTTCTGGGCGTCATGGTGCGGCCCTTGTCGTCAGTCGTTCCCTTGGCTCAATAAAATGCATGCTCAATATTCTGAGAAGGGTTTGAAAATTATCGCGGTGAATGTTGATGCTGATCGTGAAGATGCTGATCAATTTTTGCTTGAACACCCCGCCAATTTTGACGTGGTGTATGACCCAGAAGGGACATTGGCTGAACAATTCAATATTCAGGGAATGCCCAGTGCTGTTTTGATTTCTCGTAGTGGAGAGGTGCTTAGCCAACACATTGGTTTTAACCAGAATCGTGCCAAGCATTATGAAGAAGCTATTCAGCAGTTGCTAGTAAAGGAAAAAGATGATGAATAAAAAGCTAGGGGTACTGTTGTTATTGGTAATACCTTTAACAGCTTGTAGCGGTCTTGGGGTTAAGCCTTGGCAGCGTGATATTTTATCGAAGCCTGAAATGACATTTGGTGATAGCCCAATGGATGCGGCCTTTGATGATCATATTTATTTTAGCAAAGAAGCGTCAAGCGGCGGACGCAGTTTTTCTGGTGGAGGTTGCGGATGCAATTAGATAAAAAAACAACAGTATACGACCTTATTGCACTTGCAAGCTGTTCTTTGCTGGGTGTTTCAACACCGGTATTAGCCGCTGATACGAGTATTGATGATTGGAAAGTTGATACCGCGATACTTTATTACAACGAGACTGATCGGGTGAGTGCTGTAGAGTCTGCGGTGAGCATCAGTAAAAATCTTGGTGGCGATAAAATCCTATCTGGAAAAATAACCATGGATTCGCTCAGTGGTTCATCTCATAACGGCGCCGCGATCAGTGATTATGAGCAAACCTTTACTAGCCCGTCTGGTGAGGAAACTTATACTATTGCTCCGGGTGATGTTCCTCTTGATCCTAACTTTGAAGACGACCGAAATTCGTTCAGCTTGCAGATGTCTCAACCGTTAACTCGAGTGATGAATCTTGAATACGGTGCTGCCTACTCTAGCGAGTATGATTATAAATCGTTGAGTGTGAATGCCAGTTTAATGCGTGATTTCAATCAGAGAAATACTACGTTATCCGCAGGCTTTTCTTATGCACAAGATGAAATCAATCCACGTGATGGATTGCCTGTTTTGTATTCATTGATGTCAGATAATACTAAATCTGGATCAGATACTAAGAATACGATTGATCTATTAATGGGGGTTACTCAGGTCATTAATAGAAATACCATTATGCAGTTTAATTACGGCTTTGGTAATTCGACGGGATATCATAATGATCCTTATAAAATAGTTTCTATCGTTTCAGATGCAACCAATGCACCGTTAGATTATTTATTTGAAAATAGACCAGACTCTCGTACCAAGCACAGTCTGTATTGGCAGACCAAGCATCACTTTGATCAAGATATGGTGGATTTTTCATTGCGCTTGATGGCGGATGACTGGGGGGTAAATTCACAGACGCTTGATATGCACTACCGCTGGAATATTTCGGACAACAATTACCTAGAACCGCATGTGAGGTATTATACTCAAAGCGCGGCTGATTTTTATGAAGAGAAAATCAGCAATGCAGGTTTAACGGCCGAGCAAGTTGCGACGCAATATCAAAATGAAGGCCGTGATGTTACTGCAGATTACCGTTTAGGCAATATGGATGCGACGACCATAGGCGTTAAATGGGGGGCTAGGTTATTTGGAACTCATCAGCTAACGTCTCGGATTGAGCTCTACCAGCAAAGTGGTGATAGCAAAGTATCGGATGTCGATGCTATTATTTTCCAAGTAGGTTATGGCTTGAAATTTTAAAATGACAAAAAAAGGATAACACATGGCAACTGTTAGTAATTTAAACGGCAATATTGCCGACAGCGGCTTTCATGTTATTCCTTTTGCTTCTGGTTGGAAGTGTTATTTTCGGGCAATGGCCAGCCCATGTGAAATATTAATAGGTGCTTGTCCTGAGTCTGAAGCACAGCGCCTATCATTATTAGCATGGACAGAGGTGAAGCGAATAGAGCAAAAGTTCAGTCGCTATCGAGACGATAATATTATTTTTGAAATAAATACCAGCCAAGGAAAAGTGATTGAAATTGATGAAGAAACTCATCGTTTATTAACTTTTTCAGATCAATGCTTTCAAGCAAGTGAAGGCTTGTTTGATATTACGTCTGGCGTTTTACGCAAAGTATGGGCCTTTCATTCTAATGCCGTTATACCTTCTCAGGCAGAGATTGAAGAGTTGTTGCCTTTAGTTGGCTGGCAAAACGTCAAATGGGATGCTAATTCAATACAATTAAAACCCATGATGGAATTGGACTTTGGTGGTATTGGTAAAGAATATGCTGCTGACAGAGCTTTGCTATTGCTAACAGAATCACATCGCCAGCCCTATTTGGTTAATCTAGGGGGGGATATCGCTACCAACGGTGCGCTCTTCCCTGAACATGAGTGGCGAGTAGGCATCGAAGCAATATCCGATAAATTGGTTGATAATGTATTGAAAGTACAAGAGGGGGCCATTGCGACCAGTGGTGATTCTCGTCGTTATTTACTGAGTAATGGCATTCGCTATTCTCATATTTTAAACCCTCAAACCGGTTGGCCGATCAAAAATGCGCCTCATTCTATGACGATCATGGCGCCATCGTGTGTACAAGCGGGAATGTTATCCAGCTTGGCGTTATTACAGGGACAAGATGCCGAGTCCTTTCTTGATGAGATGGGTATTCAATACTGGAGCCAGCGTTAAGTATGCAAATATTATTAGTTGAAGATGACGCTGCCATCTCGGTTGGCTTGCAAAAAATATTAATGGAAGAAAATTTTGTTGTTAACTGCGTAAGCAGTGGTCAGCAGGCGATTAATCAGTTGCAAGTCAGTGTCCCCGATATGATGATTCTGGACATTGGTTTACCCGATATAACGGGCATTGAAGTATTAAAGAAAATACGACCTCAATTTTCAGAACTCCCAGTATTGTTATTAACCGCACGCGATGAAACCAAAGATAAAGTCGAGGGGCTGAATGCCGGAGCGGATGATTATTTAACCAAACCTTTTGATGTTGATGAATTAATCGCACGCTTAAGAGTGATGGAGCGCAGATTGGGTACCGTGAAAAGCAACTGCATCAATATTGGGGGCATTAGCCTCGATACTGAAAAGCATCAAGTTAGCCTTGATGGACAGCCTGTTGAGTTTTCACGGCGCGAATTTATGCTCTTAAAAGCACTGATGGAGCGAGCGGGTCATGTATTATCAAAAGATCAGTTAGAGCAAATGTTATACGGTTGGGGGGAGGAAATTAGCAGTAATTCCATTGAAGTACACATACACAATATTCGGAAAAAAACGGCTAAAAGTTTTATCTCAACCATTAGGGGGATTGGCTATAGCGTGAAGCAATCATGACGTCTATTCGTCGCTTTATGGTCATCGTATTATTGGCCAGTATTACCTTACTGAATTTTTTAGCCGCATTGGATGGCTACCGTTCTAGCATGGAAAAGTCTCAGCAATTGTTTGATAAACAATTAGCGGGCATCGCTCAATTATTAATTCATTCAGGAATCGATAAAAATACCGCCAGCAATACAGAAAATCACATCGTTGATCCTGATGCTTATAGTATTGCTTATCAGATATTTAATGAGCAGCAAGAGCTGCTACAGCGCTCTCATAACTTACCAGATCAGGCCATTGTTCCACTGTCTCAAGGCTACTCATTTAAAAATTATCAAGGTTATCGTTGGCGTACGTTTGCCTTGCAGCACCGTCATTCTAAACACTGGATTATTGTGGCCGAACGGTCAGATATCCGTTATGCCTTAGCCGAAGAAGTTGTCCTCACCTCCGTCATTCCAATCGTTGCAGAGCTGCCATTAATCGGCATTCTTATCTGGCTGGTGATTGGTTGGGGACTAAAGCCGATTAACCGTTTAGCAGCTGAGCTGCGGAACAAAGATCCACAGGATTTAAGCCCTCTTGCAAAAGACAATGTGGTTGATGAACTGTCGGTCTTAGTCGAATCTTCAAACTCGTTACTTAATAGACTGCGAAAATCATTTGATAGAGAGCGGCGGTTCGCAAGTGATGCTGCTCATGAATTGAGAACGCCGATCAGCGCATTGAAGATTCATTTATACAATTTGAAATCGGTTGTTCCTGAAGATAATGAAAGCTATCGATTATTAGATCTAAGCATTCAGAGAACATCGCATTTAATTGAGCAGATGTTATTGCTATACCGAACTGTGCCTGATCAATATGTAAATAAATTTCAACGGATTAATGTATATACGCTGGTGCAAAATCAAATAATCGAACTATATTCGCGATTTTCTGATAAAGATCAAATTATTGAGCTTCAAGGAGAGGAACTTGAAAGAGGGACGTTTGACATTGTTGCAGATACTTTCTCTTTAAACGTATTGCTAAAAAATCTATTAGATAATGCGAATAAATACACTCCTGAAGGTGGCAATATACTGCTCTCTCTTAAGCGGGTCGATAAGCAAGTGGTGCTAACGATTGATGATTCCGGTAGTGGTATTGACGCAGACTATTATGGGCGCGTTTTTGAGCGTTATTATCGAATGCAAGATCAGCAGACCAGTAATATTATTGGCAGTGGTTTGGGGTTCTCAATAATACATCATATTCTAGACCTTCATGGTGGTGATATATCTCTAGAGAAATCCTGTTTTGATACGGGGCTTAAGGTAAGAATAACCCTGCCTGTGGATAAGAGTGAATTATGAAGAAATACTTTATGGTTGTTATCGCATTATTAGCGTCCAGTCTGGTTGCAGCCAAAACACCGATTATTGAAATCACGATTAAAGATCATCTTTTTTATCCTTCAGAGCTTGTGATTCCAGCCGACAAAAAAGTAAAGTTGCTGGTGATTAATGCTGATGAGACAGCGGAAGAGTTTGAAAGCTACGAGCTTAATAGAGAAAAGATCATCACTGGAAATAGTAAGTCGATCATCTTTATTGGGCCATTACCCGCAGGTCGCTATCCCTTCTTTGGTGAATTTTATCCTAAAACGGCCCAAGGAGTGATTATTGCTCAGTAGTATGCGCAATAATAAAAATTATGTTATTAACAGCTATTATCATCGTTTTACGAGAAGTTTTAGAAATTGCGCTATTAACCAGTTTATTGGCGTCCGTGGGTAAATATATAGGTATTCGGTTCCATCATTTTGCACTTGCTCTGTTATTGGGTATTACCTTTGCTTATCTTTATGCTAAAAATTTGCCCACCATTTCTGAGCTATTTGATTACACCGGGCAGGAGTGGATTAACAGTATTCTACAAATAACAATATATGTTTCATTGGCCGGTTTTATTATTTTATTATGTTCGAACAAGCAACGCATGGATAACCTTAAGCGCTTGATGATGTGTTTAATGTTGATGCCTATTGTTTTGGCTTTAACCCGTGAAGGTTCAGAAATATACATTTACCTGCATAGTTTCTTTCATGGCAATCGACCGATATTTCCGGTTGTTGTTGGCAGCATCATAGGCTCTTGTATCGGATTAAGTATTGGCGCATTAATTTATTATGCTTTGGTCTCGAGTCCCTTAGAAAAGCGCTTAACGATTGTGAAGTGTGCTCTCGCGGTGACGGCTTGCGGTATCTTAAGCCAAGCGGTGTCATTACTTTTGCAAGCCGATGTACTTCATTCCTATCCAGCATTATGGAACAGCTCTGAATACCTGGCGGAAGATTCTGCTATTGGTCAGCTTCTGTATGCGATTCTGGGTTACGAAGCTACTCCTGCACCCCAGCAAGTGATTGTATATGTTGTAGGTCTATTATTAATTATATCTGGAGTTGTTATCCATAAATATTATGGAAGCAAAAGAGCAATCGATGTTTAAAGCCTATTTTACGCATTTCACCTTACTGGTTATATCTCTATTTTTCACTGCGTCTTGCTATGCTGATGGCTCGGCTATTAATAAAGTCTATTTGCCGTATGTACAGCCTTTAGAAAAGGAGGTGGAGTATCGAGCCTTATTTCGAGAGGTTGAGGGCGAAAAACAATCACAGCATAAACTGGGTTATGGAGCTTCCATAACTGAAAACTGGTTTGCCGAATTTTATTTAATTGGTGAGAAAACTGAAGAGGAATTCATTGTTAGTAATTATGAAGCAGAAGCAATACTGCAACTAACAGAGCAAGGCGAGTTTGAAATTGACTGGGGCATGATGTTCGAACTTGAAAGAAGTGCAAATGCTGATGATGCATGGGAAGCGAGTATCGGTATGCTTGCGGTTAAGAATTTCAAAAAGATTTCTATCGCGGCCAATGCTTTTCTTATTCGAGAGTGGGGTAAGGATGTGATGGCGGAGTTGGAGCAAGCAGGATCGGTTCAAGCACGTTATCGTTTATTACCCGAGTTTGAACCTGGGTTTGAGTTGTATAAAAAAGAAAATGAGCATGCGGCTGGCCCAGTTATTATGGGCCGATTTAAAGTGGGATCGCGGCAGAAACTATTTTGGCAACTTGGTCTAATGTTTGAAGACAGCGCTCAAGGTAGTGATGAGGTCTTACAATTACAGCTTGAGTATGAGTTTTTATAAATACTGTTGATACAGTTGTTTGATAACGGGCAATACGGATGCGACCAATAACAGTGCCATTGCAAGATTAAAGGCTCGTTGCTGCTTGGCGCTTTGTAGAATCTGCTTAATTCCTTTACCAAATACTAACCAAGTACTCGCGGTGAAGAGTGCGGCAAAAAAGAAAACGCCCGAAATCGTTAAAATTTGCCAATAAATATCGTCATTGAGTACGGTATAGGCTGAAATTGAACTGGTCGCAACGACCCAAGCTTTAGGATTTACCCATTGAAAGAGCGCCGCTTGCAAAAAGGTAAACGGTTTCGATTTTTCGCCTTCTAGGGTATCTGGGCTTGCGCTGGCAATCAGCCAAGATAAGTATAATAAATACACAACCCCCAAGACTTTGATGACCTCATGCAAAATAGGATATTGTTCGAAAACAATACTAAATCCCAGGCCAATTAAAATGACCATAATCGGAAAACCGAACGTTACCCCTAAAACATGAGGAATGCTTTTTTTGATGCCGAAGTTCATGCCAGAGGTCATCAGCATGATGTTATTTGGACCGGGGGTTATGCCTGCGGATAAGCCAAAAATAAAAACAGCGAGATAGAGTTCCAAGAGTATTGCCTAATTTAAAATATAAGTTAACTAAATTGTAAATAAGGCAAGCATACTAGCAGGAAAATAGATTTAAAAGCATAGATGAAATGGTTAGAGCTGTGGAACACAGAGTTCACAGACCGCGCGTGTATTTTTGCGAATTCTGATTCCCCTGTGATTATATTTTTTAAATTTTATTTACCATCACAGCAAGGAGCATTAACTGCTAAATGAGGAACAAAGTTACAAGGGGAGTGGCGAGAATCCAATTGCTCTTTCAAAATACCTTTCCAAGCTAAGTCACAAGCGCCTGTCGAGCCTGGCATGCACACAACCAACGTATTATTAGCCAATCCTGCTAGTGCGCGCGATTGAACCGTAGAGGTACCAATATCGGCATAAGATAGATGGCGGAATAGCTCGCCAAAACCTTCAATGGTTTTATCCAATAATGGGATCACCGCTTCTGGAGTCGAGTCACGGCTAGTGAAGCCCGTTCCACCGGTTAATAAAATGACGTCAACGTCTTCACTGGCAATCCACGCAGAGGTAATTGCACGAATCTGATAAATGTCGTCTTTTACAATGATTTTATCTTCGTAGCGATGACCTGCTTCTTGTAGCGCTTCTACAAGGTATTTTCCAGAAGTATCGGTTTGCTCGTTGCGGGTATCAGATACAGTTAAAACGGTGATGCGAAGAGGGGTGAATTCTTTGCTGGCATGGTTGCCCATGGTATTTCTCCTAACGTTAGGGTATTCCTAATCGGTTGCAATAAATAAAGAGATAAAAATAGGTAATGAAGGCATTAGATAATAGCAAGAAGCGAGATGCAAGAATGCATCTCACTCTTTATAGGTTTACCTATATAGGTTTACATAGATTTGCGTGAGTATGGCCTCCTAATGAGGAGAGGTCCCTTCACGCACGCCTTCCATATTTGGCAGCTTGTGCGCAATCCCTTTGTGGCAGTCGATACAGGTCTTTTCACCTGTTGCTAATGCACTTGAGTGTTGTGCCGCCGCGCGTTTGCTTTGACGAGTAAAGTCCATAGAATCAAATTCATGGCAATTACGACACTCTAAAGAATCGTTCGCTTTTAAACGTGTCCATTCATTTTGAGCAAGTTGTAAGCGATGCGCTTCAAACTTCTCACGAGTATCGATGGTGCCAAAAATTTTGCCCCAAACTTCTTTAGAAGCCTGCATCTTACGAGCAATTTTATCGGTCCAGTTGTGCGGAACGTGACAATCAGAGCAAATTGCACGAACACCAGAGCGGTTGCTGTAGTGAATAGTGGTTTGCAATTCCATGTATACGTTATCGCGCATTTCATGACAGCTGGTACAAAATTCTTCAGTATTGGTTAATTCCATCGCGGTATTGAAACCACCCCAGAAAATAACCCCCGCAATAAAGCCGCTGATGGTTAAGAAACCTAACGATAGATGCACCGCTGGCTTAGACAAAATAGTCCAACCCAGCTTTAACAAGTTAATGATTTTATTCATGGTATCTCCTACTTAGCCTGCTTATGAGATTGTCTAATAAGTTTTTCCATATCAACAAACTCATTCTCAACTAATGGCTTACCTTCTAATTGGTGCACGTGACACTGAGTACAGAAGTAGCGACGCGGTGAAACTTCACCTAAGAAATCACCATCGCGGTTCATGTAGTGAGTCACACTTACGGCAGGCGCCTGTGCTTCATCAGCAAACTTTCTTGAGTGACAGTCCATGCACTTGTTAAAGTTTTTATCCAGCTGATATTTGCTAATATCGTGCGGAATGGTTGGCGGCTGTTGAGGGTAATCACGCTGACGTTTAAGGTCATTGTTTTCTACTTTCTCAATAATAGGCGGTGTTACTTCGGCATTTAAGGGGGCAGTCCCCCGTAATGTTGATACTTGCGGCGCATTATCAATAACAGCATCAGACGCAGACACAATCGATGGCAACATGACTGACGAGACGGCTAGAGCAGCAGTTGCAAACAAGGTAGCTACGTTATTCGTAAGAGTATTTCTCATATTCATTCTCCCTATACCTTCTCGATTTTTACAGCACATTTTTTGTAGTCAGTTTGTTTTGATAATGGATCAGTTGCATCCAGTGTTACTTTATTAATCAACTGACTGGCATCAAACCAAGGTACAAAAACAAGACCGATGGGGGGCTTATTACGGCCGCGAGTTTCTACACGCGTTCTAATTTCTCCTCGGCGAGACATAACTTTTATTTCGTCGCCGCGACGTAAACCACGTTTTTTCGCATCTTCTGGGTTCATATAACACAATGCATTAGGAACGGCTTTATACAGTTCAGGTACACGTTGTGTCATTGAGCCAGAGTGCCAATGTTCAAGAACACGGCCTGTGCTTAACCACATGTCGAACTCGGCATCTGGACTTTCTGCTGGTGGCTCGTACGGTAGGGCAAAGATAATCGCTTTGTTATCTTTTTTACCGTAAAACTGCCAGCCAGTACCCGCTTTAACGTAAGGATCAGAACCTTCTTTGAAGCGCCATTTAGTTTCTACACCATTAACCACAGGCCAGCGTAAACCGCGCTCTTTATGGTAGCGATCGTAGTCCGCTAAATCGTGGCCATGGCCGCGACCGAAAGAGGCGTACTCTTCAAACAAACCTTTTTGAAGATAGAAACCAAAATCTTTAGATTCTTGGTTTTCATAATCAGGGCTGATTTGTGAAAGAGGAAAATTATTTACTTGGCCATTCTTATAAAGAACTTCGTATAAAGTTTTGCCTTTATATTCTGGATTCTCAGCTAATATTTTCGCAGGCCAAACTTCATCCGTAGTGAAACGTTTTGAGAATTCAACTAACTGCCATAAATCAGAACGTGCATCGCCTGGTGCATTGACGAGTTGATACCAAGCTTGAGTTCGACGTTCGGCATTACCGTATGCGCCTTCTTTTTCTACCCACATCGCAGAAGGAAGAATCAAATCTGATGCTTCAGCGGTGACGGTCGGATAAGCATCTGACGTAATGATGAAATTATCTGGATTGCGATAGCCCGGTAAAATTTCTTCATTAATGTTAGCGCCAGCTTGAACGTTGTTATTCACTTGGTTCCAGCATACGTTGATCTTGCTATCTTTTAGATCACGAATTTGTTGAACAGCGTGAGAGCCCGGCTTGCCATTCAAAATACCTGCAGGAATTTTCCACAGTTTTTCAGATAAGGCTCTGTGCTTAGGATTTTTTACAACCATGTCAGCGGGTAAGCGATGAGAGAAGGTGCCGACTTCACGTGCAGTACCACAAGCCGATGGCTGGCCAGTCAATGAGAATGGGCTATTACCAGGTTCCGCAATCTTGCCCGTTAATAAATGGATGTTATACAACAAATTGTTTGTCCACACACCGCGAGTATGCTGGTTTACCCCCATCGTCCAAAGTGACATAACTTTGACTTTAGGATCGGCATAAAGCTTGGCAATTTTTTCAATGGTCTTAGCCGGAACGCCAGACATTTTTTCGGCGTATTCAAATGTATAAGATTTAACGAATTTAGAAAAAGCCTTCAAATCAATGGGGGATGAAGCCCCAGAGTTTGGATTCTTCGCTTTTTGTTGAAGTTCATGGGTTGGGCGTAAGCCATAACCAATATCAGTAACACCTTCACGGAAATTCACGTGCTTGTTAATGAAATCGTGATTCACACTGCCACTTTCGATGATGTAGTTCGCAATCGCGTTCAATAACACCATATCCGTTTGCGGAGTAAAAACAGCAGGGATATCGGCAAGATCAAAAGAACGATGTTCGAAAGTAGAAAGAACCGCTACTTTTACGTGTGGATTACTTAGGCGACGATCGGCGATGCGAGTCCACAAAATAGGGTGCATCTCAGCCATGTTAGAGCCCCATAATACGAAAGCATCGGCGGCTTCCATATCGTCATAGCAACCCATTGGCTCATCAATACCGAAAGTACGCATGAAGCCACCAACAGCCGAGGCCATACAATGACGTGCGTTAGGATCAATGTTGTTTGAAAGGAAACCGGCTTTCATCAATTTAACCGCAGCGTAACCTTCATGAACAGTCCACTGACCAGAACCGAACATGCTGATGCCTTCTGGTCCTTTTTCTTTTAGAACTTTCTTGAATTTTTCTTCCATAATATCGAAAGCTTCATTCCAAGAAATAGGAGTGAACGTGCCTTCTTTATGAAATACACCGTCTTTCTTACGCAACATCGGCGTAGTAATGCGGTCTTTGCCATACATGATTTTGGAAAGGAAATACCCCTTCACACACGATAGCCCTTTGTTTACCGGTGCTTTCTCATCACCATGAGTAGCAACCACTTTCCCGTCTTTAGTAGCGACGCTGATACCACAGCCTGTGCCACAAAAACGACAAGGTGCTTTTGACCAAGTTAATTTATTAGCGGCACTGGAAGTAATTACATTGCTTGCAGTCGCAGGTAAGCTGATCCCGGCTACGGCAGCAGCGGTGGCGGCTGCCTGTGCCTTAATGACATCACGGCGAGTTAGTTTCATAGAGGTCTCCGATTCTAAAATACTAATTTTTTAATTTGTTGTAATAATTCTTTTATTATTTAATTTTTACGTTATTGAATCGTCTGTTTGCTTTTATCAGCAGGCGCTTCGCACATCTGGGGTTGATAAATCTGTTCGATTGGTTTGTCTGAATCTATTTGATCAATTTCATCATCAAGTTCATCAACGGCGGCGACTTGGTGATAAACCATTGAGGTATTGATAACACCATCAATGGCTGTGATTAAGTCAATACGATCTAAAATAATGCCTTGGTGTTTTGCTTCAGTCACAATGACAAATTTTCCTTGTTTATCACTGCCATGAACTTCAAGATCAGGCTGCGTCTTTAATGCTTCTTCAACCGACTGATGCTTTTCTGCTTGGCAAAATACAATAAAGCTACTGATATGACTTTCTTGTGTCACATCATCTAAAGCAATCTTGTTTGTTCTCATAAATCTTCTCCGGCTGGATAGGCAACCCCTGAATTAATAGGCGCAGCATTCGGTGATGTAATAGGGCGAATAGTGATTGAGTCTGATGGACAAGTAGAAATACAAGCACCGCAACTGGTGCAATCTTCGATACTGATTTCAGGTATTTGAATGGCCCCAAAAGATACATTTTTTGGCCAAGGCATAGTGATCGCACGAGGATCGCAAACATCCTTGCAGCTTTGGCAGTGAGTTTGCTTTTTGGCTAGGCAAGAATCATCGATGGATATGTCGAAATAAAAGGCGGTATTGTCTGTTTGTTTAATTAATGCGGCAGGTTTGCAAGAATCAATACAGGCCTCACAAAAAGTACACTCACCGCGGTTAAAATCAATTTCTGGAAAGCCACCATCGGCTCTGATAATTATTTCTTCTTCACAGGCGGTAATGCATTCGTTGCAGCGAGTGCATTGATCAACAAATAGAAACTCATTCAATGCCCAAGGTGGACGCTGAGGTAATAGTCCTACCGTGTTCGCTTCTTCAATCGCAGTATCAGAAACCTGTGCTGCTGATTTTAAAGAAGAAGGCCGCTTGAAAAAGGCGCGCCTGGAGTGATCTATTTGAGTCATTGAATTTCTCTTAATGACGATGCTGGGAGTTTATTATTGTTTTTATTACTACTGTTATCACTAACTGCCAGGAGGACCATTAAGCAGTTGCATAAACCAAACCATAAAGCCGTAGGCAGAAATGCCTCCAACGGTTAAAGCGGGTATCACAATAAAAGTAAGAACAAGAGAAGTTGTCAGCTCTGCTTTCTTTGTGCGTGATTCGATTGAGGCTAGTTCATCAGACATGGCTGAATCACTCCGTTAATTAATTAAATATAGAAATTATGATCTTAGAATAAGTCTAGAGGTTATTGGCAATAGCGCTATTTAATTGAGAGTAAAAATAGTGATGTATGTCATTTAATGTCGATATAGAGGCTAAAATAACCTGCAAATATCAGCTTGTTAAGCTAAGTGGATTATTAGTCTATAAACCAACTTCTTGTTGAGTATTTTAGTTTTTATTTGCTTAAAAAATTATATATAAATTCTAAGAATATACAGGTATAAAAAAAGGCCTAGTGATTAATAAATCATTAAGCCTTTTTTATGGATGGTGATAAATAGATTAATAAAATTGTTGGTCTATTGTGCTATTCGAGTATTTTTAATTCTTAGCACGCTGCTCTTCGCGAAAGCGAATTTTATCTCGGCGATGCTTTTCGACGGTTTCTTTAACATCACCACCAAGGTGAACTTCGCCACGTTTTTTAGCCAGTTGCATTTGCAGTTCACGCTGCTTAAAACGCTCGCGCTGCTCATCGCTGTAGTTATCAATGCAGTGTGGGCAACTCACACCTTGAAGATAATCAGCGCTCAACTTTTCTTCTTCGGTAATTGGGTAGCGACATGCATGGCACTGATCGTATTGACCTTTTTCAAGATCATGATTCACGGCAACGCGGTTATCAAAAACAAAGCATTCGCCTTCCCACATGGTTTCTTCTTTTGGCACTTCTTCTAGGTACTTAAGAATGCCGCCTTCAAGGTGATAAACCTCGTCAAAGCCTTGTTCTTTCATGTAGGCCGTCGATTTTTCACAGCGAATGCCCCCTGTACAAAACATAGCAACTTTCTTTTGCTTAGCCGGGTCCATGTTGTCTTTTACGTACTGCGGGAATTCACGAAAGGTCTCAGTATTTGGGTTTACTGCGCCCTCAAACGTTCCAATCTGGTATTCGTAATCATTGCGAGTATCGACCAAAACGACATCCGGATCAGAGATCAGCGCATTCCAATCTTTAGGCTTAACGTAAGTACCCACTACCTGTTTAGGATCGATGCCTTCTATCCCCATGGTAACGATCTCTTTCTTCAGCTTCACCTTGGTGCGGTAGAAAGGCATGGTCTCGTCATAAGATTCTTTCGTAACAATGTTTGCTAAACGCTCATCCGTGCCTAACCACGCAAGAAGGGCATCAATGCCTTCGCGAGAGCCTGCAACGGTACCGTTAATGCCTTCTTGGGCAATCAGTAGAGTGCCGCGGACTTCATTGGCTTCCATAACATCTAATAAGGGTTGGCGAAGTTCTTGGAAATTTTCTAGGGTAACGAACTTGTACATCGCGCATACGACGATAGGAGCAGTTTGCTCAGACATGGGTCTTTCCTTTTATTGCGATCTGGAACGTAAAACCAGAGCATTGTTAATGGCTGTTTCAATTAACAGCTGGCTCATTTGAGAGCGCGCGGATTATATACAAATCTGAGGTGTTTTTCCAAAATTACAGCGTAAACTGTGCATAACCCTATTTTAAGTACTGTTAGGCAGGATTGACCTGATGATCTCTACCATCTCTGTAGCCAACTACCGTTCAATCATTGAGCTGGTGATGCCCATGGGGGCCCTTAATTTAATTACTGGCCTCAATGGCAGCGGCAAATCCAACTTATATCGCGCGTTGAGGTTATTGGCGGAAACGGCCCAAGGTGGGGTAGTGAATGCTCTCGCTCATGAGGGGGGCCTAGAATCGGCGTTTTGGGCGGGGCCAGAAAAAATTACGTCAAAAATGCTATCCGGGGAAGTTGAAGTACAAGGTGGCCCAAGAAAAAATGTTGTTCGTTTACGCTTAGGTTTTAGCAGTGAAGAATTTGGTTATAGCATTGATCTAGGCTTGCCTGAACCGTCTTCTTCGGCGTTTTCTTTAGACCCAGAAATTAAACGAGAGTGCATTTGGGCAGGTCCAGCGTATCGTCCTGCTAGTGTTCTAGTCGATCGCAAAGGGCCTATGGTGAAAGTCAAAGAAGGCCGAAGCTGGCAAGTGATTGCCCAGCACTTAAATAGCTTTGATAGTATGTTGAGTGAGGTTGGGGACTTTAACCTTGCGCCAGAAATTTTTCATATTCGAGAGTGGATTCGCAGCTGGCGCTTCTACGATCATTTCAGAACCGATAGCCAAGCCCCTGCGCGTCAGCCTCAGCTTGGCACTCGAACCCCTGTGCTCAGTCAGGATGGACATGATTTAGCCGCGGCCTTGCAAACGATTATGGAAATCGGTGATGAGAACGCGTTAGCCGAATCGATTGAAGACGCTTTTCCAGGGGCGCGTATTCATGTAGATGTTCAAGAAGATGGGCGTTTTATTTTGCGCTTCCATCAGCACGGATTATTACGCGCACTAACAGCCGCCGAGTTATCAGATGGCACATTAAGGTATCTATTGTGGGTAGCAGCTTTATTAACCCCACGGCCTCCAAAATTGATGGTGCTTAATGAGCCTGAAACCAGTCTGCATCCTGATTTATTACCAGCCTTAGGTCGTCTTATAAAACTCGCCTCCAAATCAACGCAAGTTTGGGTTGTTTCTCATGCCCGTTTATTGATCAATGAACTTGGTGAGCCCGGAGATAGCCCGTGTAATAGTCTTGCTTTGTATAAGGAGTTGGGGCAAACCAAGATCGAAGGGCAAGACATGTTCTCAACGCCTAGCTGGCATTGGCCAGGTTATTAATCGCTTAATATAAAATTGGGTATAACTTTGGCATGACGGGATGAAGCTTAAGTTACTTATCTGATGGCCGTTAACTCAATAAAGACTATTTAATCCGTCGACTTGAGTACCGTGCAGTGATTCCATTTTTCTCTACGTTAGGGCATTTAATACATCGATTTAGCGGGCAGGCAGTAGCGCTAATTATTTGTACATTTTCAGCAGGCTATGTTCAAGCAGAATGCCGTGATTTTGATGCCATTGCCGCGGCTAATAAAAAAGCAGCTTCATATTTTAAGGAGGGTGAAGTTTTTCACCCAGGGGTTGTGCAAAAAAATCATCATACGTCCGGTAGAAAAGAAATTGCGAGTTATATAAAAACAGGCAAAAAACGTTACAGTATTTTCACGTTAGTGGATGATGATTGTAAGGTGACATTTCGAAAACGCACTCGTCAAAATGATTAACTCTGCATTTTAAATACTAAACGTCGTCGATTTTTTTTAAAAAATATCGATGTAAAACATGACAGAAATATTTTAAAACATGCCAAAAAATGCCAGTTGGACTAAAGCGAACCAGCATTCGTTGGTCTCTGGCGAAAAGGGTCTAGCGCAGAACAGGCCAATACTTTGTATTCAGTTGGGCTCAATTTTTCACGAATTAATAAGTAAATAGAATTAATTACCGACTTATTTTAAAAATTGCTTA
>CAWVSY010000065.1:0-19156 GCA_963933055.1 uncultured Oleispira sp.
ATGGCTGATATTAAAGCGACCTTAACCGTCGATGGCATTGAAGAAAGTTTAGAGTTGCCCGTTTATAAAGGCACCCTAGGACCAGACGTTGTTGACGTACGCAGCTTAACCGGTAAAAACCTTTTTACTTACGATCCAGGTTTTGTTTCAACTGCCGCATGCGAATCTAAAATCACGTTTATCGATGGTGGTAAAGGCGTTCTTTTACACCGCGGTTACCCTATTGATCAGCTTGCTGAACATTCAGATTATTTAGAAACATGCTTCCTACTTCTTCACGGCGAATTACCAACAGCTGAAGAAAAAGAAACATTTGTAAATACCATTAAAAACCACACAATGGTTCACGAACAACTAAACCATTTCTTTAACGGTTTCCGTCGTGATGCACACCCAATGGCCATCATGTGTGGCGTTGTAGGCGCACTATCTGCGTTCTATCATGACTCAATGGATATCAGCAACCCACAGCATCGCATCATTTCTGCGCATCGCTTAATTGCTAAAATCCCAACACTTGCTGCGATGGTTTATAAGTACTCGATTGGCCAGCCTTTCATGTACCCACGCAACAATCTTTCTTACTCTGAAAACTTTTTACACATGATGTTCAATACACCGTGTGATGAAAAGCCAATCAGCCCAGTATTAGCAAAAGCAATGGATCGTATCTTCCTATTGCATGCTGACCACGAGCAAAATGCTTCTACGTCAACAGTACGTCTAGCAGGCTCTACCGGCGCTAACCCATTCGCATGTATCGCGTCGGGTATTGCAGCACTTTGGGGCCCAGCACACGGCGGCGCTAACGAAGCTGTATTGAACATGCTTGAAGAAATCGGCGATGTTTCCAATATCGATAAGTTTGTTGAAAAAGCAAAAGATAAAGAAGATCCTTTCCGCCTAATGGGCTTCGGTCACCGAGTTTATAAAAACTTTGACCCACGCGCCAAGGTAATGAAGCAAACCTGTGACGAAGTTCTCGCAGAACTTGGTATGGAAAACGACCCTCTACTTAAGATTGCTCTTAAGCTTGAACAGATCGCAACGGAAGATGAGTATTTCATCAAACGTGGCTTGTACCCGAACGTAGACTTCTACTCGGGCATCATCTTAAAAGCGATTGGCATTCCGTCTGAAATGTTTACAGTGATTTTCGCAACTGGCCGTACTCCTGGCTGGATTGCACACTGGAACGAAATGATCAGCAGCGATTACCGCATTGGTCGTCCGCGTCAGCTATACACAGGCTCACCTAAGCGCGACTATCCAACTAAATAATTATTTAGTTAAGTCGACTTAAAAGCCTAAAAGCCGTATCCATTGGATGCGGCTTTTTTTTGCCTCTTTTTTATCGAGTCTTTTGCTAAAAACCCAGCAAGATAACGAAACTCATCTATGCTTTTTATATTGCTAATGGATGAAAATATAATGTCAAAACCAGAACGCCACTCTCTCGGCAGCCAAATAGCACAACCCGTGTTAGACTTCAGCCAAGTTGGAGAGACAATTGCCATGCTGGCACTCACCGTCGCTCAAATAGAAACCAGCATGAAAGAAGGCGACAAATCGGTTAATCAACTAACAAGCAGCTTCACCGACTTAGCAAATCATAGCCAAAACATTGTTCAAGAAGCCAAAAAACTGGATGAAAGCAGCCCGCACGAATCCGCTATTCGCAATAACATACTGAAAACAGCAGAAGATCTCGGGGGAAAAATACAACAAGCCGTTATCGCCTTTCAATTCTATGATCGCTTAAGCCAGCGGCTGGATCACGCATCTCACAGCTTAGAAAAAATCGGTCACCTGATTGCAAATTCAGAAAAACGCTACGAAGAAAATGCTTGGCGAAACATGCAAAATGAAATAAAAAACAGCTACACCATGGAGGCCGAACGCATCATGTTTGAACACATCATGAGAGGCCATAGCGTAGCCGAAGCCTTAGAAATTTATCAGCATCAATTCGATAAGAGCGAACAAGAAACATTCAATACCGATGACGATATAGAATTTTTTTAGCGCAGTTTAAATAACAACATCATCACCAACATGCAATTCTAATACGTCAACTGCCATCGCCGAATCCACCGCCGAGAAAGTAAGATTTTGCCCAAAATACAGTTTTTTATCACGACGGCAATATTCTAACAGCACCCTTAAAATGCTTCGCTCCTGCTCCGCCGTTTTAGGGTTTAACGCAGGAATAACACAACGCTGACAAGGCTTAACAACGGTCATATCAACCACTTCCGTCGCAATGCTTTGCCAATTGCGCTCATCAAACACCTCCGTATTGGCAATAACAATGTTGGGTCTAAAATTTTCAGCCGCGATATCAACATCACATACACTGTCTAAAAACTGAATACTAGAATCCGCTACAGCTAGCAAAGGAAAACCATCAGCATAGCTAACCTGAGTGCCCAGCGAGACATATTCGGTATCGGCTAAACGTTCACAACGACCCTGATAAATCAATCGGCACTGGTAATCTAAAATCTCACTGAAAAAGCGTGCGCTTTCATCACCACAATCAAGACCCTGAACCTCATCCTCCCAGATAGAAACATCGATCAGACGCCCCTCTGTTGGCAGCTCCATCAGCTTTTTATCATTACCAAATCCAGCCCAAACACGTCCACATTCAATGGTTGTCGAAATTAAAGCCATCCGAGGAACTTCACGCTGAGAAAGAAATACTCCCGTAGAAGCATCAACCAACATCCAATTGCGGTCAAGCCGTGGGCCACGGTGATCAAACTTAAGTATTGAAACTGAAATACCCGCACAAGACTTGATCGGGTAGATAAATAACTGACTTATATAGGGAGAGGCGGTTTGAGTAGACATTATTATTCCATAATGATGTGACATATCTGTCACATCATTATACACAGAGGCATAAATTCAAAGCATCAATTACTCGACGCCATCAATTACTCATCAGACTCCTCTATTTTCTCAGGCATTCCCAGCTTTTGACGAATAATGCGCTGTACTTCTTTTGTTAATTTTTCAGGCTGAAATTTCGATAAGAACCCATTACATCCCACTTTTTCAACCATGGCTTTGTTGAAACTGCCCGATAAAGAGGTATGCAAAACAATAAACATATCTTTCAATTCAGGATCTTTACGAATTTCAGTGGTTAACATATAACCATCCATCTCTGGCATTTCAGCATCGGTAATCAGCATCAACACATCATTGACAATATCCTTGCCTTCAGCTTTCCAAGCTTCCAATACCTGATAAGCCTCCAAACCATTATGAGTTGCAACAACGTCAATACCGAGCTTTTCTAATACCCCCGTTACCTGATTCAATGCCACCTGCGAGTCATCAGCAATCAAAATCTGCTTACCCTTGATCACATCAACCAAATCGTCATCAATCCACTCAGCGCTGATTTCACCGTTATAAGGGGTTATTTCAGCCAATACCTTCTCGACATCAATAATTTCAACAATGCGATCATCCATGCGGCTAATCGCCGTTAAATAATGAGAACGCCCAGCACCGACTGGAGGTGGAAGAATCTCATTCCAATTCATATTCACAATGCGTTCAACACTCGCAACCAAAAAGGCTTGCACCGTCATGTTGTACTCAGTCACGATAATGGTAGAGTTCTCATCAATAACCGTCTTTCCCATCTTGATCGCTCGGCGTAAATCGACCACAGGAATGGTCTGCCCTCGCAAATGAGTAACACCCACGACAACTTCATGTCGATCTGGAATTTCGGTCAATGGAGGTAGGCTCATAACTTCCTGAACCTTAAACACATTAATAGCAAAACGCTGACTTCCACCCAAACTGAATAGCAGCAGCTCCAATCTATTTTGCCCAACCAGCTGCGTACGTGCATCAACTGCACTTAAAACACCGCTCATAGTCCACTCCACTAAATATTCATCTTATTTTAAAGTGTAGACAAAAGGATCTGAAACGCATGACAAAATTTATAAATCCTCAACTACACTAAAAAAGATACCTGAGGATTGATATGCACAACAAAGCCAATGTTTTACTCGCCAGACAACCTATATTTGACCGAAATGCGGTAACCATTGGCTATGAGCTGCTTTATCGCCCGATACCCAGCGGTGAAATTGATTGGCAAGAGTTGAATGGAGACCTAGCAACTAACGAGGTATTAGTATCGGCATTTGATGATATTGGCATTGAATTCGTCACCGGAGGCAAGCCCGCCTACATCAACTTTACCGAGCACTGGCTAAGCAACCCACCCCCATTCAGCCCAGACAATGTCGTTATCGAGATCCTAGAGCACATCCCAGCAACACCTAAAAACGTTGATGCAGTCATCGCTTTACGTAAAAAAGGCTTTCGTATCGCCTTAGATGACTATTTAGGAAACCCAGAGCAAGACCCTTTCCTACCGCACATTGACATCATTAAGCTTGATATTCTAGCGTTTGACGACATCGCAAAAGCACAACAAGTGATCACTCAAAAAGGTCAAAACAAATTTACTTGGCTCGCCGAAAAAGTGGAAACTCAATTAGAATATGAGGCCTGCCTCAAAGCAGGTTGCGATTATTTTCAAGGTTACTTTTTTAGTCGGCCCGCCAACATTTATGGCAAGAAACTGGGCAATAACAAGCGTGTTATTTTAGAACTGATCGCTGCACTGCAAGACGACAATATCAACCCAGTTAAACTTGAAGACTTATTATCACAAGATCCCTCTCTATGCTTCAGGCTTTTAAAGCTGGTCAATTCTGCCTCTTTTCATCAACAAAATCCCGTCGACTCACTGCAGCGCGCCATTATTGTTGCAGGCCTAGAGCAAATCAAAACATGGGTAACCATGCTGAGCTTTGGCAAACTTGAAGATAAGACCAAAGAATTAAGCAAACAGTCCTTACAGCGAGGATTCTTTTGCAAATCACTTTCAACATCCATACCCGAAATTGCTGGCGATATCGCCTTTACCGCAGGCTTGCTATCAAACATCGATGCCTACTTCGATATGCCACTCGAACAACTGCTGGCCAAGATACACATAGATCCAGACATCACCACTGCGCTACTTAAAAAAACGGGAAAGCTTGGATTTATTTTCACAACTGTTTTATTTATGGAAAAAGGAGAGTGGCAAAAAATCCGCTGGCCACTTTGGCAGAAAATAGGATTAGACCCAAGTCGGATTGAATGGCTCTACTTAGAGTCGATCAGAGAAGCTGAAAAACTACTCAAATCGACTTTAAGCTAATATAACCTACCTTTTAGGGTAGCCCGTAATCTCACGAATAGAGCGATACAATGGCTGCATTCGCTTATACATTTTACGATAGACCTCTTTATACAAGCGATCATACAACTGAACGGTTGGCAGGTGTGGCTTAAACACATCCCCGACTCGCGTCATCTTATCAATGGCAATCTCATAACTTGGGTGAATCCCTAAACCCACAAAACAGTTAATAGCAGCACCTAAGCCCGAAGCCTCAAAGGTATGAGGGCGCTCGGCCGCCATGCCAAAAATATCCGCGGTCAACTGCATCGCCGCATCACTTTGCGAACCACCACCAGAAACCCTTAAGCGTGTTATTTTTGTGCCGCTGCGTTTTTCGATTTGTTCTTTGCCGCTGCGTAATTCATAAGCCAAACCTTCAAGAATGGCTCGATAAACATGAGCGCGTTTATGAACATCGCCAAAACCGATCAAAGCGCCCTTACCTTCAGGACCAGGCTGGCGCACCCCAGGAGACCAGTAAGGTTGCATCATCAACCCCATAGAACCGGCAGGTACTTGATTCAAAAGCTCATCAAACAACGCTTCCGTCTCAATACCCAGCTCTTTTGCCTTGCGCTGCTCGGCTTGAGCAAATTCATTTTTAAACCAACTTACCATCCAAAAACCGCGATATACCATCATCTCGGTATTATAAAGTTTAGGCATGGCAGCAGAATAAGGCGGAATAAAAGGAATCGTTTCTACGTACTTTTTGGTCGCCGTATTAATTGTTGCTGTTGTGCCGTAGCTCAAACACCCAATATGAGGAGCAATACCACCAGCCCCCAAAACCTCACACGCCTTATCAGACGCAGCCGCGATCAACTTCAACCCTACAGGCAAACCCGTAACCATAGAAGCTTGCTGGCAAATACGCCCCAGTTCATCACTCGGACTCACCAACTCAGGCATCATATCTCTCGAAGCCTTTAACAACTTCCACTTAAGATCACTTTTTTTCGCCCACCGCTGCTGACGATAATCATAAGGCAAATACCCCATCGTAGAACCGGTCGAATCTTTCAATTGCTCAGTCAGTTTGTAAGTCAGAAAGGCTGATAAACTGACATAATGTTTGGTTTTCGCCCAAATATCAGGCTGATTTTGTGAAACCCAATTATCTCTCGCTTTTGCACGCAATTCAGAAATGAGATTATTTAAACCCAGCGCCTTAATCAAAAAGCCCCAAATACCTGGCAACGGTTTTTCAATACTTGCTTTACGCTGATCCATCCAAACAATCGCGGGTCGCAATGGCTTTTTATCTTCATCCAAATTAATCATGGTATAGCGCTGAGTTGTCAGTGATACACCGTTAATTTGTTCAGGCGTCACAACCCCTTGCACCCACAAGTTCTGACATGCCAAGCCAAGTGATTGCCAATAATAATCTGCCTCTTGCTCTGCCCAGCCTGGTTGAGAAGAATAATACGCCTCAATATCAACCTTACTTTTAGCCACAACATTGCCGCAATCATCAAATACCAAAGCACGAATACTTTGTGTCCCATTATCAATGGCTAATACATACTTAGACTGGCTCACAGCGCTGTCCTTATTTTATTTTTGTTATTGCCGCCCATATTAAGCCGGAACACTGTAATATTTATTCCAAATGCCCTGGTAGCGGTCACGCTCTTGCTGCCACTGATCATCTGTCCATTTCAATTCTTCACAGCAAATTTGCTTAATTTTCTGTTCAAAAATCAAACCGCCTTGCTCAACCAATAACCCCACACGGGTACGGCGCAATAATAAATCGTCTAGATGAACCACCGCTTCATTGCGAGCAGACCAGCGCAATTCGGCCCACATAGCCAGCGCCCCCGGAATAACATCAAATTCGTTATCACGCGCGCACTCGTTCGCTTGTTCCAGTAGCGTATTTGCATCCATACCATAATGGCCCTGCAAACGCTTCTGCAAATAACTAGGCAAGCCTAAGAAAGAAGGGTGCTGAATAACGGATGGAGTAAAAATATCAGCGCCAAAATCGTCAGCATCAAACCCTGGAAGGTATTGGCTCGCGGCTTTAAGCACATCCAGCGCAATCAGTCGGAAAGTCGTTAACTTGCCACCACTAACCGTCACCAAACCATTATCATTCCAAACACTGTGGTCGCGTTTTTCTTTTGAAGGATTTAACGCACCGGAGCTGACCAAAGGACGCACCCCAGCCCATGAAGAAATAATATCTTGCTCTTGCAGCGCCGCTTTTGGAAACTGAAAATTAGCAACCTTCATCAAATACACAAGTTCTTCACGAGTCATGCTCGTTTCAGAATTATCGATACCGTTATTATCAATATCGGTGGTACCAATAACCGTTCGCCCTTCCCAAGGGAAAATGAAAATTGGGCGTTTATCATCAGGATGCATCGCGGTAAACGCCGACCCGACAGGCAACCGCCAAGACGGCACAACAATATGGCTACCACGAGTCGGTCGAATATTTTTCTCGCTACTGACCTGACCTCGCAACTCATCACCCCAAGCGCCCGTTGCATTAATAACAACCTTTGCCTGAATACTATAAAGCTCACCATTTTCGGAATTTTCTAAAACAGCGCCAACAACCTGACCGCCTTCATGGCCACTTTCTTTTATCAGCGATTTAACGCCGACGTAATTAATGATATCAGCACCATCTTCTTGCGCCTCTCGCAATACCCGAACAACCAATCGAGAGTCATCCGTTACCGCGTCAGCAAACTGAGTACCACCGATTAACTCCACGTCATTAATTTGCGGACTCAACAACTCAAAGTCTTCGGCCTTATGGAATTTACGGTACTTTTTCCCCGCAAAAAAATCATAAATGCGCAACAAAGAATTGAAAACAAACGGCCCAGGAAAACCGCCTTTATAATGAGCCATCAAATAACTCATCTGATCAACCAAACCCGGCGCTTCATTCATTAAACGCTCACGTTCACTCACCGAGTGCATCGTCGTTTTAATATCCCCTGCAGCAATATAACGCAAACCACCATGCACCATTTTTGAAGAACGACTAGACGTCCCCCAAGCGTAATCTTGACGATCAACCAACAATACTCGCTGCCCACGTCGTGCGGCTTCACGCGCAATGCCCGCCCCCGTAATACCACCGCCCGCGACAATAAGATCCCATTTATTATTCGCCGCATCCTTTAAACGGTTGATTAATAAATCACGTTTACCGGCTTGCCAATTTTCCTGCAACATAGTCCTTCAATACCTTTATTCAATATAAACCAACGTCGATGTTACTTATCATCTTCCACTAAAATACCCGGGTTCAATCGCTTGTCTGGGTCAAAATCCGTCAACAACGTATTAATCACTCTCATACCCAACTCGCCTTTTTCGGCTGGCATATAAGGCGCATGATCACGACCAACACCGTGTTGATGAGAAATCGTTGCTCGACCTTGAGCAATAACATCACACGTATTGAATTTTAATTTTTTCCAGCGCGCTAACGTTTCTTCGTAAGTATCCGCACAACGGAAGAAATAGGTCGTATAAATACTCGAACCTTGCCCATACATATGCGACAAGTGCGTAAAGACCATCGCCTCTTCACCGTCTTCGCGCAACGCGTTTTCTAAAGACGCCTCAATTTGATTTAACAAATTATCGACATTATCCCAATCTGTTGAAGTTTCTAAAGTATCAATCGCGATACCTTCAGCCCACATAGTTTCACGCAAATACGGGAATTTAAAACGACCATGCGACCAAATAGATCCCATCATATTGGCCAGTGGCCCACCGATGCCACCATGAGCATTCAACAATTTTTTAATTTGCTTAAGCGATAATTTATTTTGTGCTTTCGAACCTGTCACACCAAAGGTCAACATCACCTTTTTATCGTCCAAACCACGAAACTTCAAATACTTTTCTAATAGGTTAAACTGCTTGAGTGACGTCCCTAAATGCAAATGCGCTTTCGCCTCTTTTGCATTACTCACTCGCATCATCGACATTGGAATTTTTTGCTGTACCGCTTCGCGAACCGCTTCTTTTGCGGTTTCCCAATTCGGCATGAAATACACTAAAAATTTCTCTTCTTCTGGCAAACGCGTTACACGAACTTTTACTTCCGTAAAAATCCCCATACGCCCTTCGGTGCCCATCGTAATTTCTCGCATATCAGGGCCTGCTGACGATGCTGGAATACTTGGAATATCTAACGTTCCTTGCAGAGTTTCCATTCTTCCGCCAGCAAACATTTGCTCAATACGGCCATAACGCAATGACTGCTGACCACTAGAGCGAGAAGCAATCCAGCCACCAATAGTCGATAGCTCAAATGACTGAGGAAAATGCCCTAGCGTATAACCACGCGCACGCAGCTGAGCTTCTACCGCGGGCCCTGCGGTACCGGCACCAAATGTTGCAATCTGACTTTCTTCATTCAGATCCATCAACAGATTCATACGCCCCATATCCATCGTCAAAATCGCTTTTGGATTGGCTGTTGGCGTAATGTGACCGGCAACCGAAGTACCACCACCATAAGGAATAACAATAAAATCTTCTTTTTCAGCAAAATCCAATAACTCACGAACCTGAGCACTGGTTTCAGGAAAAGCGACACCATCAGGGAATACACCAAAGTCGCCACTGCGCATCGCCAACCAATCTGAAAAACTCTGCCCACGCGCATGACGAACACGCTGCTCAGCATCAGTATCAATTAAAGAATGCTGAGGTAATCGAGAAGCAGGCACCTGAGCAATCACAGACTCTAATGATGCTTCAGGAAGGGGTTTGGTTTCACCGATTACGCTATTAATTAATTCACGGCCATGTGTCGATACTTCCTTCACATAACTATCATCACCCCAACCATTCCAACGACGCATATTTTTCTCCAAATTATTTTTTTAATTAGATCCAGCAATAGACCCATGACGCAGGTAGCGCTAATATAGCCTTAGTCTACTAAGCCGAAAAACTTTCACAACGTCGCTTTCGGACATCAAAGTAGTAAATTAAGCCATACTCATTGCCAATACTGTATTAATACCCTATGACTGAAGATCGCCTAGGAACTGCATCAACTGCCGCATTACGCCAGTACTTAAGAGCCGCGCAAGATTATGGCATTGAAGCAAAAGATGCGCTTGTACAAAATGAGTTACCCCTTGGTATTTTAGATAACAGCATAACTCGCGTAGCAGGCACAGAATTTCAGCGCTTAATTCGCTGGCTGGTCGATGCCTGTGATGACCCGTTATTCGGTTTAAAAAGTGGCTCTTATGTACAACCAGGATCTTACAGTATCTTCGGTTACATGATTATGAATTGCCGCAGCGCCCGTGAAGCACTGCACATGACCCCTATGTACGAAAGCATTGTTGGCGACATGGGCATCACCAAATTAGAAAAAGCAGGCAGTCGCCTAGCCGTTCGCTGGGTTTGCCAATACGACGACCCGGTGATTATTTCCCATATGATCGATAACGTCCTTTACTCTTGGACTCAATTTGCCCGCTATCTGGCCGACCTGCCAGAAGGAAAACCTTACTGCGTGCAATTAGAAAGAGACAAACCAAACGCACAAGCACTCAAAACTTACCAAGACATGTTTGGCTGCAATATCGAATTCAATGCTAAGCGCAATGCCCTGATTGTTGATGAAGACGTTTTAGAAATTCCGTTACGACAGCCTGACCCTGGTTTATTACAAAGCCTAACCCAGCAAGCCGAATCAATAATGGATGAGCTCAAGCAGCAAAATACCATTAGCCTACAAGTAAGAGCCGTTCTGCGTCGGCTTATGGAACACGAACTACCCCGCAAAGAAAAAATTGCAGAAGCACTCGACATGACAGAGCGCACCCTTCAACGACGGTTACAAGAAGCGGGAACAGGCTACCAGCAATTGCTGGATGATATACGGCGTGAAACCGCCATCGAATGGCTAACCACAACACAAGTAGCGATTAACGACATTGCCGACAGATTAGGCTTTACCGAGGTTCGCTCTTTTCAACGCCGTTTTAAATCTTGGACTGGGCATGCCCCTGGCGAATACCGAACGCTACACTCTAAGTAACCAAAGCGCACACCGGAGATACCATGAGAACCAAAATAGAATTCCCAAGCCAAGGTCAAACTTTATCAGGCTCACTTGAAACGCCAGACCAACAAATTCGCGCCTACGTATTATTCGCCCATTGCTTTACCTGCGGAAAAGACATTGCTGCGGCGTCACGCATCAGTCGCTTTTTAGTGCAACATGGCTTTGCCGTATTTCGCTTTGATTTTACAGGGTTAGGCAATAGTGATGGCGATTTTGCCAATACGAATTTTTCATCCAATACCGAAGACCTACTCGCAGCCGCTGAATTTCTAAAAGAACACTACCAAGCACCACAACTGCTTATTGGCCACAGTTTAGGTGGCGCAGCGATTTTAGCCATGGCATCAAAGCTGCCCGATGTAAAAGCCGTAGTCACGATTGCAGCACCGTTTGAAGCAAGCCATGTTATACACAACTTCAACGCCCATCTTGATACCATTGAAACTGACGGCCAAGCCAAAGTTAATTTAGGGGCTCGTGAATTCACCATTAAAAAGCAATTTATCGATGATCTACGCAACCAAACCACAGACCACATCAAGCAACTGAATAAAGCATTACTGGTATTTCACTCTCCGGTTGATTTAACCGTCGATATTTCCGATGCTGAAAAAATATACAAAGCCGCCATGCACCCTAAAAGCTTTGTCAGTTTGGACAATGCCGATCACCTGCTAACAAAATCAATTGATAGCGAATACGTTGCACAAACCATTTCAGGATGGGCCAGTCGCTACATTCCCGCGCCAACATCCACCTCCCCAACCTTAGAAAATGGGCATGTATTAGTAACGGAAGTTGATCATAAATTCCAACAAGAAGTCTTTACCGATCACCATCATTGGTTTGCCGACGAACCCACAAACGTGGGGGGTCAAAATAGCGGGCCAGATCCATACGAACACCTACTAGCAGCACTCGGCACCTGCACAGCCATGACCATTCGTATGTATGCATCACATAAAAAATTACCACTTGAACAAGTAGAAGTATCATTATCACACCAGCGCAATTACATAAACGATGCCAAAAGCTCAGAAGATGACAGCTCGAAAATGGAAGCCCTCATACGAAAAATTCAATTAACAGGCCCATTGAGTGATGAAGAAAAAGCGCGCTTGCTACAAATAGCCGATCGCTGCCCCGTACATAAAACACTGCACAACAACCCTCTCGTAGTAACAACACTGATTGAATAAAGTTTTTATTACCTATGATCCAAAATCACATTTTCTCAGTAAGCCTTATTGTATATGCAATAAGACTTACTGATTATGACCCCATATTTATCAACTGAAGAAAAATCGAGAATAATCGAAATGGCCTGGGAAGATAGAACTCCCTTCGAAGCCATCTTGGAACAGTACGGATTATCAGAGCCGCATGTTATCGCGTTAATGCGTACCACATTAAAGCAAAAAACGTTCAAAAATTGGCGTCAGCGTGTCAGTGGACGCAAAACCAAGCACCTAGCATTAAGATCGTTCACCGCAGGAAGAGCTTACTGCCCTACCCAATATAAAAATAGGCATTAGCATGCAGCCCTATAAAACACTGCGCTTAATTCTAGGCGACCAATTAAACGCCGATCACTCTTGGTTTAAAACAAAAGACCCAGAAATCCTATATGTAATTGCTGAACTTCATCAAGAACAGCACTACGTAAAACATCATATACAAAAAATCTGTGCCTTTTTTAAATCCATGGAAAACTTCGCACAAGCATTACAGCAAGCCGGTCATAACGTTCTACACCTAAAACTTGATGATACGGTAGAATACTCGACGCTAAGCAACTTACTCATCGCATTGTCTAAAAGGCACGACTGCCGCGAAATTCACTACCAACGCCCCGACGAATATCGCTTAAAACAACAATTCGATGAATTAGAAAACTCTGCATCAACAGATCACAAAATAGAACTGAAACGTTTCGATACCGAACACTTCATCCTACCAGCAGAAGACATTCCTCAATACTTCAAAAAAGACAAACACGTACGGATGGAAAACTTTTATCGCGCCTTACGCAAGCGCTTTAATATCTTAATGGAAGACCAACAGCCATTAGGGGGCCAATGGAATTTTGATGCAGACAACCGAAATCACTTCAAAAAAGAGGATATTGCTGCAATCCCAGAACCCCTTATATTCGCAAACGATGTAAACGACATTATTGAGCGCTTAAAGCGCCATAAAATACCGTCTATGGGAAAAGCAGAAAGCGCCTTATTATGGCCCTGCAACAGAGCGCAATCTAGACAAGTTTTACAATACTTTTGCCAAGCCTGCCTCCCCAACTTTGGCCGCTTTCAAGATGCCATGACACAAAATTCACCCCACGCCTGGAGTCTATACCACTCACGCTTAAGCTTTGCTTTAAATGCTAAAATGTTACACCCATTAGATGTAATAGAAGCCGCTATTACACAATTCAATAACTCGCAAGGCGATATAAGCATTGCACAAATCGAAGGCTTTACTCGCCAAATTCTAGGCTGGAGAGAATACGTTCGTGGTATGTACTGGATTAACATGCCCGACATTGCAACATACAATGCTTTGCAAGCCGAACAGCGTTTACCGAAGTGGTTCTGGAGTGGAAAAACCAATATGAACTGCCTCAACAAAGCCATTTCACAATCATTAAATTATGCTTACGCACATCATATTCAACGCTTAATGATTACCGGAAACTTTGCCTTATTAACGGGGATCAACCCCGACGAAGTCGACGCTTGGTACCTCGGTATTTATATCGATGCGATTGAATGGGTTGAACTGCCAAATACCCGTGGCATGGCACTGTCGGCAGACGGAGGCTTAATCGCCACAAAACCTTACGCTGCCAGTGGCAACTACATCAATAAAATGAGTGATCACTGCAAAAGCTGCCACTACTCAGTGAAAGAAAAAACGGGCACAAAAGCCTGCCCTTTCAATAGCCTGTATTGGAATTTTTTAGACAAAAACAAAGAATTATTTCAGAAAAACCCAAGAATGGCCTTTCCCTATAAAACATGGCAACGCATGGATCTCTCACAGCAAAGTGAAATATTAAAGCATGCACAAAAACTACTAAGCACTCTAGATCAACTCTAGTAGCCTAGTAGCGTCAATCACGTTAGCATCGATTAATTTTTTGCAGGTGTAGCAGAACTGCCCGCTAAAATACCACCATCGACATTTAACTCAATGCCTGTCACATATTTGGATTCTTCAGATGCCAAATATAACGCCGCATAAGCCACATCTTTAGCTTCGCCCATAGTATTCAACGGGATATCTTCAGCGATGCCCTTAATCATACTTTCTCTCGCGTCACCCTCACCTAACATCGCATCCCACATAGGCGTAAGAATCGCACCAGGATGTATGGAATTACATCGAATCGAATAACCTTGCTCAGCACAATAAAGCGCGACCGTTTTAGTATGATTGCGTATTGCCGCCTTACTTGATGCATAAGCGGCCGCGCCTGGAATACCGACAATACCTGAACGAGAAGATAGATTCACAATACTCGCGCCCTGCGTTTGCTTCATTAATTTAATCGCCGCCTTACAACCAAAAGCAACACCATCTAAATTAACTCGATGCACTTTATTCCAACTTTCAACATCTAAATGTTCCGGATCGTGCGGACCACTGGTTTCAAGAAACCCCGTAATCCCAGCATTATTAACTAACACATCTAACTTGCCATATTTGTCTGAGATATAACCACTCACTTTTTCCCAGTCTTGCTCAAGCGACACATCCAAATGCTGATATTCACTCTCACCGCCAATCGAAGCCGCCACCACTTGGCCAAGATCATCATTGATATCGCTCAAGATGACCTTTGCACCTTCATCACTGAACAACTCAGCAATCGCCTGACCTATTCCTCTCGCAGCGCCCGTAACTAAAACAACTTTATTTTGCAATCTATGCATAACACCTCCCCACATCCTACAAGACTAATAATGTTAACAGCACCACACAGACATTTGCTTCTGAACTAGACATGTCAACAACCTTTAATGAATAAAAGAACGACAGTTAAAATATAAAAGATCTATGATCAACTAAATTTAGCTACATATTACGCAGATATGTTCATCAAATAGCCTTACTAGATAGCACAGTTCAATACCTTCACTAATTTGTCAGGTATTTTAATTTTTTCTTTTTTGTCTATTGATACTGTTACATAGGTAATTAATGCATTAAACGCTAGTGTATCAACATTGAGATAGCCGGAAACGACAAAAGAAAATGAATGCTGGTTAATTGCAGAAACTCGTACTTCCAGCCGAAGTTCGTCATCCCATGTGACTGGAAAAAGAAATTCCAAATCAAACGCCCTAACTGGTGTAAGCACTCCCATTTTTTTAAGTGATGTTATGAAAGGTGAACCTTGGTGTATAGACAATACCTTCAGGATCACAATCACCAAATAAAACTTTACGGTTAATAACGATAGTATTCGTAATATCGACAACTCCCTTGTCAGTGATTGCTACTTAACGCAAACATAGCTATGCCTGTCGCACTTTAAACTTGATACTAGGTCCGTTTTACTCATACTTCTTGATTTCTTGATCCTTAATTGTCTTATCTAACAAATTAAAGAGGTCTTCTTTTGTACCCTTTATCTTATCACATTGAGCGAAAGCCGATTCACCATTCGAAGTGATGTAGCGTTCCGTTTCCTGCTGAGCTTCATGTCCGCAACCGTCAGTATCTCGCTCTTCAACTTCTTTTGCTAAGCACTGTTTTACCATTTTCGTATAATACTGGTCACTAACTGAATCCCGACACTTTCTATAGGGTGCTCGATACTCCTTAATCATTTCAGATCGGAGCTTTTGATATTCCGCTGTCAACTTTTCAGGCTCAGAAAAGCTCAAAGAAGACAAAGTGAGTAATAGTAGTAATAGATAAAATTTCATATGACATAACGAGGCTGTAGAAAAACCCTATTTAAGACAGTCTTTCCCTGCGCCTTCTTTCTAAATTTATTTTACGTACTAATTTGCCAGATTTTTACTAAGTTGCAACTCAAACGACGACTTTATTGATAAAAACGCTTACAACTCTTTCTATGCCGCCTTATCAGGCTGCTAACTGCCCATAATTCGATAACTTTTCGATATTATGAACCATACAATACAGCTGCCATTGTGCTTCAACTTTCTTTTTCCCACGCAAGCTAAAGCGATTCAGTTTTTTATTCGTACCAATGTTTGCAAATACGGGCTCGACTACCGACATTCTGTGGCTGTAAATCTGCTTCCCATATTTACTATCGACACGATGTTTCATCCAGTCAGTAAAAGTAGGCTTACGTTTATGATCGAGTATAAATGACACCTGCCTGCCACTGCCTTTTCTGTGATCTGCTGATGCTGGGTTTTGCATACACTTGGCTTTTAAATCACAGTTTCTGCACTGCAATAAACGCCCATTAAAAAATGCTTTTGATACTCCCGCTTGGTCAACTCGATTTCCAATATGACTTATCGTTTCTCCTGCAGGACAAATGCACTGAAGTTTTATCGGATCAAATTCAAACTCGCTTGAAGGTATAACTTGCCGAACTCTATCTTTCTTTAGCTTCTGATGGCGCTTGCCATATTTTTCTTTTTGATTAATAAATTTAGGGTCGCGGCTTCGAAATTTATTATCAGGTATATACGCATTAATATTATCTTCGTGCAGATATTTCATATTCGCTTCGTTAGCAAAGCCTGTATCTGCCGTCACAATTGTGCCTTCAGAAAATATGTTTTCACTTATGCCTAAGCGTTGATACTTATCTTTAATATTCTCTAAAACAGGCTTTAAAGTGTGGTGTTCTTGACCTTCTCCGAAAGCTTGAGCATCAATAACTATTTGATGCTTTTTATCCACAGTCGCAACGCCGTTGTAACCTTGTATCGTCCCCTTACTGGTTGTCATCTTTCCAGATTGATTATCAGTAATATTACTCTTTACTTCTTTTGGTCTTTTTCCTTGCCCCATCCTTGGGGTTGCATCTTTAGGAAATTATTAATTTTGTCGTGTGCTTTATTTAAAGTTTCAATTGCTTGCTCTGCCCTTAACTTACGCTGTTCATCCAGTGTATCACTGCCATCGATGTTCTTATGTTCACTGACATGATGACCAATTAAGCGTTTAATCTTCGCGCGTTTTTCTTCTAGCTCTTTTAATGTACCTGACCATTCTTTTGCTGAGTTTGATGACATTTTACAGCCATCAATAGCGAAAAGTTCGTTGCCTAATAAACCTTGCTCTTGGCAGATTAGAAGGACTTGCTCAAATAGCATTTCTATTTCTTCTGCGTTGCTACTTACAAAGGCGGCGATCGTAGTGAAGTGAGGAACCGTATCGCAAGAGAGCGCTTTAAATATGATGTTAGTTTCACAGCACCATTGAATTTCACGGCTTGAGGTAATGCCTTTTGAATAGGCGAACAAAATTATTTTTAAGAGAATAGCGGGATCATAAGCAGGTCGACCGCCGTCATTATTTTTAAACTTAGGATAAAATATTGAGAGATCGAGCTTGGTATCTATTAAGAAATGAACAGCGTACTCAAATGTTCCTGGCTGTAATTGATCTTTATAGTTTATGACGACCATAGATGTTTGGTCGTAATTATAAGGAATAAACTTAGGCATTTTTCACCTCTTAATAAGAGGTACTATTTTAACAAAATATGAAGTAAAAATAAGGTTTTCTACAGCCTCAACGCTGCCAACAACGGCAGACTTGTAGTTGTGATTTTTGTGCAATAATGACGTAGCCATGCACAAAAAGCGCGGCTGCAAGGCTGTCCAAGCCACGAAGTGGCTGATGTTGCTTGGCCTTGTTAGCTTGGTTTTATTAGTGGGCTCTTATTCCACAGACTACAAAAAGAATTGCACCCCAAAAAAACCATCCACCAGTGGAAATCACACCCAAAATACTGCCCACGACATACTGTTTAAGTGATTCACAATTTAAAGCTACGGAATAAAAAATTAGCACAAGAAGTGCCAAAAAATAAGAAATACACCCAGCAAAAAAACCGAGACCAGCCCCTAAGTTATTACACTCATACATCGTAGGTATAACAAGCCGCAAAACTAACTCTATATATGGTAATAAAAAGGCATCACGAAAAATTAGAATTGTAAATAGTACTAATACCAATGAAATAAAAACAGGATTGAAAACCCTAAAGTATTTACTAACATCAGGTTCATCACTATCGACTGTTTTTCCATCACTTTCTGATTCAACTATATTTTTCATGGATTTACACTTTTATAAAGCTAACGCCTTGCTCAACGGCGTAGTATATTTGGCGGTTTTTATGCGGCTCTTTGCATAAAAAGTGACAAATATACGGAGTCCGTTGCAGCTTTTTGTTAGGGGTTTAATTCACTTCGGACTTTGATACGTCTCTCCGGAGTTGCTCATTCCCCTAGTTCTTTTTTATTCATTTACTTCAGGGGGATGGCTGCTCCCGAAGTACCTTCTTTGTAACGCGCTTAGAATTTTATTCAGTCCCTTCGCTTTTCATATCAGACGAAGCGAAGAACTCTAAATTAACGGTGCAGTTTTTAATAACTGTTGCCCCGCAACTTAAGCGGTGAAATTACTCGCTATCACAGCGCTTAACTTTTGCTTTGATCATGGGTTAATTCTAGCCGTTTTGCTTCACTGCGGCGCACTCTTTTTGACGCTTAGGCTACCGTAGCATTCTACTTTTACGACCCCTAACCAGGCTGTAGAAAAATTAACTTTTGAGCAAGTAAATCTTTATACAGCCA
>CAWVSY010000066.1:0-18218 GCA_963933055.1 uncultured Oleispira sp.
AAGATCGTTTCTGGCGGTACTGACGATCACTTGTTCCTAGTTGATCTAATCGACAAAGAATACACCGGTAAAGATGCCGATGCTGCGCTTGGCCGTGCGAACATCACAGTGAACAAAAACTCTGTTCCTAACGATCCTCGCTCTCCTTTTGTTACTTCTGGCCTACGTATCGGTAGCCCTGCGGTAACAAGCCGTGGTTTTAAAGAAGCTGAGTGTACTGATTTGGCTAACTGGATCTGCGATGTATTAGCCGCGCTAGAAGACGGTACTTCCGATGCTGTTGAAGCAACGGTTAAAGCTAAGGTTGTTGCACTTTGTGAGACACTGCCTGTTTATAAATAAGCACTATTTATAAATAAACGCTATGATTTATTGACTTATATCTAAGCCAACAAATCATCAAAAGCCCGCTCTGGTGAAAACTAGTGCGGGCTTTTTTGGTTAAATATAAGCCTTAACTAAATCACAATAGATTACTATCGATGTACTATAATTTTTCAATTCATCTGAAAGTTGCAATTATCCATGTCTGAACCTGCTGATGGCCATATTGAAGAAATAAATAGTGAGTGGGAGCAGCATCACCATACTCACCACCAGCTTATTCTTGGCCTCAACGGACAGATACGCCTGCAATTAAACCAGCAACAAACCATCACGCTAGAAAGTAATCATGCTTGTTTAATACCAGGAGGCTGCTTTCATTCTTTTAAAGGTGTGGGTAAAAATCGTGTCTTAGTGATTAATATTGATCCTCTCGACAACAGTATTGATAATACTATCATACAGACACTTTTCCAGCAGGCTCAGTTCTTATTATTAGACAGACAGTTAGTGAAGCTTATCTCTGCACTCAGTGATGAATTAGCCTTGCAAAATAATGCAGCACTGCAGCCTCATGTTATCGGATTAATTGTCTTCAGCTTGCATCATCGCCTACAACAACCACTGGCTCAGCTCACTCAAGATTCACGCTTAGATATTAACGCGCTCAATGAATACATTTTACAAAATCTGTCTGAAAAAATGAGTGTCGATCAATTGGCGGCCTTTTGTCACATGAGCAATAGCCAATTTCACCTACGTTTTCGCCAACTGAAAGGGCTTACCCCCCATCAATATATTGTTCAGCAACGTACTGAACGAGCGATTTGGCTATTACGCAATTCCGACTTAACAATCGCTCAAATTGCAGCCGATACCGGGTTTACAAACCAGAGCGCGTTGAACCATGTTGTGAAAGCAAAGCTCAATACTTCCCCCGGACAAATCCGAAAAGAACGACATAGCCTGTCAATACAGAGTTTTTAACAAAAACTACGGATCTTCTTACAATTAAAATTTCGATAAGCAATCTATAGTCAATCTTACTAACCGAGATTCGTAATCAATCTCAATGGTCAAAACTATAGATAACTATAATAACGTTGTAGTCGTTGATTTTTTATTGCTGATGCACAGCAGGAGCACCGGATGAACACATTTGATGCGAGTCAAATGCTCTCAGAGAGCGAACAAACAGTTTCCAGTCATGAATGGTTTAATCGAATCGTTAATCATTATGCGGTTGATGAAGATGAATTAATGCCAGAGCTGTGCCTGCTAGCAGAGCCAGACCAAGAAATTCGCTATAAAACAGAAGATCGCGCACGCTTATTGATTGATAGCATTCGCAGCCAAGGCGATATTGCCCACGCGGTTGATAAATTGCTTCAAGAGTACAGCCTCGATAATGAAGAAGGCGTGATTCTGATGTGTTTGGCGGAAGCCTTAATGCGTATTCCTGATGCCGAAACAGCCGATGCTTTAATCCGCGATAAATTATCTGAAGCTGAGTGGAATGAACACTTAGGTAAGTCAGAATCGCTATTAGTAAACGCATCAACCTGGGGTCTTATGCTCACGGGTAAGGTAATTGGCGTTGATAGCAAGAAAAAGACACCTGCAAACTTATTATCTCGACTCGTTAAACGTGCGGGCGAACCCGTTATTCGTAGTGCGATGCATCAAGCCATGCGCATCATGGGTAAGCAGTTTGTTTTAGGGCGCACCATTGATGAAGCCATTAAGCAGAGCAAGAGTTACCGCGCTAAAGGTTATACTTACTCATTCGACATGCTGGGTGAAGCCGCATTTACCGATGCCGATGCTGAAACCTATTTCGAATCTTATCTCAGTGCTATTCGCAGCCTTGCTGGAAGTCATGAGGCCTGGCGAGCAGATCGTCCGCAGCCAAGTATCTCGATAAAACTTTCGGCGTTATTCCCACGCTATGAAGAAGCACACCATACCGCGGTGATGAGTGAGCTTTATCAGCGTGTTTTAACCCTAATTAAAGAAGCGCGTCAGCTGAACATCGCGATTACCGTAGATGCAGAAGAAGCCGACCGTTTAGAATTATCATTGCGCTTATTCACCAAGCTGTATCAGCATCCAGATGTAAAAGGCTGGGGCTTATTTGGCCTAGTAGTTCAAGCTTATTCAAAGCGCGCCCTCCCTGTTTTAGGCTATCTAACCAGTCTTGCTCGCGAGCAAGGTGACGAAATTCCCGTTCGTTTGGTAAAAGGGGCTTACTGGGATACTGAGATCAAACACGCTCAGCAATTAGGTTTATCAGATTATCCGGTATTCACCCGCAAGGAAAATACCGATGTCTCTTACATGGCCTGTGCACGTTATTTATTAAGCGCGGCGACGGATGGCTGTATTTATCCACAATTTGCTAGCCACAATGCTCATACCGTCGCGGCCGTTACCGAAATGGCCGCGACGAATCCAAACCGTCCATTCGAATTCCAACGCTTACACGGTATGGGGGATGCACTTTATGATACGTTAATCAGTGAAAATACAATTAATGTCCGCATCTACGCCCCCGTCGGCGCGCACAAAGACCTACTGCCTTATTTAGTGCGTCGTTTATTGGAGAACGGGGCGAATTCCTCTTTTGTCCATCGCTTGGTTGACGCCAATACGCCTGTGACCGATTTGATTGTTTCTCCTGTTGCACAAGCGCAACGCCATGGTATTTATCGTAATGTGAAAATTCCACGTCCAGGTGAGCTATATATTCCAGTTGAAAATGGTCAGCGTCGAAATTCACAAGGCTACAATCTTGCGGTTGAATTTGAACGCGAGCCTCTTCTAGCCGACATAAAGCAGTTTGCACAAACGCATTGGTCATTTGGTCCGATTATTAATGGCAAGGCGCTCAAGAAAAAGTCAGACAAAGAAGATTCACCACAGCAATTCCATGTTATTCAAAGCCCTTACGACCATGAAAAAACAGTCGGCGATCTGCTTTGGGCAAACGCCGAGCAAGCACAACAAGCATTAACAAGCGCAGATAACGCTTGGTTTGGTTGGAACCAAACCCCTGTTATTGAACGTGCCGCCTGCTTAGATCGCACCGCCGATTTGCTAGAACAGCATACCGCTGAGTTAATTGCATTATGTACTCGCGAAGCGGGAAAAACGCTGCAAGATGGAATTGACGAGGTTCGAGAAGCCGTTGATTTTTGCCGCTATTACGCCCAGCAAGCACGCCAAGAAATGTCGCAGCCAACTCAATTACCGGGGCCAACTGGCGAGAGCAATGAGCATTATTACGCTGGCCGTGGAACCTTTCTATGCATTAGCCCTTGGAACTTCCCTCTAGCGATTTTCTTGGGTCAGGTCAGTGCCGCTCTTGTCGCAGGTAACTGTGTTTTGGCGAAGCCTGCCGAACAAACCTCTCTAGTGGCTGGGCGCACCGTCGAACTCATGCATGAAGCCGGTATTCCTGGCGACGTTTTACACTTTCTACCCGGTGCTGGAGCAACGATTGGAGATGCCCTACTCAGTGATAACCGCTTAAACGGCATTGTATTTACGGGTTCAACCGCTACCGCAAAACACATCAATATGACCTTGGCTCAGCGTGATGGTGCGATTCCAACATTTATTGCAGAAACCGGTGGTCAAAATGCAATGATTGTTGATTCAACGTCTCTTCCTGAACAGGTTGTTGCCGACGTTATGGACTCTGCTTTCTCTAGCGCAGGCCAGCGTTGTTCTGCATTGCGCGTCTTATACGTTCAAGATGATATTGCTGATCGTGTTGTCGAATTAGTTACCGGAGCGTTACAGCGCTTTGTTGTCGGTAATCCAGAATATTACGCGACTGACTGTGGCCCAGTGATTGATTATAGAGCCCAGCAAGGTTTATTAGCGCATTGTGAACACTGGCAGAGCCAAGATAAATTATTGGCACAAGCACCACGACATGCCGTATTAGCGAAAGGCTTTTATGTATTACCAACGATGATTGAAATTGATTCAATCAGCGATCTGTCCAAAGAAGAATTTGGGCCTATCTTGCATATTTGCAGATTCGAAGCCGATGAACTTGACCAAGTAATTAGCGACATTAACCAAACAGGTTATGGGCTAACACTCGGCATTCATAGTCGTAACGAAGTAACGGCGGCTTATATCGAATCTCGGGTACGTGTTGGTAACTGCTACGTTAACCGCAACCAAGTAGGTGCCGTGGTCGGCGTACAACCTTTTGGCGGTCAAGGTTTATCAGGCACAGGTCCTAAAGCGGGCGGTCCTAATTACCTGAAACGTTTCGCTACTGAACGAGTACGCACCATTAATACAACTGCGGTTGGAGGTAACGCGAGTTTGCTTTCACAATAAGTGCCAGCATTTTATTCATTTTAAAGTCATCACCACGAATTCTGTGGTGGTGACTACGCTTACACAATAACAATGAAAAAATAACAATTAAAAAAGGAGCACTTTATGAGTGCATCATACTCAGTCGCAATAACATTTTTCATCTACCTCGGCGCTATGCTGTGGATCGGTTTATGGGCTTATAAAAAGACCAACGATCTATCAGATTATATCCTTGGTGGTCGATCCCTTGGGCCATGGCCCTCTGCACTTTCAGCTGGCGCATCAGACATGTCCGGTTGGTTGTTATTAGGAATGCCGGGCTATGCTTATGTTGCTGGCTGGGAAGCTTCCTGGTTAGGACTTGGCTTAATTTTAGGTACCTATCTGAACTGGTTAATCGTAGCGCCTCGTTTACGCGTATACTCCCAACTGGCAGGCGATAGCCTGACATTGCCACAATACTTTAGTAACCGCTTTAACGACAAAGTCGCTATTCGAGCCATCTCTGCCTTCTTTATCTTGTTATTCTTCTTGTTCTATACCAGTTCTGGTTTAGTGGCTGGTGGAAAATTATTTGAAACTGTATTTGGCATGGATTACACCCTTGCAGTAACCATCGGCACGGTCGCCATTGTTTCTTATACTTTTGTCGGTGGATTTTTGGCCGTATCTTGGACCGATTTAGTACAAGGCTTATTAATGGCCGCAGCATTGATGCTGGTACCTGTTGTCGCGTTTATGGAGTTAGGCGAAGCACCAAGCGCTATTCTAGCCGCATCAAATGTTGAACTATTAGATCCGTTCACTAAGTCTACAGGCGAAGCGTTAGGTTGGATGAGCATTGTTTCTTTGATGGCTTGGGGTCTTGGTTACTTCGGTCAACCTCATATTCTGGCTCGCTTTAAAGCAATCAGAAGCAAAGATGATATTAAACCAGCGCGTCGTATTGCTGTTACCTGGACCTTAATCGGCTTAATCGGTTCTTTCTTTGTTGGTATTGCAGGTATTGGTTATTTTGAAACACCCTTAGCTGATGCAGAAACCGTATTTATCACACTGGTACAAGCACTGTTTAATCCTGTTATTGCTGGCATTTTATTAGCCGCTATTTTAGCCGCTATTATGTCGACAGCCGATTCACAACTACTGGTATCATCAGCCGCGTTAACAGAAGACTTTTATAAGTCTATCTTTAACAAGCAAGCGTCTCCTGAATCCTTGGTGAAAATCAGCCGCATGGCCGTAATAGGCATCGCAGTTATTGCATGGCTTCTTGCCCTCGACCCTGAGAGCTCTGTGCTAGGTTTAGTATCTTATGCATGGGCAGGATTCGGCGCAGCTTTTGGTCCAGCAATCATTCTCTCTTTGTTCTGGTCGCGCATGAATCGCCAAGGTTGCCTTGCCGGTATTTTGGTAGGTGGCATTACTGTTGTAATTTGGAAGCAGCTAACCGGTGGTATTTTCGATATCTATGAAATTGTTCCTGGTTTCATTTTAGCAACCATCGCAATTATCATTGTTAGTAAAGCTACTCCAGAACCTGAGGCTGAAATAGCTCATACCTTCTCGGAAGTTGAACGCAGTTAGTGCTCGCTAAATGAGCAAAAATGCCGTAAAATCGCGCGACTTTTACACTTAAAAGCGCGCTCTTTACTATGCATTGTCCATTCTGTTGCGAACACGATACGAAAGTAATCGACTCTCGCCTTGTCGCTGACGGCCAACAAACTCGCCGTCGCCGCGAGTGTCAGGCCTGTGGTGAACGTTTCACCACTTTTGAAACTGCTGAATTGGTCATGCCTCGTATCGTTAAGCAAGACGGTACGCGTGAGCCCTTTAATGAAGATAAATTGACCGCAGGTATTCACCGTGCGCTCGAAAAACGCCCTGTCAGCATCGATAAAGTTGAAGAATCTGTAAACCATATTACCCATAAGTTACGTACCTTAGGTGAACGCGAAGTTCAAAGCCTAGTTGTAGGCGAATTAGTCATGGCTGAACTGCGTCAATTAGACAAGGTGGCCTACGTTCGTTTTGCTTCGGTATATCGCAGTTTTCAAGATATCGATGAGTTCCGCCAAGAGATTGAGCGCATCTCAACTCAAGTTGTTGAACAAACTAAAGAAGAAAACTGAGATGGCGAGTGATCAAGAATATATGGCATTGGCCATTCGCCTCGCTAAACAAGGTTTATATACCACCAGCCCTAATCCTCGCGTAGGTTGTGTGCTGGTTAAGAATGATGAAATTATTGGCCAAGGCTTTCATATTAAAGCCGGTGAAGGCCACGCTGAAGTTAATGCCATTGCCGATGCAAAACAGCGTGGCAATGATACAGAAGGTTCAACGGCTTATGTAACGTTAGAGCCTTGCAGCCACTTCGGACGTACGCCACCTTGTTCGCAAGGCTTGATTGACGCCAAGGTTACACGCGTTGTAGGTGCCATGACCGATCCCAACCCAGAAGTTGCGGGTAATGGATTTAATAAGCTGCGCGCTGCTGGTATTGAGGTTGTGGATAACTGCTTAGCCGCAGAGTCCGCTAAACTCAATCCTGGTTTTATTAAGCGTATGAGTATGGCAGGCGAAAATAAAACAGCGCTGCCTTATGTTCGCTTAAAAATGGCGACCAGTTTAGATGGTCGCACGGCTATGCAAAGCGGCGAGAGTCAGTGGATTACTGGCCCAGAAGCACGAGCAGAAGTGCAAAGAATACGCGCACAAAGCTGCGCGATTATATGTGGCGCCGATTCTGTTTTGATTGATGATCCGTCAATGAATGTGCGTATTGAAGCAGACAGTCGCCAGCCACTAAGAGTCATTATTGATAGTCAGCATCGAGTTACATCAAATGCGAATATCTTTACGCATGCTGGGGAAATATTGATTGTGAGCCCAACAAAGGCTAAACAAGCGATAACGAGTGATGTGTCACATGTGAGTTATTTGCAGGCACAAGCAATCGAGCATAATGGCCAGCAGCAAGTAGATTTAACCCACTTGCTAGAACAATTAGCCGAGCAAGGCATCAACGAAGTCTTGGTTGAAACGGGCGCAACCTTAGCAGGGGCGTTTATAGAGCAAAATTTAGTCGACGAGCTGGTGATATTTACCGCGCCGACATTATTAGGAAGTGACGCACGACCTGCGTTTAACTTACCCTTCGCAAACATGGATCAGCAAATTCGCTGGTCTTGGCATGATGTGCGAATGATTGGGAATGACCTAAAATTAGTATTGAAGAGCCAAGCTGGCTTTAACGAGAAGACTTAATGTTCACAGGAATTATTGAAGCGGTTGGTCAGGTCGTTGCAAGCCAAAGCAAGCAAGGTGACATCCGTTTACGCATCAATACCGGCAAGCTAGACCTGAGCGATGTAAAATTGGGCGATAGTATTGCCACCAACGGTGTCTGTTTAACCGTGGTTGAATTACCGGGTGATGGTTTTTGGGCAGACGTTTCGAAAGAATCGATCACTCATACCAATATTACCGACTGGAAAATGGGCAAAGCCGTTAACTTAGAGCAAGCGTTAACCTTAGCGACTCGTTTAGGTGGCCATATGGTCACGGGTCATGTTGATGGTTTAGGGACTATTTTGAGCCGCAATGAAGATGCCCGTTCCGTTCGTTTTAAAATTAAAGCGCCTGCAGAGCTATCTAAGTACATTGCAGCCAAAGGCTCTATCACAATTGATGGTGTTAGCCTGACCGTGAATGCGATTGAAGATGCACCGGCTGGCGCAACCATTTTTGATTTGAACATCGTGCCACATACCGTACAAGAAACGGTGATTAAAGATTATCAGGTGGGAAACACTGTTCACCTGGAAGTGGATGTTATTGCACGCTATTTAGAGCGTATGATGCAGCAAACAAACGACCAACCGAAAGCCGGAATTAGCCAAGCGTTTCTGGCACAAAATGGTTTTTGGAAATAATACGTACTGCCTGAACAACATAGGCAATTTTAATAATAGTTTAGGATAATTAAAATGGCTTTAAATAAGATCGAAGAAATCATTGATGATATGCGTCGCGGTAAAATGGTTATCCTTATGGATGATGAAGATCGTGAAAATGAAGGCGATATCATTGTTGCTGCCGAAAAAGTAACGCCAGAAATCATTAACTTTATGGCGACTGAAGCACGTGGCCTTATTTGTTTAACACTGACGGGCGACCGTTGTGATTTCTTAGGTTTACCTGCGATGGTTGCGGGTAACGGTGCTAAATTCGCCACGCCTTTTACGGTGTCTATCGAAGCGGCTGAAGGTGTGACTACCGGTATTTCTGCCGCTGACCGTGCTAAGACCATTCGTATTGCGGTTGATAGCAACTCTAAAGCGGAAGACATTGTTCAGCCGGGTCATATCTTTCCATTACGTGCACGCCCTGGCGGTGTATTAAGCCGTGCAGGTCACACCGAAGCCGGTTGTGATTTAGCGCGTCTTGCGGGTTTAACACCTTCTTCTGCGATTGTTGAGATCATGAACGCTGATGGCACGATGGCGCGTCGTCCAGACTTAGAAATTTTCGCTGAAAAGCATGATATCAAAGTCGGTACGATTGCCGATTTGATTCACTATCGCATGGCAAATGAAAAGACAATTGACGAAGTTGCGGGCGAGACCATCAATACTGAATTTGGTGAGTTCCAGTTGCATAAGTTTGTCGATACCATTCAAGGCGAAACCCATATTGCATTAACAAAAGGCAATATTAAAGGTGATGTCCCTTGTCTTGTGCGTGTGCAAACAGGCGATTTCTTACGTGATATTTTGGGTGCCGTTAAGTCTGATAATCAGTCTTGGTCTAGCCAAGCGGCATTGAAAAAAATTGCTGATGAAGGCACAGGGGCTTTGGTTATTTTATCGGCTGGCCAGCCTGAAGATGTAGCCTCTAGCTTAGATGTTTATTTAGGTAATGCGAAGCCTGTTAAAAACCCGAACGTTGATAGTTCAGGTACTTTTTTAACGATTGGTACAGGCTCTCAAATTTTGCGTGAAATCGGCGTGAAGAAAATGCGTCTATTAAGTTCTCCGGTTAAATACGCGGGTATTTCTGGGTTTGACCTTGAAGTGGTTGAGTACATTCCTTACGAAGCTTAGAGCTTTGTTGAAATAAAAATTTAGATTAAATAGAAGAGTAAAGAAAATGACTGTAGAAATTATTGAAGGCGACTTAACCCCTAACGATGGTAAGTATGCAATTGTTGTTGGCCGCTGGAATGCATTCGTAGTTGAAAGTTTATTAGAAGGCGCAGTTGATTCTTTAACTCGTCACGGCGTTGAACCAGAAAACATCACGGTTGTTCGCTGCCCAGGTGCGATGGAAATTCCATTAGTTGCTCAGAAAGTTGCTCAAAGCGGCAAATACGATGCAATCATCACTTTAGGTGCAGTTATCCGCGGTGGTACTCCACACTTCGAATACGTATCTAGCGAATGCACCAAAGGCCTTGGCCAAGTTGCAATGCAGTTCGGCATCCCAGTATCTTTCGGTGTATTAACCGTTGATTCTATCGAACAAGCGATCGAACGTTCTGGCACAAAAGCTGGAAACAAAGGTGAAGAAGCTGCGATGTCTGCCTTCGAAATGGTTAACCTTCTTAATGCATTAGAGGCATAAGTTATGTCTCAGACAGGCACTCGAAAAGCGAGCCCAGCGGCTCGTCGCAAAGCCCGTAGCTTTGCAATGCAAGCCATTTACCAATGGCACATGGCAGGCGCAGATTTAGCAAAAATTGAAGCTGAATTCCGTGCAGATAATGACATGAGCAAAGTGGATCTAGAATACTTCCACGAAATACTGCATGGAGTGCCAGGTGAGTTATCTTCATTAGATAAAGTCATCCAACCGTTATTAGACCGTAATGCTGATGAGATCACCCCAGTAGAACTTTCTATTCTTCGCTTAGCCACCTATGAAATGATTCATCGTATTGATGTGCCATACAAGGTTGTTATTAACGAAGCGGTAGAACTGGCGAAATCTTTTGGTGCTACTGACGGCCATAAATACGTAAACGGCGTTGTTGATAAAATTGCACAACAGGTGCGCACGGTAGAAGTTACACAACCAAATGCCAAAGCTAAACCTAGAACTGCAACCATCAAAACAACGAAGCCAGTATTCAAAGTACCTTCGGCAAGAATTAAAACCAAGGGTGGCAAGACTAGCGAAAGTAAAAATACACTTTCGATGAAAAAGTCTTAAACTTTTTATACAAATGATTTAGGTAGACGATCGTGCTGACAGAGTTTGAATTAATTAAACACTGTTTTAATTGGCCGCAAAATAATGAACATATTATTTGTGCCGTTGGTGACGACGCTTCCATCGTTAAGGTGCCTAACGGCTTTGACCTAGTACAGAGTATTGATACTCAAGTTGCTGATGTTCACTTCCCCGCTAGCGCACCGGCGCAACTAATAGCACAGCGCGCCTTGCGTTGTGCTATTAGTGACCTAGCCGCCATGGGCGCAAAACCCCAAGCATTTCACCTTGCATTAAGCTTACCCAAAAACACAACGCAACCATGGCTAGAATCGTTTAGCTCAGGGTTACGTGCATGTGCCGATGAATATAATATTCCCCTCATCGGTGGCGATACCACATCAAGCCCTACCCTTATCATCACCATTCAAGTGCAAGGCTTAGTACCCCATGGAAAAGCACTCACACGAGACACAGCACAAATCGGTGATAGCATTTGGCTAAGTGGTGAAATAGGAAAATCTGCTGCGGCACTCAAGAGTATTTTGGCGAACCCTCAAGCCTTTATAAAAAACACCACCGACATGAGCGATGCAGAGCTCGCCACCGCTTATTATTATCCACACGCTCAGATTGCACTAGGGCAACAACTGATTGGCCTTGCCACCAGCGCCATGGATATATCAGACGGATTATTACAAGACGCATCACACATAGCCAAAGCATCCAACGTATGCTTAAACTTTAACACCGCATGCATCCCCTTGAATCAATACGCAATAGCAGAGTACGGTAAAAATGCCGCATTAGAACTTGCTCTCAGTGGTGGCGATGATTATCAACTATTATTCACAGCCCCCCAGCATGCACACAATATTTTAAGCACAATGAACTGCCATAAAGTTGGACAAGTAGAAATAATAAATGCTACAACCAATCACCAGAGAAACTGGGTTTTATTAGATGGTAACCCCGTAAATAACAAAGCCACTGGCTACCAGCATTTTTAATAATAAAACTCACCTAATAAATAGATAGGATCCCCCACATGTCAAAATTAGAATCAAACATCGAACTAGAAGCTGCTGCATTCCGTCGTTTATTAGCCCACCTAGATGAGCGTAAAGACGCACAAAACATCGACCTAATGAACCTTGCGGGATTTTGCCGAAACTGCCTCTCAAAATGGTACAAAGCGGCTGGCGAAGAACGTGGTATTGAAATCGAATACGAAGATGCCCGTGAACTTGTTTATGGCATGCCGTACTCGGAATGGAAAGACAAGCATCAACAAAAAGCGACACCAGAGCAACTAGCACGCTTTAACGAAATAGAAGCCGCTAAAAAGAATGCGAGCGAAGGGAATACATAGTGAACCAACTTAATAGTTCAACTAAGCAACCTACTATTAAAAAAGGACTTTATCGCCACTACAAAGGCGCTGAATATCAAGTTATTGATATTGCGCGTCATAGTGAAACTGAAGAATGGTTTGTCGTATACGAAACCCGCTATGCCGATGAAGCACCCACAACCTGGATCCGACCTGCCGACATGTTCGCTGAGACAGTTGAAATTGGCGGCGAAGTCATTGCGCGATTCCAACTTATCGATTAACGTTACTTAATAACCTAAAATTTAAAGGCTGCAATATGGATATTCGTTCTTTAATCAAAATCGCAGGGCTGACCAGCATCAGCCTAGGCTCTGCTATTTTCACCTCTCATACCCTTGCCAATGTTAATGCAGATACCAATAGTGAAGATCGATTTTGGATTGATCGAACCTACCAAAATCTCAGCAAAGTTAACAACTTTCAAGCCAGCACAAAATTAACACTATCAAACTCTGCAGCTCCAATGGTTACTGAACTTACGTTTAAGCAACCGGACAATTTTTATCAAGTTGTCACTCAGCCAGAAACCGTTAAAGGTTATGAAGCAAGTTACAGTAACCAGACCATTATTTTGCACGATCGCCCTAATAAGCGCGCTCTACAAATTAAAGGCCTTAAACGCAACAAAGATAAAAGCGGCCTTAGCCGTATAAAAGGCATCTACCTATTCAATAAAGAGCATTATGAACAAACGTTCACGCCTTCTATTCATGTCGCGGATAGACTCTCGGTAGGAATCGATTTTGATGCCAAAGATAAAGGCTTCGAAATAAAAAAAATAGAAGGCTTTGCCGACTATCATTACTCGTTATTCATGCAAGCTAACTTCATATTCAATAGCGGGATTGAAGCACAAGTTAAAAATACTCACGTAGAATTTAATAAAGAAAAATTAACACTACCAACAATTAGCGTTAAAAAAATACAAGCACAAAAAGATACTCAGATAATTTCTTGGAATCTCAGTAAAAAGGGTCTATCACAGAAAAAAGCTGAAGAAAAAATAAACCAAGACATTGTATGGCCAGAAGATAAAAAGAATACGTGGGATTTTTCAGAACATAAATACTACCAGCAAAACGGCTCAAAAAATGCCGCGGCTTACTATCATAGTGATGAGTTTTTCTTGATCACAACCACCGAGCCTAGCCCTCAAAATAAACTGGCCAGTACTGCGGTAGGAATTCCCTTAATGCTAGAAGAGACTCACGCAAGACTCAATCAATTCCCTGCCTTCTCTAGCCTAGAATTTAGCCATAACGGAATACACTACACATTATTAACCAATACCCACCCTGAAAGCTTAATAACCATGGCAAAAGACATGGTTATTAAGAAATAAAAGCTAACGAGATTCTATCGATTTCAACATGCTATGAAAAACAGCTGTGCCTTGTTTTTGCATTTTATTATCGAAGAACCAGCCAATCAATGGAACAACCATTTTACCTTCTGATACCCAAGTAACATGTGTTGTTCCATCGCCTAAATCTTTAAGATCAATAATACCTTTATAATGATCCATCTTAATGGGCTTAGCTTGCTCAATTTGATACTGCATATGAATAGGGCGTTCAAACGCCGTGATACGCTCCCACACTTTAAAAGGACCTGTTTCAACAGTACGCAAAGCGCCTTTGCCGTTGCGCTCTTCATCACCTTCATTAAGCAACTTAGCAATGCCTACCGATGGAAATAACGCATAATTTTCATGATCACTGATCGCATCAAAAACTTTATCGATCGGTAATTTTACAATGCGCTCTACTTTGATTTTAAACATACTGACTCGCTAACAACTTTAAGTGAATATTTAGAATTATTTTTAATCACATTATCATCATTAGCAAAAATTGCTACTGCTTAATAGATACGTTTGGTAAGCAGAATAAGCTGCAAGAATAGAACTAAATTCATCATTTTAATTGTCGTTATAATTTTGCATTTACCTGACAATTAAACGCTAAAACAATGCGATCACTATCACCAAAATACGGCATAGCAGCATGCTTTAAATACGAAGGAAAAATAATAATTTGCCCCGCTAATGGGGAAAAATCCATAAAGCCATCCGCACTCAAATAGGCCGTGCCCGCATCCTGATAATGGTCTGCACCATGGCGAGGATCATAAAATCGGTTCACACCATTGCGACCATCAATACTGCTCTCGCCTTCTTGCAAATAATAAATACCACACCAAGAGCAGTTCGGATGTGAATGAGTATCGTGATAGCCCCCATTTTGAGTGATGTGATACCAAGACTCAACAATATCAACCTCTGCTTGCGCACCTTCAGGCCAAAACGGTTCGTTAATCGCATGCGCCACAGTAGCAATCAGATCTTCAACATAGGCCTTTAGCTTCTGTAAAGGTGTATAAGGCAGTGTTAATAAATTCAGCTCACTTTCGAACAAAGCATGCTTGGCAAAAACAGCAACGTCACTATCAATTTGGCTGACTTGCTGATCTTTAATTTCATAAAGCGCACGTTTTAAGTCAACCGCATTTTCTTCATGAGCGGGATAGTGGCTAATAAACAGCTTACTATCCCACATCGCCATATCTTCAATATAAAATTCGTCTTGCATGCATCACCAGCCTAAATAATCTAATAGCGCTATTTTAGGGCTTTTTAACTCTTATTTATAGCGTACTGGATCAACAGGCAAGCATTAAAAGTTCAATTCATATACCGAAGTCGTACCACTTACTTCATTTCCTACCGCAATAAAGTGCTTACCATTACGGACAAAATGATCTATCGATTCAGGCCCTAAATCGCCAGCCGCTGGATTGTACGTATCATTATCGCATTCACCCTCATCGACTAAAGTACACACAGACTCAGTAAAATTACGATTATTAATATAAGATTGGAAAATTGGCGCTGTTGGCACAGAAACATCGTAGACGATAATGCCACCCTGGCGCTCTAAACCGATAAAGGCATAGTGCTTACCATTAATCTGCGCAACTTCAATCGCTTCTGGCTCGGTGCCTTTATCATCACTGCGATTATCGGCCGTTTCAGCGGGATCATTATTATCATTAGTCGCATTAAAGTGAATGCTATCTACGGCAAAAACACGCTTTGCAATATCATCACCACTATCGAAAACGAGCTCTGCTTGTTCATTCCAAATTGAAAATGAGCGACCACCAAAAATCGGAATATTATCGTTAACAGAATACTGATCTTTGTCAGCAATCACTTTAATACGCTTAAGCTGATTATTATCATCAAGTGCCGCTTTTAATGGATGAGCCGCATCAACCAAATCAACTATATTCTTACCACGTTTTTCATCCGTAAAAGAAATACAATCATCTAATTCATTCGCATACTTTGTCGCATCTTCATCATCGCCACCAACTTCATATTCATCGCCATCCCAGCTATGGTTTGCTGCATCACATATTTTCTGAGTAGTAGAATAAATGTATTCACGGCCATCACCTTCATTAGCAGAAATAATATATTGAGAACCTTCAATACTAAAGCTCGCAATCGTGTCAGGCATGTACAGACCCACCAGCTGCTCATAGCTGGCGAATTCGCCAGGACCATTATCTTTATTGGATGCATCCAGCCTATTACCACTTGCGGCATTCCAACTTTTTTCACCGAGGCTTTTAATAGAGTCAACGGTAGCCGTTTTCACATCAATAATCGCCATCGCATTATTTTCCTGCAAGGCGACATACGCTTTTGTATTATCAGAATTTAACGCAAGGTATTCTGGCTCTAGATCCTGAGCCACCGAAGTACCCACAGGACCTGCAACTCGAACATCAGCAGCCAACTCGCCATGACGGCTCTCACCTACATTAAATAACGAAAAGGAAACCTGTTTCACTACCGCCTGATCATTGCGATAGCCCTTCGAGATATCAACAATAGTGACAGAACCTTCAGGATCATTAACATAATCGCCACTAGGCTCACCTTCATTCGCGGTTAAAATAGTTTTAGCATCACCGCTTAAAGCAACCATATCGGGCAGAGCTCCCGCCGTATAAGTTCCTAATAAAGAAAGATCATCTGAACGATATAACGCAATCAACCCTAGGTTTTGTTTTACTTTAGCTTCAATCGCGACAGCAACTAAACCTTGCTTTGCAGAAACACTATTTGCAGCACCAATTTCTATACCCGCGGCAGCGGCGGCTAAAGATAAATCAATATTACCTGCCTTAGAAAGCTCGCGACTGTTTTGATCCAGCGCTAGAACATCAATACTGGCTGCTTGAGAATTAACAACATACAAGCGATCTGAACACGTATCGTAACTCACAATTTCAGCCGACGACGTCGCAAAATTACTGCCTGAAAAATATGAATCAACAAGAGACAACGTTAGCCGTTCAGCGCCTACAATTTCAGACTTGGCAGCAATAGCAGATGAATCATCGACAGCGGAACATTGAATATCCAAACTCGCCAAAGGAGATTGAACATTGCCGTTATCCACACCGCCATCGGTAGATGAAGAGCTTTTATTAGACGAAGAACCACCACAAGCGGTTAAACCAATACTTAAGACGGCTATCGAAAGGAGAGAACGCTTAGATTTCATAAAGTAACTTCCAGCTATTTTTAAATTGCCGTCAGTTTATGAATAAATTATTACAAGAAAATGTCAGTCTAATTAATAAGTCTTAGGCCATACATTTCACATAACCACCCTACAGGCTACGGCTAATAAAACGATGCCAGAAAGTTTTTCAATAATATGCACATTCGTGCGTAATTTTTCTAACATAATCGAATGTGACAATACCAAAGCAACTAAGCAATACCACAAGGTATCGATGCCCGTCACCGTAGCAACCATAATGATATTTTGTTGCCAAATCGCAGTATCATCTACAAATTGACTGAACAATGCCAAAAAGAAAATCGCGAGTTTTGGGTTCAAAAAGGAAATCATTAAGCCTTCGGTAAAGCTTTCTTTAAGCGTAATATTCGTCTCTTCAGAAGAGAATCGAGCACTGCTTGCCTTTGCTGTTAATGCGTTATAAGCAAGCCATACTAAAAAAGCAGCACCTGTATATTTAATAACATCGAATAACCAAGGTGTTTTCTGAATAATGACGGCCAAGCCTACTACCGTCGCAATGGCATACAACATCACTCCTAAGCCGTGACCAAGACTGGCGATTAAACCATTTAAACGACCACCGCTGATAGCGTGTTTCAAAATAATGATAAAACTCTGACCTGGGGTCATTGCACCTAAAATGCAAAGCGTTGCCAGAGAAATCCATGCGGTTAATTCCATGTTTATTTTCCTATACCCCTGATGTTTTAGTAACAAAAAAGCCCAACAAATTTTTATTTATTGGGCTTTTATTTTATAGCTTAAAGATCAGTATTTAACTCAACAGCCCTTAGTAAAGGGTTACTTTTCTTTCTTCGCAATCTCAACCATGTCAACGTTCTGGAATCCGCGCGGCAGTTTATTACCACGACGTCCACGTTCACCAAAGTAGTGCTCTAGATCAGAGAACTTCAGCTTGGTATGTCGCTTACCAGAATGCACGAGCAAAGTATCGGTTTCGCTAAAGGCAACCGCTGCGATCATTAGCTCTTCACGGCTGCTTGCGCGCGGCCCTGGTATGCTAATCATCTTATTACCCTTACCACGACCCATGACTGGAAGATCGGCCGCTGGGAATACCAGCATACGGCCTTCGTTACTAATGGCGGCGATCCAAGCTTTCTCGATACTATCGATTTTCGCTGGAGATAATACCTGTGCATTGGTCGGTACCGTCAACATCGCCTTACCGGCTTTGTTTTTGGTTTGAATATCTTTCAGCTGAGTAATAAAACCATAACCCGCGTCAGTAGCCATTAAGTAATGATCTTCATCTGCTCCCATGACCAAGCCTTTAAAGCCCATACCCGCGGGAACGGTTAAACGACCCGATA
>CAWVSY010000067.1:0-18053 GCA_963933055.1 uncultured Oleispira sp.
CTTCAACGGTTGCGAAAGGTTGGTCGTAACCCATGTCGCGCAGCTTAGAAATATCTGCTTCGGTAAAGCTCTGATATGCACCTTTTAAATGTTCAGGGAACGGCATGTACTCTTTCGTTGCTTTGGTAACGTGAGTGCCTTTCTCGTCGTGCCAATCGATCACCGCATTCGCCACATCGTTAAAGCTTTGGCAGCGGCCCGTGCCTAAGTTAAAGATACCGGATTTATCTGGATTATCTAAGAACCATAAGTTAACTTTTACAACGTCGCCAACGTAAACAAAATCACGACGTTGTTCACCATCTTCATAACCATCACTACCGCCAAATAATTTAGCAATACCGTTTTCTTTTACTTGGTTATTAAAGTGGAAAGCGACTGAAGACATGCTGCCTTTGTGCTGTTCGCGTGGGCCGTAAACATTAAAGTAACGGAAGCCAACAACTTGTGATTTAAACGTATGTTGAATCTCACGCACGTATTGGTCGAATTGCCATTTAGAATAGCCATAAACGTTTAATGGCTGTTCGTGTTCACGTTGCTCTTTAAATACAGAACCCGCGCCATACACAGACGCACTAGATGCGTATAAGAATGGAATTTCACGAATGATGCAGGCGTGTAAAAGTGTTTTAGAGTATTCGTAATTATTTTCCATCATGAATTTACCATCCCACTCAGTCGTGGAAGAGCAAGCACCTTCATGGAAAATCGCTTCGACGTTATTCAAAATAGGATCGTCAATTTTAACTAGCTGCAAGAAATCATCTTTATCAAGATAATCAGCAATGTCGCAATCGCTTAGGTTATAAAACTTTTTACCGTCGGTTAAATCGTCAACCACGATAATGTCTTTACGACCTTGTTCGTTTAAAGTTTTAACGATGTTGCTGCCGATGAATCCGGCGCCGCCTGTAACAATAATCATAATGTATTACTCATGTAAATTTTTATCGAAGCGAATTTAGTCCTGTTTCACGGCACGCGGTAAATACGTCCGATTCACAAGTATCAAGCTAGCGATCAAAAAAGTTTACTCGTATTCTAATTTGAATAACGAGCAATGTAGAAGTGATGGTACATAACTGTTGTACGAATAGGCCGTCCCTCCGCATGGAAGCGGAGGCCGAGCTTACATGGACCGTACTTGCAGCGTGCCATGAGGGTAATAGTTTCTGTACCAAAACACTTCGGTAATTAATAGATACTTAAAATAAGTACTTAAGCTTTCTCAGCCTGAATACGTTTAACGATTGCCGTTGTCGAGCAGTCGTCTTTAAAACTTAAAACAATCACTTCGCCGCCAGCGTCCATTACCGCTTCGCCGCCAGCAATTTCTTCAATCTTATAATCGCCACCTTTCACTAAAATACTCGGAAGCACTTTAGTAATTAAACGCTCTGGCGTATCTTCAGAAAAAGGCACAACCCAATCAACACTTTCTAAGCCCGCCAATACCGCCATGCGGTGATCAAGTGGATTAATCGGACGAGTCGGGCCTTTTAAACGTGAAACCGATTCATCCGAATTCACCGCAACCAATAAACGATCGCCTAAGGTTTTTGCTTCTTTTAAATATTGTACATGGCCAGGGTGAATGATATCGAAGCAACCGTTGGTCATTACCAAACTCTCGCCACGTTCTTTACACTCTCGCACCAACTGCATTAATTCGTCTTCATCAAAAACAGCCGCGCCACCATGCTGCTCGCTGCGAATATCGCTGCGCAATTCATCACTAGTAACCGTTGCCGTACCCAGCTTACCAACCACAATGCCTGCCGCAATATTCGCAAATGCTGTCGCGTGCTCTAACGATTCGCCCGCCGCTAACGCCGTCGCTAAGACAGAAATTACGGTATCACCTGCGCCCGTCACATCGTAAACTTCACGAGCACGAGTGGGTAGCGTTAAAGGCTCAGCATTACGTTGAATTAACGTCATGCCTTTTTCACTGCGCGTGACCAATAATGCAGTAAGGTCATGCTCTTCTAACAGTGCTTTGCCTTTCGCCAATAACGTTTCATCGTCTTTGCAATAGCCGACAACCGCTTCAAATTCAGCCAAATTAGGGGTAATTAGCGTTGCGCCACGATAAGGTGCGAAATCGGTTCCTTTCGGGTCGACTAAAACCGGAGTGCCTGCTTTACGCGCCGCTTGAATCAAACGTTGAGGATCGGTCAAAGCACCCTTGTTATAGTCCGATAAAATGACGGCCCCAGCATTGGCAACCTGCTGGTCAAATTGATCGTAGATTGATGTTAAGTCAACGTCATGAAACGCCTCTTCAAAATCCAGACGAATCAATTGCTGATTGCGGCTTAAAATGCGTAACTTGGTAATCGTAGGGCTGCTGCTATGACGTAAAAAACCACAATTTACGCCTTTGCTATTCAGCATGTATTCAAGGTCATTGGCGTTTTCGTCATCACCCGTGATGCCGAATAAATGTGCCTTAGCACCTAGTGTTGCGATGTTTAACGCTACGTTACCTGCGCCACCGGCACGGTTTTCAATATCTTGTACTTTCACCACAGGTACGGGGGCTTCAGGGGATATGCGCGATGTAGGCCCCTGCCAATAACGATCCAGCATAACATCGCCGAATACCAATACCTGTGCTTGATGGAAGTTTGGAACTTGTAAATCCATCTCTATCCGCCACATAAATTAAAGAAGGTTAAATAAAAGAACTTCAGTCTAACAAAACTCGGCTGTGGGAACTAGCGAACAGGCTATATAAGCTTGGCGGGGGTTTTGCTAATATATGGCGATATTTTCTATCAGCGCCTAAAATAGTTTTCGGAGAGTTACGAGTGGCACGTTTTTTTTACAATCTGGTTTTTACCTTAGCCATTCCTTTTATTCTTATGCGAATGTGGATACGCGGTGGCGCCAACCCTGGCTATCGTCAACGCTGGGCAGAGCGTTTTGCTTTTTTTAAGTTTACCGGCAAAGCAAATGGCATCTTGCTCCATTCAGTTTCTGTTGGCGAAACCCTAGCGGCAGAGCCTCTGGTGCGTAGCTTACAAGCGGCCAATCCTGATTTAACCCTAACGATCACCACCACTACACCGACTGGCTCAGACCAAGTACAGCGTTTATATGCCAAGGAATTAACATCTGGTCAGATGGTTCATGTTTACCTGCCTTATGATTTGCCTTGGTTGATGAAGCGATTCATCAAAAAAATTCAGCCGAGTATCTGCTTAATCATGGAAACGGAATTATGGCCGAATATCATTCGCAGCTGTAATAAACAACAGATTCCCGTTATTTTGGCAAACGCACGGTTATCCGAAAAATCAGCCAAAGGGTATGCTAAGTTTACGAAATTGACGCGCCCGATGTTGCATGGCTTAACCTTAATTGCGGCCCAGCATCGCGCGGATGCCGAACGTTTTGTTCGTTTAGGCGTTGCAGAGAATCGAGTCGATGTCACTGGCAGCATAAAATTTGATATCTCAGTGCCTGAAAGTGCTAAACAGCAAGGCCATGGGTTGAAGCAGCAATGGGGTAATACAAGGCTCGTACTCGTATTAGCGAGCAGTCACGAAGGGGAAGACAATTTAATCTTAGATAGTTATCAACAGCTATTGGCGGATTTTCCTGAGTTATTATTAACCATCGTGCCACGTCACCCAGAACGCTTTGATGACGTTGCAGCGCTTGTATTGGATCGGGAGTTGAGTTTAATTCGCCGCAGTGAAGCGTCGCAAAAAGGCAGCTTACAAGTGAGTACGACGACGCAAGTATATTTAGCCGATACCATGGGTGAGATGTTACCAATATTGGCAAGTGCTGATATCGCAATTATTGGCGGCAGTTTTATTGAACACGGTGGCCATAATCCACTAGAAGCCTGCGCATTAGCGAAGGCGGTTGTTATGGGGCCAAGTGATTATAATTTTGCCGCAATTTCGCAGCAGTTAATCAATCAAGGTGCCATGCAGCAAGCAAATCGCGAGCAGTTGACGATTTGTTTAAAACAGTTATTAGAACGCCCAGAATTACGTGCTCAAATGGGGGCTAAGGGTCAGCAAGTCGTTGCTGATAACCAAGGGGCGGTTATGCGGCTGACAACGCTAGTCTCTGAGCAGCTTAAGCGCTAGGGGCTATTAATTCCCGGCATTATTAACTCTTAGGCAAGAATCTCTTTTTGTACATAAAATAGACATTCAAATATATTCAGCATACAGTTGTACGCTGAATTTTAGCAGGTGTCTTTATGAACGTACTCAACCAACCCTCTTTATCACAAAAAGGCTGGACTTGGTTTAGCCAAGCATTAACCCAGCATCGCAGTTTCTCAGCGTATTTTCAGCCATTAATTCAACTATTTACGCCGTTGTGGACAACCGATGCTTATCGCGCGCAAATTGTAGAATTTCGTGATGAATTGGCCGACATGTATACCTTGGTACTAAAGCCTAAAGCGGGAATTATTGATCGCAAGTGGCCGACATTTGAGGCCGGCCAGTACATTGAATTCATGGTCGAAAAAAATGGTGCTCGTTTATTGCGCTGTTTTAGTATTTCATCATCCCCCGCTTATTATGCGCGAACAGGATTGATTGAGCTTAGTATTCGAATACAGCAAAAAGGCCGCATAACGCCTTGGATTCGTCAGCAGCTTGAGCTTGGTAGCTTAGTTAATATCTCAGCGGCGCAAGGTGAATTTGTATTATCCAGCGCTCTTCAAAAATCCTCGCCATCAGAAAAGTTATTGTTCATTGCCGGTGGCAGTGGCGTAACACCATTTCGCGCGATGCTTCAGCAGTTTGCTTACAATCAGCATGCGTCTAATCAGCAAGCGTTCGAGCTTGATGTTCATTTGCTGTATTACTCGCGTAATCATCAAGAGATTGTTTTTCAGCAGGAGTTCGAGCAGTTACAAAAAGAATGCCCCAATATCACAATCACGTTTGTTGATAGCGATGTAGAAGGGTTTGTGTGTGCTGAGCATTTACGAACTTATTGTGATGATTTTTTTCAGCGTACAACTTTTATTTGTGGCCCTAGTCCAATGATTCAGCAAGCACGTAAGGTATTAGCCGATGAGGGTATTGAAAAAGAGAGGGTTCATTTTGAGTTTTTTGGTGCCGCGCCTATCGAAATTGAAAATAACCAACAAAGCATCGTTCATTTTCAGACGTCAGAAAAAATAGTGGTCAGCGAAAAAGACAAAACCCAAACGTTATTAGAGCAAGCAGAAGCACAAGGTCTAACACCTGTTTCGGGCTGCCGTATTGGTGTTTGTCATCAGTGTATCTGTAAAAAGAAAAGTGGTGTGGTATTTAATACGCGCACCCAAAAATATTCAGATACCAGCAGCGAGGAAATTCAACTGTGTATATCCGTCGCCCAAGGCGATGTCGTTCTTGACCTATAACGGATCATAAGGAAAAAATCATGACTATAACACTGGCGAATAAACGCCCTAATGCCGAAACATTAAAAGCATTTGAAAATGACCTTAATAAAATTCGTGAAGAAGTGATGGCGAAGGTAGGTGAAAAAGATGCGAGGTATATTCGCAGAGTTATTCGCGTGCAAAGAGTAAGTGAAATCATGGGGCGAATATCGCTTGTGCTGGGTTTCTATCATGCACTTTTCTGGATCGCCGGGGTCGCATTTTTAGCGTTGTCTAAAATTTTAGACAATATGGAAATTGGGCATAATGTCATGCATGGACAATATGATTGGATGAATGATCCTCATATTAATTCACGCAACTTTGATTGGGATATTTGGGGCGATGGTGAATCATGGAAGCGTTACCATAACCACGAACATCATACGTATACAAATATTATAGGCAAAGATCGAGACTACGGTTATGGTCTGTTGCGCTTAAGTGATGATATTACTTGGCGTCCTAAAAACCGTTTCCAATTCATTACCTATACTTTATTAAGCAGTTTTTTCCAATTTGGTATCGCTTATCACGAAGTTGCGGGTGAACGTATTTTTGCTGGCAAAAGAAAAGAAACTTCAACGCTTCCCATTACTCGTGAAGAATTGAAACATTCTTTTTTCTCTAAAATTAACCGACAAGTATTTAAAGAATATCTCTTTTTTCCTTTACTGGCGGCATTGATTTCTTGGCCACTATTTTTTGCTGTATTAGCCGGCAATATGATTGCGGAATTCATTCGTAACTGGTGGACATCAAGTGTCATATTTTGTGGGCACTTTACTGAAAATGCACAAACGTTTGATCAAGCTGAATGTGAAAATGAAAGTCGAGGTGAATGGTATTATCGACAGATATTAGGGTCTTCTAACTTTGAAGGCAGTCGCACCTTTCATATTTTGACAGGGCACTTGAGCTGTCAAATTGAACATCACTTATACCCAGATGTGCCGGCATATCATTATGTTGATATGGCTAAGCAGGTTAAAAATGTCTGTAAGAAATACGATATTCCTTACAATACCGGATCATTTTTACAGCAGTACATTACGGTGGTTAAACGGATTGTTAAATATTCTTTTCCTAGTAAACAAGAGCAGGAAATACGAGTAAGTTAAAGGCAAAAAAAACCACTCAAGAGAGTGGTTTTTTTTGACTAAATCGTAAATCGAAAAGAGCGTATTAAGCCTGTGGATTAATTGCAGGCTTAGCGCTTGTTAACCAAAGATTTAACTGAGAAATATCTGCTTCACCTAAAGTACCAGAGAAAAACTTAAGATTTAAAATATCTAAAATATAATCATAACGAGCATTGGCATAATCACGCTGCGCACTGAATAAGTTACGCTGTGCATTCAATACTTCAACAATATTTCGAGTACCTACTTCATAACCTGTTTGCGTTGCTTCTAATGCACTGCGAGAAGAAACAGTTGCACGCTTACGCGCTTTAATCGTTAAAACATCTGTCTGTACTTTGCGGTATAAACTGCGAATGTTGTTTTTAACCGTACGCTGTTGAAGATCTAGATCGGCACTGGCTTGGGTTATTTTTGACGCTGCTTGCTTTGCTCTAGCATAGTTACTACCACCGGCAAATAAAGGAATCTTTGCGGTAATCGTAAGATTAGTCATTGTCCCTTCAATCACCTGGCTCCCGCTTGGTTGCTCGCCATCAACATAACTGAATTGTGCATCAACTTGTGGCGCATAAGCAGACCAGCCCGCTTTTTTAGTATACTCAGAAGCTCGCACACCTTGCTTGGCAATCTGAATTCCTGCGTATCTTGTCATACCCTGCTCAACCCAATGGTTAACCGGCTGGTCAGGTGTTATATAATCAATATCCGTTTTTAAGCTGTTTAATTCAGTGAATTGTTTGCCGGTTAATTGTTCAAGGGCTTCAAAGCTAATATCCAAAGCAGCTTCTTGGCCAATCAAGTTAGCGTAAGATAAATCGTAGGAGGCTTCTGCTTCATGGACTTCAGTAATGGCAATTAGACCAACTTCAAAGCGCTGCTGCGTTTGCTCTAATTGGCGCTTAACCGCTTTTTCTTCCGCTTGTGCGGTTTCTAAATTTTCTTTTTGGCGTAATACATTAAAGTAAGCTTCAGCACTGCGTAAAATGAGCTGCTGTTCGCTTAACAAAAATTCTAGGTTTGAAGCATCACCGCCAGAAGCCGCCGCTTGGTATATGTACCAACTGTTTAAATTGAAAAGAGTTTGGCTAATCGTTGCATTATACGAAAACGCATCGATCTCAATCTTGGGTCCATCATCAATATCGAAGGTAGTATCTGATTGAGTTGCGCCAATGCTAATCTGTGGCAATAATGCCGCCCGAGCAAGGTCAACTTGAAAATCGCCAACATCGCGTTTGGATTTAGCAGAGGCTAATTCAGCATCGTTTGATAGAGATAGCTGATAAATATCGTTCAAGTCCGCCGCCATTGCATTGGTTGCAATTAATACGGAAGTTAAGGCAATTAATTTCTTCATGACAAGGTCTCTAGCGGCCTGTAAATATAATATGATCTGGATTCTAACAGATAAATCAGCTAAAAATTGACTAGATTGTTCTGTTATTAGCAACACATCGTTACTGAGTTTCCATATTTCATACTAGCATCATATTCCAAGTGGGTAATATATAGAATGGCTAAGCCAGAATTAGACGTAAAATTTAACCAGCAAGACCATAAAACCGTGCTTACTCAACGCCTGCATGATGGTTTTTTTAAAGTTGATCGTTATCAAGTCGAACATGAATTATTCGCTGGAGGCCGTACTGAAGCCTTTAGCCGAGAGTTATTTGAGCGTGGCGAAGCTTCTGCTGTTTTACTTTATGATCCAAAAAAAGATCTCGTCGTATTAACTGAGCAATATCGCATTGGCGCCGCCTTAGATAAACAGCAAGGATCACCTTGGTTATTAGAAGTGGTGGCGGGCATGATTGAAGAAGGAGAATCAGCAGAAGAAGTTGCCCGTCGCGAAGCTGAGGAAGAAGCAGGTTGCCATCTTAATCAGTTAATTCCCATCTCTAGTTACTGGTCATCACCAGGGGGCACCTCAGAAAAAGTTCACCTTTATTGTGCCTTGATTGATAGCACAGGGTTGGGTGGTATTCATGGCCTGGATCACGAGCAGGAAGATATCTTAGTCAGGGTTCTTCCTTTTCAGGTTGCATTTGATGGTATTGAAAGTGGAGCAATTAATAATGCTGCCACCATTATTGCCCTGCAATGGCTTAAATTGAAGCACAGCGATATAGCTATAAAGACTGTATAACGCATCTTTTAAATCATATGCCTATTTGCTTTAGTTTGCTCTAGGAAACAGACGCGCTTTTCGATAGGGTGGCGTTTGCTAGGGCAATTCAAACATTGCTATTAAATACGAGTTAAGGAAAAAGATATGGCGCTAAATCGTCGCTATGTGCCAGATTTGAAAAAGATGGCAGCGGCCTGTGAAGGTAACTACATTCGATTAAATAAATTGATGCCCAATTTTGAACTGGGTTATGAAACCTCTTTTTTAATTAGTGGTGGCCTAAGTGCGGGCGTCGATTTGCGTCAGGCTCGAATTCAGTTGAAGGTGATTGAAAGTTTTCCTTATACATCAACCATCGAAGTTGTGCAGAAGGGCTTGTGCCCAGACTGGATCCAGCCACCATCGATGTTGGTGCGTTTATATCATGATGCTCGCTCGGCTGAAGTAACCAGTTATCAAAACCAAAAGCGTATTCATGGCAAGTATGAGTACCCCAATCCGCAAATGCGCATGCCTGATGAAAAGGCGCAGCTTAACCAATTCTTAGCCGAATGGCTGACCCATTGCCTTAAGCATGGTCATGCAGAAGTCGCATTAGACTTTGCTCCATTACGATAAAAAAGTAAATTTAGATTGAAATGTGATCTAATTCCAAACAGAATTGAAATATCCCATATATAGTGATGTAACAACATGCACGACAAAGTGCATGCATTAACGAAATGGAGCTACCTTTGTTCTCGTTTGACCACGAAGGGTCTATTCAATTCATTCAGATAACCGATACACATCTGATTGAGGCTGAGGATGGCCACCTACTCGGGTTAGAAACCCTAAACAGTTTAGAGTGCGTCTTAAACAGTGTAAAAACTGAAAACAGCGCATTCGACTTCTTTGTTGTGTCTGGTGATTTGTCTCAAGACGGATCACTCACGTCTTATCAGCGGCTGCATACAACCTTAATACCTTTTGGTGTGCCATCATTTTGGTTCGCGGGTAATCACGACTGCATGGCCAATATGCAAAAAGTCAGTGAAGGGACCGAGCATTTAAACAACATCATTCGTACTCAACATTGGCAGTTAATTTTATTAGATTCGCAAGTCGAAGGGTCTGTTTTTGGCCATTTAGCCGATGATCAGCTTGAGTTATTAGAAAATGCCTTGAGCGAGCGCCCTGATCTTCATACGTTAATCAGTCTTCATCATCACCCAATACCGATGGAAAGTGGCTGGATGGATCGTATTGGTGTGAAAAATGGCGATCGTTTAATGGAAATTGCTCGTCGGCACAAAAATGTAAAATGCATTTTTTGGGGCCATGTGCACCAAGATAGCGATAGAATGGTCGATGGTATTCGCATGTTGTCCACCCCTTCAACCTGTGTTCAATTTAGACCCAAATCAAAAGATTTTGATGTCGAAAAAGTAGCGCCAGGCTATCGCCGATTTAAACTGCACCCCGATGGCACGTTCGAAACTCAAGTATCGCGTGTTGAAGGCATAGAGTTTGAAGTCGATTTATCGGTTAAGGGCTATTAAAAAGGCGATTAAAAACCTCGATGTTATTACTTCCTTCTAATATTGGCTGTGTGTATCTACACGGCTTTCTAAGTTCTCCTGATTCCAAAAAAGCACAAGAGCTCATTCAATATTTCAAAAACAACAACCTGCAGAATCAGTTACGCATTCCTTGCTTGAGTTTTGAGCCAGAACAAGCCATCAAGCAGGCACAAGAAGCGATTCACTCCTTGTATGAACAAGAAGGTATCCAGCAAGTTTTTGTAATGGGAAGCTCGCTAGGAGGCTTTTACGCCACTTATTTAGGGCAGACCGAAAAGATCAAAGCGGTCTTGGTCAATCCTGCGGTGCGTCCTTTTGAATTGTTTGATAAATATCTAGGCCCGAATAAGCATTATTACGATGGCCAAACTTATATTTTAGAAATGAAGCACATTGAGCAATTACAGGCACTGGATGTCAAAAATTTAGATAACCCTGAGCACTTCTTATTGTTGCAGCAAACGGGTGATGAAACCCTTGATTATCGCCAAGCATGTGCCAAATATCGATCCTGTCCTAGTTGGCTTGAAGCGGGAGGCAGCCATAGCTTTGACGGCTTTATTGAACGTTTAGACATGGTATTTAATTTCATTACCCAAGAAAATATGAGCTAATCTTTTATGACGAGTCTTTTATTGGCTAGTACTTAATAACGAAGGAGGAAGCCATTGATGCGTAGCCATTTTAGACAAACGGTTTCACTCCTCGCTTTAGCAATATTGATGATGTTGATTTATCAATATCTTACCGCGATATCCGACCCAACAGAAAAAGCCATTCAATCTGGCCAGCATGATATTTTGTTGGAGCAGGCCTACCTCATTGACCAGACACAAGCCCTTAATCTTAAAGATATTCGCTTAAAAGACGCTGAATTTAAAATTGAAAATCTAGCCTCTATTCCATGGAGTTTTAATCCGCAAGCCTACTGGATTCGTTTTACACTTCATAATGCAAATGACCATGCCATCGATTTAGTAAGTCACTTTGCTAATCCGATGATTGAACAGCTGAATATTCATCAAGTAGGCCCAGAAGGCAACATTCGTGAGACTCGATTGGGTTGGCAAGTAAGCAGCTTAACAAGAAACCAGCGTAGTCTACCGTCTTACTCATTTAGCCTTGATCCTCATACAGATACTCAACTGTATGTTCGAATCGCGACGGAAGGCATTTCAAGAACCCCCATTCATATTTACGCGCAAGATGATTTTTCGACACTAAGCCGTTTATCTTTTTTAATTTGGGGCAGTTTCATCGGAGTTTTAATTGCCATGTCTCTGTATAACCTCGTACTATTTTGGGGGTTAAAAGATACCGTATACCTTGCTTATATTAGCTATATTTTATCCATTCTGGTGATGCTAGGTGTGGTTATGGGGTTTGGCCATTATATTTGGCCAGAGGCGATCATGCGCTATTTACGTGAAAATATTGTGGTCTTCAATATTTTGCTGATCATTTGTTCGATGCTATTTGCACTCTTATTTTTCAATGCTCATCAGCATAAGACGCTCGTTGTACGCTGCAATATTTATTACGTTATTTATTTGGCTATTTTTGCCGTTGTTAGTCTGTTTCTACCAGAGAATATTGCGGCACCTATTTTCTTTGTTAGCATGATATTTCTTTACCCTCTCGCGTTCATGTTAATTGTTCAACAAGCAAAGCATAACCTTCACTGGGCTTGGCTATATGTTGTTTCGTGGCTTCCTTTGTTAGTCGGTGGAGCATTACAACCGATGGAGCTGACAGGGTTTATTGACAGCTCTTTTTTAGTGCATCATTCATTAATGATCGGCGTGCTTTTTGAAGTCGTATTAATGGCAATGGCCTTAGCCAAACGTATGCAATTTAAAAAGGCAAGGGCGCTGTATCGGGCTACGCATGAACCAGAAACCAATTTAGCCAATATCAATCTGCTGGAATCGAAAGTCGATTTACTGGTGGCCAAGGATATTGATTTCTCCATTGTTATCATCGAAATAGAAAACTTCTCTACCTTACTTCCCTATATTAGTAATATTGATAACAATGATTTGATGCTAATGCTCGCCAAAAATATAGAACGGAAACTGTACTTTGAAGACAGCATTATCACCTTAGAAATTGAAGATAAGCGACTTATAAAAATTGCGAAAATAAATGAAGGAACTTTTGCCTTTATTATAGAAATTACGACGATGCCTATAAAAGAAAAGGAAAGGATTAATAAGAAACTGAACTTCATTATGGACGACATGAAGAAAAGTGCTCAGGTAGGTGAACTATTTATTAATTTATCGATTAATATTGGCGTATCATTAACAGAGCCGCAGAAAGATACTTCATTCTCTGAAATTTTAAAGCAAGCATACCGAGCTTTAGAGCAAGGTAAAGCCAAAGGCGTGATGTGTTCATTTTATCAACCAGAGCATGCCATTAATGTAGCGCAAAGACTTGCCTTAGCCGCAGACTTACAAAAAGCACTGCAAGATAATCGGCTGCAACTGTTTCATCAGCCACAAATAAATTTAGCGACAAACCAAGTTGATGGTTCAGAAGCATTGCTTCGTTGGCAGCATGCAAAGTATGGATTTATACCGCCAGATACCTTTATTCAGCTGGCTGAAGATACGGGTATTATTAATGAACTCACGTTGTGGGTAATTGATAACGCTTGCAAAAACTTAGAAATATTAATAAGCCTAGGCTATGTTAATCATAATGTTTCGGTCAATATTAGTGGTAAAGATATTGCTGAGCTAAATTTTTTGCCGAATGTTAAAAAAATTCTATCAAAATACGAGATACCTTTATCGTGTTTAACGTTTGAATTGACTGAGTCCGTAATGGTGAGTGATTTTTTACATCTTAGCCAAACAATGAAACAACTCTCCGAGATGGGCATTCAAGTCGCAATTGATGATTATGGCACTGGCTATTCTTCTTTGTTTTATATTTCACAACTGCCTTTTAATGAAATAAAAATTGATAAAAGCTTTGTTATGAATATAGAAAATTCTGAGACAGATCTGACGATTGTTAAAACAACCATCGAAATGGCTAAAAGTTTAGGACTAAAGATAGTCGCTGAAGGTGTAGAAAATAAAGCAGTAGAAAATATTTTAAAAAGACACAATTGTTATTTGGCTCAAGGCTATTTGTATAGCAAGCCAATAAAATTTAGTGATTATATTGAGTGGCTAAATAATCAACCACTTTAACTTTAAAAGACGCTTCTGAATAAAATTGCTTAACTAATTGGCTAGGCAGAATGTCGGTGCGCTCCATAAGAGCGACCGCTCGACCTGTCGCGGTAACATAAGAATATACACCAGTATGTGCAGCAGCATGACGTGCCAATAGTGGTTTTATAATATCGGCATACATCACATTAGCCAATTGCGATGCATAACCTTTATTTTGATGCTTAGAAAAAGTAATAAAATGAACCACTCCCAAATCTTGATAGATTTCATCTTGAAAGTGCGTCACCTTATCGCTTCTATTTTCAAAACTTTCGAACAAACTATAAGCGACTAATTCATCTTCACAATACAGCTTAATCATCTCTGCCTGAGTACCGTGCTGTAAATCATCATGATTTAATAACCACTGGAAGATGTTCCACATCTTCATATTGTGATTACCTAAAGCAATTAATTCAGCAGCACAGTATTTGGCATTAGTCTGTTCAAATCTAATCTTCAAGAGCCATCGCAGCCATTTTCATCGTACTCTCAAATGACTCTGAACCTGCAATGAACAAACCGTTGTGGCAGAACATAGCATCATCAATTCCTGTTACGTCTTGAAGTTCTTTATTCGATAAACCTGCCCACGGCTTAGGCAAAGATTTTCTATCTTCAAAAGAACCAAGCTCAGCAGGAACGGTTTGGATTCGCCACTGGCCTGAGTCAGAAGGATAAACCACATACAAAGCTTCTTCAGACAAGGCGTGAACCGTTCGCTTCCAAGGCGTATATTGCTTTAAAACAATCACTCTAGGATCTTCTGCTTCTGCAATGGCTTTAGCAACAATGGCTTTCGCACTAATACCGCCGTTAGCGGAGGCAATAAAGCGAGCTAAGATACGTGATGCAAAAGCAACGGCTTCATCAAAGCATGTATCGTAATCGCTTTCTTCTTGCCAAGTCGGATTAAACATCGAGATTGTCTGGCTCAGACTAATGCCTTTAGAAACCCCTTCAACATGGCCACAGTCGACAGCATCAATGGTAGAAACAAGGCCAGAATCAACAGAGTTGGCAACGTCTTCGTTACCTTCACAGATTTCTACTCCGTATTTCTTCCAGATTAAACCAAAAGAAGAAAATGGAATGCCGTTTTCACGCTCGCCTGCGCCTCCACGTTGATGATGGTCAAAGCGTCCTGCTTCAGGGTCATATACGCCACCCACATCAAGTACGATATCGGCTTCTGCGATCACGTCTAAATTTCGTGTGCGAATCAGCTTAAAAATAGGGAAAATGCATTTAAGTGCCGCAACACTAAAAACATCATCTGCGTGAAAATTACCATTGTGCGTTGCTATCGTTAATTCAGTCATTTTAGAGTGTCGTAATAGAAAATAATAAGGGGTTATCACTCGTAACATACGAGTAATTTGAATAAATAGATTTGTTAAAATATAGACAGGATTCTATACGAAGAGCGCTCACAAAAACAGCTAAGCACCCTTTAATACAAGGTTTTTATGCGTTCGGTTTTGGAATATCATTTTTGCTGATCCCCATCCTCTCTGAGGTTCTTTTAGCCTCTGCTTTGTCTTCCTCATTGGCAAGCAAGCCTTCCTGTTTCGCACCCGATGTTGGGTCGTATGCCAATACGGTAAATAAAGAAAAATGGTCAGATCCGATTGAAGGCAAACGCTGTATATTTTTGACTTTAAAGTGCGTGCTATGAAACAAATGATCCAATGGCCAGCGTAAGAAAACATGATCAGCATGAAACGTATTAAACATGCCTCGGCCTACACGGGGGTCTAACAAACCGCTGATTTTACGGAATAGGCGGGTAGTCGCAGACCAGGCAACATCATTCAGGTCGCCCGTGACAATCACTGGACTATGGGTATCTGCGACGCTTCTAGCGAGAGTGATTAATTCAGCATCCCGTTCTTTGGATTCAGTATTCTCCGTGGGGCTAGGAGGGGCAGGATGAACAAAATGCATACCTACCTTATCACCACTGCGTAGTTCTAAGCGTAAATGTATCGATGGCACATCTTTCTCAATTAAATAAGAAATCTTCTCTTCACTAAACGGCAACCTAGAATACACATGCATGCCATATAAATTATCGAGAGGGCATTTAACACAATAAGGCATCTCTTTTTCTAATACGCTAAGCTTATTTTCCCACCACTTATCCGATTCTAACGTCACTAGAATGTCGGGTTCATACTGTGCAACAAGATCAATCAGTGCATCACTATTATGATTTGTTTGTAATACATTTGAAGTGATGATGCTTAACTGTTTCGTTTTATCAGTCGATTTTGATGTTAGAACTTCTTTTCGCCAAAGGACTGTATAGGGCAGTACCCACCATAACTGTAATAGAAAACAAGCCGCTGTTGCAGAAATGAGCAACCAAGAAAAAGCCACTTGCAGATCGAGAAATATAAAATGAAAAATGAGTAAAAAAGCAGAAATAGACGCGATTTGAAGACGAGGAAAATCCATTCCTCTGAAGAACCAATGGGTAAAATTAAAGAGAGGAAGCACCGAGGTAATCACAATGAATAAAGTAGTTATCGCCGCTGCCGTCAACATAATATCTCCAGTTATTTACTATTAAAAAGCACGCTAGAGGTTAGTATACACTTAAAACTTAACTCAACCCCATCTGCACCAGTGTCATATAAGCGGCCGTTCCACCGACAATGCTTAATAGCGACTGACGAAAAAGTAAGTGCAATATTGCAACCAGCGCCAAACAGCCTAGCTCCGGTAAAAACTCAATTGAAAAATTTGCTTCACTTTTAAAGGAATATACCACGAGTAGTACCATGACAATAGGTGGCAGAAAACGGCCAAGGTGCTCTAATAACGGATGATTAGCAGCGCGAGATAATAAAACAAAGGGCACGGCGCGGGTAAAAAACGTTGCAGCCGTTAGCACCGCAATCACACTACTTAAGTACCAAAAAGTATTCAAATCGTTCACTTAAAACGCTCCTTAGTAGCATACTGCATCATCAAAATACTTAAACTCAACAAAATCGCAACCAACAGCATATGCTCACGGCTGATAAACGCGAGAGTTCCTAAGCCCACCACCAAAGCGGCTAAAAACGGTCTGATATCGCGTAAGTGTTTATATTGCTCTATCGTCAATACCATAAATAAAGCAGGTAAAACAAAAGCAATACCATCGGTAGAAAATTCCAATTGGCTGCCAAACCAAGCGCCAAGGGTGCAACCAATTAACCAATAAAAATGATCGATCGCCGTAATTCTGAGGTGGAACTGAGCAGGGTTAAGACCTTCAGGAACAGGCGTGGCAGTAATCAGCGAAAAAGTTTCATCGGTTAAACCAAAAATTTGATACCACTTTCGCCAGCCACGATTATGCATACGGCTCATTAGCGATAAGCCATAAAATACATGTCGGGAATTAATCAACAGTGTCGCGATGGCCATTTCAACTAAGCCTGCTTGGTTAGCCAGCAAGCCAACGGCCAAAAATTGCCCCGCACCGGCATAAATAAATAAACCCATAGCAGCAGCATACAACCAGTGATAACCAAGCTCGCTAAACAAGACGCCAAATGCAGCGCCTAGAGGCAAATAACCGAATAAGACGGGTAGCGAAGTGCGTAATACGGCCGCATTTAAAGGTGAAACAGTCATGAGCTTAAGATGGGGTGATGAGTAAGCAGGGATTCTAATTGATGATATACACAATTTTCAATCCATTTTTAGTAACAATCAGTGATTACTTCATTCATTAAGCGCGGATGCTTCATTCTCAAAATCGCCATCAATACTGATGACAGACTTTTGGGTGATAATCTCGGTAAGCAAAGGATAGTGCTGTTTATAAGCATTAACGATTTCATCAAAAGGTAAATCATCAAAATGACCATGCTCATACAGGTACTCCATATGCTGATTTCCTGCTTGATCAAACTCATGAAAAACAGAATCATTAACACCATCAAACTCTAATGGCTTGATACCCGCTTTGTCACAAAGCAGCTTATTAAATGCAGGGGTTGCCTTTACCCATGTATCATCAAGATAAAATTCGGTATAGCCATGCCAAACAAAAATGTCAGACTGCATTATTTTTTTCAATTTCTCTGAACTAAGGTGATTCTTAACATCAGAAAACCCTACGCGAGATGGAATGCCAGCAGCACGGCCTACAGCAGCTAATAAAACCGCTTTTGCGACACAATAACCATAACCCTGGGCAAGCGTCGTACTGGCTTTGAGCCCCTTAGGAGTGAACTGAATCTGATAGGGGTCGTAACGAATATCATCGCGCACTGCGTAATAGAGTTTAATGGCTTGCTGTTTAGGATCTTGCTCTGTACCAATGACTCTGTTTGTAAAATGGATAATTGCATCATTGTCAGAATCGATAAAATCGGTGGGTTTTAAATTATTATTAATATTCATAGCGAAAGCCTAATTTTTATTGTTTTATATTATATTCATATAGCGCAAGACTGATGTCATCCTTTTTTACTACATCCTTTAGTTCGAAACCACATGATTCATAATAGCTTCGAAGTTTATAGCTAATTTATGAATATACAACGCTCTTGTTGTATCATTATTCCAGATTTC
>CAWVSY010000068.1:0-17934 GCA_963933055.1 uncultured Oleispira sp.
ACGAAAGATCGTGACAACATTGCTTTATCAGCAAGTTATTCATTCTAAATTCAGTTATTTATACAAGAGTCATAGAGGGCATATAAATGCTTAGAAATTATAAGAAACTGGGAAGTGCAATTGCGCTTTCCTTGATGGTTGCAGCAGCGAACGCTGGTGTATCCGCTACTGAAGCCGCTAAGATTGGCAAAACTTTAACGCCAGTTGGTGCTGAGAAAGCGGGTAACGGTGGTGAGATTTCTGCTTGGAATGGTGGTGTTACGACACCTCCTGCTGGCTATACTGTTGGCCAAAAGCATGTTGATCCATTTGCTGCTGATAAAGTGAAATACACCATTACAGCCGCTAATTATAAAGATTACGCGGATAAATTGAGCGAAGGCCAAAAGGCGATGTTCGAAAAGTATCCTGATACTTATCGCATGCCTGTTTATCCAACGCACCGTTCAGCGGCTTATCCAAAAGAGATCTATGATGCTTCTAAAAAGAATGCAACGCAGACAAGTTTGGTTGAAGGTGGAAACGGTCTAAATAACTACGTTGATGGTGTTCCTTTCCCAATTCCTGCTACAGGCATTGAGGCAATTTGGAATCACATTGTTCGTTATCGTGGTGGTAGTGTATCTCGTGTTGTGGGCCAAGCGACGCCACAAGCTAACGGTGACTATTCACTGGTTCGCTTTAAAGACGAATTTACTTTCCGTAATAAGTTAAAAGATTTTGATGCTTCTCAAGATCAGAACGTTTTGTTCTACTTTAAGCAAGATGTTGTATCTCCAGCGCGTTTAGCGGGTAACGTTCTTTTGGTTCATGAAACATTGGATCAGATTAAAGAACCTCGTAAAGCTTGGGTTTATAACGCAGGTCAGCGTCGTGTTCGTCGTGCTCCACAGGTAGCTTATGACGGACCAGGTACTGCATCTGATGGTCTTCGTACGGCAGATAACTTTGATATGTTTAACGGTGCTCCTGATCGTTACGACTGGAAATTAGTTGAAAAGCAAGAGATGTATATTCCATACAACTCTTATAAGCTAAATTCTGGTGATATTAAGTATGATGACATCGTAAAAGCGGGTCACATCAACCAAGATCTAACACGTTATGAATTACACCGTGTTTGGAAGGTTGAAGCGACTTTGAAAGAAGGTAAGCGCCACGTTTATGGTAAGCGTACTTTCTATCTTGATGAAGATACTTGGCAGGCAACTGTAATCGATCATTACGATGGTCGTGGTCAGCTATGGCGTGTTGCCGAAGCACATAACATCATGTTCTATGATACGTTAGTGCCTTGGTATGCCGTTGAAGCGCTTTATGACTTGAACTCTGGTCGTTACTTAGTGCTTGGTCTTGATAACGAAGAGACAGGTTCTTATGAGTTTGGCTTTGAGCGTAACTCGGGTGATTATACTCCAGCAGCACTTCGTCGTGCAGGTCGTCGCTAAGACACCGTTTGATGAAGTAAGGCCAACCTAAGTTGGTCTTTCGCTAAAAAAACCTGCTAAGAAATTAGCGGGTTTTTTTATGCCTACGATTTAAGATAATATTTCTATTGCCTCTAACATCATGTCGCACTGAAGTACGACCTACACTTTAAACTCATATCTCTACTTGTAAGTCGAGGCTTTAGCCCGACAGGTATCGGCTAGTAAATATCAGGCATAAAAAAAGGAGGCCTAAGCCTCCTTCTTTATCCATCGTATTTTACTTATCAATTCTATACTAACCATTAATTAGGTAGTGCGCATAAATACTCGCGCCATACCCTAATGCAATAACAGGCGTCCATTTTAGATGGCTAAAGAATGTGTATTGACCGCGAGCTTGGCCCATGAGCGCAACTCCAGCTGCTGAGCCAATAGAAAGCATACTACCGCCCACACCTGCGGTTAACGTGACTAGTAGCCAATGGAATTCTGACATATCTGGGTTCATCGTTAGTACGGCAAACATTACGGGAATATTATCGACGATAGCGGACATAAAGCCGACGAGTATATTGGCAACATCTGGTCCTAGTTGGCCGTAGATGTATGCCGAAGACATGCTTAAATAACCGATAAAACCTAGACCACCTACTGACAATATTACGCCGTAAAAGAAGAAAAGCGTATCCCATTCTGATTTGGCAACTCTATCGAAAATATCAAAGTCATCACTTTCTTTTTCTAAAGACAGTTCTTTCTGCTGTTCTTTGTTACTGCCTGGTGGTAAATCTAAATCACCCATCGCAGGAATAACTGGCTGGAAATTACGGATGTAATACCCATAAAGTTTTAAGTAACCTAAACCAAACATCATGCCGTAAACAGGCGGTATGTGTAGGAAGTTGTGAAAACTGACGGCTGTTACGATGGTTAATAAAAATAAAACAACAATTTGCAATCCGCCATGTTTAATCTGAACGGTATCACCATCATCGTTTGGTGCAGGCTGCCCTTTAGGCAATACGAAGCTCATTATAATCGCAGGAATTAAGAAGTTAATAACCGCGGGAATAAACAAATCAAAGAAGGTCACAAATTCAACAAAGCCTTTTTGCCAAACCATTAGGGTTGTAATGTCGCCAAATGGGCTAAAAGCACCACCTGCATTCGCAGCAACAACAATATTAATGCACGCGATGCCGACAAAAGCAGGCTTATCAACGCCGACAGCCATGACAACGGCACACATAATTAATGCGGTTGTTAAGTTATCAGCCACGGGAGATATGAAAAAGGCAAGAATACCGGTTAACCAAAATAGCGTTTTGTAGCTATAGCCTTTAGCTACCAACCAACTGCGCAGGGCATCAAAAACACCGCGTTCTAACATGGCATTAATGTAAGTCATAGCAACTAATAGAAAGAAAAATAACTCTGTATATTCTAAAAAGTTGTGACGTATAGCGACCTCAACTGAATGAGGAAAACCATGATTAACATAAACAGCTGCGATCATAATCCAAATGATACCCGCCGACATCATGACGGGTTTGGATTTGCGCATGTGAATTTGTTCTTCAAGAATTACTAAAATGTAACTGACAACAAAAACTGCAATAGCAGCGTAGCCAACCCAATGGGATGTTAAGTCGATCCACGGATTCTCACCATTAGAAGCCATGGCAAAACTGGGAAATAATAGTAATAAGAGGGGGGTTAAACAAGACGCGGTGAGTTTCATAGTATTGGTTACCAGAAGGGGGTGGGTATTTCTGGTGCGGATTATAGACAGTGAGACGGGCAAGTGAAAGGCGATTGCAAAATATAAGTACGGCTTTTTAGTGAATAGTCAGGATGTTTAGGTATGATTTGAGTCGGTAAGCTCATTATATTAAGTAGGACGATTTAAAATGAAAATTTTAATTACGGGTGGCACCCTTGATAAACAGTACAATCCATTAGACGGAACACTGATTTTTAACGAATCTTCAATTCATGAAATGTTAGAACAATCACGCAATACCGTTGAAACTGAAGTTACAGCGCTGATGCTAAAAGACAGCTTGGATATGACAGAAGATGATCGGCATAGTATTTCTCAAGCTTGTTATGATGCTAATGATAAGCAGATTATTATAACTCATGGCACAGATACCATGGTTGAAACGGCTCATGCGATCGCTTCTAACTTAGCCGCAGACAAGACGGTTGTTCTATTGGGCGCGATGGTGCCTTATCAATTTAAACAATCGGATGCGTTGTTTAACTTAGGTTGTGCGATGGCAGCGGTGCAAATTTTGCCTAGTGGGGTTTATATAACCATGAATGGCCAAGTTTTTGATTACCGTGAAGTGCAAAAAAACAGAGCCATTGGGCAGTTTGTTAAACGTTAACTTAAATCATCGGCAATAAAACCACCCGTTTGATGCGCCCATAATTGAGCATAAATACCTTTATGCTCTAACAATTCTTGGTGGCTGCCTTGTTCTACGATTTCACCGTTATCAATCACAATAAGACGGTCCATTGCGGCGATGGTTGATAAGCGGTGTGCAATTGCAATCACGGTTTTACCTTCCATTAACTGATATAAACTGTGCTGAATTGCCGCTTCCACTTCTGAATCCAGCGCAGAGGTCGCTTCGTCTAATAATAAAATAGGCGCATCTTTTAATAAAACTCGTGCAATGGCAATACGCTGACGTTGACCACCGGAAAGCTTTACGCCGCGTTCACCGACCTGTGCATCCAGACCAGTATTGCCTTCTAGGTCGGCGAGTCCTTGAATGAAATCATAAGCTTCTGCTTTATGAATTGCATGTTGCAAATCCTCTTCGCTCGCATCAGGGCGACCATAAAGAATATTCTCTCGAACAGAGCGATGTAATAGCGAAGTATCTTGCGTCACCATAGCAATGTTGGCTCGCAGAGTCTCTTGTTGAACTTTTGATATATCTTGGCCATCAATCTTGATCGATCCAGACTCTAAATCGTAAAAACGCATTAACGCATTCACCAGGGTTGATTTTCCTGCCCCTGAACGACCCACTAAGCCGACCTTTTCACCGGCCTTAATATTCAGATTTAAATCATTAATAATACGTTGCTGTGAGATGTTGCCTTCTTTGTCTGCCATGGCATAACTGAAGTTCATGTTATTGAATTCAATATTTCCCTGCTCAACAACAAGCGGCTTCGCTTCCTGCACATCGGTAACTTGTAATGGTTGTGAGAGAGTTTCCATGCCATCCACTACGGTGCCAATATTTTCAAATAGCGCGCTGACTTCCCACATAATCCATTGAGCCATGCCGTTTAAACGCAGTGCTAAACTAATCGCAATCGTGATGGCACCAATACCAATCGCATTTTCTTGCCATAAATAAAGTGATAGCGCAGCGACGACAAATACGAGTAAATAGTTTAAGGCTTGAATGCTGGTATTAAGCCCTGTCGCAAGGCGCATTTGCTTATAAACCGTCTTGAGAAAACCTTCCATACCTTCTTGAGCATATTCGGCTTCTCTTTGGGTATGAGAAAACAGTTTGACGGTCGCAATATTGCTATAAGAATCGACGATACGTCCTGACATGGTAGAGCGAGCATCGGCTTGTTTGCTGGCAATCGCTTTTAATCGCGGCACAAAATAATATTGCAGCGCTATGTAGACAACCAGCCAGATTAATAAGGGCAGCACCAATCGAGCATCTGCTTGCGCGACAATAAAAAGCATGGATAAAAAATAGACAACAATATATACCATCACATTTAATAGCTTCATCACCGCTTCTCTAACGGCCAAAGATGTTTGCATTACCTTAGTCGCAATACGGCCCGCAAATTCATCTTGATAGAATCCAAGGCTTTGCTTTAATAAATAACGGTGGGCTAACCAGCGAATTACCATGGGGTAATTTCCTAGCAAGGTTTGATGAACAACAGCCGCCTGTACGAAGACCAAGGTGGGCAGTGCAATAAGCACGATGGCTGCCATCGTGATCAGGGTTTCACTTTCTTCTTGCCAAAATGTAGCTCGGTCTTTTGTGGCTAACCAATCAACTAATTCACCCATGAAGCCGAATAATGAAACTTCTAATATAGCCAGTGTTGCGGTTAATACGGCCATCAGTAACAGGGGTATTTCCATTCCATGGCTATAATGACGACAAAAAGCGTATATGCCTTTGGGGGGCTGTGTCGGTTCTTCGCTAGGAAAGGGTTTAATGATTTTTTCGAAAAAAGAGAGCATAAAATTTCACGTAATTAATATCGTAGTAATTACACTAGGATACACCTATCATCAAAGAAAGCAGTGAAACTCTCTAAGAAACTAATGGAATTGTCTGAAACATCAGTGGAACAATTATTAAGACATTAGTGGAACAATGAGAACGTGTTATCAAATACTATAAATGAGTAGGAAGTTGAAAATGACGAATGATCAGGCTCAGGAAAAAGCACTTAATATTCAGTTTTTATTAACCGGCACTGAGTTAATGGTCGGTGATATTGTTGATACTAACTCCGTGATGCTCGCACAAAGCCTAAAAAATCATGGTGTTGAGCTAAACCGAAAAGTAACTCTAGGTGATGATTTTGATGGCTTAGTGGCAGAAATTCAGCATATAAGCCAGCAAGCGGATGTATTAATTATTAATGGTGGCTTAGGCCCTACTGAGGACGATTTGACCGCAGAAGCTTTGGCCAAGGTCACGATTCAGCCTTTAGAAGAAAATACACAAGCGCTAGCCCATCTTGAGCTATGGTGTGATCGCCGTGGATTTCGTTTAGATGGTGCAAATCGCAAGCAAGCTTTATTGCCCAAGGGCATTGATGTTATTGCTAATAGCACAGGCAGCGCGGTCGGGTTCTCAGTATTGCATAATGATTGCCTTATTATTTGTACCCCTGGAGTGCCGAGTGAGTTAAAGCTCATGTGGAAAAATGAGATTTTACCAATATTAGCGCCACGATTTCCTGATTTGGATAAAGTAAAAACCTTAAAGCTGCATGTGTTTGGTATCGGTGAATCCGCTATCCAAAACTTATTCAATCGCCAACTTGCCGATTGGCCAGCAAGCATAGAAGTGGGTTATCGGGCGGCATCTCCTTTTGTGGAGTTAAAATTAACAACCCGCAGCTCTGCGGCCGAAAAATTATTGCCAGTATGGCAGGAAAAAGTAACGGTATTATTAGCCGGGCATATCATATCAACGACTGCGGGAGAATCGCGAGAGGCCATTTCAATTGAGCAATGTCTCGTTGATTTATTAAGTGAAAATAATCAAACCATAACGGCGGCAGAATCTTGTACGGGTGGCTTGATCTCCTCAAGTATCACCAGAGTTCCTGGCTCGTCTTCCGTATTTGAAGCAGGGTATGTTACTTATTCAGATCGTATAAAATCTGAACTGTTACACGTTAAAGAGATGACGTTGAACGATTATGGCGCTGTCAGTGAGCCCGTTGTTATTGAAATGGCACGTGGAGCACTGAATGCTTCTAGTGCCGATTGGACAATTGCTATTTCTGGAATTGCGGGGCCTGGTGGTGGCAGCGATGAAAAACCAGTAGGAACAGTATGGTTATGCTGGGGCAATGCAGAGAATTTGAAAACTCAACGCTTAGTCTATCCAACCAGTCGTGTGAATTTTCAACGCTTCATTGCGAACGTAGGGCTTGATTTAATTCGTCGTGAAATTTTGGGTATTGAAGAGACTCCAGCTTACTTTTCTCTTAAAGGCAAATAGTCTTCATTTTTTAAATACCTAAATAGAATTTTTATAAAGGGGTAAGTATTGTGATAACCGTTGAAAATAGTGGCTTACTGATTATTGATGTACAAGGGAAGTTATCAACACAAATGCATGAAAGCTCTGCATTATTTGATAATCTTGCCATTCTCATTCAAGGTGCCAAGTTATTAAATATTCCGATTGTTTGGGTAGAGCAACTGCCGGAAAAGCTAGGCAAAACGCATCCAGATATCGCTCAATATTTATCTGGAATAGCGCTGGATAAATCAACCTTTAGTGCTTTGGCTGATGGCAAAATTCGTGCAGAAATAGAGCGCTTAAATCGACCAAACTGGATTGTCGCAGGTCTTGAATGTCATGTCTGTGTTTATCAAAGTGTGCGTGATTTATTGGAGATGAACTACGGCGTTCATTTAGTTAATGATGCGGTGAGTTCTAGAACTCTTGAAAATAAAAAATTGGGCTTACAAGCCATGCAAAGTGCGGGCGCAAGTATGACGAGCACGGAGATGGTATTGTTTGAGTTGCAGCAAAAAGCCGAAGGCGATGTCTTTCGTGAAATGATTAAGTTGATTAAATAAAATGCAGGTCGAGGCTTTAGCCCGACATTGTGATGTATTAAGACACTCGTCGGCCTAAAGACCGACCTACATTAAAGAACTAATCCAAAATGTAGGCCGTTATTTAAAGACGGATCTATATTAAAGAATTAATCCAAAATGTAGGTCGCGGCTTTAGTCCGACATTTTATAATCTATCTTCAGCGAAATTAGTTATTCGCGTGCAGCTCTTCGTTCAATTGAATCGCTGTTTTGTTCGTTACACATTCAACCGCACCGGAGATAGAGTTACGACGGAAAAGAAGATCTGCTTTACCCGCTAAATCACGGCCTTTAACCGTCTCAACAACATTCTTAGCGTCATCTAAAACCTGAATTTTAGTACCGGCTGTAATGTACAAACCAGACTCGATGGTGCAGCGATCGCCCATAGGAATCCCAGTACCGGCATTGGCGCCTAACAAGCAGTTTTCGCCAACAGAAATAATGATGTTACCACCACCAGAAAGTGTCCCCATCGTAGAACAACCGCCCCCTAGGTCAGAGCCGTTACCCACAACTACTCCAGCAGAAATGCGGCCTTCAACCATAGAAACACCCAAAGTACCGGCGTTAAAGTTAACGAAGCCTTCGTGCATGATGGTCGTGCCTTCGCCAATGTGTGCGCCCAAACGAACACGCGCGGTATGAGCAATACGAACACCTGTTGGTACAACGTAGTCAGTCATGCGAGGGAATTTATCTACTGAATTGACGCTTAATAGTTCGCCTTTTAAACGTGCTTGTAGCTGAGCTTCTGCAAGCTCTTCTAAATCGATTGCGCCCAAGTTAGTCCAAGCAACGTTTGGTAATAGACCAAACATTCCGGCTAGGTTAATGCCATGTGGCTTAACGAGGCGGTGAGATAATAAATGAAGCTTCAAATATACTTCAGGCGTTGTTTCAGACTGAATATCAGATTCTAGAATAGTAACTACTACTGGCTTCTGGCTTTCAGTACACGCACGCGCTAGTTTAGCCTGTTCAGGTGCAGTTGCTTCTAAGGCAGTCGCTAGCGCTTCAAGTTCACCGCCATCTACTTCAACGGCTTGGTTGCCACCTTCATAGCCAATTGCGTCTTTCGCAGCGGCAATGATGTCAGCGCTTGGCTGGAAAAGAGGGGCTTGGTAATAAACTTCTAACCATTCGCCTTTTGCGTTTTTGGTACCTAAGCCGATTGCAAATGCAGTGCTCATAATAATGTCCTTACTTTAAAGTGTGAATAAGTGTCTAATGGGTTAATTAGGAATGAATAAAATTTTGGTAATCGTCAGCTTTAAAGCCTAATAATTTGTTGTTCGTATCATCAACCAAGAGTGGACGCTTGATGATGGAAGTATTCTCTAACATGATCTCAATCGCTGAAGCTTGGTTGATGGACTCTTTAACGTCTTCAGGAAGCTTACGCCAAGTGGTACCACGCTTATTAACCAAGGCCTCCCAGCCTAAGTCGTTTACCCAGCCGTTTAACGTATCAGAGCTTAATCCCTCTTTTTTATAGTCATGAAACTGATATTCAATGCCTTCAGCTTCAAGCCACTTTCGGGCTTTTTTGATGGTATCGCAATTTTTAATGCCGAACATGGTAATCATAAAAGGAGGCCCTGCCAAAAAGAGCGTTATGGTAGCAAAAATGTACGCATTATGGGAGTAGTAGACAAATTTGACAGATGTTAACCGTCGGCCCCTTGTATGATTGAAATCAAAAAAATAAAATAATGGGGGAATAGAATCATAAAGATGATGTCTAATAAATAATGAACATCCAAACTGCTAATATCATTTAAAAAAGGAGTATGGGTTGTATAACAATATAGATAAAAAAATACGCATGATTGTGAGCGCCGCTTTATTACTATGGTGCTTTATGCCTTTATTGGGTCATTCTGCGGAGACTGAGAGCAATACAAATACCAATGCCGATACCAGTGCCGATACAAATAGCACTGACGAATTCTGTGTCGTTGAAAAATTTAAGTATTTTGTTGATTGGGTAGAGAAAGAACTCAAGCATATTGATGATGCATATTTTGCTCCGAAGCCTACTGAAGCGTCTGAAACGGCTGAGGTAGTCACGGTTAAAAAGCCCGTTGCTGAGCCTGAAGTTGCTGAAGAAGAAATCATCAAACCGCTTAATTTAAGCCTGCCAGAGGTTGAGTATGATGGCAGTATGGCCTTAGATAAAGGTCAAAAAACCAATTTTCCGAATATGTTTTCGGGGGATGTTGAACCCGCATTGATCAAAGAAGAAACGGGCGCTTCTTTTGGTGGCCGTATATTGATGGATGATGCAGAACTAGAAGGCATGCAAGAATACCGCTTAAATACAGTTCGAGATGCGATACGGGGTGCTGAGTTCTCCCTTGAGTTTAAGACCAATTAAACTGAATTTGAGATAAGGCATAAAGACATCCATTGTTCGATGCCTGCACTGCGAAATTTTTGACGATGTAAAATGAAATAAAACTGACGCTGAAAATCTCTATGATGAACGGGCAGTCGTATTAGGCTGCCACGCTTAAAGGCATCTTCTAAGGTGATCTTTGACAAGCAGCCTATGCCTAAATTGGCTTCAACCGCGCGCTTAATCGCTTCCGTATGTTGTAATTCGTGGGCTACGGTTAGGTCTGGTAATATGCCGTGCATTGCGCGTTCAAAGGCTTGGCGAGTACCTGATCCAGCTTCTCGTAAAATCCAATGGGCCTGAATAAGGTCTGCATCATTGATGATCGATTTTTTTGCTAAAGGATGATCTGGACTGCAAAAAACAGCGAGCTCATCATCGCGCCAAGGAATTACCTCTAAATCTGAATGCTGTAATTCACCTTCGATAAGGCCAATATCCAAATCAAAGTTCAATACTTTTTGGCTAATACTTGCGGTATTAGCCACTTCAAGCGTGATGTTAGCATTAGGTTGCTGTCGCATCATTTCGGCCATGATATTAACCGCAAGATAGTTACCAATTGACAGTGTTGCGCCAACTTTTAAGTGCCCTGCATCCGCGTGTTTTAGTAGAGTTTGTTCTAAATCAGCCGCTTGGGCTAATAAACTCTCAGCTTTAGGCCTAATTAACCGACCTTGCTCATTTAACTGCAGGCGCTTGCCAATACGATCAAATAGCTGCACATCAAACTGCTGTTCCAGTTCTTTTAACGCAGAGCTTGCGGCACTTTGCGATAAATTAAGTGCTTTAGCCGCTTTACTCACATTCTGTTGATGGGCAATGCCTAGAAAAACTTCAAGTTGGCGTAAGGTGTAACGCATCATAAGACCTAATTTGTTAGCTATATATTCATAAAATAGATAAGTGTAATAGATATAATCTGTTTTTTTAATCAATAAGTCTAGGCTATCCTGTGCGTAATGATTGAACATTGATTTAAAAATTAACATGAGTGAGGCAAGTCGTGAGTAAAATGATTCGTGAGACCGTCACCAAAGTACATCATTGGAACGATACACTTTTTAGCTTTAATACAACTCGTAATCAGGGATTACGTTTTAAAAATGGCCACTTCACTATGATAGGGCTAGAAATTGATAATAAGCCGTTATTACGCGCTTATAGTATTGCTAGTGCTAATTATGAGGAAGAAATGGAGTTCTTTAGCATCAAAGTGCAAGACGGGCCATTGACCAAGCACCTACAAAATTTAAAGGTAGGCGATGAAATTTTAGTCGGCACTAAACCGGTTGGCACCTTAGTGGCTGACCACTTGTTACCCGGTAAAAACTTGTACCTATTAAGTACAGGAACAGGTTTAGCGCCTTTTATGAGTATCATTAAAGACCCAGAAATTTACGAGCAATTTGATAATGTGATTTTAACTCACGGTGTTCGTGAAACGTCTGAGTTAGCGTATCAGCACTTCATTGAAGAGGAATTGCCGAATAATGAATATTTTGGTGATGTGGTACGTGAAAAGTTAAAGTATTACCCAACCGTGACACGGGAAGCGTTTCGTAATCAAGGGCGCTTAACCGACTTGATGGAAAGTGGAAAGCTGTTTTCTGACTTGGGCTTGCCTGAGATTAATTTAGAGAACGACCGCTTTATGTTGTGTGGAAGCCCAAGTATGCTGAAAGATTTTTGTAAGATCTTAGATGCTCGTGGTTTTGAAGAAGCCCGTCAAGGCGAGCAGGGGCATTATGTGATTGAACGTGCTTTTGTTGAAAAATAGTTAATCGGTCATTTTATCGGTCTAAAGATCGACCTACATGTGAGCATTAGATGAATGTAGGTCGAGGCTTTAGCCCGACAGATCTATGAAAAATAATAATTGCAGAATGTCATAATCAAACCTAGCCAAACCTTTCTATTATCCTGCACACTGTTGCCATAAAGAATTAAGTTTATTCACACTATGTGTTTTAGCAGGAAATTTCTATGAAGTTATTAACCACCGCAGTGATCGCTATTGCGCTTTTAGTTTCTATGTTTTTAGGGCGTCAGTACATGGGTTTTGTCGACCTTGCCCCTGAGGTAGTGAAAAATCGTTATGCTAATGCGGAGTCCGAATTTATTAAACTCGGCGGCTTACAGCAAGGTATCGAGCTACATTATCGTGATGAGGGAATCAGCCCTGCGGACAATCCTGATGCCCCCGTTTTATTTTTATTGCACGGCATTATGGCCAGTCTACATACTTGGGATGGCTGGGTTGATTTTTTGCAGGATGATTTTCGGATTATCCGAGTGGATATTCCAGGTTTCGGGTTAACCGGGCCTTATGCTGATGGTATTTATAATATTGAACGCTCAGTTGATATGCTTGATCAATTAAGTAATGCCTTAGAGGTTGATTCATTCTTTTTAGCGGGTAATTCGATGGGTGGCTATATTTCTTGGAATTTTGCATTAGCACATCCCGATAAAGTTAAGCGTTTGATCTTAATTGATTCAGCGGGCTATGAATTTGAAAAGCCGATGTTATTAGGGTTGCTGAGTACGCCTGTGTTAAAAGACAGCATGGCATTTATGACCCCTAAATTCATCGTTTCACAAACATTAAGTGAAGTTTATGGTGATTCATCGAAAGTAAAAGACGAGACCATTGAACGCTATCATCAGTTAATGTTGAGAGAGGGAAATAGAACCGCCGTTGTCAGTGTCTTTGCCAGCATTAGTGAGATAGCTAATGACGGTATTAAGCAAATCAAAATACCGACCTTAGTGCAGTGGGGGGGAAAAGATGCGTGGATTCCTTTAGCGCATGCTCAAAATTTTGTTGATGATATTGAAGGTGCCAAACTTATTACTTATCCGGGTATTGGCCATATTCCTATGGAAGAACTACCACAGCAGACGGCGCAAGATGCAAAGGATTTTTTATTGTATGTCATCGAAGAGCCACAAGAAATTAAGCCTACTCAAGTAATTCCCGTTGTGTTGTAACCGACATGATAAAAGAGAGCGAACAAGGTTAGCTCTCTTTTATCATTCTCAATCATAGCTTGTCATTCTCAATCATAGCTTGGCCGTTTATAGCGAGCGACGAGGGTCTGCAATAATGTTGGCGAAAATTAATCCAGCAACCAAAGACATTAAAATCAAGAACGATTGACTGCCAAGTTGCTCAATGTGCAAAATCTCTTTACCCGAAATAACGGTATTCAACCCCATATAAAGCTTACTGCCTGGTACTAATACGACAATGCCTTGTAAAAGGACAATCGCGGCTGGAGCTTTACGCCAGCGGGCAAATAAGTTGGCGTAAATACCGAGCGCTAGCGCGGCAAAGAAAATGCCTAAAGCGGTGCCGAAGTAGGCCGATGCAATAACGCTAACGCCATGGCCAAGAAAACCGGCGGCGATGCCCCACGGTGCATCTTTTAAACGAATTTTAAACATGACCATCAAGCAAAATGAAAGTACTAAAACGGCTAGCCAGCCACTCCAGTGGGGTAAGCGAATAGCTTCAACCTGCAGTACATTTCCAAATAAGACACTCGCAATAGCAAAGCCTAAAAACGCGCCAAAGTAGAGTTTGAATAAGACCATCAGTGCGTCCATTACTCGTACGGTTCCGGATACTAAATCTCGGGCGGCTAGTTCAGAAAGCCCAACGGTTAATGCAAGCCCTGGAATAAATACAATAATACTGGCGAGTACGACTAAGGGTAGATTAATACTGGGTTCATAAAACGTCATCGCAGAAGCGCCGAACGCAGCCGCCATTGCGGCAAAAGGTTCTAGTGCTGTTTGTACCTTGGCCGATTTTTCTCCCCACATAACTAAACCATAAACACCAATCGCTAAAATAAACGATGCAATGACATCCACCCAGCTTGTGCCCATGAGCATGCTAAACGCTGAACTTGCGAGTCCAAACGCAATAATGATTAGCCATCTAGGGTAGGGGTTGGGTTTATTATTGATGTCTTCTAAACGTAATAAAGCATCATCAAGATCGCGTTGACCTGAGCATAACTCCTCGACCAGTTCATCGGTACGCGCTAATAATCCTAGGTCTAAGTCACCTGGTTGAACGCGTGCAATGTAGCTGTGTTCTTGGTTTTCTCGATCGTCTTTTGGCCAAAAGACGCAGGTAATGGACGTTGGGCTAATTAAGAAAGATCCGCCAAGTTCAAGTGCTTCACTGATTTTAACTAGATGCCCTTCAAGTTGATAGGCAGGGGTTCCGCATTGATGTAATGTTTTAGCGAGGTAAATAAGAAATTTACGGCGCTTTTTAAATAGTTTCGTTGGCATATGTTGATGTTCGTCGTTAATAGCGTGCACTAATATATTTTAGCAGTATAAAGAAAAACGGCCTGTTAAAAGAACAGGCCGGTTTCGAGTTGCGCTTCATCTGTCATCATATCTTTGTGCCAAGGTGGATCAAAGATAAGCTGAACTTTAACGCTTTCTACATTCGGTACTTTGGCAACACGATATTCGACATCACTAATTAATACCGGGCCCATGCCGCAAGTCGGTGCGGTAAGTGTCATGCGAATAATAACGTTTTTGTCTTCAATATCAATGCCGTAAATTAATCCGAGGTCTAATAAATTTACTGGTAATTCTGGATCGAAAATGGTTTTGAGTGCTTGACGAATTTGTTCTTCGTGAACTAAACCATCGCCTTTATCTTCGAAACTAATTTCTTCTGATTCAAGACCAATCAATGCGGCATCAGTACCATCAACACGAACCATATTGCCATTGTGCGTTAACGTATAGTTACCGCCTAAAGCTTGATTAATCGTTAAAAAAGATCCTGCTGGAATAATGGTCGGCTGACCACTAGGGACTTTTCGTGCAGGACAATCCTGCTGGGAAACAACCATGCGTTTTTCCACGAGATTGCTCCTAAACTGAAAACGATTCGCCGCAACCACACAGGTCTTTGGCGTTTGGATTATTAAATTTAATCGTGCTGTTCAAGCCTTCCGTTGTGTAATCAACTTCAGTGCCTTTTACCATGGCGAGATATTCAGTCGGAACATAAAGCGCAACATCGTCTGCCACTTGAAAGCAGGTATCTTCAGCGAGAGGTGTTGTCACAAACTCAATCTCGTATTTGAAACCTGAACAACCACTTTTTTTTACGCCAATGCGTACGCCAATGGCATCTGCATTTTCTAATAATTTACGCACATGAACCATGGCCGCATCTGTCATACTGACCTGTTGCGAATCTTGGTTGTCTGCTGCGTTTGGATCAAACGTTTCTATGGTCATAACTTATCTCTCAGAAAAATGTTGTCTCTTGTCGTTAAAATTAACTAGAGTAAAAACATCTTCACTTTTTCAATCGCTTTAAACAGAGCGTCCACTTCATCTAACGTATTGTAGAAGGTAAATGACGCACGTATTGTACCTGGAATCTTAAACTGCTCCATCACAGGCATAGCACAGTGATGGCCGGTACGAACCGCGATGCCTTGCTGATCTAACAATGTGCCGACATCATGTGGATGCGTGCCTTCAATTAAGAAACTAAAGACACCGGCTTTTTTAGCACTGGTACCGATTAAACGAATACCATCGGTTTGAGCCGCCAATTCATTTGCACGGGCAAGTAGGGCATCTTCATGCTTGGCTAAGACGACACGGTCTAAACTGTTTAAGTAGTTAATCGCTGCGGCCATGGCAATTGCACCAGCAATGTTTGGTGTACCGGCTTCAAACTTATACGGCAAAACGTTATACGTCGTTTTTTCAAAGCTCACGTGCAAAATCATTTCGCCGCCACCTTGATAAGGAGGCATTGCATTTAATAATGCTTCTTTCCCGTACAGCACGCCTAAGCCCGTCGGGCCAAATAACTTATGGCCAGAGAATGCGTAGAAATCGCAATCTAATGCTTGTACATCGATATCCCAATGAGCTACGGCTTGTGCGCCATCAATCAATGTTTTTGCGCCGACATTGTGCGCTTCACGAATAATGTCTTCGACGGGGTTCAATGTGCCTAGTGCGTTCGATACATGAACCACGGCCACAAACTTTGTTTTTTCGCTAAGCAGTTTTAGATACGCGTTATAATCTAACGAGCCATCGTCTAAAACAGGGATCACTTTTAATGTTGCACCTGTTTGCTCACAGACCATCTGCCAAGGCACGATGTTGGAGTGATGCTCCATGCCAGAGATAATAATTTCATCACCAGCTTTAACATTTGAGCGAACCCAGGTTTGCGCCACTAGGTTGATTGACTCCGTTGTGCCGCGAGTCCAAATAATCTCTTCACTTTTTGCCGCGTTAAGAAATTTTTGCATCGTGATGCGCGCATCTTCAAACATCTGCGTCGCTTGGTCACTTAACGTATGAGCACCGCGGTGCACGTTGGAATTCGTGGTGCGGTAATAATTAGCAATGGCATCGATAACCACTTGTGGTTTTTGCGTTGTCGCGCCGTTGTCTAAATAGACTAATGGCTTACCGTTAACTTCCTGATGCAATATTGGGAAGTCAGCGCGAATTTGTTCGATGTCCATGATTTTGCTATCGCTCATATTTTACTCTTTACTTAAAAACCAAGAAATTTTTGCTAAAAATATAAGAAACATTATTGGGTGTTTGTGTAGCAAATATGAGAGGCATGGATGCCGAACTTAAGGCTACAGGGATGTATTTACGCCGTTTTGCGGAATAAATATCCAATAATGTTTCGTTCTCTATGGTGGCAAATTTTCTTCTAACTACCCAATGTGCTTCATTAATTCTTCATCACGACCAAAGCGCTGAGCTAATACTGGGCGAATCAAATCACGAATGGCATCAAGCTCAAGGTTTTCTAATAATTCATTAATAAAACCAAAGCTCAGCATCACATCAGCTTCTGCTGCGCTAATACCACGAGACTGCAAATAGAAACGCGCTTGCTCATCTAGCTGAGCAATCGTCGCGCCGTGTGCACAACGTACATCGTCGGCGTAAATTTCTAATTCTGGTTTGGTATTAATGGTGGCATCGTCAGAAAGTAATAAGTTTTTATTACTCAATTCTGCCAATGTTTTTTGTGCATCGGGATGAATATGAATGCGGCCGTTAAAGACAGCTTTCGATTTATCCGCCATGATGCCACGGAATACTTCCTTCGTCGTACAGTTAGCAATTTTATGTTCAATGTTGCTGTGAAAATCGATCAACTGTTTATTCTGAGGAAGATAAACACCCACCAACTCACAGTGGCTGCCGCCGACATTATGATTCACATTAATATCGTTGCGCACAATCTTAGCGCCTAGGCCAAGCTGGAAACTGTCGTAATTTGCATCACGATCTAGATCAACATGAACACCACCAATCTGAATGCTGCCTTCTTGCATTAACTGCAAACGGTAGTGATTCAAACGTGCATTCGGGCCAACTTTTGCTTCGGTAATCGCATTCACAAAACAATTTTGCTCATCGCTATTGCTCGCGAAATGTTCAACAACAGTCGCTTCAGCGCCTGTTTCTAATACGATGAGTATACGTGCCTGAACGGTAAATGGATTAGCTTGTGCCGTCGTGATATGAGTGATTTGAATGTTTGTTTTCAAATTCTCATTTTTACCAATATGCACCAATACACCATCCGTTGTCGTTGCATTATTCAACGCCGCAAAAATATGTTTCTCTTGCTCAATGGCCGTGCCTAAATTGCCAGCAATAATCGCTTGCTGCGCTTCGTTAGCGTCGCTAAAACGAAC
>CAWVSY010000069.1:0-16880 GCA_963933055.1 uncultured Oleispira sp.
CTCGTCGGGCTCATAACCCGAAGGTCGTTGGTTCGAATCCGGCCCCCGCAACCAAAATTTCTAAAAAAAGGTCAGCCTAATCGCTGGCCTTTTTTTTGCCTTTTTTTTGTGATTGATGAATCGAAATACCCTATAGTCTTATACTCGATAGCCTTACCATAAAATGCTCTTACAGCAGATTACTATTGAAACAGAAGGGATTTATGAATAATCAAATTCGTGAACAAGCTGCTGATTGCGCTCCACCTGCAATTTTTATTACGGGGGCTGGTAGGCGTTTGGGCTTATGTATTGCTCAACATTATTTGGCGACGGGTTGGCGTGTGATTGCGCATTACAATACACGCAATGAAATGGATAGCGGTGAGCAAGAAAAGGGCAAAAAGCAGTCTCGCTACGCCGCATTTCAAGCAGATTTAACTTCAAGTACAGCGGTTAAGGGATTGCTGGATGAGGTTAAACGTTTGGACTGGAAGATTGATGTTGTTGTTCATAATGCCTCCTATTTCACTGCTGATGATCCGCAGGCCAGTCTGCTTGAGCACTGGCAAGTGCAGCAGGACATGGCAGCTGTTCATATACTGGCTGTAGATGCATTAACCCATGGGCTGGTTGATGGGTTTCGTCGCGGTGCGTGTATTATTGGTATTAGTGATGTTTATGCAGATAAACCCAATCAGCGCTTTGCGAGTTATTGCGCCGCAAAAGCAGGCTTGCAAAATTTATGTTTGAGCTATTCTCAGCGTTTCGCACCAGATGTTCGAGCCAATGTTATTCAGCCTGGGCCTATTCAGTTTTTGCCAGAGCACTCTGCAGATTATCGTACAAGGGTATTGTCTCAGAGTTTATTAAAACGAGAGCTGGGTTATGCGGCTATTTTGCAGGCAATTGATTATTTGCAAAAAGCGGAATCGGTGACAGGGTCTGTTTTAAGGGTGGATGGTGGTCGTGCAAACGCTAATCACTATGAGCAATCTTTTATTGAAAGCTAATGCCTGTTTTGATTTCAGGTATTGTATAAAAAGGCGGGCAGCGGCCAATCTTTCATTAATTGCTGATTGTAACTTTCGTATAGCGGTGTTGCGAGTGCTTCTTGTGGAGTATCAGCTTGTGCCACTATGTCGATATCGATGGTACGGTCTTTAAATTTACGCGCGGGAGATTTCTTTTCTCGGCCAAGCTGAATTTCTAATTGCTCAAAGTGAGCTTTTAGTTGTTGCTGAGTGTCATCACTTTTTAATAATAGTAATTGATTATGAAATGGGGATTTTAAATGGTCTCCACAGGCTGGGTTTGTGAGTGCTGAGGATTGCGTAATGACGTCATAGTTCTTATTGATAAGACGTAATGCTTTTGGTAAACATACTTCTGCATTAATGTTGCTGCCTAGGCTTACTAAATAATAGCTCATGGATCTAATTTGCGATAATTTGGTTATACTTACAACACTTTTTTAATATCATCTGCTTAAAGGGTCAACAATGCCTGCGAACTTATTCGTTTTGTTAACAATGCTGCTTATTGTTCCATTTTCTTATGCTGATGACGCAAGCGATGATGATTCGCAGCTGCCTAGTTTAGCCCCCGATCAAGAAGAGGAGCCTGAGGAAAGTAGTGAAGAGGGCTTGCCATCGTCTATTTATCAATATCCTGGCTTGGCCGAAAAAGTAAAAACAGAACGCCGCGCTGCTCATAATCCTTATTTATTACTTCCGCACCGTCCCAATTATTTTATGCCTCTGACGTATCAATCTAAGATTAACCAAGAAGAGCATGAGAAATTTTATGATGGGGTTTTGGAAAATGAAGAAAGCGGGGAAGAAGAAAAGAGCTTTGAAAATACGGAATTCGTTTTTCAGTTAAGCCTTAAATATATGGTCGCCAAAGATCTGTTTGGAAAATACAATACGTTATCGGTCGCTTATACGGGCAAATCGTTCTGGCAGGCCTACAACAGTAAAATATCTGCGTTGTTTCGAGAAACCAATCATGAGCCAGAACTAATCTTTAGTTTTAATCCGCATTTCGACTGGTCTGATAATATGACGATTGCCCTTAATCATCAATCCAATGGCCAAGTCGGGAATTTATCGCGTAGCTGGAATCGGATCATTGTATCGACGGCCAAAGTTTGGCCCAATCGTATTTTAAATGTAAGAGCTTGGTATCGCATGCCGGAAGAAAAGAAAGAAAGGCCAAATCAAGTTAGCGGTGATGACAATCCGGGTATTGAAAGATATATGGGCTATGGTGATGTCTTCTTTTTACGCAAAATGAATGATCATAGTATTTCAGTGACCTTACGCAATAATTTACGTTTAAATGATAACCTAGGCTCGGTGACATTGGATTGGAGTTTTCCAATCGACAATGGCATGAAAGGATTTGTTCAATATTTTAATGGTTATGGCGAAAGCTTGATTGACTACGACCAGTATCAAGAAAGAATTGGTATTGGTATTAAGATTTCTGATTGGATGTAATGTTAAATTACGATGTTTCATATTCCATGTTGTAAGAGGTATCCATGTTAACGTTAGGTCTTATTATTAATCCTTTGGCGGGAATTGGTGGCAGTGTTGGCCTGAAGGGCAGCGATGGCGCTGAGATTGTTAAAGAGGCGTTTTCTCGTGGCGCAACCTGCAAATCAAGCGAACGCACTCGGCTTGCATTGAATGTTTTAACCGCAATAAAAGACCAAATTAAAATTATTACATGTCCGCAAGCGATGGGTGAAAATCTTGTCGCTGAGATGGGATTTGATCATCAGGTGCTTGGTCGTATCGCTACGAATGAAACCACGGCGAATGATACGTGTATAGCAGCACAACAATTGCTTGATCAAAAAGTTGATATTATTTTATTTGCCGGTGGCGATGGGACTGCAAGGGATATTTGCAGCGTAGTCGCCGACAATATTCCGGTATTGGGTATTCCAGCAGGGGTTAAAATTCACTCAGCGGTCTATGCAGTTACCCCGAAAGCGGCTGGTGAAGTTATCGCCCAGCTTGCCAGTGGTGATTTAATTGATGTTAAGTCCCATGATGTTCGTGATATTGACGAAGATGCTTTTCGAAATAACATTGTGCAAGCAAAGCTCTATGGTGAAATGCGAGTACCGCAAGCAGGGCAGTTTGTACAAAGTGTTAAACAGGGGGGCATTGAAATTGAAGAATTGGTTTTGCAAGATATTGCAGCAGATATTGTGCAAAACATGGAGGACGATGTCCTTTATTTGATAGGTTCTGGCAAAACAACACAAGCGATCATGGATGAGTTAGGTTTGGATAATACGCTGCTTGGAATTGATGCCGTATTGAACCAAGCGTTATTGCAATCAGACGTTAGCGAGTTGGATATTCTGACCTATGTAGATCAATATGCGTGCAAGGCGGTGATTAGTATTATTGGTGGCCAGGGACATATCATTGGTCGCGGCAATCAGCAGCTTAGTGCTGAGGTATTAAAGAAACTCGGTAAAGAAAACATACAGGTGATTTCAACAAAGGCAAAAATACGTGCTTTAGAAGGCCGTCCTTTAATTGTTGATTCTGGTGATAATGAATTAGATGAGCATTTTTCGGGGGCTATTGAAGTCACTACCGGTTTTCAAGATCAGATAATTTATCCTGTTGGCTTATAATATTCAGTGAGGGAGTGATCATGATTCATTTAAATCGCTCCTGTCATTACTTTTTTACTGCGGTGTTTGCGTTAACTTCATTTCTTTTATTATCTCTATTTCCTATTTTTAGCCACGCGCAAGAATACATTCCTTTAGGTCGTTGTGGTGATAGCGATTCAAAATTTTATAAGCCTATTTCAGATATTCAAGGATCGTCTGTTGATTCAAATTCGCCTTGGATAAGTCCACTCATTCACAAGTGGGTTGTGGTGGAAGGTATTGTTACTCTTGATAAAAGCAAAGAGTATCAAGGGTTTTGGTTGCAGCAAGAAGACGCAATGGATAGTTATAAAAATGCTTCTCATGGGGTTTTTATCTATCATTCCCGCGCCGTGGTTAAGGTTGGTCAAAAGATTCGCCTGTTGGCTCAAGTAGCTGAGTACCAAGGTTTGACTGAATTGAAACGAGTTAAAGCATTAACTGTTTGTGCCCATAACCTACCGTTGCCAAAACCAAAATTAATAACATTACCGGTAGCATCACTAGCGATACTAGAATCCCTCGAAGGGATGCGTATCTTAATAAAGCAGGATTTACGGGTCAGTGATTTATTTGGTGCGGGCTATGGTTTAGGTAATTATGGACAGTTTGCCATTTCTTCGCGCTTGCATTATCAGCCAACGGAACGGTATCGCGCAGAGGATCTTTATTCTAAGGATGTACAGGTAAGTGATAAAAATTTAGATTATCTGTTAGTCGATGATGGATTTTCGTCATATTCTCCTCAATTTATTCCATTTCCAAATAAGGAAGGGTTCTCGGCGAACAATCCTTTGCGGATTGGAGACGAGATTCATCAAATTTCGGCGATATTGCACCGTTATGGTGAGTATTACATTTTGATTCCAGAGGGCGATGCTAGCGCTATTAATATTAGAACGAAACCGAGACCTAAGCATCCGATTACTTCATCTCAAGCCAATATTGTGGTGGCTAGCATGAATATTGAAAATTATTTTAATGGCAACCCCACATCTCTGAGTAATAGAAATGTAGGCTTTCCAACGTCAAGGGGGGCAAAAAGTTATGCTCAGTTCCGGATGCAAACCCAAAAACTGGTATCAGCCATTACTGCTATGGATGCTGATGTTATTGCGTTGATGGAATTAGAAAATGACGGCTATGGGGAGCATTCGGCCATTGCTGATTTAACTCGAGCGCTGAATACACACTATTCCCTTATTCAGCAGGGTGAAAACAAGTATCAGTACATCATTCCTAATCGTAAGACTCTTGGCAAAGATGAAATTAGTATCGGTATCTTATATCGAGGTCATAACATAAAAGCCGCTGGGCCAGCTTATATTTTAGATGCGTCGACATCTGCGACATATAGAAGTCAGCAAGGTTATAAACCTTTGTTCAATGATGGTTATAATCGACCTAGTGTATTGCAGAGATTTATTATGGGAGAAAAATCCTTTTATTTGGCGGTTAATCACTTGAAATCGAAAGGCCGGCCTTGTGCAGAAAATCGTAATGAGAAGGCGAGTGACAAGCGCAAGCAAACATACAGAGGCAAGGCTGAAGCTGCTCAAGGCAACTGTAATCTAATACGGACTCAAGCGATGAAGGCTTTAGTAAAATTCATTGCTGAAAAAGTGCAAAAGAAGAATGATCCTGTATTAATTGTTGGTGATTTAAACAGTTATAGCCAAGAGGATCCGTTATTCGTATTAGCAAGTGCAGGGTATGAACATTTAAAGACGGATTTTTCGTACAGCTTTCAGGGCTATTTAGGCAACCTTGACCATGCATTAGCCAATGATTTTATGTTGCCTTTTATCCGCAGTATTGATAGCTGGTCGATCAATGCTGTGGAAGATGTTTTATTAAAATATGATAGCCATTATGCCCAGCCTGATGCCTATCGTTCATCAGATCATGATCCGCTTGTGATAGGCATTGAATTGTAGGGCATGGCTACGAGGGTTTTTGTTGGCCTTAGCTAAAAAAGGTTTCGAGTGAATTTTTATAACATTGCTTTAATACATCTTCTACCGCCATTCCTTTTATGTCAGCAATTTTCTCTGCAATAAACGGCAAATAGCATGGTGCATTTTCTTTACCACGATAAGGTACTGGAGTTAAAAAAGGCGCATCCGTTTCTAATAATAACTGCTCAATAGGCGTATCTGCGACGACTTCACGAACATTATCCGCTTTATTAAAGGTAACAATGCCATTGATGCCAAGATTAAAGCCTTGGCTTACACAGAAGCGTGCTAACTCGATGCCTGATGTAAAGCTGTGAATCACCCCTTTGTTTTTCATCAATGGGGCGAAGTTCGCCAAAATGGCTTGGGTATCGTCATCGGCTTCTCGGGTATGAATGACGACGGGGAGCTGATAATCCACGGCAATCTGTAGCTGGGACTCAAAGACATCACGCTGAATTTTTCGATCGGCGTTGTCGTAAAAATAGTCTAAGCCGATTTCACCCACGGCTCGCAGTTTATGACTGCGATTTTCAGGGGCCAAATTTTGTCGGATAATGGCTTCGACATCGGCATTATAAAGTTCGGCATCATGAGGGTGAATCCCTAGTGTGCCATAAACATCAGCGTGCTGCTGGGTGAGGGAGATGACATTGTTTAAATTATCGGGAGAGACGGCGATGGTGAGAAAGCGTTCTATGCCAATATTACGTGCTTTCTCTAATATTTCTTCCACACTGCCTTCTTTTAGATAATCTAAATGAAAGTGGGTCTCGATAATAGGAAGTTGATAGTTTGGAATATCGCGCTTATTTTTAGCCATTATGGGTATTTTGCTACAAGAGCAGTCTCTGAAAATCTTAAAGGCTGATTGTAGCAAAAATAGGGCTCATCGATAAACCCTGAGTGAATTAGTTCGGTGTCGGAAGTATTGAGTCTTTTTTAGTATCGTAAAAAAAGTAGCGCCCACGGCCATGTTCTTTTGCTTGATACATGGCGATATCTGCATGGCGATTCAAGCTTGATGTATCTGCGCCATGCTCAGGGTATATGGCAATCCCAATGCTGGCACCAATTTGTATGTGATGATGATCAATGATCATATCTTGACTCAGCTCGGTGATGATTTTTTTGGCGATTAAACTGACGGAATCACGGTCGCAATTGTGATTCATATTGGGAATAATTACGGTAAATTCATCTCCGCCTAAACGAGCCACTGTATCGGATTTCCGTACGCATTGAGTGAGTATTTTCGCTACTTTTATTAATAATTTATCGCCCACTTCGTGGCCGTAATTATCATTAACGTATTTGAACTTATCAAGATCGATAAAAAAGATTGTGAAGTGTGTTTTATAGCGCTCAGAGAATGCAATGGCTTGGTTTAAACGGTCGTTATACAGTACTCGATTAGGAAGTTGTGTCAGTTGATCAAAATACGCGAGATGCTCCAGTTTAACTTCCACCTCTAACTGATCACTTATGTCATAAGCAATGCCAAGGAATCCATAAATATCTCCGTAAGAGTCATACAAAGCACTTACCGATAAGCGTATAGGAATTCTTTTGCCATTTTTAGCAATGTAGGTCCAATTATTTTCATCGGGTATGCCTGTTCTGGATTTAGATACTAAGGTCTCAAAGCCAACGGGAATTTCAATACCTAATTCAGCAGATAGTTTTTTATTATGGGATTTAACTTCATTAATATCATGAAAAAGAGCGGGAGACTGTTTGTTGATTAAATCATGCTTATCATAGCCTAATAACTTTTCAGCACTGGAATTGAACGTCGTAATAATGCCATTGGTATCGGTTGCAATAATGCTGTAATTCGCGCTGTGTATGATGGCATTGTTTACTTGTTGACTAAATATCAGGGCTTCTTCATCGGCCGAAAATTGTTTTACTAATGAGTTAATCATATTACCGATGTGGCTTAGTTCGTTATTACCTTTTAACGATATTTGTGCATTTCTATCACCTTTAGACCAACGATCCAGTGCTTGCTGAATTTTTAATACTCGTTTGGTAATTAGGGTATTCATAACAAACATTAATAATATTGCAGCTAAGCTACTGCCTACAGCAATGTAGAGTGATTGTTTGATTAGCCAAGAACCTGCTTGTTGTTGCTTTAAATCAACATTTATTTGGTAATATAAAAAACCGCATGAAGAATTTCTTAAACCTTTTGATAAGTCTCTCACGCATAAATCAATGTAGCCATTGAGTCGTTTTTTATCGGCCGAAAATTGAGTATAGCTGCGCTGTAACCTGGTCGAGTTTTTGACGAATTCAGGTTGAATATCTTGCTTACTTTCTTGCCAAGGATTCAGCAAATCTTGTTGGTTGTTTGAAGCAACGACAATGCCATCTTCATTTACGATGAGCATGGCTTTGTTATCGAGTTCGGATGCTTTAAAGGCATGTAATGATTTAATCGCTCGCACATTCTTTTGGGTAAGCATCGGCGTAAGCAGCGATTGCAATTTGCTAAGCTCAACATTCATATACAGCAATGAGCTTTCTTCAATTGATTGTGTTAGATCTTTATGAATAGCCAAGTAGCCTATTAGCGTCGTGAGCAAGGAAAAGATAACTAATAGCAGTGGAATAAATATTTTTAGTGACATAAAATTTTTACGGTAAGAATGATGGATTAAGCACCGCATTCTGGGTACTGTCTGAATCAATCAGTTGACTTCGCATCATGTGTTTAGTTAAACGCTTTAATGTTTTTTGCAAAGGGGCAGGCTCTCCAGTTAAAAGTGCTTTATTTTGATCGAGTGACGGCAGAGTAAGGCCAAAATAACTTTCTTTGGCATCATTTGGCGATATCTTCATGCGAGATGCAATAAAGCGGTGAGATTCGTCCGCTTCATTTTTTAGATATGTTAATGCTTTAAACCAACCTTGCAATAGATCAGATAGCTCACTGCCATGAGTTTTTGGAGTGTTTTTATGGACAACGAGCACATCAATAATTTCTCCTGGAATTTCTTTTGAGCTAAACAGTTCTATTGCCCCCTTATTTAATAATTGCGTTCGAACAGGTTCAAAAGTGACGACGGCATCAGCGATGCCTTTTATATAACTTTCTTTATGGCTGCTGTGTTCCACATTCACAAGGGATACTTGTTCTATAGTGATATTATGTATTTCCAGTGCTCTGCTTAGAGTGTAGGCGCCAACGGCCGTGCTTTCGACAGCAATTCGGGCACCAATTAAACCGTTCATATTCTTTAATTCTGGGCGACCCATAATGACATCGGCTCCTTCTGAAATATCCAGAACTAGAATAATGTCGATGGGAGTATCGGATGCGGCTAAAAATAATACTTCATCAAGAGTTAGGGCGGCGACTTCTAATGTTTTATTTTTGAATGCTCTTAGCACTTCGCTCGTTGAAGGGTAGTTAATCATGCGTATATCGCCTTCATAGGCATTTATTTTATTGGCAAGATACAGTGGCTCGTAGCCAGGCCAGAGTGTTGTTCCAACTCTTAATGTATGGCTGTAACTTATGCTACAGAAAAAAATAGTTGCGATTGCCAAAAATGACTGCAGGTATGTGTGTAGGCTTTTTTTATGCATAAATTGCTCTAAATATACGAAATGGACCTATCTAGAGTTTAGTGCACTATTTATAACTTGCTGTGTTAACAAAAGAAATGAATAGAGCGGGCTCAATGAGAGTCTTTTAATCAGAACCTCATTGAGCCGTTTGCTTAACTAATTATGCCCAGATCAATACTTAGATCTATGCGCCGACTAAAGACTGTCCGCACACGCGTACAACATTGCCGGTAACACCACTGGATGCAGGATTGGCGAAGAAAGCAATGGTCTCTGCGACATCGACGGGCTTGCCACCTTGCGATAATGAATTTAAACGACGACCGACTTCGCGGGTCATAAACGGAATCGCATCGGTCATAGCCGTTTCGATAAAACCTGGCGCAACGGCGTTAATCGTGATGTTCTTTTTCGCTAATTCATCAGCCATGTATTGAACATAACCAATAACACCGGCTTTGGATGCGGCATAGTTGGTTTGACCCATTTGCCCGGCAATGCCATTCATAGAAGATACGCAGATGATGCTACCGCCTTTATTGATCGCCTCTGTTGCAAACAATTCGTTATTAATGTGTTCTTCAGCGGATAAATTAATGGCAATGGTCATGTCCCACCAGTGCTGAGGCATGTTGGCTAATGTTTTATCACGGGTAATCCCTGCGTTATGCACAACAATATCGGCCCCGCCCATGTCTTTTAACTTAGCCGCAATTAACGCTGGTGCTTCTTTTGAGGATATATCGGCTAATAATGATTCACCGCCAATTTCTGCCATAACAGTATTAAGATCAGCTTCCGCAGGTGGAATGTCTAAACCCAGTACGGTTGCACCATCGCGGGATAGAGTACGAGCAATCGATTCACCAATGCCACGTGAGGCTCCGGTTACTAAAGCAACTTTGCCTGCTAAAGGTTTGTGCCAATCAGGATAGTTAATCACTTTGCCTTTACGAACATGGATGACTTGGCCTGCCACATAAGCCGATTTTGCAGAGGCTAAGAAGCGAATGGTTGAATCCATTTGCTTCTCAGCCCCTTCTTCAATATAGGCAACTTGAGAGGTCGCGCTTTTTTTACCAATTTCTTTAGAAACCGAGCGAGTAAAGCCTTCTAGGGCACGCATGGCGGCCGCTTTTTCACCGTTTTTAGCTTTCATGTGTGGGCGGCCCACAACAATAATACGAGCATTTGAGGTAAGGCTGCGCATGATGGGGTTAAAGAAGGTATAAAGTTGAGACAGGCCTTCGCCATCTTCGATGCCTGAAGCATCAAAAATAACGACGTTGAATTTCTCTTTCATGCCTTTCGAGCATTCAACCTGAGTCACTTTTACCGAGTGATCAGCCCCGGCTTTGACCACTTCGTTGGCGGTAATGGCGGCTGATGGAAAGAAGATATTCGCATCTGAGTCCCCTAAATTGCGTATGATATCGGAAATCAGTTCACCATTTTTTGCGGTACCGACTAATGCATTGCCTTCTAAGAAAGTTGCTTGGCTGGCGCTATAACGTTTTAGTTCGATTGGTGTTGGTAGGCCAACACTACTTAATACTTTGCGGCCCATGCCTGAACTCAACATGCTTTCGTAAAAATTGCCCATGATTTCACTTCCCATTCTCTAGGTATTTATTGTATTGGGTGTATATGCAGATTAGAGCAGCTATCCTACAGCAATTAATTGACCGCTTGAATGCTTATTGCGTCACTTCAGCCAATGCTAGACAGCCTCTAATTGGTAGACTCAAGGTCGATCTCTTATTGTTGTTAGTAGTAAAAAAATTGCATTGATACAGTCTTAAAAATTTAAAGGAACAGAACATGACACAGAAAATTCGTCGCGTAGCCATTATTGGCGGTAACCGTATCCCTTTCGCCCGTTCAAATACCACGTATTCTTATGCGTCTAACCAAGATATGTTAACGGCGGCGCTGAACGGCCTAATTAATCGCTATGACCTGCAAGGTAAAAAAATCGGTGAAGTGGTTGCGGGTTCTGTGATTAAACACAGTCGTGATTTTAACTTGGCTCGTGAATGCGTACTGAGTACGTCATTAAATCCAATGACGCCTGCAACGGATATTCAGCAAGCGTGTGGTACGGGTTTACAAGCCTGCATGCAGGTTGCAAATAAAATTGCCTTAGGCCATATCGATTGCGGTATTGCGGGGGGGTCTGATACTACGTCTGATGCGCCGATTGGTGTTTCTGAAGGATTACGTAAAATCCTTTTAGATGTTAATCGCGCTAAAACCACGGGCGAGCGTTTAAAATTGCTTTCTAAGATTCGCCCTAAGCATTTAGCACCGTTAGTACCGCGTAACGGTGAGCCCCGCACGAACATGTCGATGGGTGAGCATACCGAGATTACTGTAAAAGAATGGGGCATTACGCGCGAAGAGCAGGATGAAATTGGTTTTAACAGCCATAAGAATCTTTTAGCGGCATACGATCGTGGTTTCTTTGATGATTTGGTTACCCCTTTTCAAGGTCTAGAAAAAGATAACTTAGCGCGTGAACCTAACTTAGAAAAAATGGCGTCGTTGAAACCTGCTTTTGATAAAAAATCAGGCAAGGGTACCTTGACCGCGGCGAACTCTTCGGCATTAACCGATGGCGCTTCTTGCGTATTGTTAGCGTCTGAAGAATGGGCAAAAGAAAACAATTTACCTGTTCGTGCTTATCTTTCTTTTTATGAAACAGCGGCGGTGGATTTTGTCGGTAAAGATGCTGAAGGTCTATTGATGGCACCTGCTTATGCGGTATCGAATATGTTAGATCGTGCGGGCCTGACACTGCAAGATTTTGATTTTTACGAAATTCACGAAGCGTTTGCCGGTGTGGTTGCTTCCACACTGAAAGCGTGGGAAGACGAGACGTTCTGTAAAGAAAAACTAGGCCGTGATGGCGCTATGGGATCGATCGATCGTAGTAAGTTGAATGTGAATGGTTCTTCTATTGCAACGGGACACCCATTTGCCGCAACCGGTGGTCGCTTGGTTTCTACTTTGGCTAAGATGCTAGAAGAAAAGGGTAAAGGCCGTGGTCTTATCTCTATCTGCGCTGCTGGTGGCCAGGGTGTTGTGGCTATTTTAGACGCTAAGTAAACGGAACGGCATAAGCTGCTTCACTCAAAAGCAGTCTATGCCGCTTAGACGATGTTAAGCTCCCACTAAAGCACGGCTGAGATTAGCAACGATAATGCCTAAATAATTTCCCACGGCATAACCGAGAATAGCCGCCGCAAAACCGGGTAATAAGATTTCACGGTTTTTCAAGGCTCCTGCAATCACGGGTATAAAAGGTACTGACATGATTGCCGCTGATGAGGTGATTAAAAAGGTATCGGTATCGATCTTAAACAGTTTGCATAGCAGCGCTTGCATAATAAGCGAGCCAATAAGAATAAAGCTGATATAGCTGGCAAGACCGAGATCAATGTCCGTAAAAATTCCGCTATCTGTCATTGTGCCTGTGGTAAAACAGAATACTAAAATAAGGTACATACCTAGTTGAAAGCTATTGGCTAGATTGCGAATTTTGGGTATAAAAGACGCGGCTAAACCTAAGCTAGTAATACCAATAATAGTGACTGTCGATTCATAAGTCTCTGGCACTAAACTGGCTATAAATAGCGCTAAACCCACAACGATTATTGAAGAAAAGAATGCGGCTGCCGTTTGTGGTAAAAGATTTATATCGGTCAGTTTCTTATAGCCATGAGCTGTTTCGTCAGACATATGCTCCATGCCAGAATAGCCGATGTCTGCATCATTGTTATTAGGCTGATATTTATTTAAGAATAAACCAAATATTTTCTTTCCTAAGGTCATGACAAAAATAAGGTATATGGCTGAAAATAAAATATCGTAAGTTACCATCGTAATAAAGATAGATTCTTTACCATCAATAGCTGTTTTTATCGCTGCCATATTGGGACCACCACCAGTATAGGCACCTACAGACATCCCTGCTACTTGCCAGACATCGGCTACTTGATCGTTAAAAATAATTGCACCAACAGTGCTGATAACAATCACTGATAATAATGCTAACCCCATGGCTTTTAAGGTATCGCCAGCCATATTCAGTGCGCTTTTAACATTGATCGAGAATAGTAAGAGTGGCAAGGCTATGGCAATACTGATTTCAGACACATTTTTTTGCACCGAGGTGATCGTATTGGTTTCGAAAAAAAATGATAAATCTAAGCCCGCAGCAATAGCGATGCCTAAACCAAAAGAAAGCACTACGACCCCGGCTTTATCAAGTAGAGAAAATTTTTGGCATGCAATAACAATCAATGCAGGAATTAATAGGTAGGCAAGAACAAGTATCATACATTTTCCTTAATGCTATTTAATTTGCGGTGTGCTGTATGTTTTTCATTATCGTCTGCGTGGAAAACTGGCCACCAATCAATAATGTTGCCTTCTTCATAAACGGCAATTTCACCGAATTGCAAAAAGACAGCCTCACTTTGACTAGGACGAAGGAAAAAATAATCGTCCACATTTAATGTATGATCATCATTGAGTTCGTACATTTCTTGGTTGCTTGAGTGGCCAAAAATATTTGAACGTTTACTCGTCGCAGGAAAGCATGGAGATGCGAGCCAGTTTCCACCATAAATAAAGCAAGCTTGCTTAGGTAATACACCCAGCATATGCAGAAATTTAGAAACATTTTTCAGCATGGGGATTTCAGGTTTATCAACCAGTTTCAGAACAGGGGTGGCAATAAAGCAAGCCGCTTTGTGATGTTCGAGTGTAGAAACATCGAAGTCGGTTGGTTTTACTAAGGCTGAAGCCGTTGCGAGTTCGGTAATGAATGCTGATTTCTCATCCGATTTTTTATACAGAGGATAGGTGCTGCTTCCGCCAGCATTTAAAATTAATGAATCACAAAATTGTTGGCCAAAAATATTAATAACTTGTTGAAGACTCTCACGATAAGTTTGCATAGCGCATGTGAATGCTTTCTCTGGCCCTCCGATCATTTTGGGTATTTTACTGACATGTGCCTCGTATCCCATAAGCCCTGTCAGTATTAACCGCTTATCGATTTTTAATATCTCTAATGCTTGTATCAGCTCAGTTTTATTCTTTTCGTTGTTGGCATTAAAGCCTCCACGGTGTAAACCGACATCCAATTCTAAATTAATATTCAGGGAGCAATTCAGTTCTTTGGTTAATGTTTGGTACTGTCGTAAGCGATCAATGCTATCAATTAGCCAATGTAACTGCTTGTTAGGAGTGAAGGTGGTGTGCTTGAGGGTTTGATGCCATTGATAAAACTCATTCGCCCCTGCTACAGGCATGGGTTTGCCCAATAAAATGTCTGCTTGGGGGATATGTTCTACCACATGGTGTAAAAATGGTAGGTGAAAACTCATCAGGCGATTACTGCCGCTGCGCTGCATTATGTATTTTAGCAAAGGCACGGAGGGTAATGACTTGGCGACAATGCGATAGTCGAATCCCGTTTCAATAACCGATAATAAGGCATCTAAATTTTCATCTAAACGCTGCTTATCAATTATGAGTGTTGGTCTATGTACCCCAGCTTGTATGAGCGCTTGGCTCATATGCTGAAAATACTCAGCAGGGAGGAAATTATGTGTCGTCATTTTTCTTATTGTTTTGTGTAATAGGTATTAAGTTGTACATTTGTACCATATCTAAAGTGTGAGGTACAGTGACTCTAAAATACGTAATTTCTATAAGATAATAAAGTAAACGGTAATGCAGTAGGGCTTAATTAGCGATTGCTCAATCCGTTCTAAGAGGTTAGTTTTCTAGGACTAATAATAAAGACTAATAGTGAAGGACAGTAGTAATGAAATTATATGATTATCAAATGGCTCCCAATCCAAGACGTGTGCGGATGTTTCTAGCAGAAAAGGGGCTTTCTTATGCAGATGCGGGTATTGATGTTGTTAATGTTGATATTGCTAAAGGGGAAACTTTTAGTAATGAATTTCGTGAAATCAATCCTTATGGTGGTTTACCTGTTTTAGAGCTTGATGATGGTGAATTGATTACAGAATCAATGGCTATTAGTCGTTATTTTGAAGAGCTTTATCCTGAAATCCCTTTGATGGGAACCGATGCAAAATCAAAAGCTTTAACTGAAATGTGGAATCGTCGTATTGAATTAGGGCTATACAACTCGATTGCTCTTTCATTTAGACACGGTAATCCTATGTGGAAGGCGGTTACTAATCAGGTCGAGCAATTCTCAGAAGTCAGCGCACTTGATGCCGATAAACACATTCATAAATTGAATAAGCATTTAGCAAATTCTAAATACATCGCCGGAAATGAATTCTCAATCGCTGATATTACAGCTTTATGTGCCATTGATTTTGCGAAAGTTATTAAGCGCCGTATTGATGAAGAAAAACATCCTCATCTAGCTCGTTGGTATAAAATGGTCAGTGCTAGGCCTTCTGCTAAGGCTTAGAAACTCATAATTAGATGTTTTTATTCTGACCAGGTCTTACCAATATCCATCGCTTGAAACTGCTCTGCATCAAGGCCATTCTTGTGCAGGGCTCTGGCTAAGGCTTTTGGAGGTTCATCGACTGCTTCAGCGGTTAATACAAAGGTATTCCAATGAATGCCAAAGGCTGATTCCGCATTAATGTCTTTGAAAATTTCGACCGCATCCGCAGGATTTACATGTTGGGTTTTCATAAACCATCTTGGTTCATAGGCCCCGATAGGAATCATGGCCAAATCAACTTTCCCAAGTCTTTCTCCTATCTCTTTAAATTGATATGGGTTGTAGCCAGTATCACCACCAAACCATGCTATAAAGCCTTCTGGCGCATGTTCAACTTCTGGCCAAATAAATGCCCAGGATGCCCATAAGCTTTCATTGGTATCAAACATTCCTCGACGTGACCAGTGCTGGCTCGGTTGTGCCTGAACCGTTAGGTCGCCAACTTTATACTCTTGCCACCAATCCAGTTCTTGAATATTTGTAATTTCAAATTGCGAGAACCATTTCTTTAAGCCTAATGGAACTAACCAGAGTGGCTGCTTGCCATTTATTTTTTTTATAAACGTTGAGCTTGTCAGTGCTTCTACTGAGTCTACATCAAGATGATCATAATGATTGTGTGAGATTACGATAATATCGATATTAGGCAGTTGTTCTATTTCTAGCGCGGGTGGTGTGAAGCGTTTTGGTCCGAAGCTTTGTGAATAAGAGGAGCGTTCAGAAAATATTGGATCGGTAAGGATATTTATTCCTTGGTATTGCAATAATACTGTGGAGTGTCCAATAAGAGTTGCTTGGGCTTTGTCAAAATCAGGATTATGTATTTTCTCTAAATTGGCAGGTTGCCAAAAACCTTGGTAATTTTCAGGCGCATCGGGCCAAGTCATGTCATCAAATAGGCGTGCTTTTAAAAAAGAGATAAAGCTGGGTTTAAAGCCTGCAGGTAAGTATGGATTACGGAATGTTCCGTTATCATGATGAGCTGGAGTTGGGTCGGCTATCTGCTCTTCTGCGACGACTGAGCATGAAAGGATGAAGAGCGCGAGTAATGCTGAGAGCAGTGCAGATAATTTCATTATTGGATTTATTCTATACCAAGCATTTTATGTGTTTGCAGGCTTAGCTTCCATTTGGGATGCTTAAGACAGTAGTTGGTTGCTTTTTGAGT
>CAWVSY010000070.1:0-16634 GCA_963933055.1 uncultured Oleispira sp.
GAATGACGCTGTAGTTGGAAAAGAAACAAATTGGTGAGCAAATAATTACTGTTCCAAGAGTGCTCAACGGTGGTGCGTTCATAGCGTCCATTTTCTAGTTTTCTGCGATGTAAGCCATAATGTTCTACGTAATTTATAATTTCTAATAATGAAAAAGCAACAAAACTTTGGGCAAAGAAATAACCTATGCCAGCCCATCCCCAAAGCGCTCCGCAGATGCCTGCAAAAACAAAGCTAATGCCATACCACCAAATTAATTCATTGCTTAAACTGAAAGTGCTTTTGCCTTTGCGCTTAAGTTTTTTAGCCTCTAGTGACCAAGCATTTAAGAAGTTATGCAGGTAAGCATGCGGTAAAAATTGATATAGCGTTTGCTTGTAGCGGGAGGAGGATGCATCTTCTGGCGTAGAAACATTAACGTGATGACCACGCACGTGTTCAACTTTAAAACCGCCGTAGGTTACACAAGCAAACAGCAAGCCGCCTGCCCATTGTTCAATAAGCGGATCTTTGTGAATTAATTCATGACCCACGTTAATAGCAACAATTGCCCCAACCGTCCCAACCGAAAGAATCCAGCCTAGTTGGCCGATCCAGCTCATGTCTGCGGACATTAAAATATGTCCTCCGTAGAGGATGGTCGCAATCTGCATAGGAAGGCACAGTAGGGTGAGGATTCTGTAAAAAATCTCTTTTGATAACTCAGGAACTTGAGTTTCTTCATCCGGATTTACCGGATCTTGGCCGATCAAGTGATCCAATATAGGAACTAGTACAAAGACAAAGACTAAGGTCGTAAAGGCAAATAGATCTTTATAGCCATATTGTTCACCAAGCCAGACAGACGCTAATAGGATGAGTGAGGGTAATGTGACGAGTAGGTAAGCGTATTTTTTGATTTTAATAATAAAATCAAGGTCTTTGCTTGCGGGTAGGGTCGTTGAGTTCATATTTTACTCCTAGTATTCATTTCCAATTATTGTTATTTTGTTGGATTGTAGGACAAAAGTATCTTTTCTATACCGTTTTTGCAAGTGATATCCGAAGAAAATTGCAGTTGGATTACAAAACAACCAAAACCACACCATTTGGTTGGGTTTTTGATGTGACCCCAAGCGCTATTGCCGTTTAAGAAAAATAGTGTAAAAGGGCTTGAGTTAAGGCTTTCAGGGCTAACTGGCTGTGGTAGACTTAGTGTTTTTTCATATAGATGCAGGATAAGTAGTCGACCTCATGAGTTTTAATGCGCCTAAAAGCATGGCTGAGCAAATTGCTCAACACCTCGCGAATCAAATAATTTCTGGTGAACGGATTGCTAATGAGCGCATTCAAGAACTCAAGGTTGTCGAAGAGCTGGATGTCAGCCGAGGCTCTGTTCGTGAAGCGCTGCTTTTAATGGAAAGAAGACATCTGGTTGATATTATTCCAAGACGCGGTGCCATGGTGGCAGAGATTAATGCCGAGTCTGTTGAAAACTTATTTGATGTTTTTGGTGTTTTGGTGACACGTCTCGCAGTATTAGTGGCCCAGCGCTGGAAAGATGGTGAATTAGATAAGCTGGTTCAGCATTTGATTTTGTTGCAAGGAATGGCAAATCAAGAAAATCGTGAAGAATTTATGTCGCAAGTTTTTGGATTATTGAGCATGGCTTATCCGCTCGCGCGTAATGAATATTTGCACGAACTGTTGGTTAATATGCAGCCAGCAGTGCATCGTTGTTATGCTTTGGCTCAACGCTATAAGCCTAATGATGGACAGGCCGCACTGGTCTTTTTTTCGGCCTTGATGACAGGCGTTACGCAGCGAAAAGTTGATTTATTGCCTGCGGCTGTTAAAGAATATTTTGATCACCAATTAATATTGGTATTGGCTGCTCTTAAAGCCAATCAATAATAGAATAAAAAATAATTAATTAGGATAGACAGGTTATGCGCCTAAAGGCCATCAAACTGGCAGGATTTAAATCGTTTGTAGACCCAACTTATATACCGTTTCCAACAAATATGACGGGTATCTTGGGTCCAAACGGTTGTGGAAAATCAAATACGATTGATGCAGTACGCTGGGTTATGGGTGAAAGCTCCGCTAAGAATCTTCGTGGCGATTCGATGACAGACGTTATTTTTAACGGTTCTGCTCAACGCAAGCCCGTTGGTAAAGCCAGTGTTGATCTAATTTTTGATAATAGTGACGGCACGCTGCGTGGAGAATACGCTGCGTTTTCGGAAGTGGCTTTGCGTCGCCAAGTAACCCGTGAAGGTCAGTCAACTTATTACCTCAATGGCACTAAGTGTCGTCGTAAAGACATTACCGACATTTTCTTAGGCACAGGTTTAGGCGCTCGTTCTTACTCGATCATCGAGCAAGGTATGATTTCACGCCTAATTGAATCAAAGCCAGAAGAGTTGCGTGTTTTTATTGAAGAAGCCGCAGGGATATCAAAATACAAAGAACGTCGCCGTGAAACTGAAAATCGCATGCGTCGTACAAATGAAAACCTTGAACGTTTACAAGACATACGTGATGAGATGGAGCGTCAACTAGCGCATCTGCATCGCCAGGCTCAAGCCGCCGAAAAGTACAAAGAATATAAAGCTGAAGAGCGCTTAAAGAAAGGACAACTTCAGGCCCTGAAATGGAAAGTATTGGATGTTGATTATCGTAAGCGTGAATTAGAAATAGCTGAACTCGATGTCCAGTTTGAAGGCAAAATGGCGCAGCAAACCTCGGCTGATACCGCGATCGAAGAGCGTCGAGAAAGCCATCATGAGCGAACTGAGGTTTTTAATAGTGCACAAGCCAAATATTATGAAGTAGGTGCACAAATAGCACGCCATGAACAAAAGCTAGAGCACCAGGCGCAAATGAGTTTACAGCTGTCGCAAGATTTGGCTGAAACTGAAAAAGGTATTTTAGAAACTCAGCGTGCTTTAGAAGAAGACCAGTTAAAGCTTGAAGACGTTAACGAAGAGTTGATGATGCTAGAGCCAGAGCTTGAAGTTTTACTGGCGGGTGAAGAAGCCGCTGGCGAAGAACTAATCATTGCTGAAGAGGCCATGCAAGCTTGGCAACGCAGTTGGGACGAATTTACGCAAAAAGCCAGCGCCCCCGCTAGGCAAGCAGAAGTTGCACAAAGTCGCATTCAGAGTTTAGAGCAGCAGCTCACGCGATTACAGCAGCGTATTGAGCGTTTAGATGAAGAAAAACGTCAGCTGACTTCAAACCCCGAAGCGGAAGAAATCTTATTCTTACAAGAACAAATTTCAGAACATGAAATGCAGCTTGAAGAGCAACAAACGGTTGGTGATAACTTTGGCGAACACGTTAATCAGCAGCGTGAAAATATTGAAACTCTGCGTCGAAAACTGGACGAAGGCCGAAGTGAACTGCAACAAGTTCAAGGTCGTAAAGCTTCGCTTGAAGCATTGCAGCAAGCGGCAAAAGGCGAAGGTAATACGGCGGTTAGTCATTGGTTAGAAAGCCACCAGTTATCTCGTAAGGCTCGATTATCCGAAAAAATTCATGTTGAAAGCGGTTGGGAAAAAGCCGTTGAAATGGTGATGGGTAATTATCTGCAGGCCGTGATTATTGATGATCTTGATCCAGTGCAACACTGGGTTGATGGGCTGAAAGATGGGGAAGTTATTTTATGGGCCGATAAACAGCAAGAAGGCATCGCTTTAGCGGGTAATAACGTATTATCGGCGAAAGTCAGTGGTGATGAAAACGTCAGTTCGTTATTAGGCTCAGTGCAAACGGCTGACAATTTATCGATGGCTATGTCTCGTCGTAGTGAGTTATCCGATGGTGAGTCAATCATCACGCCAGAAGGCTTGTGGTTGGGTAAATCTTGGCTTCGAGTTGCTAAGGATGGTGAAGGCAATGGCGGTATTCTGGCACGACAGCAAGAGTTAGAAGAGCTTGAAATACGCTTTGAAGATTTAGACATTAGTGTTGAAGAGTGGGAAGTTGATCTTGATGCGGAACAGCTGAAACTGCGTAATTTAGAGCAGCAGCGTGAAGTTCAGCAAAAAGAAATGACGGCCTTTGCTCGTCAACTGTCCGAGTTTCAGTCTCAATTGTCTGGTAAACAGGCGCGTGCTGAGCAATTAGCATTACGCACCGATAAAATTAATAATGAACTGGCAGAAGTGAATGAGCTGCAAGTGCTCGAACGCGAACAAATTGCTGAGGCCCGTATTCAATGGCAAGAAGCCATGGAAAATATGGATCAGGATGCCGACGAGCGCAGTCGCTTGCAATCGGAGCGTGAGAATACAACAACCCGTATTGAAAATGCTCGTATGAGAGCACGACAAGAAAAAGATCAAGCGCATCAATTGCAATTGCGTCATCAAGGATTCAGCAATCAGCAGCAAAGTTTGTCACAAGCGGTAGAGCGTTTGCATCAGCAAATGCAACGTAGCCAAGAACGAAAGTCTCAAATTCAACAAAATCAAAATCGTGACCATGATTCGGATCTTGAAGAATTAAAAATGCAGTTAGAAGAGCTGTTAGAAAAGCGTCTTGATGCAGAACAGATTATGAGTGATGCGCGTCGTGAGCTGGAAGCCGTTGATGCTGAATTAAGACAGTTCGAAAAGGACCGAGCGATAGCAGAAAAAGCGGGCTTAGATTTACGTACGAAATTAGAACAAGTCCGAATGGAGACACAGTCTTTAGAGATTCGTCGAAGCAGTTTGGTCGAGCAGCTGGTGGAAGATGATCTCACCCTTGAAGGGGTTTTAGAAAGCTTGCCAGAAGAAGCTGATATCCAATTGTGGAGTGAAGAACTTGAACGCATCGCTGAACGTATACGCCGTTTGGGGGCAATCAACTTAGCCGCTATTGATGAATATAAAATTCAGTCTGAACGCAAAATATACCTTGATGCTCAGCATGAAGATTTAGAGAAAGCGCTAGCAACCCTTGAAAATGCTATTCATAAAATTGATCGTGAAACAAAAACACGTTTTAAAGAAACATTTGATAAAGTAAATTCAGGTTTAGCGGAACTGTTTCCAAAGGTATTTGGTGGTGGTCATGCAAGTTTAGAATTGACGGGCGATGATCTGCTTAATGCAGGGGTTTCTATTATGGCGTCGCCTCCAGGTAAAAAGAACAGTACGATTCATTTGCTATCGGGTGGAGAAAAAGCATTAACGGCCATTGCCTTGGTATTCTCTATTTTCCAATTAAATCCTGCACCTTTTTGTATGCTGGATGAAGTTGATGCGCCACTTGATGATGCCAACGTTGGGCGCTATGCACGTTTGGTAAAAGCGATGTCTGAAAAAGTACAATTTATATATATTACCCACAACAAGATTGCCATGGAAAAGGCTGATCAGTTAATGGGTGTCACCATGCATGAACCAGGGGTTTCTCGTTTAGTATCGGTTGATATTGAAGAAGCCACGAAAATGGTTGAAGCATGATCATTGAAAATAATTGTGTAGAAGCAAAAAATATTATGGAAAATGCGATGCAAACTATAATGTGGCAAGTCAGCACAGGGGAGATCAAATGGAATTAAATTTACGCACGGTCTTAGTCGTTCTTGGCTCTTTAGTCATGCTAGGGATTTTATTTGATGGTTTTCGCCGTATGCGCCGCGCCCGCCAAGATGCGCTTAGCTTAGATGTTAAGGGCGATTTTAAATTTCCTGAAGATACTTTCTCTTCAGAGCTTCCTAATGGTGGGGCTCGGGTCGTTGATGATGTTGATGCAGAAGAATTATTAGAGGATGCTAAAAAATTCCGTGATCAGCTAGACGGACTTTCTGGCATGTCGGCACTCGATAAAATGGAAGAGAATGCTCAAAATGAATTGTCTGCGGATATTCAGAACTCTCTTCATGAAGAACGTGTCTATTCTGGTGAACCAGACTTTCAACATGACAGTTACCAGCTTGATAACGACCAGCTCGAAAGTGAACCTGTTTTTCAATCGGCACAAGAAGAAGGTTTAGCAACGGCATTAGTAAAAGAAGATGCTCTTATTCCGAAAGCAAAGCCACTCGATTTGGATGAGCACGTTCCATTACTCATGGATGTAGAAGAGCTGGGCGAAGAAGTTGAGCCTCAAGTTCAAGAGCACCAACATTCTGACCAGAAAGAAGCTAATGATACCGTCACCGAAGAGATTGAATTAACGTCTGATGATATTGCGGGTATTGAAGCTTCCGTTGCTGGCATTGCTAGTATGCTTTCGCCTAGGTTTGATCAATCGCAATGGACAGAAGATGTGTCCGAGCCTGCCCCTGTACTTGCACACGAGCAAGAGCAGGCTCGCGAACAAGAACAAATACCGTCTGATGATTATTGCCAAGATGATGGCCGCCAAGAAGCCGCTGATATGATGGCGCAAGCGGCATATGCCCCGGTGAAAAAACCAGGGCCGAATGCGGAATCCTTGGCTGATCGACCTGAGGCCAGTTTGGTATTAGTCACCCATGTGGTTCCACACGATGCTGATGGATTCTGTGGTGAAGATATTTTATATCTTATAAATAGTTGTGATTTACGCCACGGTGAAAAAGAAATTTTCCACCGCTTTGAACAAGAGAATGGCGACGGCAGTGTGCAGTTCTCTATGGCTAATTCATTCAGCCCTGGTGTGTTTAATCCTGAAACTTTATTGCATGAACGTATCCATGGGTTGAGCTTATTTATGAGCTTGCCTGGGCCTAAAAAAGCGATGGATGCGTTTGAAGCCATGACCGAAATGGCCTCGGTGATCGCACGTAACCTTGGCGGCGATGTTCATGATGAAACTCATAGCATCATGGCGTTGCAGACGATAGAACATAATCGTCAGCAGGTTCGAGATTATGTTCGTAAGCAGAGACTTACAGGCAAAAAGTAACAACAATGTACATTTGTATTATTAACAGTATTCAATGCAGTATTTAAATTTATGACGATCACCGCTGACATCACAAAGCGTATTTCCACATTGCGAGAGCAGTTGAATAGCTACAGTCACCAATATTATGTATTGGATGAACCTACCGTTCCGGATGCGGAATATGATCGTTTGTATCGTGAATTAGAAGCCCTTGAAAAAGAATATCCAGAAAGCGTTAGTGCAGATTCACCTACCCAGAAAGTTGGGGCTGCTCCTTTAGCAAGTTTTTCTCAAATCACTCATGAAATGCCTATGTTATCCCTTGATAACGCGATGAATAACGAAGAGTTAATTGATTTTAATCGTAAGGTAAAAGACCGCCTAAAAACCACTAGGCTGAAAAACTACTCCGCTGATAGCGAGCTTGAATTTGCCTGCGAGCCAAAGCTTGATGGTTTGGCGGTGAGTATTCTTTATGAAAATGGACAACTGGTTCAGGCCGCTACTCGGGGTGATGGTGCAACGGGAGAAAACATTACACTGAATGTTCGTACTATTAAAAATGTGCCTCTTTCATTACGAGGTGATGATTTTCCTGAGCGCTTAGAAGTGCGTGGCGAAATTTATATACCGAAAGCAGGTTTTGAAAAACTCAATCAAGATGCCCGTGAAAATGACGGTAAAGTTTTCGCTAATCCCCGCAATGCGGCAGCGGGTTCTTTGCGTCAATTAGACTCAAGTATCACGGCTAAACGCCCGTTGGAGTTCTGTGCTTATAGTATTGGTATTGTTTCAGAAGATTTTATTTTACCCAATAAGCACAGTGATATTTTGCAGAAAATTAAGCATTGGGGCTTAAAAATTAATAACGACATGGCCGTTGTTGAAGGCATTCAAGCGTGTGTTGATTATTTTGCCGATATGGGCCGAAAGCGTGATGGTTTAGATTATGATATTGATGGCATCGTTTTTAAAATTAATGACCTCGATATTCAACAGCAATTAGGATTTGTCGCTCGCGCCCCGCGCTGGGCAATTGCTGCAAAATTTCCTGCTCAAGAAGAAATGACATTGTTAGAAGGTGTTGATTTTCAAGTAGGGCGTACAGGTGCGCTGACGCCTGTTGCACGTCTAAAACCGGTACACGTTGCAGGTGTTATGGTAAGTAACGCGACCTTGCATAACATGGATGAAATTGCTCGTTTAGGGGTAAAGGTCGGCGATACCGTTATTATTAGACGTGCGGGGGATGTTATTCCTCAAGTTGTTTCTGTGGTTATAGATCGCCGCCCTGATGATGTAACGGATATTGTTATGCCGTTGACGTGTCCGGTATGTGAATCGCATGTTGAAAAGATTGCTGGTGAAGCCGTCGCACGTTGCAGTGGTGGTTTGTATTGTGGTGCTCAGCGTAAAGAAGCCATTAAACATTTTGCTTCTCGTAAAGCACTTGATATTGATGGGCTAGGAGATAAGTTAGTCGAACAGTTAGTCGATGCGGGCTTAATAAAATCATTTGATGATCTATTTCATTTACAGCTAGAAGATGTTGCTAATTTAGAGCGCATGGCAGAGAAATCCGCCAGTAAATTATTAACCGCATTAGAAAATGCTAAAAAAACAACGTTAGGGCGCTTTTTATATTCTTTGGGTATCCGTGAAGTTGGTGTTACCACCGCGCAGAACTTAGCCGATCATTTTGGTTTTCTAAAGCGTATACAAGATGCCGATGAAGAAACCTTGCTAGCAGTTCCTGATGTGGGGTTAATTGTTGCTAAGCATCTATTATCATTTTTTGCTGAACCGCATAATCAAACGATCATCGAGCAGTTAATTAACGCGGGTTTATCTTGGCCAGAGCATGAGCCCGTTTCAGCCTCTGAAGTAGCAGGCTTACCACTTGCAGGTAAGGTGTATGTGATTACTGGGACTTTATTTGAAATGAGCCGAGATGATGCTAAAGCTTATTTGCAGGTATTGGGTGCTAAGGTGACGGGAAGTGTATCAGCCAAAACGGATTGCTTAGTCGCCGGTGAAAAAGCAGGTTCGAAACTGACCAAAGCAGAAGGCTTAGGGGTTGAGGTTTTAGATGAGGCGGGCTTTATTGATTTGCTGCGTCATCATGAGGTTGAAGGTGTTTAGGTTTGGCATTGCGCTTTCTCTTTTAATCTTACTGGTGGGCTGTGCGACGACGCCTCCTCAGAATGTTGAAAATGTGTGTGATATTTTTGATGAATATTACGATTGGTACAGCGCATCGAAGCAAGCGGAAAAAAATCATGGCATTCCCATTGGTGTGACAATGGCATTTATACACCAAGAGTCAAAATTTATTGAAGATGCAAGACCGCCAAGAGAGTGGTTTTTATGGATATTCCCAGGCTCTTATCCTTCTACCGCTTATGGCTATACTCAAGCGTTGAATGGCACTTGGTTTGAGTATCAAAAACACACAGGGCAATGGAGTGCTGATCGTGATGATTTTGTTGATGCAGTCGATTTCATCGGTTGGTACAACGCACAAACCAGCAAGCGAACAGGCGTTAAAAAACACGATGCTTATCGCTTATATCTTGCTTACCACGAAGGTGCCGGTGGGTATTTAAAAGGAACCTATGCTAATAAACCTTGGTTGATTGATGTTAGCCGTAAAGTAGAACGGCGTGCCAATATGTACAATAGGCAACTTATTCAGTGTCGCGATACGCTTGAAAGTGGTTGGCTGTGGCGAACATTATTTGGTAATAACGAAAGTAATAATTTTAGAGATCGGAATAAAAAATTTGCTAGCCTGACTGCAGGTGCTGCGTCCATTAATTAGAAGTAGAAGCCATTTATGTCAACATTGAATCGTTTGTTAAACAGCAATAAAGAGTGGGCAGAAAGAGTAAGTCGTGAGAATCCTGATTTTTTCGCTAACCTAAGTAAGCAGCAGAATCCTGAATATTTATGGATCGGCTGTTCAGACAGTCGAGTTCCTGCTAATCAAATTGTTGGATTAATGCCTGGTGAGGTTTTTGTTCATCGAAATGTTGCCAATCAAGTAATTCACTCTGACTTAAATTGTTTATCGGTGGTGCAATTTGCCGTTGAGGTATTGAGCGTTAAGCACATCATAGTAACGGGGCATTATGGTTGTGGTGGTGTGCACGCGGCTTATGATAATTCTCGTCATGGCCTTGTTGATAATTGGTTGAGCCATGTGAAAGATGTTCATTATAAGCATATGGATGAGCTTTCTGCACTATCACCTGATGACGCAAAAGATCGTCTGTGTGAGCTGAACGTGATGGAGCAGGTACGCAACCTTGCTCGTACAACCGTTGTCCGTGATGCTTGGAAAAAAGGCCAAGAGCTTTTTCTACACGGCTTTGTTTATGGGTTGGGTAATGGTCTGATTAATGACTTAGGAATTGATATTGGAAGTATTGACGATTTAAAGTCTCAATTTAAAGAGTACTAATACGGCTATCGTTATAGATGCTGCTTGAGTATTGCAGCGGCATCTATTTTAGCAAGCCCCTGATTGAAAATTTCGGCCATTCGCTTTCCTTCTTCACTTTTATTGAAGCAAAGGTACAAATTCTTTTCTGCTAATATTTTTTGATTGAATTGAACCTGATCGCGTTGGTTTACCAAGCTCCATTCTGTTTTGAATAAATACTGCATAACATTTTTATCGATAACGGCTAAGTCAACTCTGCCACTCATCAGCTTTCTTAAATTGGTTGTATCATTTAACGTTGTGGAAATTTTTAGCTGTTTTTTTCTGGCCATTTCATCCAGTTTTTCAGTATTGATATAATCTTGCACAACGCCTATTTGATAAGGCGCGAGTTCTTCAAGAGTATTCCAATAAAAACTTTTATCTTTTCGTTCTGCAAATCCAAGAGGGCCAGAGGCAAAGGTTTTTGAATAGATAAATGACTTAGCATTTTCGGCAGAATAATATTCAGGGAAATACCCTATGTATTCATTATTTTCTTTACTGAATGCAACTGCGCGACTCCATGGAAAGAAAGAAACTTTCAGCTGATAACCCATGCTTGCAAAAGCGGCTGTTGCAATGGCAGTAGCGGCACCTTGTTGGGGCAGGGAATTACTTGAATAAGGCGGCCACTCTAGCGAGGTTAAATGAACGACCTTATCGTTCGCAAGTATTATAGGTGCCGAATAAAGGCCGAGTAGCAGCAGAAAAGCGCGTACTACTCGTACTAAAGTATTATTGATCATAAACAGCGATGAGTTGGCGGCTGAGCGCTAATAAAATACCCTCAGCATTGTATATCTTGGCTTCAGTATGAGCATAGCCTTGTTGGGCTTGTTTTATTTCAGCATCATAGTAAATCCAATCCCCTGTGAATAAAGACGGGTTTGATAACGGCTGCACGATTTCAACATTCCAGCTGACTGTTGCGCATGGCGCAAAACTTTTTAGTTTCTGCAAAATAACCGGAGGCCAAGCATCGATCAGTGCAATCAGGTGGGCTTCTGTGAATGTACTTCCAGGTTCTTTGAAACGAACCCAGCCAGCGAGTTCGTTGAAAGGGCTGTTACTGAAAGGAAATTGCCCTTTGGTATATTCAAATTCAAAATGCTGTACAAACTCAGGGGTCAGCCCTTTAATGTAGTTTAAACGTTGATTTGACCCTAGTTCAGGTAAGGCTATTACTGGATGAATTTCGCTAATAGTCGATTCACGATCATCACCAAAACAAGCACATACTTGAGTAACTATGCGGTCGTTTTGTAAAAGTTGCCCGTTAACTTGGCTGATTGATTTTCCATTTGATAAGACTTGTTGCTGCAAACTGAACTCTGTATCAGCGAGAGCTTGTCCACTGAAATTAATGCCTAAAGAGCGCAGTGAGCGGTTAGGTTCAATATGTTGGCGAATATTACTTAACGCTAATGCTGCCGATAATCCACCAAATAATGTTCTGCCTTGGCCCCAGCTAGAATCGACTGATAATACGTCAGCTTTTTGAGCTTCAGTTAATAAATGTTCAAATGACATGTGTTGGCTCTCGGTAAATATCTTATATATTATTATACTGCTATCGAAATATTAAGCTCGCAGATATAATGTGGCTTCTTCATCAATGTCGTCATTATATCGCTTTAGGGAATAATTCAATGCTTGGTTTTCTGAAAAATATGGCTAAATTTGCCGTCATATTAGTAATAACTCTTTATGCACTAATTTGGGTTTTTTCCCCTTATGCTGCTCACTATTATATTTCTCAGTATCTTGCAGTGCATCAGCTTCAATTAGCGGATGAATCGTCGATTCGATACAACCCTTTTTTATCAAAGCTGACTATTCATGATGTAGCTATTAGCTCTGTAAATGCTGATGCTATAAATAATAGTAGTACAGATGATAGCATTCCAGAAGGTAGCCCTCAAAAAGTATTAGAACTGTCTGCGTTAACGTTGCAAGTTTCAGCTTACCGATTGCTGTTTGAACAGATCGACATAACTGAATTTGATATTGATGGCTTATATCTGCTTATTAATAAACAAGTGAAAGATGATAGCAATTTATTAACTGTTGCGGGTATTTCAATTCCTACGTCTGAAAAAACAACGGAGACTGAAAAAACAGCGATTTCTAGTGATAATGTATTACAGTTACTGATGACGAACATGACATTACGCAACTCAACAATTGAAGTTATTGAGACTAATCAACGTCATCAGTTGGCGGTTGATAAACTTACGATTGATGACGTTCTCGCGTCGCAAAAAATGCAGGAGTTTGCATTCACTCTTGATGCTGATGTAGAAGGCGCAAAAGTTTCTATCTCTGCTAATGCATCACTGGAGAATTTCTTAGGCACGATAAACCTTGAAACTGAAATTGAAGATATTGATATTAATAAATTTAGCCATTTAGCTACGCCGAATATTACGGGTTTAGAAGGTCTTGTTAGTTATCATGCCAAACACAAAATTAATATCGTTCCGAGCTCAATTAATGTCGATGTCGTCGATCTTAATGTTGAAACGAAAAATCTGGTTGCGAAAAAAAATGATATACATCTCTCATTAGCTAAGTATGAATTCAAAAGCGAACTGTTTAATATTGTTGTTCAATCAGATACAGCGGCTCACATATCAGGTGAAAGTGCTCTGATACTTCAAGGGCTCAATATTCATAATGAAAGCAAAGACCAAGTTTTAGTGTCTATGAAAGAAATGAATTTTGATAAAGTTCGCCTTAGTACAAAAGAAGGGCATTATGAGGTGGCTATTGATAATGTGGCTACTTTGGAGACTTTCTTTTCAGATGATACCGAGAGTCTTTTGCCAGCGTTGAGCCAATTCACCGCATTAAATATTAATCACATTGTATTAAATAATGATTCTCTGGCTATTAATGCAATCGAACTTCATGGGCTGAAAGCGAATGCTCAGATCGATGAAAATAAGCTGTTAAAAAATCTCATTCTCTCTATTGCTGGCTTGTCGACAGCACTCAATGGAAAAGCAGAAGAACAGGTAGCCGTTGATGCTAGGGCAGTAGAAGATACTGGCGTGATAGAGGACGTTAGTGCTAACGAGATTCATGCCCAAGAGGGTGAATCTATACCCGCCGCCTATGAGAAAGTATTTAAGATAAAACTGAATGAGTTTCGAATAGCGGATAGCGCTGAAATTTATTTTCTAGATTCTAGTGTCTCTCCTATTTATCGACGCACGATTTTTCTTACCGAAGTATCTGCTGGCCCATTTGATAATCAACAGCCAAACTTAAACTCTGTTATTACAATTAAAGGAAAAAGTGATCAATACGATAATTTTGATATTAAAATTGATGCCAAACCATTTCTTGAAGTCCCGGTATACGATGCAACTACTCACATAAAAGAAGTCCAATTAACCGACTTGTCAGGTTATATCAAACAGGCTTTGGGCTATGAAATAGACAGCGGCCACTTAGATTTAGATATGAAAGTAAAGCTTACAGGAACGAAAATTGATGGTAAGGCAGAAATATTGCTAAGAGGGATAAATTTAACATCGATTGATAATCCTGAATCAGGCAGCTTGAATGAAGCAAGTTCAATTCCTTTTAATCTTGCCTTAGGCATGCTGAAAGACAGCGATGGCAATGTAGACCTTGATTTGCCGCTATCGGGGGATACGAGCAGTCCTTCTTTTGGTTTGTCTGGATTTCTAGCGTTGGTCGTGAAGCGAGCAACCATTGCTGGTGCTAAAGAATATCTTACCATGACGTTAATTCCCTATTCTGGTTTGGTGAACATCGTTATGGCTGCTGATGAATATTTGTTAAAAATAGAAATTAATGACCTAGAATATCCGGCAACCGAAGTTGAGGTACCTGAAGATCAAGCAGAATTCTTATCGGACTTTGCCGCATTGCTAAAAGAAAAGCCCGATTTTCATGTTAGATTATGCGGCGTTGCGAGTGCTGCCGATATTGAAAAAGAAAGTAGCGATAGCATCGGAAGCCCAGAAGACATTCAAAAGCTGATATCAATTTCTGTGCAAAGAGCCATTAATTTCAAAAAATACATGGTAGAAGAGAAGGAGATTAAATCTTCGCGTTTATTATTATGTAAGCCAAAAGTAGATTTTAGCCGTGATGCTAAACCTCATCTTAGATTTGAAATTTAATTATTTTCATTAGTTCCTTAAAACCTTAATTGGGCGCGCAGTGAATATGCGCGTCCGGTTTGATGAGTATTCGTAGTATCGCCAGTTACCCATGGTGTACTCATATTCATCATTATTTTGAAGTGATGGTTAATGTGAACATTGATACCGACTAAGCTTGACGATGTTTTACTGCCGATATTATTATCTTCTAAATTTAGATAAGAGTGGCGAATCACCCCTTCAATCGCCATTCGTTTGTCATCATTCGATGACTTAAACTCCCCTTTTTTATATCGATAATCCCCCCGGATTTTATAGCTAGCTTGAAAGTAGGCGCCGGAAAAGTGCCAGTTATTATCGTCAACTTGCTGCAGCGTATTAGAGAAAAACTCTGCCTGCATTAATAGATTCTTTCTATGCAGAGCCAAGTCCATTTGATAAATCATACTTTGCTTCGCATAGAATCTAGGGCCTCTTACGATACTGTCTCCAGTATTTACTTCAGCGTTACTTTTATATTGAATTTTTTCGCCATTCAGCCAGCGCTTCGATAACGTGCTTCCTATATGCAAGGTCGTCTTTTTGTTTCTTATGGGCGCCATTGTGACCCTCATCGTCACGGCTTCTGTATCTTCATCCTTTTTTTTAGACAAATCAAAGTGCGTCAGTGCAAACTCTTCATCCGTTGCACGATTAATGAAATAGCCTGCTGCGACAGTATAGAATTTATCTTTTTGATCTATCTGTATACCGTAGCTTCTGCTAGGAGAAAACACAGCAGAAGGCAATGAGCGCTCTATCGAAATGAGTTCTGATGAACTGGTTTGCTGCTCTAAACCAAAAGGTTCTTTCATGTGCCCAATTTGAAAACCCATGCTTTGACGATTTTCAACTCGAAGGTAAGCATCGCCGAGGGTTAGCTTACTCTCATCGTCAAAGCTTCTAGCGTATTTAATTTGAAGCTTGCTCTTTATGTATTTATCTGGCCTTACCGTGATGCCAATCTTAGAACGGCGTATTTCAGTTTTGTGCTGATACTCTTCACTATTTTTGTCATAGAAGGGTGAATAATTATCATGATCTAGCATTAAGTAGCCATCGATGTTGAATGTAGCCTTGCTCTTTTTTGAAGGGGAGCTTTGCTTATCTTCGATTGAGTGAGCTAAAAAGCTCATCAGGCCCATCATGGTTATTATAAAATTACGCATTATGCTTAAGTTCTTCATTGTTTATTTTTTTATCGCCTATTTTCTTATCGGTCGGAGAAAAAAGAATCTTCAAACGAGTGCTATCTCTAAGGAAATCTATGTTTAATACTTCTACTTGCAGAACATTGAGCCCTGTTCTGATGCGTATGTCTTCGATGAGTGCTTCACGGCGAGAGAGGTTAATGTTTTCTATTTTTTCGTAATCAATCTCTAGCTCATCCAGAGACGGCATTAAAAAGTTAGTTTCTAGTAGGTAAGTTATGGCACACATGGATAAGGTGATTATTAATAGCTCATAAGGGGACATGGTGCTTACGGCTGATAATAGCGCGATTGCGATCACTAGAAATAAGTAGGTCATTTCTTTGATGCTAATGGACTCTGTTCGGTAACGAAGCATTGAGAATACGGCAAATAATCCAAATGCGAACCCCATTGAAACGTCTGCGGTATGCAGTAAAAAAGTAACTAAAAAAACACCCATTCCAAAGAGTATAAAAGAAGATGCGTTGGCTCTATGTTGGGAGAATTTATAGTAGCAAAAACGTATTAATAGCACGCTCGCAAGGGTATTTATTAATAAGCGCAGTATGAAGTCGGTACCGAGAGTTAATTCCATTGTTGTATTTAACCTTTTTATTTTTTTAGTGAAATTGAGTGTTTAAATAAAATTGATCGCTGAGTGATGTTGTGGCGATTAATGCTGTCTATTTAAGTCGTTAAGTTTTCGTAAAATATGCTTAAAGTTGTTTGCTTTTAACGGTTCTGAGTTGCTCTGATCTTCTGTGGTAAGCAGGCTTCCTATACAGTATTTGCTAAAGTTAATTTCTTTATGGTTGTGTTGTTTCATAAAACGTCGACAAGCAGAGTCAAGAGGCTTTCGAACTTGTTTCACTTCAACAATGAATACGTTGTTTTGAATCGACTGAACCTTATTTTTAGCGTTATTTT
>CAWVSY010000071.1:0-16523 GCA_963933055.1 uncultured Oleispira sp.
AATTCACAACCATCACCGATGCCGCTAACAACGTCTGCTGCGATATCAACGTTCAATTTGCCGGTTGCGTAATAGTCTAGGAAAAATAATGGTTCTGCGCCGCCAACGATTAGGTCGTTAACGCACATCGCAACAAGGTCGATACCAATGGTATCGTGCTTGCCGATGTCCATGGCTAGGCGTAATTTTGTGCCTACGCCGTCTGTACCAGAAACCAATACCGGTTGCTTGTAGCCTTGTGGCAGTTCGAATAAGGATGCAAAGCCGCCTAGGCCTGTCATCACTTCTGGACGGCGAGTACGTTTTGCGACGCCTTTAATTCGTTCAACTAGTGCATTGCCGGCTTCAATATCTACGCCAGCATCTTTGTAACTTAAGGATTTTTGATCGCTCATTAGTTTACGTCTCGTCGTTCGCTTGTGGCATTTAGTAGTTCTTAGTTTGGCTAAATCGCGTGGCTAAAAAGTTGACTAAATGTGGGAATTTTAGGCGGCATATTCTACCTGTTTGTCTCTCTCTGTGCACGGATATTGTAGAGTATTTCTTTTGTAATTGTGGTTTGGCTGGCTCCTTGTGTGATGGAGTGGCACAATAGCGACATTATTTATTGTTATGGCAGGGATTTTTAGTGCGATTTAGTGTCTTGTGTCTATTTTTGGTGATGAGTGTTGTTAGTGCTAATAGTTATGCGGTTAAGGTTTCGGATCTTTATCGGGTGAGTGTTGCGGTTGATGACCAAACGACAGAGAGTCGAAATCAGGGCGTGCAGTGGGCTTTTCAGCAGTTGCTGGTGAAGGTTTCTGGCGATAATAGTATTTTAGAAAACCCAACATTGGTAGCGGCGAGTGCGGATGCTCAGCGTTATTTGCGCGGGTTTAGCTATGAGTCGGATGTGGGTGATGATCAAATATATTTACAAGCTTGGTTCAGTAAAGCGCTGGTTGTGCCTTTGTTGAAGCGCGCGTCTGCACCTATTTGGGGTGAAAATAGACCGCTATTATTGAATTGGTTGGCAATTGAACCTTCAACAACGGAAGAGCGCACGATTGTTTCTAACAATTTGCCACAATGGCAAGGGCGTTTTGATCGTGTTTTTGCGGAGCGTGGTTTGCCTGTTTTGTGGCCTACGGTCGATTTAGAAGACAGTTCGGCATTGACGATTGAGCAGCTGTGGTGGTTAATCCCTGAGTCTATTAAGCAGGCGTCTGAGCGCTATCAGGCGGATGCGGTTTTGGCGGGGCGTTTGAATCAATCGTCGGAAGGTGCTTGGCAGTATGAGGGTATTTTCTTGAATGCTGGTGAGTCTTTGCCGTTGTCTACTTCTGGGGAGACTCCTCAGGCCGCGTTGATTTTGGTTGCGGCGCAGTTGAGTAAATATTTTTCTGATCGTTTTGCAATTAAGCCAAGCAGTATTGATCATCGACAGGGAATTCGTGTTGTAATTAGCAAGGTAAAAGATTTTACCGATTATTCTCGTGTTTTGGCGTATTTGAACAGCATTACGGGTGTTCGTAATGTTGAAGTTGCTCAGGTAGATAGAGATAATTTGGAGCTCTATTTAAGCCTTGAGGGCGATTGGGCTAAGGTGCAGCGTATTATTCGTTTGGATAAGAAGCTGATTTCATTACAAGAAAAAGAATTTGAATGGGCGCAGTAGGCGCTAAGCTAGGAGACTCCTAAATGGCTATTGAAGCCCAAGCAGAGCAGTTAACGTTATCGGTTTCGGTGAGAGACGATGCTCGCTTTGCTAATTATTTTGCCGGTCCGAATGCGCAGGTGGTTTATTCTGTTCAGGATCAGTGGCGTGAAGGCGGTGAGCCGTTTATTTATTTGTGGGGCAGTGAGGGTGTAGGTTGTAGCCATTTGCTGCAGGCTGCGTGTCATTATGCTGAGGGCTTAGGTCATAAGGCGGTGTATTTGCCGTTGGATGAACTGGTTGCTTATGATCCGGCGGTATTTGAAGATTTAGAGGTTTTGCAGTTGGTTGCTTTGGATAATATTGAGGCGATTGCGGGCAAACCTGAGTGGGAAGAAGCGTTATTTCATTTGTTTAACCGTTTGCGTGATGCGGGTTCGCGTATGTTGGTTGCGGCGAGCGATGCGCCTCGTAATAACGGCATTTTGTTGCCTGATTTAACCTCGCGTTTAAGCTGGGGTATTACCTATCAGCTTGAGCCGTTGGAAGATGAGGATAAGTTGAAGGCGTTGTTATTGCGCGCTCGTGTTCGTGGTTTGAATATGAGTGAAGAGGTTGCGCGTTATATTTTGACTCGTGGTCCGCGCGATATGGCGGGTTTATTTGATTTATTGGCGGAGCTTGATCAAGCGTCGCTTTCTGCACAGCGTAAGCTGACGAAACCGTTTGTGAAAGAGTTGATGAGCTGGTAGCTGTTAACTCTTAACTTTTACTCTTTTTTAGCCGTAATCTTTTTACGCGCTGTATTAGGTAATTCTTTTCTGGGCACGGCGTGAATCCATCGTTCGTGCCTCACTCTCCCTGGAGCCTCGACCCCCGCATCCATGCGGCGTGAACGTCCCTGAAATGAATCACACTAAAACGTCGCCTCAAGCAATAATTTAGATTTGAAGAAAGATAGCGCGTCATTATGTCTAAATGTAGGATTGCAGTTGAGTTAGAGGCAATTTTCGCACTTTGCGCATCGGTATGGGGGATAGCGTTTAAGGCCTTCTGAGGGAGGGATCCCGAAGAGAGTCTACAGGGATCGTATTTACGACGTGCCGTAAAACGACATACCCTGTAGCGATAGAAAGCTAAGTGCTAGTCGTTCGCCACTTCGTGCTAGTCGTTCGCTGGGCTGTCGCGTTTCCGGCCTATCACTTCGTGCTAGTCGTTCGCTGGGCTGCGCTGCTCCGCAGCGTTCACGCGAACCCACATTTCTAGCATCAAGCGTACATTGTCTTCGCAGCGATGTGGATTGAGTTCAAGGTCGGTGCGTAGGTCTTCCATGATCTGGTAGCGTTCTTCAGTTTCGCTTGGGTGCCACTCGTGCATGCCGATAAGGTCAGAGCCTGGCTCTTTATCGTATGCATCGTACATTCGCTCTAGCAGCTCCATAGTACGTTCAGCATCTTGCACCAAGTAATAAGAATTCTCACAATCAAATTCAAATTCCTTAACCGCTTCCCACACGGGCTCGCCCGACTGAATAAGAATCTCTTGAGTCATGCCATGCAGCTCTTCCAAGCCTGCATCCCACTCATGCCAGTTCTCTTCTGGCTGAATCAAAGTACTCTTAATTGTGCCGTCGGTTAACGACCAAGCAATCGCAATGGGATGTCCATCTAGCTCGTAAGAGCTGGCATCAATAACTAAAAACTGAGGATATTCCATAAACAACTACCTAGCGTGAAATCAAAGGGTATAAATTGGCGCTAAGATAATCTGCTTGAGCTTTCTAAGCAACCATCATTCACCCGTGAATCAATTTGCCCCATATTCTTCAAATGTCTTACATGGCCAAGAATGGCTTGCCATACGGAAGAATACTCTCGATGAAGGGTATTTTCTTGCGCGCACACTTTGCGCACAATTTTATGCAACTCAGGATAATGAATGTGACTGATTCTCGGAAATAAATGATGCTCAACCTGAAAATTCAAACCACCCACACACCACGTAGTGAGCTTACTATTCGGCGCAAAATCCGCTGTGGTGGCTAGCTGATGGGCGGCCCACTCATACGGTAAATTGCCATTCTCGTCGGGCCGCGGAAATTCCGTTTTATCCACCACATGCGCAAGCTGAAAAACCACGGCAAATAAAACACCCATCACCGCATGCAAGCATAAGAAACCGATGAGCGTAGCTTCCCAGCCTAAAAAGTAACTTGGAATAACTAAATACACAGACAGATAAAAGACTTTGCTTAACCAAAAAATGGCCGACTCTTTGATGCCGTATTTTTGCGAGAATTCTTGCTCGCCAATTTTTTGATTAAAATAGGCTAGAAAATCTAAAACAAAAAACCAAAACAAACTCGTTAATGGGTACAAAGCCCAAATATAAATATGCTGCCAGCGGTGAAACCAATAATGGGGTTTGTCAGGGCTCATGCGTAACAAACCAAAAGCCTCAATATCTTCATCTGCAGCGGCGACATTGGTATAAGGATGATGATTTAAATTGTGTTTTTGCTTCCAATAAAAAGCATTGCTGCCAATGATATTAAACGTATGAGCAGCCAAACTATTCAGTATTTTGTTTTTACTAAAACTGCCATGGGCACCGTCATGCATAATATTAAAACCGACAAGGGCTGTGGCAAACCCATGAAAGGCCCAGACGAACCAAACATAAGGCTGTGGAATAACATAAAAGCACGCGTACGAGCCAACGAACATCAATGAAATGATCAAGGCTTTTTGAAATAGGGCACTATTGCCTGTTTTGGCGATTTTATTCTGTTGGAAATAGGCGTTAACGGCATTTCCGAGCGCGGTTTGTAATGGGCGCTGAGCATTGTTATGGCTAAGGCTAGTCATGTGTAAGTACTTTTTTATTATTATGCTTGTTTTAATGATGACGTTTAACGACTTAATCCATCCTACTGATTGCTGATTGAATGTAAACCATCAATTTACCCCGTAAGGCTCATTGCTTCGATTTTCGATAGGCACGAGGGCTTTGGCCTAACCACCGTCTAAATGCACGGCCAAAGTTTGAAGGATCGTTATACCCTAGATTCATCGAAATTTGTTCAATCGACATTGAGCTGCCATCCAATAGTTCTAAGGCTTTTTCTCGGCGTGCTTCATCAAGGGTATGCTGATAGCTTGTATTGAGCTGTGCTAGTTGGCGATTAACCGTTCTTGGGCTGCTATTCAGTGCTTTTGCCATGACAGGCAACGTTGGAAATGCCTGCATTTTTTCTAGTTTATAGCGAATCTGGGTCACAAGGTCTTGGCCATGATCCAGTTGTGCTAATAGCTTTTCACACTCCGTTTCAGCTAAGCCACGAGAAATAGCATTGGCTGTTGAAACCGGTACCTCCAACATAAACTCAGGAAAACAAACTTGATTGTACGGCTGATTAAATAAAACCGGTGCGCCAAATAATTGCTCGTATGCTTCTGGGTTTGCTCTTGGGGCGTGGGTTAATTTAATGATGGCCGAAAGCTCTTCTTGCTTACTGATCAGAAAGCGTGCAACACCAATAAAACTTGAGATGATATTTTCTACGACAAAAGGGAAGGTATCTGGCATCGACGCCATGCGGTTTACTTGAATAACTGCGCTGTCATCTTCTTTATGAAAACGTATGTCCGCTAATAGCGTGCGTGTGCGCGCGTAGCGAATGGCTAATGATAATGCTTGGCCTAAATCATCGGCGGCCATCGCCGCAAAACCGACAAAACCATGGCTTGAAATACTTAGGCCTTGCCCATGCTTTATTCCCAGTAAAGGATCTTGGGTAAGGTGCAGGGCATTTTCGACGATTTGCTGATACTGCATCGGCGAAATACGGCTGTTATTTTGAAAATCCTCTTCCCTTAATTGGCTTTGATCTAGAATTTGTTCGCTATTAAATCCTTGCTCTTTCAGTAATGAAATAAGCTGAGTTAAATAATCAGTAGTCAAAAAAGCTCTGTGATGCGAAGATGTCGGAATCATGAAAATACACTGTGGCGTAATATGACAGAAATCCTGTCATGAAAAAGGCTTCATTTCAAGATACTTTTCAGTCATAGTAGATGCTGAATAATTAATATTAATAATAATGAAATTCAAAATCAGTGTTCCGAGCCCGCAATTTAATTCAAGATTTTCGTATGTCTTCGAACTTAAATACTACGGGACGTTGATTTTATATATTTAGCAAATATTGCTAGGGGGTAATGATGGAAGCTTCATTCTGGGACGGAAAACGTGCACCGGGTGTTAAGGATACTATTGATCTATCGGCTTACGACTCTGTTGTTGAAGTTATAGAAAACTCTTTTAAACGCTATGCAGATCGCCCTGCATTTACCAGTATTGGTTACACACTAACGTATCGTCAGATTGATGAGTACAGTGCAGCGTTTGCTAATTACATTCAAAATCACACGACGTTAAAACCGGGTGATTCCATTGCTATTCAAATGCCAAACATTCTGCAATATCCAATTGCTATGTATGGTTCATTGCGTGCAGGTTTACGAGTGGTGAATACCAACCCACTGTATACTGAACGTGAGATGCTTCACCAATTTAATGACTCTGGCGCGAAAGCATTAATTTGCATGGACGTATTTGCCAAGTCAGTGCAGAACGTTAAAGATCAAACCGGCATTAAGCATATTATTGTGACAAGCTTGGCAGATATGTTGCCTGGCCTAAAGCGTATTGTGATTAACGCGGCAGCAAAACACATTAAGAAAATGGTACCTGCTTATAGCTTGCCTGAGGCCGTTTCATTCCGTAAGGCTTTGAAGTTGGGTAAAGGGAAAGCTTTCCAAGCAAACCACATGAAGAATCCTCACGATACCATCATCTTGCAATATACAGGTGGTACTACCGGTGTTGCGAAAGGTGCAGAGCTGACTAACCGTAACCTTGTGGCTAACATGCTTCAATCGGCGTCTGTTCTTGGTCAAAAGACGGCGGATGGCTCTGGCATGAAAGGCGATGGTCAGGCTGTTATTGTTGCGCCGTTACCGCTTTATCATATTTACTCATTCACTGTGCATTTGATGGCACTGTTTGAACTAGGCGATCACAGTGTTTTAATTGCGAACCCGCGCGATACTGAAACGTTCATTCGTTTTATGAAGCCATGGAAGTTAACCGGTGTGGTTGGTTTGAATACGTTATTCGTATCGTTAATGGCCAGCCCTCGTTTTAAAGAGCTTGATTTCAGTCAAATGAAATTGACGCTTTCTGGTGGTACGGCATTGGTTGATGATACTGCGAAGCGCTGGAAAGAAATGACGGGCAGTGGTGTTTCTGAAGCGTATGGCCTAACAGAATGTTCGCCTGCGGTAACTATGAATCCTGCTAATGGTCTTGAACGTATGGGGACTGTTGGTCAGGCTATGCCGGGCACAGCACTTAAGTGTATTGATGACAACGGTGACGAAGTTGCTATTGGTGAACGCGGTGAGTTATGCGTGAAAGGCCCTCAGGTAATGAAGGGTTATTGGAATCGTCCTGAAGCGACGCGTGATTCGTTTACCCCTGATGGTGAGTGGTTACGTACCGGTGATGTTGCGGTTATTGACGAAGATGGTTTTGTTAAGATCGTAGACCGTATTAAAGATTTGATCTTGGTATCAGGCTTTAACGTTTATCCAAACGAAATTGAAGACGTTGTTGCGGGTCACCCTGGTGTTGAAAACTGTGCGGTTATTGGTGTTCCTGATGATAAAACCGGTGAAGCGGTTAAATTGTTTGTGGTTGCAACGGATGCTAACTTGACCGCAGAAGATGTTAAAAACTACTGTAAGGACAAGTTGACGGGTTATAAATTGCCTCGTCAGATTGAATTCCGTGATGAACTGCCAATGACGCCTGTTGGTAAAATTCTTCGTCGTGAATTGAAAGATGAAGAAGAAGCTAAGCGTGCTGCAAGCGCTGCTTAATTTGCAGTTATAGCGTTTGTCTATTGCATTAAGCTTTAGCTAAAAAAGAACCCAGCCCAGAAATGTGCTGGGTTTTTTCATTTTGGGTTATCCTATTAGATCTAACCGATTAAATTGAACAGGACTTGGGCATGTCAATTGAGATTCAAGACATTATTACTTTCGTCAGTGCATACGAGCCGTTTGATAGTTTGTCTGAAGAAGAGCTCGCTTCTTTATGCGGTGAAATAGAAGTCAGTTATTTTCAAAAAGAAAGCCAAATTCTGGAGCACGGTGCATCGATTGATGCGCTGTATATGATTCGTTCGGGCTCGGTTGAAATTTTTCGTCGCACCGGCGAATTGCATAATCGCTTAGAGCCTGGTGACGTATTTGGCCAGATGGGGATTTTATTGAATGGCCATGTCCGATACCCTGCACGGGCTTTGGAAGATACTTTGATTTATCGTATTTCGGCTAAAAAGTTTTTAGAAATGTGCGATCTGGTCGGTGAATTTGGTGATTATTTTGAGGTTAATGAACACTCAACGTTGCAGCAAATTGTGCAGAATCAAGATGATAAAAATGATATGACAAGCGTGCGTGTGCGCGACATCATTCAAAGTGGCCCCGCGTATTTAGGGGTCGATGCAACGGTGGGCGAATGTGCGAAAAAGATGACAGAGCAGAATGTGTCATCGATTGTTGTTTTTGATCAAATCAGTGCAGAGGTTGATGATAATGAACACGCTTCATTGCCTTTGGGGATTGTCACCGATCGCGATTTACGAGTACGTGTCTTAGCGGAAGGTTTGTCTTTTGATACCCCTTTGCGAGATGTTATGTCGGGAGATTTGGTCACCATTGCTCATGATGCATTTGTTTATGAAGCAAAGCTTTTGATGCTGAGGCATAACGTGCATCACTTACCTTTGATGCGCCATGACAAAGTAACGGGCATTGTTGCGTTGAATGACATTGTACAATATGAGTCGCAGAGCAGCCTTTTATTAGTGCGTGGCATTATGATTCAGGAATCCGTTGAAGGATTGGTTGAGTTGTCGGCTCAAGTCGCGACAGTGATGGTGCGAATGCAAAAAGAAGGGGCGAACTCGCATATGATTGGCAATGCGTTGTCGGTTATTGGTCGTACTTTTAAGCAGCGTTTATTGCAATTGGCCGAAGAAAAATTGGGCGCGCCTCCTGTGCCTTATTGCTTTTTGGCGCTTGGTTCGATGGCACGAGAAGAGCAGTTATTGGTTACCGATCAAGATAATGCGATGATTTTGTCGGCAAATTATAGCGAAGCAGAACACGGTGATTATTTTAAACAGCTAGCAGATTTTGTTTGTGATGCGCTTAATGCGTGTGGTTATACCTATTGTGACGGTGGGATTATGGCGTCTAACCCTAAGTGGCGTTTGACGTTAAAGCAATGGAAAGAGCAATTCAGTGAATGGATTGAAAAACCCAATCCTGAGGCGCTGCTTAATGCGTCTATATTTTTTGATTTAGAAGGCGTTGATGGCAAGGTCGCTTGGGCGGAGCAGCTCACACGCTTTATTGTTGATAAAGCGAAAAAGAATCCGGTATTTCTTGCGGCGATGGCGCGTAACGCTTTGAATCGTACGCCGCCGCTAGGCTTCTTTAAAGACTTTGTTTTGGAAAAAGATGGACGTCAGCGTTACAGCTTAAATTTGAAGCGTCGTGGCACGGCACCGATGGTCGATGTTATTCGAGTGCATGCTTTGGCTGAAGGGTCGTTATCGCAAAATTCTTTTGATCGCCTAGACGATCTTGCGCAGTCGCCGTTATTACCCGCGGGGAAAACGGCCGAAATATCGGATGCTTTAGAGTATTTGTCCATGGTACGTATTCGCCAGCAAGTCGCGGCGGTTGAAGCCGGTGAGGACGCTGATAATACGGTTGAGCCCGAGACACTTTCAAGCAAAGAACGCCGGGGTTTGAAAGAGGCTTTTCAAGTTTTAAGCAGCGCCCAAAAGTTTTTAAAATTTCGTTATACCGCACATCAGAAAGGTTAAGTTAAATGGCTTTGTTGCCTTATAAAGTCATTCCAGATGACTGGGATATATTTTACTCTGAGCAGGTGCAAGATGCGCTGCCAGAGTCTTTAGACAGTTTTTACCATCATCCGTTATTAACGGATCATCAATCAATGCAGGCGACCGATTTTGTCGCGCTGGATATAGAAACAACAGGTTTGGATGCTCAAAAAGATGACATCGTCAGTATTGGCTTAGTGCCTTTTGACGCGCAGCGGATTTATTTGGCAAAGGCTAAACATTGGGTTGTGAGTAGTCGACGTTTGACGTCTGAATCTGTGTTGATTCATGGAATAACGCATACAGAAGTGGCTGAGGCTCCATCATTAGATTCTGTTTTGCCTGAGATTTTAGCGAATTTGCAGGGCAAGCAAATTGTTGTGCATTATCGTTATATGGAGCGTGAGTTTTTGCGCACAGCGCTGTCTGAAATCTGGCAAAAGAATTTTCTTTTTCCTGTTATTGATACTCTGGAATTGGAGGCGAAGTATCTGCGTGATACGCAGTCTTTGATGGCGCGATTTATAAAAAAGCAATTGCCTTCTTTACGCTTGTTGCATGCTCGTGAACGCTATCATTTACCTGCATATGAAAATCATAATGCGTTGGTTGATGCATTAGCAACGGCTGAATTACTTCAAGCACAAATTGCTAAGCATCAGTTAGCCGAAAAACCCGTCAGAGCGCTCTGGTACTAAGAGCTCTGCGTTCGGGTAATGGCCTAGGTCTTATTGTTACTTCTTCGCTTTTGTTGTTACTTCTGTGCGCATTCCCATTAACAGTGAAAGGCACATTAGTAATAATACGAAAGTAAACGGCAGGCCGGTTGAAATAGCCCCCGCCTGTAATGCCTGAATCGCTTCAGTACCGCCAATCCATAATAAGGCAATGGCAATCGCCCCTTCGACAGACGCCCAGAAAATGCGTTGAGGGACGGGTGCATCAATCTTACCACCTGAAGTAATGCTATCGATTACTAGTGAACCTGAGTCGGAAGACGTAATAAAGAAAACCAGTACTAGGATAATCGCGATTACCGATAAAATTGAGCCAAGGGCCATTTCATCAAACATTTGGAACATTGCTAGTGGAACCGAGGTTAATCCTTCTGTTCCTAATGCGCCGACACCATTTTGTACTTGTTCAATCGCAATGCCGCCGTATACCGACATCCAAATCACCGTTACTGCCGTAGGCACAAGCAGTACCGCGGTTACGAATTCACGTACGCTGCGGCCTTTAGAAATGCGCGCGATGAACATGCCAACGAAAGGAGACCAAGAAATCCACCAAGCCCAATAGAAGACAGTCCAACCTTGGAACCAAGCTTCATCTGGACGGCCATGAGGGTTTGATAATGGAATGATATTTTGCACATAAGCCATGACCGTTTGTGGGATGGTTCCCATTGAAACAGCGAATGCCATAGCCATTACAAACATTAATAAGAAGAAAGCAATAATCATATTGATGTTCGATAACAGCTTAACACCGCCATCTAAACCACGGACAACCGAGATGATTGCTAATAGTGTGACGACAATAATAACGATGACTTGTAAGCCAATGCCACCAGAAAGACCAAATACATGCTCAATGCCGGCTGATGCTTGCTGTGCGCCTAAGCCTAATGAGGTCGCTAGACCAAACAAGGTTGCAAGGACGGCTAAGATGTCGATGATGTGTCCAGGCCAGCCCCAAGTACGATCGCCTAAAAGGGGATAAAATACCGAGCGCATAGACAGTGGTAAGCCTTTATTGTACGTAAAGAAGGCCAGTGATAAGGCAACAACGCCATAAATTGACCAAGGGTGTAATCCCCAGTGGTACATCGTTGCGCCTAAGGCCATGTTCATGGCTTCTGGTGTATTGGGTGTGACGCCGAGTGGCGTTTCGTACCAACCAGTGAAGTAAGCAACCGGTTCAGCGACGCCCCAAAACATCAGTCCAATACCCATGCCAGCAGAAAACAGCATTGCTAACCAAGTGATTGTAGAATGTTCGGCTTTGGCTTCAGTACCACCTAAGCGAATCTTACCCCAAGGTGATAGTGCCAATACGATGCAGAAAACGACGAAGAAGTTAGCTGACCACATGAAGAACGCATCAAATGATTTGATGATATCCCATTTAAGCCCATCGAGTAGCGACTTAGCAGAGGCGGGATCACTGACAAGAACCGCAATTAAAAAGATAAGGATTAAGCCGGCACTGATACCAAATACGGCGTTGTGGACGTCGAATCCCCATTTCTGAACATTGTCTTGTCCGACGGTATAGTCGGTATTTTCGATACTGTATTTATCTTTATTTGTCATTAGACCCACTCATTATTTTCTCCAAGTGTATGAATGATATTTCTTATACGTGTTTCATTAGTATAGGGAAAATTATCGATTATGTTAAATCGAGGGGGGATACTACCCTGTTCTTGCTTTAGTGACAGCTTAGTTTGGCTAGCTAGCCAATGTCTTAAGGGTAACCGCCAGTAATAATGTCTGTGATCATGAGTTCGCTAGTCTTAATTAATAGTTTTAAATCAATTTAACGAACACGTTTGGCGAACCGTTTTAATACTTATCGACTGATTATATTTCAATAAAGGTTTCTCTTATGGTTCAGTATAAAGCACCGGTAAAAGACATTAAGTTCTTGATGAACGATGTTTATAATTTTCAAAAGCATTACCAAACAATTCCTGGTGGTGAGGAAGCGACCGAAGAAATGGTCGATATGATTTTAGAGGCGGCCGCGTCTTTTTCTGAAGACGTTATTGCCCCCTTGTATCAAAGTGGTGATGACGGTTGTACTTTTGATAATGGCGAGGTTATTACGCCTAAAGGCTTCAAGGACGCTTATCAGCAGTATGTTGAAGGGGGTTGGCAGTCGATGGCGACGCCGGTTGAATATGGCGGTCAAGGCCTTCCTTTGTCGCTGGCGCTGGCCAAGTCTGAAATGATTGGTACGGCAAACTGGTCTTGGGGGATGTACCCAGGTTTATCATTAGGAGCGATGAATACTATTTGGATGCATGGCACAGAAGCCCAAAAGCGCGAATTTTTTGTGCCGTTATCGGATGGTCGCTGGATGGGCACTATGTGCTTAACAGAACCGCAATGTGGTACCGACTTGGGCCAAGTGAAAACAAAAGCGGAACTGAATGCTGATGGTTCTTATAATTTAACCGGCACCAAAATTTTTATCTCTTCGGGGGAGCACGATTTAACAGAAAACATTATTCATATCGTCTTGGCTCGCTTGCCTGGCGCTCCAGAGGGAACTCGGGGTATTTCGTTATTCATCGTTCCTAAGTTTAACGTGAATGCCGATGGCTCGTTGGGCGATCGTAACCCTGTCACCTGTGGCTCGATTGAAGAGAAGATGGGTATTCATGCTTCTTCAACGTGTGTGATGAATTTTGATAACGCAAAAGGTTTTCTCATTGGCCCTGAAAATAAAGGGTTAATGTGTATGTTTACCTTTATGAATACCGCGCGTATCGGTACGTCTATTCAAGGGATTGCTTCGGCAGAGTTGTCTTTTCAAGGTGCGTTGCCTTATGCGAAAGATCGTCGTTCTATGCGTGCTTTAACTGGCACAAAAGATCCTGATAAGGTAGCGGATAGCTTGATGGTTCATCCTGACGTGCGCCGCATGTTATTAACTCAAAAAGCGATCGCGGAAGGCGGTCGTGCAATGATTTATAACGCCGCTCGCATCGCCGATTTAATGACGGCGGCTCATACCAAGGGTGATACTAAATTGTATGAGCGATACGATGATGAATTAGGGTTTTTAACCCCTATTTTAAAAGCATTTTTGACGGAACTTGGTTATGAAGCCGCTAACCATGGTGTGCAGGTTTATGGTGGTCATGGTTTTATTAAAGAGTGGGGTATGGAACAAATTGTTCGTGATGCTCAAATTTCTAAATTGTATGAAGGGACTACAGGGATTCAAGCTCTTGATTTATTGGGCCGTAAGATATTATTAGGCAAGTTTAAATCGTTTAACGTTTTTGCCAATAAAGTTTCCCAGTTTACTAAAGCAACGAATCGCTCAGAGATGAAGAAATTCATTAAACCCTTGAAGCGCAGTATGCTGGCTTGGAAGCTTTATAATTATCGCATTGCATTTAAAGCGTCGAAAAATCGAGATATGGTCGGTTCTGCTTCCGTCGATTATTTAATGTATTCTGGTTATGTATGCTTGGCCTATTATTGGGCAATGATGGCTGAAACGGCGTATCAGAAACTTGAAAAAAATGAAGGGGATTTGGCATTCTATAAAGCAAAGATTCAAACCGCTGAGTTTTATTTCGAACGCATGCTTCCTCGGGCTAAAGGTCATGCGAAGATGATGCTGAAAGATCCGAAGAGTTTGATGCAAATGAAAGAAGAAGATTTTTCTTTTTAGACGCTCTGATTGAACTCTGTGTTATATGTTAAGGTCACAATATTTATATTGTGGCCTTTTTTTTGGCCGATGCTTGTATGACTTATTGGAGAATCCTATGACTATGGTTAGTACTATGGCGCATGCTCAATTACATTTTGTTCATGCGACAAACGTAGACTCGTTACCCGAAGGCATGGAATACGCGATGTTTGGTTTAGGCTGTTTTTGGGGAGCCGAGCGTAAGTTTTGGCAGCTTGAGGGAGTGCATGCGACGTCTGTTGGTTATGCGGCTGGTGGCATTGAAAATCCGACTTATAAGCAGGTATGTTCAGGTGCGACGGGGCATAATGAAGTCGTACGTTTGATGTTTAATCCTAAAAAGATTAGTTATCAGCAGTTATTAGAGGTGTTCTGGCAATCGCATAATCCGACACATGGATTAGGTTGCCCGTCAATACATGATCTACGTTATCTCCATTAAATACATAGTCTCATTACATATATCGTCTTGAAGCTGGATGATGTATGTAGTTATATCGTATATTCATTAAATATTTAAAATATACCGCAGTTTATGGTTTAAGGTGCTAAAAATGTCGATAGAACGAGTTGTGTTAGGTGCAGGCTGTTTTTGGTGTATTGAGTCGATTTATCAAAGAATCGTTGGTGTTCAGTCAGTTGTCTCTGGTTATGCCGGTGGTGATGAGAAAGCAACATACGAAAGTGTTTGTTCAGGGAAAACTGGACATGCAGAAGTAGTTGAAGTTATTTATGACAGTACTGAAATAAGTTTAGAGGATCTTCTCTTAATATTTTTTACTATTCATGATCCTACGTCCTTGAATCGCCAAGAAAATGACATTGGGAATCATTATAGGTCAGTTATTTTTTACAGCTATATTAATGAGAAAGAGCTGGCGAATAAAATTATTGCTAACCTAGAGCAGCAGGAGGTGTTCCGTAATAGCATAGTAACCCAGCTAGAACCACTGAAGGAGTTTTATGCAGCTGAAGATTATCATCAGAATTATTTCAATAAAAATCCTGATAATATTTATTGTCAGATGAGTATTTCAGCTAAAAGCAAGAAAATAATTGATGAATTTTCTATGTTTTTAAAATCTTAGTTATAAAAACAGAGTAGCCCTCAGTGTATATTGATTCCGAAAATCACTGTGCTAAGTTCGTTGGGAGCACGCATGAAAATATCTAGACAGACCTAAACTAGCTGCCTAGAGCAAAAAACACCCTTGAGGTGTTTTTTTGTGCTTAGCAGAAAGTGCATGTTGGAAAAATTCTTGAGACTGTGAATTAATTTGTGTATTTGCTTATCATTGACCAAAACGGGAGATAAGCACCATGAATAAAAAAGAAATGTTAGCCTTTGCAAAAGAGGCTGCTAAAAATATGAAAACCGAGAAGGATCTCGGTGACTTTAGCCGCATGCTAAAAAAAGTCACTGTCGAGGCTGCGCTTGGCGCTGAACTAGATGATCACCTCGGCTACGATAAAAACCAACCCGCTACCGGTTCCAACAGCCGCAACGGGTACTCCTCAAAAACACTTTATACTGACGATGGTGCTCTCGACATTGAGGTTCCGCGTGATCGAGACAGCACGTTCGAGCCACAGCTTGTTAGAAAACAGCAAACTTGACTCACTGGCATGGATGATAAGATCCTTTTCCTTTATGCCCAAAGTATGACTACCCGAGAAATTTGCAAAACCTTTAAAGAATTATACGATGCTGATGTTTCAGCAAACCTCATTTCAAAAGTTACTGATGCCGTTTTAGAGCAAGTGGTTGAGTGGCAATCGCGCCCACTTGATCAGGTGTATCCTATTGTTTATTTAGACTGCATCGTAGTCAAAATTCGGCAAGATAAGCAGGTGATAAACAAAGCTATTTATTTAGCGCTAGGGGTTAATACGGAAGGTCATAAAGAGCTTCTAGGCATGTGGCTATCAGAAAACGAAGGAGCAAAGTTTTGGCTTGGGATTCTAACAGAGCTCAGAAACCGCGGATTAGAGACATTCTAATTGCCTGTGTAGATGGGCTTAAAGGCTTCCCTGAAGCGATAGAGGCTGTGTATCCTCAAACACACATTCAGCTCTGCATCGTCCACATGGTGCGCAGTAGCATGAAGTTTGTTCCTTGGAATGATTACAAAGAAGTGACCGCCGATTTAAAGCGAGTTTATAAGTCGCCAACCGAAGAAGAGGCGTTGCGCGAGCTTGATAGCCTTGAAGATAAATGGTTATCAAAGTATCCACAAATCAGCCGTTCATGGCGTCAAAACTGGGATAATTTAAATACATTTTTTGCCTATCCTGAAGAGATTCGCAAAGCGATTTACACGACAAACGCGATCGAATCACTGAACAGTATGATCAAAAAAGCGATTAAAAAGCGTAAGTTATTTCCGCATGATGATTCAGCAAAAAAGGTTGTTTATCTTGCTACGCAGGAGGCGTCAAAGAACTGGACTATGCCGATTCGTA
>CAWVSY010000072.1:0-15842 GCA_963933055.1 uncultured Oleispira sp.
TGAACGTTGATATCGCAGCAGACGTTGTTAGCGGCATCGGTGATGGTTGTGAATTGTCAGGCATCTCTTTGGTAGGCGGCGAAACGGCTGAAATGCCAGGCATGTACGAAGGCGAAGATTACGATCTAGCCGGTTTCTGTGTTGGTATCGCAGAAAAAGAAGAAATCATTGATGGTTCAAAAGTAGCGGCTGGCGATACACTGATCGCACTCGCGTCTTCTGGCCCACATTCCAACGGCTACTCTTTGATCCGTAAGATCCTTGAAGTATCAGGCGCTGACCTAGACCAAGATCTAGACGGTCAGTCTTTGAAAGACGCCCTAATTGCACCAACCAACATCTACGTTAAATCGGTTCTTAAATTGATTAACGCCAGCGACGTGCATGCACTTTGCCACATTACAGGCGGTGGTTTCCAAGAAAACATTCCACGCGTATTGCCAGAAACAGCAAAAGCCGTGATCAATACGAAAAGCTGGGATCTACCACCAGTATTCAAATGGTTGCAAGAACAAGGCAACGTAGAAGCCTTCGAAATGTACCGTACGTTCAACTGCGGTGTCGGCATGATTGCTTGTGTTCCAGCTGACAAAGCTGATTCAGCCGTTGCCCTACTGAACGCCGAAGGCGAGCAAGCTTGGATCATTGGCCACATCGAAGATGTTGCTGAAGGTGAAGAACAAGTTGAGCTGCAAGGTCTATAAGTAATGCAAGCAAGCGAAGCTGAAAATCCCCGCATTGTCGTTCTAATCTCTGGCAGTGGCAGCAACATGGTTGCCATCGCCGAGGCGGTTAAAGCGGAAGTTTCTGATTCCGATAACGAAGCTCAAATCGTTGGCGTAATCAGCAACCGACCTAACGCAGAAGGCTTAAACAAAGCTCAAGCGTTAGATCTGCATACCGATATTATTGACCATACCTTGTATGCTAGCCGCGACGAATTCGATCACGCATTAATCCGCATGATCGAAGACCTCAAACCTGACCTCGTAGTATTGGCTGGATTCATGCGTATTTTAACCGCCGATTTCACCCGTTATTACGAAGGGCGTTTATTAAATATTCACCCTTCGCTATTACCGAAATACCAAGGTTTGAATACCCACCAGCGCGCATTGGATGCTGGCGATGACATTCACGGCGTTACCGTGCATTTCGTGACCGAAGAATTGGATGGTGGCCCAAATGCCATTCAAGCCATCGTCCCGATTCTTGATATTGATAACGCACAAGAACTGCAAAAGCGTATTCAAATACAAGAACACATCATTTACCCGATTGCGGTAAAGTGGTTCTGCGAAGGTCGTCTAACGATGAAAGGCAACCAAGCCTTGTTAGACGGACAACCGCTGCCTGCGACAGGTGTTCAACTTGATACTCGAGGTTAAACTCGCAGCGTCATTATGAATAAAGTCCATCAGTTGTTATTTAGCCAAGCCTCGATATACTGAGGCTCATCTTAATAGCATATCGATACTTATGATGGACTTTATTTTTTCTCGTGTAGTACCCTTTTTGTGTTTAATTACTTTATCTTTTAATAGCTTAAGTAATTCCCCCGGCAGCTCAACCGACAAAATTCCCTACCCCGCATTCACTGCAAACTATCAAGCACAATGGAAAGGTGGCTGGTTTCCTATCACCGTTGATGCAGTACGTACGCTGACCTATGACGACAAAGGCAATGGCGAATTAAAATTCATGGCAGATTCTTCCATCGCTGGCCTAGAAGAGATTAGTAATTTCACCTGGCAAGATAATCAAATAAAACCGCTTCAATACCGTTATTTACGCACCGGCTTATTTAAAGAACCCGACCGTGATCAACGCTTCAATTGGCTGCAAAAAAACATTACCAATGGCGAAACTCAACAAGAGTTCAAAGGCCATTGGCATAATGAAGTGCAAGACAACCTAAGCTACAACTTGCAAGCGGGCATTGATTTAAAAAATGGCAAAACCCAATTTAGCTACCCTGTTTTTGATCGTAAAAAAATCAAAAGCTTCGACTTTCAACTGGTCGGCTTTGAAGCCCTCAATACCCAAGTAGGTAAGTTACGCACAGTTAAGGTTGAACTGATTGAAAGTAAGAAAAAGAGTAAAAAGAAAACGTTTATTTGGTTTGCCCAAGATTACGATTATTTACTGGTGCGCCTTAAGCAAGAACAAAAAGACGGTCAGGTTTACGAGATCAATCTGACCGCTGCTGAGATTAATGGGAAGACACTAAAATAAGTTAAGCCATTAATCTATGAACCGCACCAATCCCGACGACGTTATTGCACCCGACGATTTTATAGCACCTAAGTGCAATGAAGAAATCGACATACTGTTTCAAGATGAGCATCTTTTGCTCATCAACAAACCCAGCAAACTGCTCAGTTTATCCGGTAAAAACCCCGCCAACTTAGATTCTGTGCATTACCGTATTCGCCAGTTATTTCCGACGGCGCTTATGATTCATCGCTTAGATTTAGGCACCTCGGGCATCATGGTGATTGCGTTAAATAAAGACATCAGCCGATTACTCAATCGCCAATTCAGCGAACGCCAAGTCACTAAAACCTATACCGCACTGCTAGCGGGACGGGTCGATCAAGAACGCGGAACGATTGAATTAGCCATCGCCAAAGGGGAATTTCCGTATCAAAAAATCTGCCATGAAACGGGCAAAGCGGCCTTAACGGAATATCAATTATTAGGCCATGAAGATTTCAATTTTCATGACCAAAGCCATCCAGTCAGTCGAGTGCTTTATACACCGCATACCGGACGCACTCATCAACTGCGCATCCATAGCCAGCAATTTGGCCATCCGATTATTGGTTGCGATTTATATAGCGGCCAAGCAGGCAGCGCTTTTGAAAATAGCGAGCACATGGCTGATCGTTTAATGCTGCACGCCACAACCCTTGAGTTTCATCACCCAATCCATGGCGAACGCATTTTAGGCAAAAGCCCTTGCCCTTTTTAGGGCATAAACTCTCAGTGGAACAGTCTTTTCAGCTATTTTTCAAACGAGTTTACTAAAAGAGACTTTACTCTCTAGGCCCATTCTTTTCTAATAGGCGGCTATTCGATATTCATTACATATCACTCTAAATATCACAATATTAGTATTAGGAGAAAATCATGGCCGGTTTATTACCCGATGTCGATCCAGCAGGGTTATTAGAATATTCAGTTGTCTTTACCGACCGCTCTCTTAACCACATGTCACAAGCCTTCCAAGGCGTGATGAACGACATCTCTAGCAACCTAAAAGAAGTATACAACGCAGACGCAACCGTGGTTGTTCCTGGCGGCGGCACTTACGGTATGGAAGCGGTTGCTCGTCAATTTGCTCAAGACAAAAAATGTTTAGTCATTCGTAACGGTTGGTTCAGCTACCGCTGGACGCAAATCTTTGAAATGGGCAACATCCCATCCGATAGCATCGTGATGAAAGCGCGTCGCATCGAAGAAGGCCCACAAGCGCCATTCGCACCAGCACCTATCGAAGAAGTGGTTGCTACGATTTTGAGCGAGAAGCCACAAATGGTTTTCGCACCGCACGTTGAAACAGCGTCTGGCATGATTTTGCCAAACGATTATTTAAAAGCCGTTGCTGAAGCTGTTCATTCTGTGGGCGGTTTGTTCGTATTGGATTGCGTCGCGTCCGGTACGGTCTGGGTTGATATGAAAGACGTAGGTATCGACATCTTAATCAGCGCACCGCAAAAAGGCTGGAGTGCTTCTCCGTGTGCGGCATTGGTGATGCTCAATAACGATGCTTTGGCTGAGATGGAAAAAACCACCAGCTCTAGCTTTGCCTGCAACTTGAAGCAGTGGCACGGCATCATGCAAGCCTATGAAAATGGCGGCCATGCCTACCACGCGACACTACCGACTGATGCGCTAACGAAATTCCGTGACGCGATGCTAGAAACCAAAGAATACGGTTTTGATAAGGTCTGTGCTGAGCAAATTGAACTGGGCCAAAAAGTCCGTGCATTGTTAGAAAGCAAAGGCATTAAAAGTGTTGCCGCTGAAGGCTTTAAAGCCCCAGGCGTTGTGGTTAACTACACCACTGACGGCGACATGCAAAACGGTAAGAAGTTTGCGGCTCAAGGCATGCAAGCGGCGGCTGGCGTTCCATTACAGTGTGACGAAGGCGATGACTACAAAACGTTCCGTTTAGGTTTATTTGGTTTAGACAAGTTGCACAACATTGATCGTACTGTTGCTAACTTAGAATCTGTATTAGATCAGATTCTGTAAACAATAAATGATTGAGATTTGCTCCGCGCAAATTTCGATTATTATCGCGATTGGGTGTGTCCTTTTACGGCACGCCGTGAATACATCCCTGTAGGCTCGAAGATCCCATCCCTGGGATCTAACAGCCTTAAACGACACACCCAATCCCGATACGCGAAATCAAGCATCGGTAAATTCTGCGACCCATCTATTTGTTATGCATTTAAAACCCAACTGGCGAATTCTCACCATCGGCGACGGCGATCTTTCTTTCTCTGCCTCCCTTTGGAATCACTTCAAACCGGCGCAGCTCACTGCAACGGTATTTGATAGCCAGCAAACCCTAGAAGATAAATACCAGCATCACGCCATCGAACAATTACAAACAGATCCAAAGCAACAAATTTTGTTTGGCTTTGATGTCACTGATCCAAGATCTTGGCCAGAAGCCTGGAGCAACTTAAATAAAAACAACGTAGAACATCAGCAATTCGATCTTGTTATTTTTCAGTTTCCGCTGGTGCCCGCGTTTGAAGACCCTGAATATTTTCATAAAATGGGCGATATCAGTATTAATACGCTTAACCGTTTATTATTACGAAAATTCTTAATCCATTGCAGCGAATACTTCCTCGATCCCAATGGTCAGCAACTGTGTTACATCACTTCAAAAGACGTGAAGCCTTACAGCGAGTGGAATATCGAGAATAGCCTCAACCAAGGCTTAGAACAGATAGAATACCTAGGCGCTATGCCCTTTAATATTGAAGACTTTCCAGGGTATAAAATTAGAAATGTCGATCGCGACAAACACGTAAAAGATACTCAAGGCATCACTTATGTATGGCGTCCAAAAACAGGCGCATTAACGCATAACCGCACATCAGAATATGAGTTCATCGAAGGATTAATAGCCAAAAGCCATCAAGGGGAAGAATACTGCGAGTTTTGCAAAGCGGGACCCTTTGTATCCGCCAGCGATAAATCACTGCACGAGCAAACGAAGAAACATCGACTCATGCAACAATATGAAGATCAGTACGTACGCATGATCAAAAAATAGGCGTCAGTTAATTAGCCTTCTAGTTGAACCTGATACGATTCACCTTCAAACTCAATCACATCACCGGCAACAACTTGCTTACGCTTTTGCGTTTCAAACTCGCCGTTCAGCTTCACTTCGCCATCTGCAATTGCCGCTTTGGCTTCAGCACCGCTCGCACGAAGTCCTTCAAACTTAAGGATCTTATACAGCTCAACAGGCTCTTTATTGATAAATACTTGGTTCATCAGGGTCTACTTCAATAGAAAAATATAAGGCGCTAAAATACCACGAACCAGTCAAAGCCGCTACGAAAGCTGTACAAGCAAAACAATAAAGCTAATATTAAAGTCATACTCACAAAAGCAGACCTCGTACATGCGACCGATCACAACCGCCATCAGACTCGTCATCTGCGCCTTAGGCCTAATCGCACACCATGGCTACGCCAATACCCATAGCAATGCTTACGTTAGTAACAAGGTGCAGGTGTATACCTACCATGAAAAGCCGCCGTATTTTATTCATGAAAACAAAATCACCCAATCGACTCAGCATGGCATTTACCAAGACTTTGTTAACTACCTGAATGCTCAACAAAGCAATATACGCTACGAGCTTCGCTTTATGCCCAGACTCAGGCTAGAAAGTCAGTTAACCAAAGAAAAACTCGACGGCATCATCATTGGTGTAAACCCGTTATGGTTCAAAGACAAAGAACAAACCAAATACCTTTGGACCAACGCCATAATGAAAGACAAAGATATGTTTTTAGTGAACAGTAAAAGCGACATTAACTTCACTAAGCCCGAAGAATTCATTGGTTTGAGGTTTGCTATCGCCAGAGGCAGCTATTACAAAGGCATTACAGAGCTAGCCAAAGAAAGGAAAATAACGCTCTCACCCACCAATAGCGCCCAGCAGAATTTAGAAATGCTTGCCCATAATCGAGCTGATGTCACCATTATGAGCCAATTAACCGCGAACTATTTTTTCAATAGCCAGTACCCACGCGAGAAGTTCAGAATATTAGCAACGCCCCACGATATCTTCGAACGCATGATCTTAATTCCTGGCAGCCAAAAACACCTGCATCAAGAATTAAGCATCATCGTCGAAAAAGCCGCCTCGGATAAAACCTGGCAAGACACACTAGAAAAGTGGCACGTAACAGAATTAGTAACCACCGAGTGATACGAAAACCCGCGCTATATTTTTCTTAACATCACAACATCGCGCACAATCGACTCACTCATACGGTGCTGCGCCGAGAAATCCAAAACCTGAAGTTCACAATCAGAAAAAGCCGCAATCAAATCACGACGCTTAGGAATATTGCTATTAAACGCAATCACAATAACCCCGCCTTTCTTCAATACATCACTCCAACCTTTTGCACACTCCTCAAGAACCGCCAACGGATTCCGAGTTTTGCTGGTTGTAAAGTGCTGCACTCCATAAGGAATGTCGGTTACCAGCAGATCAAACTTATCACCTTTCAGAATGCTACTTGTCTCAATAGAATCACCGGTAATAATACGCATCGTCGCATCGTTTGCGGTAAAGTCTAAAAACTTACCTTTACTCTGCTTACCCGCTTTACCACCAACAAAGCCATCGCGGAACTGATGCTTTTGCTTATGCACCTTGCACCACTTCTTCACATTCTGACGAATCTCTGGCAACGCTTTGCTATCTTGCTCAATGCCTTTACTGCTCATGCCATAACGCATCGCCCACAACAACGTTGTTGCACGACCACACATAGGATCTAACAGCTTAACCTTCGAAATATCGTCATACTTGATACTCGCCAAACCCACATTAATCAGCATCTGGGTTAAGGTTTCGTTGGTTTTACCCTTGAATTTAGCACCAAAGATAAAATCTTCATCAAGATCAAAATTGTTCGATGTCGCCAAAGGCAGCAACTGCTCACAGCCTTCATCACCAGTTTGCTCAAAAATGCCATGCACACACGACAAGCGTGCCAACATTGGCAACTGCTCTTCTGCTGCGGTTAGTCGCAGAAAATCCATCTCGGCGATCTTCACATACTCAACGTCATGGTCAGGCAACGACCATGCAAGCTCAGCTTTAGCAACATCAATATAATCATTAAAATAAGCACTTTTAGCGCGAGGAGAAATCAATAGAGCGAAGCGCTTCATGAAGGGAACCTAATCAAAAATATATAAAAAAGACACACTAAATAATACAACAGATGCGCCTAAAACGGCACATCGTCATCAAAATTACCCGAAGAAGACGGTGTAAAGCCTCCCATATTAAAATCGTTACCACCACTTGGGGCAAAACCGCCACCGTCGGTAGAACCCGCACCACCAAAGCCCGCATCAGGGCTCTCAATACGCCAAGCCTGCAAACTGGTAAAACACTTCTCTGGCTTACCCTGAGCCGCCCAAAGACGGCCCGACAGATTAAAATGCGCAATAATTTCTTGGCCCAACTGATACTGATCCATCAATGCACACTTATCTTTCAACAACTCAAGCGCCACATAATTAGGATACGCAGGATTCTCACCCTCACCACTCAATTTGATAACAAACTCACGCTTAGTAAAACCATTCTGGCCAAACGACTGCGTCTCACCAATAGAATGGATAACCCCTTGAACTTCAAAACTCTTCGACATACTAACGACCTAAAAATAAAGACATAGAAACTGGAGTGAATAATACCACTACCGGTTTTCATAGGCCATCAGCCGATACTAAAACCCCCAATCGTGCACAATAGTGGCACCCGCCCCTTTTAACTCAAAATATAAGCCAGTATCAGCACAACTAATCCGGCCAACATAGATATTGAAGCGTTCCTTTTTAATTTTGGCATAACCAAAGCAACGATAGACCCGCTTAATAAACTAAAAAACAAACTCATACCGAATAATATACTCAGCACATAAAAAATATCCCCAGCAATACCTTTATGTATATAAACAAACTGTCGCCAGAGGTTGTTGTATTCAACGATCACTTTTACTGAATTAATTTCTTGCATCGGTGAAAAAGTTATTTGCTGATGAAAATCCCACCAGCCTTGATCATCGTCATGTGTGTAATAATTATCCGGCAATTTTTCTCCGTTAATGACTTCAATTTTATGTTTTTTTATAAACTCTAAAGCAAAAATTTCAGCATCAACTTCTTCTAACGGAAAATATTTTTCAGTTTTTATTATGTACTCATCATAACGGGAAGGCCCACCTTCAATTTCAAAAAGGTATAAAACACCGGTAAAAGTGAATAACAGCGCTAAGGGTAAAAAGAAACAAGAAACATAGGCATGCCACTTAATCCACTGAATTCTTGCTTTAGAAGACAACATAAAATTTAAACTCAAATAAAAATAGGATGATAGATTCTAAGATTTAGTAAATCAAAATCATTTACATTTTTTACGTTAAAGAGGAACCTAAAGCACAATGACCGACGGGTAGAGTGATAACAAATAGCAACCCATGAGGTGTATTATTTTTTGCATAAATAGAACCACCAACAGCCTCTACCTGGCGTTTACTCAAGGCCAGCCCCAAACCATAACCACCTGTCACCTTGTCTTTTGAACAAGGGCCTTCTGAACAATGGTCTCTTGCTGGGTTAACTCTAAAGAATGGTTCAAATATCTCTTCTAAATAACGCTCACTAACACCGTCTCCACAATCTGAAATACATATGACAACATTTGGCGTTGGTAAATCAGGATTCATTTGAAGATCTATAGCAATTTTAATTCCTGGCAAAGTATATTTCATTGCGTTTCTAATTATATTCTCTAATGCTTGACCAACTGCTCGATGATTACTCTCGTGAATCACACATGTCTCTGGAGCTGTTATAACAATATCGTTCCTAGAAAATTCAAAAATCGCATCTTCACAAATAGCATCAATCAACAATACTAAATCTACTGATTCTTTTACAAGTTGAGTCTCTTCATTATTTAGCCAAGACAGCATTAATGTATCTTCTAACAATACTTGCATAGCATTGACTTCTTGCTCTACGCGATCAAGCGTTGGCTTGGTCAACTCATTATTTAACATCAGTTTAATACGAGTAATTGGCGTTCGTAATTCATGAGAAATATCTTGAATAAGCTGTCGTTGTCGCTCTACTAATAAATTGACTTTTTTAGCCATAATACCAAAGCTACGTGCTAACTCACCCATATCATCTTTTCTTTTAATAAAACTGTCCGCCAACTTAATATCAAAGTTTCCACTACTGATACTGTGAGTAGCACGCTCTAACGACTTCAAAGGCAATATAATATTTCTATGTATAAGAAAACTAAGAAATGCTACTAAAAGCATCGGAAGCCCTATCTTTATAAGATTATCTAGAATCTTCCAATAAGCACCTGGCCTCATCCTCTGTGGCAATTGAATCAGAAGTGTATATTCAGTATCAGGAATTTTAAGTTTCATTACAGGATTACGACTGTAATATAAATGAATCGGATAGTGGATATCACGCCCTGCTGTTAAATTTTTTTCACCGTATAAAACATTTTCATCATAACGGCCTGCCAACCAAGAAAACTCTGCTTTAATAATCGCTAGCCAAGTAGCTTCAGATACGATCACTTGATCAACCCATTCACTAATGCTGATAGCATTATTCTCATCATTAATAATATAGGAAGCCTGCTTTGCATATTCCTGCAGCTGCTGTTGATGCTCTATAGATACAGTACTAAAACTCGTCTCGGTATAATCACTCACTACTATCACAGCCCAAGTTATTAAAACCCCCGACACGGCCATCAACAAATATAACTTATGAAACAAGCTCAATTGAATATTAAAAAGCCCAACGGTAGATTGAATGAATGACTTAATAATAGATTTACGACTCAAAACAATACCCCTGGCCACGTACCGTTTTAATCGTATTAACAGCAATACCCGCGGTCGTTATTTTTTTTCTAATTTTACTGATATGCATATCGAGCGTTCGATCATATCGACTAAACTCCCTCAACAATACATTTTGATACAGATAGGCCTTGCTAAGCACCTCACCACGCTCTTGAATCAGTGCATATAAGAGATCAAACTCAATGGGGGTAAATAGAATGGGTTTATCATGGATTAATACATCACCCGTAGCTTTATTTAAACGAATGTACTTGCTGCTGACGGTATTTACTTCAACTCCCGATGTACTTACTTCGGAGAATCCATTTATTTTCTCAGTACGACGCAATATCGCTTGAATTCTTAATTCCAATTCATCCATATTAAAAGGCTTTATTAAATAATCATCAGCCCCTGTTTTAAATCCAACAATTCTATCTTGCTCACCTCCTTTTGCCGTAAGAAACATCAACGGCGTTTGTTTTTTATCACGTAGAGATTTCAATACCTGAAAACCATCTAACTTTGGAATCATGACATCCAATAGAATTAACTGGTAATCATTCAACAACGCCAAATTCAAACCTTCTTCACCATCAAAAGCCACGTCAACTTCATAACCTAAGCCTTCTAAGTTTTCTGAAAGTAATTCATTTACGGTCTTATCGTCTTCTATAACTAAAATTTTATGCATGAATATTTAACCTACAGATACAACAAAACTCCTGTAGGAAATTCCTACAGGAGCTTACAATCACGAAACAAAAATTACGTTATATTTAAAACTTCAAGGCAGCACTTAAACGAATATCTCGGCCTGGATCGGATTGACCTGAAATCAATTCATACCCTGCGTTCGCCGTAAAATCAGCGGGTGAAGAGTGGTTAATGTAATCTTCATCAAATACATTTTTAACCGTTAGATTTAAGACAAGCGTATCATCGGCCATTGGAGACCAGCGTGCATAAATATCATGAGTCGAATAACCCGATTTTTTCGTTGAAATTGTTCCAGGATCTTCTACACCCGTTCTATCAACATAAATCAGATCATACGAAGTAGAAGCAATAGGACTAACCACCTGACCAGTCCAACCGATCAGCCACGCCGAATCAATTTGATAATTAACATCTAGCAATAATGTATCACCAACAGATGTTGCAGTACCTGCACTGATATAACGTTCTGCGGTCACACCATCTTGTTCTGTTTTGGCGCTATGAAAACTGGAATTCACACTAAGTCCACTATTTTCATACCCTGCCTTCAGATAATAACCACGTGTTTCAATATCGTCGGTATTTACCCATTCAGTGCTCCAGCGATATTGACCTTCATAACCAATCGCATCATCAATAATAGCTTGATAAGCCCCCCCTGCCAGAGATACAAAACCAACATTATATTCTATTGCTATTTCAGTATTTTTAGAGCGCTCTGCTTTAAGATCAGGATCATTTGTATTAGAACCTTCAGACACGGTATATGCATCTCTTACCGTCGCCCCCCGAATCGCTTCAGCATAACCACCACTGATACTTAACTCAGGTGTGATCGCATAGTTCGCACTTAAGTTAGGGGCCATACCTGAATCTGTAATTTTCTGACCGTTCACATCCTTTAATGAATAATCATCGTAACGCAGACCTGCTGTAACCGTTAACTGCGCATTAACACTGATAACATCTTGAACATAAAGCCCCATGACTTCACCAGATTCGTCGTCAGAAGTTGGCGTTTCAAGAAATCCAGTTGCAGCATTATAATCAGTATAGGATTCTAACTTTGATGTATCTTCTCGGTAATTCACGCCGTAAATCAGCTTATTACTGCCAAATATACTGATGTTTTCAATCGTTAAACCAGAAGTTTCAACAGAACCATCATGTACGTCACCGTTGGCAAGATACTGACCTTCTCGTAATTGCTCAACTTGAGTGTGATAAGCATTAACCGAAAGGTTTACCAATTCACTCGCTGTATTTAAATTATAATTTGCAATAATCGTTTCACGATTTGCTTCTGTTGCTGTAATGACATTTCTAAAATGAGGAACATATTCAGGACGATACAGAATGTCGCCTTCTTGATTAAGCGACTCATAGCTTAATGAGAACTTTTGCTCATCATTAATGTTCGCGACCAGCTTAACAAAACCGACCAAATTTTCAGACTCAGATCCTTCTATCTCATCACCACCGCCATCTTTACGATTATTCAAATCAGCAGTTACGATATTAGCCAAAGCACCAAATTTACCTTTTTTATCACCAGCATAGACCGTTGCACTGTGTTTAAAGCTTTCACCATTACTGTAATAAGTAGATTTAAGCATTGCCCCTACCGTTTCGTTTGCACGTAATAGATCTTCAGGATCTTTAGTTACAAAACGTACCGTACCGCCCAATGCCCCCAAACCTGCAGTAGCGCTACCCGCACCCGCTTCGACTTCTACCCGCTTCAAAAGATCAGGTTCAATAACAACGCGACCTGCGTGATGGAAAACACCACCAGCCTGAGAAGCGCCGTCTACAGTGACATTAACTAAATCTTCACCAATATTGCGCACATAAATCTTTTGGCCTAGGGCTACTGGGCCACCCGCACTCACTTCTGGGTTTAAAGCAAAAACATCATTAAGATCACCTGCTTGAGCGTTCTCAAGCATTTCTTGAGTTACCACACTATCAACACCACTCGTCGCCTGACCCACGACAGATACCATCTCTAGATTTAATGCTGCTTTTGGCTCTTGTAAAGCTTCATTCGCCAAAGCAGCCTGAGTACCCAGTGCTGTTGCAACAGCCAGCGTAAGTAATTTTAGATGATACATAATAACTCCCTAATTGATATTGATTCCTATTTGCGGATCATTATCATTATATTTTAGGGAATGTGTAGCACTTTTACATTTATTACACTATTTTCCTACACGCCGAGCATGCCAATACGCACTCTGCCAATAAGGATTATCTAACCGCGACAACATCACCCCACGCGAACTGGAAGTATGAATGAACTGTTTTTTGCCCACATAAATACCAATGTGACGCTGATTATAGCCCGTCTGAAAAAAGACCAAATCTCCCGGTCGCAAATCCTCCTGCTCAATCACCTTCCCTTTCAACGCCTGTGACTGCGTAGTACGAGGAAGACGAATACCAAATTCCTCCGCAAAGGTTAAATAAATAAATCCCGAACAATCGATTCCACCCTTTGTCAGCCCACCATAACGATACGGAACACCTTCCCACTCAGACAATTGCTCTAATAACTGACTGCGCACCTGTGCATGATCTGCCATATCAATACGATCGCCTGTAGGCACCGAACTGCATGCCGATAAATAAGCAGCAATACAGGCAATTAATACCCAACGACCTGTCGATTTAATCATCAAAATACACCCCATAATCTACTGATTATATTCATAGGAGATTGAGAATTTATCCTATATTATTTTAAAAATGCACAACCGTGATACATCGATACCGACATGAGACTACGCGATGCAATACCAAATTGATCCAACCATCAGCGCCATAGATTCAGAGCTTCACGCACTCGTCAGTAAAATCAACATTTTAGATGCCGTAAAGCCCTTAAATTATCTACAAGAAAAAGAAACCTTCTTTGCCAACAACTTTTCCAATAGCCCAGCGTTTACATACAAAACCAACGATGTCGATACCTTTGCGCTCAAACGAAAACTCTACAACCTTCCGCTAGAAAACATCAAAGACGAAGATCTTTATACACTTTACCTAGCGGTTATTGATTCTTATGCCGACAAAATAGACCAATACAAATCCATCGGCACCAACGAATTTTTATACGACTCATTACGATATTACGGTGAGCCGAGTGAAAAAGACATTCACAATGCCCAATTTATCTTACACCTACCGCCGAACCCCAATGACAAAATCGGCGACATTGTCGACGCCCAAGGCATTATCAACATCTTATCGGCCATGGTTGAAGAAGAAAAATATACCTGGGAAATGAAACTGGATGAAACCATGGTCGCCAACGCACTTGTGTCTGGCACCACCGTTAGAATTAATAGCAACGCCAAACTGCACGAAACAGATGCTCATGCACTAGCGCATCACGAATTAGGCGTACACCTAGCCACCTCATTGAATAGCAGTATGCAACCACTGCGCATTTTATCGTTAGGCTGCCCACTAAGCACCATGACCCAAGAAGGCATGGCGATTTTAAGCGAATATTTATCGGGCAACCTCACACTGCAACGCTTAAAAACATTAGCCTTGCGCGTGATCGCCGTGAAATCACTGATCGAAGACAAAAACTTTCGCACCACTTTCTTAATACTAAAAGAAACCTACAACGTAAGCGACGAACAAGCCTATACCATCACCGCCCGAGTTTACCGAGGCGGCGGTTATACCAAAGACTACCTTTACCTAAAAGGCTTTAGCTTAATCTTAAACGCCTACGAACATGAAAAAGACTTTAACAACCTACTCACAGGCAAAACATCCTTAGAATTTTTACCGCTAATCACACGCCTAATCGACAAAGGATTAATAAACGCCCCCCACTTCATTACTCCGGCCTTTAAAAATCCGGTACAAAGTGATGCGGTGAATACGTTCATAACCCACGCCATACGGTAATAATCAGCTCACGCTATGAGCCGAATACACTTTCTATTCGGCTCATACTCAACAGACCATCAACAATCTCATTAATCATTTTCTCTATTAAAACGCTGCATATCATCTAAGTTAGGCAATCTTACAGGCTCAATAGCCAGTGAATGACTCAATACTTGCAAAACACGCTGAATTTTACGAATACCGATATCATTGAACTTATTACGCTCTAAAGCACTAATAGTCGTTCGATCTAGACCTGCCATATCCGCTAACTGTTGCTGGCTCCAGCCATTATCTTTGCGAAACTTTCGCACATCTCTGGCCAGTTGAATAAAAAAATCCATATTGATCGACCCTATAACTGATGTATATATTCAACATATTAAGTAAATACTACCATTTTGTTGAATATATACGACAAAATATAAATTCAACTCACACCCAACTCAACTCACACCCAAAAAGCCATCCACCGCCATACTCAAATCCATTTGCTCGCCCATCCACTTGGTAACCGCAGTTTTCTCATCAATGCTGTCATAAACACTCTTCGGTAAAACCTGCTTTATTTATCTCGATGGTTGAACCGTTATTTTCCACACGTTAAATGCGGCCACTGTACAAATTGCTGCAGTAATGGCAGAGCGCGAATTCTATACCTACGACCAGAGCCCACCGTAGGCTTTTCTGACTCTATTTCGGCCAAACCCATGTATTGCAAAAATCCCTGCAATACCCGAAAACGATAACAACGGCGGAATTGATCAGAAGGCGTAGCATAACCATCATCCTCCATTTCATCAGACATCAACAGGTTGCATATTACGCTGCTGTATAAAACTGTTCGCTTGTGCTTGAACATCGTCTAATGAATCAAACGACTGACCAGCAATATGCTCGGAAAATTTTTCATTCACCAGCGCTGCCTGATTCATACAACACTTTTTATATTTTTTACCACTGCCACACGGACAAGGCTCGTTTCTTTAGGTTTTACTCACAGATTTAACTCTTAATAATAACGCAAGAAAAAGAAATGTAGCT
>CAWVSY010000073.1:0-15424 GCA_963933055.1 uncultured Oleispira sp.
CGTTCTCGTGATAAATTGCGTTCTTTACAGTTGTTATCTCGTAAAGGTGTTGGCCTTCCTCGTACAGGGTTTGCCAATCGCCCTGATAACATTAAAGATTTGATCAAAAACGTCGGTGGTGCCCCACTAGTTGTAAAACTATTAGAAGGTACTCAGGGCATTGGTGTGGTATTAGCAGAAACGAATAAAACGGCAGAAAGTATTATTGAAGCATTTATGGGTGTAAAAGCTAACATCTTGGTGCAAGAGTTCATTAAAGAAGCCGGTGGTGCTGATATCCGTTGCTTAGTGGTGGGTGACAAAGTAGTTGCAGCGATGAAGCGACAAGGTGCGGAGGGTGAATTCCGTTCCAATCTGCACCGTGGTGGTACAGCGGAAGTTATTAAACTATCACCTAAAGAGCGTGCAACGGCGGTAAACGCTGCAAAAATTATGGGTTTAGGTGTTTGTGGTGTTGATATTTTGCGTGCTAAAGATGGCCCGGTTGTGATGGAAGTTAATTCATCGCCAGGTCTAGAAGGCATCGAAACCGCAACGGGTAAAAATGTTGCTGCTTTGATTTATAATTACATCGAAAAAACTGCAAAGCCACATAAGAACAAAACCCGTGGCGAGGGCTAGCATGAAAGAACTAACCATAGGTGGTGTTGCGGTACTTCCGGGAGAGAGCAAAAAAATTGATCTTCCAGTGGTTCGTTTATATACCGATACAGAAATAAAAATGCCGGTTTACGTTAAGCGTGCGCGCAAAGACGGGCCGGTTATGTTTGTAAGTGCAGCAGTGCATGGTGATGAGTTAAACGGTATTGAAATCATTCGCAGATTGATTCGTCGTAGCTCGCTCAAGCTCACTAAAGGTACTTTGATTTTTGTACCTATGGTTAATGTGTATGGTGTTTTAAACCAAAGTCGTTATATGCCGGACCGACGCGATTTAAATCGCGTCTTCCCTGGATCTGCTCGCGGATCATTAGCAGGACGATTAGCTCATATATTTTTGAGCGAAATCGTGAGCAAATGTGACTATGGTATCGATCTTCATACTGGCGCGATTCATCGCAGCAACTTGCCACAGGTAAGAGCCGATTTGGATGATGCAGAAACGCGTGAAATGGCAGAAACATTTGGTGTTCCTGTTTTGCTTAACTCAAACTTGCGTGATGGCTCATTGCGCGAGTCTGCGGTAGAGCATGGTGTGAAAATCTTGCTGTATGAAGCAGGCGAAGCACTAAGATATGATGAGTTATCAATTCGAGCGGGTGAGAAAGGTGTACTTAATGTACTTGCGCACTTAGGCTTAATTAGAAAACGTAAATCATCTAAGAAAAAGATCGAACCCTTTATTGCTTATAGCAGTTCTTGGGTACGAGCGGATACCAGTGGTTTTGTACGTGATAGAGTCCATATCGGCGATCAGGTTGCTAAAAAGCAAGTGCTTGCTGAAATTGGAGACTCTTTTGGTGAAGTACAAAGCCAAGTATTAGCAGGCCGAGAAGGCATCATTATTGGTAAGCAAAACATACCTTTAGTGCAAGAAGGTGATGCAATGTTTCACATTGCTTACTTTAAAGAAAGTGATGATGTGGCAGGAAATATTGAAGATCTTGCCGACAATTTATTAGATAGCGAATAACCGCTTTAATAGAAAACAGTTTGAGGTGCGTTGTGGAGTGGTTAGGGCACATTAAAATACCTTTATCGATAGCTTTGCTATTGATGGCTATTGCTTACTTTTTTGTTAAGTCATTGATTCGACGTTTAGTGCGAAAGATTGGCAAAGAAAAAAGAATAGCCTTAAGAAGAGTGCAATACGTAGAATTTATTTTAACCGGATTCTGGACTATTGTGACGCTGGCGATACTCGGCGTTATTACAGGATTCAGTTACAAAGATGTAGGTCTAATTTTTACCTCTATCTTTGCGGTTCTTGGTGTTGCTTTATTTGCTCAGTGGTCCATTTTAAGTAATGTGACGGCGAGTGTGATTGTCTTTTTCTTCTTCCCGTATCATGTAGGTGATCACGTAAAAGTGATTGATGGTGAGAATACAATAGAAGGTATTATCGTTGAAATAACATTATTTCACGTGATTCTAAGCCATGAAGATAAGCAAATTACTTACCCCAACTCACTGGTATTTCAAAAAGCAGTAGTGATTACCAAAGATAAAAATGTGAAGGTATTATGACAAAGATAATAATAGGCGCATTAGAAACCTGTGATCTTCCTGAACTTCAAATTTTTGATCTTCAGATTAGAGTTGATACAGGTGCTAAAACATCGTCATTACACGTTGATGATATAAAGAAAGAACGACGAGAAGGTAAGTTAGGTGTAGTGTTTACATTGCATCCAGATATATATGATATAGATAATATTACTCAGTGCTGGGCACCTATTAGTGATGTGCGCCGTATTAAATCATCCAATGGCGCAGTTGATCAGAGACTCGTAATTAAAACCAAGATGGTCATGAGCACGGTGACAAAACAGATTGAAATAACCTTATCAAACCGATCAGACATGAGCTATTTGATGCTGTTAGGTCGAGAAGGAATTGGAGAAGACTTTTTAGTTGATGCTTCAACTACATTTTTAGTCTCAAATTCTTCAGCTTAGGAAAAAGATTATGACCGATCCCGTTGAAACCAAAGTCGATGACGGCAACGCAGATAAAAAGAACGTTGATGAAAACAACGTCGGTGAAAACAACGTCGGTGAAAATTTAGAAAACCTAGTTTCACTTATACTGCACAGTGAAGTCGCAGAAGAGTATAAAGACAGTGTAAAAAGTCTGACTATCTTTCAGCAGGTTCAGCTCATTGAGTCTTTACCTGCTGAAGAACGTTTAAATGTATGGCACTGCATTGACCCTGTAAGCTGGTGGGCGTTAATTGGTTACCTACAAGAAGAAAGTAGCCGCAATCTTGTTCGTTCTTTACCTCAAGAAGATCGAGTTGAATTACAAAAGCTGGCGGTTTCTAACGACGTACTTGCATTAGCCGACATCTTACCGAAGTCGATGCTTGATGCCATTGTGCTGGATCAGGATGAGAAAGCTGCGTTGGAGTTCCAACAAGCACTGACTTATTCTGATGAGCAAGTTGGTCGATTTGCGCGTCGTAATATTTTGCGCGTAAGAAAAGGAATATCCATTGCTTCGGTCATTGATCGCTTAAAAAGAAAAGACTTCATTTCTGCCGTCTTTATGGTGGATTCTGATCGAACGTTATTAGGTTACATTCCTATAGCGTCGATCTTCAATAACAATGAAAATGATCTTGTTGAAAGCGTTGCTAGACCGATTCAAAGTGTCGAACATGATGCCTACATCAGTGACATCATGACGACTTGTCAGTTTGAAGAAGGCATGGATTATCTGCCTGTTGTTGATAATGGCAGAATAGAAGCCGCTATTTCGATTTCGGTCATTCTACAAGAAGTACGTTTATCGTACAGCAATAATACAGTAGGTGAAGCACCAGCGCCTGACGAAGATCTATTTGGTTCCATCAGTGTCGCTATGCGTGGCCGAGGTTTATGGTTGTGTATTAACTTAGCAACCGCATTTCTTGCTTCTTGGGTTATTGGCTTTTTTGAAGGTGCAATACAGCAAGTCGTTGCCCTTGCCATATTAATGCCTGTGGTGGCGAGTATGGGAGGAATTGCTGGCAGCCAAACATTGGCGGTAACCGTAAGAGGATTGGCTTTAAAGCACGTAACCAGTGCCAACATTAAACTCTTGTACCGTAAAGAAATGAAAATTGCCATGCTGAATGGCCTATTGATTGGCGCGCTCATCGCAATGGTGGTTGCCTATTGGTTCGATTCGATTCAGTTAGGACTTATCATTTTATGTGCGATTGTTGTCAACAGTTTTGCAGCCGCGGCAACAGGAACCTATATTCCTTTTATATTAGAAAAAATGAATATTGATCCTGCCGTCGCATCGGCCGTGGTATTAACAACCGTGACTGACGTTATTGGTTTTGCAATATTTTTGGGTTTAGGGACGCTTATATTCCTTTAACAAAATTTAAAAATACAGGCACTTAATACTGCTTTTTGAAGCCTGTATTTATTTGTAATAAAGCGCTGATTTTTATAGATTTCAGCTCTTTAGTCAGGCAAAATCGCGCATCTTTTAAATATCGAAATACGAAAAAATCAGTCTCTGTGATAGAGGCAAAAAAATCGTTTTCAGATATCCTTTTCGCTGGAGCACTCTATTGAATCGTAAACCTTCTGACTCTACTTGGGACTCTCAACAATCTGCTGATTTATACGGCATTGATCGCTGGGGTAACGACTATTTTGGCTTATCTGACCAAGGCTTAATTACAGCGCAAACACTGAATGCAAAAGTTCCTTTGATGGATATTGTACAAGGAATGGCCGAGCGTGATTTGCAAATGCCAGTACTGCTGCGCATTGAAAATATTTTAGATGCTCAGATTTATCGACTCAATACAGCTTTTGGCAACGCGATTGAAAAAATAGGCTATGAATCCCCTTATCGTGGTGTCTATCCGATTAAAGTGAACCAACAAGCGCAAGTTGTTGAAGAAATCGCTGATTTTGGCAAGCGTTTCCAGCATGGTCTTGAAGTAGGCAGTAAGCCAGAAATGATTGCCGCGCTTTCGACACTGACAGAACCGGGCAGTTTAATTATTTGTAATGGCTATAAAGACCAAGAATTTGTTGAGCTTGGTTTGCAGGCTGTGAAGTTAGGTTTTCTGTGTTTCTTTGTGATTGAAACCCCTGCAGAATTACCGATTATTATTGAACGCAGTAAGCAGCTTAATATTGAGCCGCTTATTGGCGTGCGTGTAAAAATGACAGCCAAAGTGAGTGGTCATTGGAATTCTACGTCAGGTGATCGCAGTGTTTTTGGTCTTTCGACCAGCCAATTAATTCAATTAGTGGATCGTTTAAAAGAAGCGGAAATGTTGCACTGTTTACAATTGTTACATTGCCACTTAGGTTCTCAGATTCCGAACATTCGTGAAATTCGTGGTGGGGTAGTAGAAGCCTGTCGTTATTACGCGGACTTATGCGGTGAAGGTGCTGCTCTAAGTTATATCGATTTTGGCGGAGGCTTAGCGGTTGATTATACCGGAGCGCAGTCTAACGATTCGCAAAGCCGTAATTACAGCCTTGAAGAATATTGTGAAGATATTGTTGATACGCTGAAAAGTACACTTGATGAATATGATATTAAGCACCCAACTATTGTCACAGAATCTGGCCGTGCGACAGTCGCTTACTCTTCCATTCTTATCTTTAATATTTTAGATGTAACCAAGTTTGAACCAACCGAACTGCCTGAAATAGTGGATGATGAGCATCAGTTATTAAAAGACATACGCGAAGTATTGCACTGTTTAACCCCTCAAAAAGCACAAGAATGTTTTAACGATGCGCATTTTTATCGTGATGAAATTCGAGAGCTCTTTAAGCGTGGACAAGTTGACTTGCGAACACGTTCCGCCGCCGAAAATGTATTTTTGGAAATACTTCAGCAGATTAATAAAAATCTAGATTTAATGGAGCACATTCCTGTTGATCTTGAAGGTTTAAAAGAATCTTTGGCTGATATATATTATGGTAACTTCAGCTTGTTTCAATCGTTACCAGACATTTGGGCGATAGATCAGCTATTTCCTATTATGCCACTTCATCGTTTAGACGAAGAGCCAACGCGTAATGCAATTATTGCTGATATTACGTGTGATTGTGATGGGAAAATTGATAAATTCATTAGTCAAAATGAAGTATCTAATACTTTGCCTTTGCATGAGATGAAAGAAAATGAAGAATATTATCTGGGTGTTTTCTTGGTGGGTGCTTATCAAGAAACCTTAGGTGATTTGCACAATTTATTTGGTGATACCAACGTTGTTAGTGTGCGTTTGAACGAAGATAATAGTTTTGACTTTGTTAAAGAAATTCATGGCGATACCATTGCCGATGTTTTAAGTTATGTTGAGTACCAGCCGAAAGAAATGGCACTACGCTATCGTAATACGGCTGAGCGTGCAGTGAAAGAAGGCCGAATTACTGCCCGTGAGCGCCAGCAGATTTTGAAAACATACAATGCAAGTATGCAGGGTTATACCTATTACGAGCGTGATGAGTAATGTTTTAGCTATTCATTAAGATCGTTATTTTAAAGACAGTTGTTTTATCAATACGTTATTTATAAGTTTTGGTTAATTTTGGTAGGAATTAATAATGAAAAAAGTAATGATTATTGGCGCCGGTGGGGTAGGCCAAGTAGTTGCTCACAAATGCGCTCAGTTACCGGAAGTATTTTCTGAAATCGTATTAGCAAGCCGTACAGAATCAAAGTGTATTGCGATCGCGAAGCAGATTAAAGATACTCAAAATCGTGATATTTCTACAGCACAAGTCGATGCAGATAATGTGCCTGAGCTCGTGGCGTTATTGAATGTTGAAAAGCCATTTATGGTGATTAACGTTGCGTTGCCGTACCAAGATTTAACCATTATGGATGCGTGCTTAGAAGCGGGTGTTCACTATATGGATACGGCTAATTACGAGCCATTAGATACTGCCAAATTTGAATACCACTGGCAGTGGGCGTATCAGGAGAAGTTTCAGAAAGCGGGCTTGATGGCATTATTGGGGTCGGGCTTTGATCCGGGCGCAACTAATATGTTTACCGCGTATGCGGCTAAGCATTATTTTGATGAAATTCAGTATCTAGACATCATTGATGTCAATGGTGGTGATCACGGCTATCCGTTTGCAACCAACTTTAATCCAGAGATTAACATTCGCGAAGTTACTGCAGAATGTCGTCACTGGGAAAACGGTGAGTTTGTAGAAACCCCTGCAATGTCGACTAAGCAAGAATTCACTTGCCCAGACGGCGTGGGTGATTACAACATTTACCGCATGTATCACGAAGAGTTGGAGTCGTTAACGAAAAACTTCCCAACCCTTAAGCGTGCACAGTTCTGGATGAGTTTTGGCGAGAGCTATTTAAAACACTTGGAAGTTCTACAAAACGTTGGCATGACAGGAATCGAGCCTATCGATTTCAATGGCCAGCAAATTGTGCCGATCCAGTTGTTGAAAGCGCTATTGCCTGATCCTTCGACTTTGGGCCCTCGCACGCACGGTAAGACCTGTATTGGTTGTGTGGTTCGCGGCATCAAAGATGGCAAAGAGAAAACAGTTTACGTTTACAACATTAAAGATCACCAGGATTGCTACAAAGAAGTTCAGTCTCAGGCGATTTCTTATACCACGGGTGTTCCTGCAATGATCGGCGCTAAGCTGATGGTAGAAGGTAAGTGGATGGAAGCGGGCGTATTCAATATCGAACAGATGGATCCAGATCCATTCATGGACGATATGAACAAGCATGGCTTACCGTTCCAAGTGATTGAAGAGCCTGGGTTTGATTTGATCTAGGCCTTTTATAAAAAATAGAAGATCAAAAGCGGATGTGGTTTGGTTTACTTTGGTTTACAGAACCGCTTCCGCTTTAGATCGCTATTGGGTATGTCGTTTGGCGACACGCCGTGAATACATCCATGTAGGCTCAACTAAAAGATCCCTCTTTTAGATGGTCTTAAACGCCATACCCAATATCGACCCCCTCAAATGGAATATTCAATACAGAGTGATTTGAGATTTAGCGGTTGGAAATTTTATTAGTGAGTTTACTTTGAATATTAACAGCAAAACATTTTTCAACTTTGATCCAACTCGTGTTCCTAGCCCATGCTTTGTGGTGGATGAGGTTGCGGTTGAAAACAATCTAAAAATCCTAAATCGTGTGCAAGAAGAATCCGGTGCTAAAATCTTATTGGCATTAAAAGCATTCTCCATGTTCAGCCTTGCGCCACTGATTACCAAATACTTATCGGGTACATGTTCTAGCGGTTTACACGAAGCCTTGCTAGGGTATGAAGAATTTGGCGGCAATAAAAAAGGTGCCCCAAACACACCAGAAGCGCATAAAGAAATGCACGTCTTTTCTGCGGCGTTTACCGAATCGGATTTAAAAGAATTATTAACCTTTAGCGATCACATTGTCTTTAATTCGTTCAATCAGTGGAATCGTTTCCAGCCCTTAATTCAGAAGGCTAAAACTGAACGCGCAGTAAATGGCGAAATCATCGACTTTGGTTTACGCATTAACCCAATGCACTCTGAAGGCGCTGTAGAAATATACGATCCATGTGCTGCTGGTTCACGCTTAGGAATTCCCTACGATACCTTTATGGAAAATGCACCGACACCTGAAATTTTAGTGGCTGCGGGCATTAATGGCCTTCACTTCCATACCCTGTGTGAACAACTATTCGAGCCTCTCGATCGCACACTAAACGCCGTTGAAGAAAAGTTTGGCGACTACCTGCATAAAATGCAATGGGTCAATTTTGGGGGTGGCCATCACATTACGCACCCTGATTATAATGTGGATAAACTGATCGAACGCATTAAAGCCTTCCAGAAAAAATACGACGTACAAGTGTATATGGAACCTGGTGAAGCCATTGCCATTCATACCGGAGTATTGGTCAGCGAAGTATTGGACTTAGGTTACAACCAAATGGATCTTGCCATTTTAGATACCAGTGCAACCTGCCATATGCCTGATACGCTAGAGATGCCTTACCGCGCCGAAGTTTTAGATTTTAGCTCACGAGTGCATAGCAGTGCGGGTGAAAAAGACGAAAAGAAATACAGTTATCGTTTAGGCGGCCAAACGTGCTTAGCAGGCGACGTGATGGGAGATTACAGCTTTGATCAGCCTCTAGAAGTTGGCCAGCGTTTAATGTTTGATGATATGAGCCATTACACCATGGTAAAAACATCAACCTTTAATGGCATTGGCTTACCGTCGTTAGCATTATGGAATTCTGAAACCGATGAAGTAAACGTTGTAAAGCAATTTGGTTACCAAGATTTTAAACAACGTCTTTCTTAATGAGTGATTAGGCCTATGTATCAACGATATTTTGCACATCATACGTTATTGGTAGTGCTGACGGTTGTCATTTTAGAGCTTCTTGGCATCGATACTTTTGAGGCAACACAAGGGGATTTTAAAACGATCCTTGGGAAGTTGGCTTTTGTAATATTTGCAGTCTGGCTAGTCGTTCCCATTATTGCACATTGGTTGTCTATGCTGGCAGACGCCTTAAAAAATGGAAAGGTTTTCTGGTTTTTGATTTCTATGGTATTGGGAACATTTTCGACACTTCCTTATTATTTTTTCATCTACCGTAAAAGAAAAAATATTAAAGAATTCTAATCATATTAATTATCACAAATTATTATATAAAAATAAAAACTAAGTGCTGAGCAAGAGGCATATGGAAAACTGAAGTCTCTATTTGTAAAGTCGATGTTAAATGATCTATAGTGAAGCGACTTATCCCGCAATACAATTTGGAAAAAATAATGACAAAAAAAGCCATTGGTAATGCTGTTTCTTTACAAGACCTTGTGACGATTAAAGACCAAGCCGTCATGATTCCTCAACCAGGAAAGCGGGTTCATTTACAATTTCGCCGTTTTGCTGGTTGCCCTGTGTGTAATATTCACCTGCAATCATTTTTCAAACGTGCTGATGAATTGAAAGATAATAATGTTCATGAAGTGATCGTTTTTCATGCTAGTAAAGATAAAATGTTAGAAAATGTGATTGAAGTTCCTTTTGATCTAATCGCAGACCCTAGTCGAAAGCTGTATAGAGATTTTGGTGTAGAAAGCTCTTGGACCGCGGTATTTAATATGAGCGTTTTAAAGCAGGCAATCAAAGGTGTGCGGCATTTTGGTATGAAAATGCCGCAAAATTTAGAAGCTGAGCTCGGTTTGCCCGCCGATTTTTTGATTGATGAAACGGGCAAAATAGTCGCTTTAAAATACGGTGTTCATGCTGATGATCAGTGGTCAGTTGATGAGGTACTTAGCTTTCAGCCTAATTGACAGTAATACATGGCTAATTTTTACACGAATTCCTAACTAAGAATGGCATAAATACGTTAAAATACGGTTTAATTATCTTTGCCCTGAGCTTTTATTTTAATGACACCTGATACCCAAAACAATATGCCTTCCAACCAGATCAATAGTTTCAAAGAACTTAACCTTATCTCGCCTTTATTGGCTCGATTAGCCGATTTGGAATATCAGCTACCTACTCCGATTCAAGCGCAAGCTATTCCGAGTATATTGGCTGGGCGTGATCTTATTGCAGGGGCAAATACAGGTTCAGGTAAAACAGCGACTTTTGCACTGCCGTTATTGCAGAAAATTGCACATCAAATTGCAGAGCAGTCATCACCTAATAGCCCAAAAGCTGAAGGTAACTATGTTTCTGGGCTTATTCTCGTACCTACCCGTGAGTTAGCTAAACAAGTCGCTGATAGTATTCGATCGTATGCGGTTAACTTAAACGGTGCGATTAAAACGGTGGCTGTGTTTGGGGGTGTATCGGTTAATACTCAAATGCAGGCATTACGTGGCGGCACTGATATTTTAGTGGCGACCCCAGGTCGATTACTTGATTTGATTTCAAGTAATGCGATTAAGCTCGATATGATTAGAACCTTGGTGCTCGATGAAGCCGATCGTATGCTGAGCCTAGGCTTTACTGAAGAGTTATCAGCACTATTGGCATTGATGCCTAAACAAAAGCAAACCTTATTATTTTCAGCAACTTTCCCTGAGCAAGTAAAAGCATTAACGGCCGAATTGCTAAATGAGCCTGTTGAAATACAAGTACAAAGTGCGGATGCCAGCACTCTTGTACAGCGTGTTTTTACTGTTAATAAAGGTGAGAAAACAGCGGTATTAGCCAACTTAATTAAAAAGAATGAATGGCGACAAGCCCTTGTGTTCGTGAATTCTAAAAACGGTTGTGAGCATTTAGCGTATAAGCTTTCTAAGCATGATATTACCGCCGAAGTATTTCATGGTGATAAAGGCCAAGGTGCGCGTAGTCGTGTACTTGAAGGCTTTAAAACTGGCGATATCGAAGTATTGATCGCAACCGACATTGCCGCTCGTGGTCTAGATATAGAAAAATTACCTGTGGTAATTAACTTTGATTTACCCAGAAGTCCATCAGATTACATGCACCGTATTGGTCGAAGTGGGCGTGCGGGTGAAGTGGGCTTGGCGCTATCGCTGATCGATTATGAAGATTATCATCATTTCAAAATCATCGAAAAGAAGAACAAAATCTGGCTTGAGCGTGAAGAAGTTGCAGGCTTTGAAGTTGATGAATCGCTTATCGATCCTTCTTATACTGAAGACAAACCGATGGCCCCCCCAGCCGGTAGCGGGAAGAAAAAAGCCAAAAAAAATCTTAAAAGTAAGTCATCAATTAATACCGATATTTGGTCGGGCTATTCAGAATCAGACTCTGAATAACACTGAATAAAAGCTAAGCATTGAGGATGTAATATGAGCGTGATGAATAAGTTAGCTGTTTTATTATTACTTTTCTGCCTGAATCATACTGCGATGGCTGCGCGTATTGGTACGGGTGGACTCAGTGCTGCGTTCTCAAAAGACTCTGCCAGTATTGGTGTGGTTGTAGGGTCGGGAACTGCTTTTGATGATGACTATATGATTTTGGGGGTGGGCGCAGGTTATTACATTATTAATGGATTAGAAATTGGTATTGATGCGCAGTACTGGATGTCTGGTGAGCCTTCGATAACAAAAGTCACGCCAAAGATGACGTATGTGTTTACTCAGCCTGAAACGATCAAACCTTACCTGGGTATATTTTATCGTCGAACATTTTATAGCGATGATGATCTCAATCTCGATGATCAAAACTCATACGGTTATCGAGCAGGTGCCTATTTAAATTCAAATGATGATGTTTATATCGGTGGTGGCATTGTTCATGAAAAGTATGCTGATTGTAATCCTTTAATTGAATGCTCTTCGACATACCCTGAAGTAATTTTTGCTATCAGTTTCTGATGATTTTTCAGAAAAAAGTGTTGAATATCTTCTGAGCACTACGGGAAAATATAAATTGAACCTAAATAACCTGTTTTTAATATTATTGTCTGCATTATCTTTAAATGTTTTTGCGTCATCGGAAGATGAAATTAATCATCTTTTAAATTTTGTCGCATCAACAGACTGCCAATATGAACGAAATGGCACTCTGCATAATGGCAAAGAAGCGGTTGAGCATATCAATAAGAAATATGCTTATTATTTAGATGACATCGAATCAACGGAAGACTTTATTAAGTACTCTGCGACCAAGAGTATGATGTCAGGTAAATATTATAAAATTCACTGTGGTAGTAAACCATCGGTAAACAGTCAGGATTGGCTTTTAACTGAGCTGTCGGTTTATAGAAAAGCACAACAGTAGTTGTCAGCTTGGTCTTGATTAATTGGCTGGAAAAATTCTGGCTGATCATAACGTATTAATATCACCGGATATTTACAATTTTATTAAACCTCTTACTCTAGAGATTAAAAGAGAAAAACAATGGAAGAATTTGATCAGTTGGCCGCACCAGGCTATCCCATTTTTTTAGGTTCTGAATTTGAACATCCTAAAAAAGAAGATGCACGTTTTCATATCCTGCCTATTCCCTACGAAGAATCGGTTTCATATGGTGGTGGTACAGGCTTAGGTCCAGCCAAAATTTTAGAAGCTTCATGGCAGCTAGAAACTTGGGATGGAAAAAGCACGCCCAGTGATCAAGGCATCTATACCCACCCACCTGTTGATATGACAGGTGATGCGGAAACTGTGGTGAATAATATCGCTCGTGATACTCAAGCGATTGTTGAAGCGGGTGGTTTCCCAATTGGTTTAGGTGGCGAACATACGGTCACTTACGGGATTATTAAAGGCTTATTAGCGGCGGGTGTAACAGACTTTGGTGTGGTGCAAATTGATGCACATGCCGATTTACGTGAAGCCTATGAAGGCAACCCTTATAGTCACGCCTCTGTTATGAAACGGGTAGTGGATGAAGGCATTCCTTTGTTTCAATTAGGCATTCGTGCCTTCTGCCAAGAAGAAGTCGAAATTCGCAAACAGCACGGCGTTTATCATTTAGACGCAGAAGAATTAGTACCCAACAATGTGTGCAGTTTTGATTTGCCAGAAGACTTCCCAAAGAATGTATTTTTCACTTTGGATATCGATGGTATGGATCCTTCGGTTTTTCCTTCTACAGGCACTCCGGTTCCGGGCGGTTTAGCGTGGTATCAAACACTGTCGTTATTCGAGTGCGTAGCGAAGCAGCGTAACATTATTGGTTTTGATATTACCGAGTTTGCACCGATTGAAAATTTCCATTGTTATGAGTTTTCGGCGGCTGTGCTGACCTATAAAATGATGGGTATTGTTGAAAGAAACAGCAAGTAATGAAATATCACCCATAAAAAAGCCCTGTTTATCAGGGCTTTTTTATGTCTAAACACATGTTATACAGAAATAAGAAGCATCTTATTTTTGCATGTGAATATCCATTTGAGGGTACGGAATAGAAATACCATTCTCATCAAGTGCGAGCTTAATATTCTCAGTTAGCTCGAAATAAACATCCCAATAATCAGGCGTTTTTGCCCACGAGCGTACTACAAAATTAACAGAAGAATCTGCAAGTTCTACGACAGCTACTTTAATGTCTTCGTCTTGTAAAACCTTATCATGTGCTTTCACTGTCTTAATTAACAATGCTTTAACATCCGGTAGGTGTGCTTCGTAACTTACTCCAATTTTCAAATCAACACGGCGTGTAGGCTTGGTAGAGTAATTCATAATGCTGCCATCCATAATGGCAGAGTTTGGAATGATGATTACTTTATTGTCTGGAGTTTTAAGACGAGTAGCAAAAATTTGAATGTCTTCAACGGTGCCTGCTTCACCCCCTGCTTCAATATAATCACCAATTTTAAATGGGCGGAATATAATCATCAAAACGCCTGAAGCGAAGTTCGATAATGAACCTTGCAAAGCCAAACCAACAGCTAAGCCCGCGGCACCAATAATAGTAATGAAAGAGGCCGTTTGAATGCCTAATTGGCTTAGCGCGGCAATAATCACAAAGACAAAGAGTGCGCCATAAGATAGGTTGTGGATAAAACTGGCTACGGTATTGTCAATATTTCGAAGTGTTAAAGCTTTTAAAACCCCTCTGGCAATGATTTTGGCAATCATGCGACCAATTATGAAGATTGCGAGGGCGGCGACCACTTTAAGAGAGTACTCAATGAATAGCCATTGAGTTTGCTGAAAAAGTTCCTGAATATCGATACCACTAAGGTCAATATTGTCCATTGATAACTCCAGTTAAGTTAGAGGGAGGTTGGTTGATGTTTATTATTACAATATGCCGCGTAGCGTATTATCTTCATAGGCTTTGGTAAAGGCTTCAAACGTAAAATCAGGTAATTATCTTGCGCTTAATTTGCTCATGATCGGCTTAGCGTTGGCTGGTTGAAATAGTGAGCAAGAATAGACAAACATTAAGATTATTCATTACGTATCTTGTTCTGTTTTTGATAGAGTGCTTTTATAGTCAAATATAATAATCACAGCATACTATGGGAACCTACTATGAGCATCGATCAAATTTTAGAGCAACGCTATTCATGCCGCAGTTTTAAACCAGAAGCGGTTGATAGTGAATTATTACAGAAAATCTTCTCAACCGCTCAGCAATCTCCATCAAACTGCAATGTTCAGCCTTGGCAGGTATTGGTTGTATCTGGTAAAAAGAAAGACGAGCTAAAAAACAAGCTGATTCAAACGGTGATGCAGCAGCAAAAGCCCAACCCAGATTTTAATTGGAACGTAGCCTATACCGGTGAGCACCGAGATCGCCAATTCGGCTCGGCCAATGCGTTATATACCGCGATGGATATTGGTCGAGAGGAAAAGCAGAAGCGCCAAATGGCAATGTTACGTAATTGGGCTTTCTTTGACGCACCTCATGTTGCGTTCTTTACCCTTGATAAGTATCTCGATATTATGGGGGCTGTTGATATCGGCATTTATGCACAAACGTTGTCTTTATTACTGCAAGAGCAAGGTATTTCAAGCTGTATGCAAGGCGCGCTGGGGCAGTTCCCGGATCCTGTTCGTGATATGTTCGACCTTCCTGAAGAACGCGGTATCTTATTTGGTATGTCATTTGGTTATGCTAACGAAGACGCTAAGGTTAATACGACTCGAACTGATCGTGCCGAGCTAGGAGAGTCTGTTATTTTCGCCTAGCATTTATAATTATTGAAATAATGCTATTGAGGAAATCTCGACCATGGAAGGCTTACTTCTATTTTGTTTAGGGCTAATTGGCTATTTGTTTTATCAAACAAGTGGCCAAAGAAATAAATTATCAACCCTTCAAAGCCAACTCTATAAGCTGCAGCAGCAATTTAATCAG
>CAWVSY010000074.1:0-14459 GCA_963933055.1 uncultured Oleispira sp.
TCGTCAAGCTCTTATTCTAAAAACCCTAACAGGTATGCCTGTTAGGGTTTTTTTTCGTCTAGAGAAAAGTTAAGTTAGGGTTTTAAATAATGACTATGAGTTATTGCTACTCCCCATTGGGCAGCGAGCGGGCTCTTCCCCATGTGATAGTAGGGTCAAATTCCACGGCTTTTGAAGCGCAGCTTCATCCTCAAACACAGGTCTTTTTAGCCTCCTGTTAAAATAAAAAATTTCTAAGCGTTTATGTGTTCTTTCTTCCTATTTCTTGTGACTATCATGAGCGGATATGTGTATTTTGTGTTAGAAATAATGTCAATAAAACAACGACTTATTATCTGAATTTGTACTGTTTATGCTATCTTTAGGCATATTTGTCTACTTTTTAACAAAAACAAAAGTAGTTCCCTATATAGACATTCTTTATTATTATCTATCATCAAGATTAGATGAAATTTTATCATGTACGATTTTCAGCCAGTGCTGATTATGTACGGCAGGTTAATAATAAAAGCGATCTTTAAGATCTCTATGGAATTCTAGAGCATGACAAAAGCAAGCAAAGCACAGAACCCAATAGCATCATTAACGAATCCTTTTGATAAAGAAAAGGAAGTTGAATTCAGTATTCCTGGGCAAGCCTCTTATGAGCCTGGGCTTTATGAAGAAAGCCTGAAGCAAGGCTATCAACTGATTCAACGCCCTAAAAAAGCCGCGGGTATTAATGCGATTACTCGTCAACATGCTAAAAAACGCATGACGATTTGGGAACGTATATCTGTATTAACAGATGAAAGCCCAACGGTTCTATTTCAAAATTGGGGAAAGAACCTAGATGGTGCTTCTCTTGTTACGGCTATCGTTAAAATCAATGGGCGTGATGTTGCTTTGTATGGGCATGATTTTACCGTACGTGCAGGCTCTATGGATGCGACGAATGGCAAAAAATTAGCACGCTTGTTTGAGCTTGCAGGCAAACGCAAGATTCCTCTGGTTGGCCTTAATGACAGTGCTGGTGCTTATGTACCTGCAGGTGTGGGTGGTCTTGATGGCTATGCAGAAGCGTTTACTGCTTTACGTAAAATCAGCGGTGTTGTGCCTTCTATTATGTGCATGTTTGGCTTTAACGCTGGCGGTGGTTCTTATTTGCCGCGTCAGGGTAGCTTTATGATTCAGCCGAACGATACCTTTTTTGGTTTAACTGGCCCTGGTGTTGTGAAATCGGTATTAGGCGAAGATGTAACGCCCGATGAATTGGGGGGACCAAGTGTTCATAGCCAAAGTGGCGTAACCGACTTTGTTGTTAAAGATGAAGTCAGCGCACTTAAAAAAGTTAAGCGCCTGCTTAACTATATCCCAAATAATAATAGCGAATTCGCACCTTACCAAGAAACTTCTGATCCTGTAGATCGTAGAACTTGGGATATCGATATTCTATTAAAGAAAGCCTTCAATAGCCCAAGTGGTTTCAATACACCATTAGACGTCACCATTATGATTCAGCAATTATGCGATCATGGTGACTTTATGGAAATTCAGCCAGATCGCGCGCGTAATACCATCACGGCCTTAGGTCGTATGGGCGGCAATGTCATCGGCTTCGTCGCGAATAACTCGGCGGTATCTTCAGGCCAAATTGATATTGCTGCGGCGTATAAAAACGCGCGTTTCATTCGTTTCTGTAATTTATACAACATTCCAGTGATCTTCATGGAAGATACAACAGGATTCTTACCGGGCAAGGATCAAGAAGCACAAGGTATTGTTCAAGCCGGCCGAGCAATGCTGGATGCGATTATTGACTTACGCACCCCACGCTTCTTATTAATTATACGAAATGCGTTTGGCGGTGCTTATGCTTCTTATAATAACTATCCAACGGGTGCTGATTTCGTTATAGCCTTGCCTTCTACACGTGCTGCCGTAATGGGGCCAGCGGGCGTTGAATTTGTTTATAAAAATGAGCTACGTGCTATTCGTAGTGCGGTAAAAAATAAACAACAAACCGCCGCTTGGGCAAAAGAGCAAGAAACATTATTAGCGAAACGTTATGAAGAGGAATTAATGAATCCTAATGAAGCCTTAAGCTTAGGTTCTATTTCTCAAATTGTGATGCCAAGTAATTTACGCAAAGTCTTGTGTGAAAACATGAACTTTCATTTACGCCATTACACGCCAGAGCCATTGAATGCTGTTCAGCGCGAATTCCATTAAAAGTATTTTAATTCGTTCATTTAGATAACGCTGAAGCAATCATATAAAAAGAATTTAAAGCCAGTTGGCTTAATAGGATTAGATCATGAGCAACGAACATTATTTAAACAACCCATTAGTGCATAAAGATCGTCGTTTAGTGAATGCAACAAACGAGTGGGCTCAGAATTTTGAGTGCAGTAACATGCGTCCATTAATTATCTGCCGCGGGCCCATTCGTAAAGAAGCAATGGATGTGTTTGAGGAAATGGGAATCGAGCATTATGGTATTCTGCTTTCTGAAAAAGACTCCATCGTTTATCAAAATGCCCTGGCTCCAGAATTACGTCAGTTAACCGATCCTAAACGTGTTCATCGGGTGCCAGATTATACCGGTATAGATAAAGAAGAGCGTAACGTTCGTATTCAGCAAATCATTAGCATTGCTAGAGAGAATGGTTATAACTCTATTTTTACCGGTTATGGTTTTATGGCCGAAGATGAAACTATGGTTGCGGCGATGGAGGAGGCAGGTCTTAACTTTATTGGACCTTGTTCAAAGACCGTGCATGACGCTGGTCTTAAAGACGAAGCTAAGCGTACCGCGTTAAAAGTAGGCGTAAGTGTTACCCCAGGTATTGATAACGCTACTGCCATTACGCTGGTTAAAAAATACAGCGATGAAAAAGCGTTATTAGCTCTGGTTAAAAAAGAGGGCTTAGATTTAATAGAAGGAGCATTTGATAAAGATCTTTTTGATAGTGCAGAAACCGTGGTAGAAAAAGCTGATGTTGTCTTAGCTGCAGGTTATAAAAAAGGTATCGACTTATACACGACCAAAGAATTGCAAGAAACGATTCGCGAACAAGTGATTGTGATGAGTCGTGACTATCCAGAAAATCGAATCCGTCTTAAATGCATCGGTGGCGGCGGTGGTAAAGGCCAGCGTATTCTTCCTAACCCAACCTCTTTTGATGGTGAAGCAGAAGAGCAAATCGCTAAAGTAGCAGAATTAGCGCCTTCTTTGGTTTTAGAAATTCTTAACGAAGTCAAAGCAACTGGCCAAGGCGATAATAAAAACGTATTGATCGAACTGAACATCGAAACGACTCGCCATCAAGAAATTCAAGTGATTGGCAACGGCCAATGGAGTTTGGCTCTTGGCGGTCGTGATTGCTCATTGCAAATGCATGAGCAAAAATTATTAGAAGTTTCAGTGACGACAGAAGAGCTTGAGAGCGCATTAACCGAAGCCGTAAAAGATGGTCGCGATGTCGAAGCAAAAGTATTAAAGCAAGATTTAAAAACGCTGCATGCGATGGAAAAAGAATCGGAAGTCTTTGGTGAAGCGGTAGGTCTTGATAGTGTTTCTACTTTCGAGTGTATTGTAGATCGTGATAAGCATTTCTTTATGGAAATGAATACCCGTATACAAGTAGAGCACCGAGTCACTGAATTGTGTTACGCCCTGAAGTTCGTGAATCCAGAAAATGAAAATGACTTTTTTGTTGTAGAATCGTTGGTTGAAGCGATGGTTTTACTGGCGGCGCATGGTTCTCGTTTACCTAAGCCTGAACGTATAAAGCGAAATAATGCTTCCGTAGAAGCCCGCCTAAATGCGACTAACCAAGCACTTGCCCCTCATGCTGGCGGCATTATTGAAAATTGGTCCGATGCTTGTGAAGGTGAAATTAGAGACGATCAGGGCATTAGCTTGCACAATCCCGATACTGACGTATTTATGAAGTATCATCTAGCGGGTGCTTACGACAGTAATATTGCACTGCTATTAACCGTAGGTGATGATCGATTTAATAGCTATCAAAGACTTGCAGAGGTATTGCGAGTTACTAAATTGACGGGTAAAGACTTATCCACAAACTTAGAATTTCATTATGGTTTGGTGAATTGGTTCTTGGGCAATAACATCAATGCTCGTCCAACAACGCGTTTTATCGTGCCTTATTTAACCGCAGTTGGTTTGCTTAAACAAAAAGCGAATAATCTTGATCTTAATTTTGCTTATCAACAAGTCTGTAATGAAGCAGTGGCTACTGTTAAAGATGATTTAGCCAAATCAGCTTTACTTGAGGTATTAACTCGTAAGCAGCTGTTATTGACTCGACCGCTAGAAAGGTTGATGGCTGAGCCTCATGTGCTTGCAGGTTGGTTGAGCTTAAACCAGAAACATTTTAATGTGAATGCAAAAGGCCAAATCATCTGGCTGGAAAACCCAGTAAAAGTACTCTCTGAAGCGTATCATTTTGTTAATATGAACTTCAATGCAGACAGCCCAGCATCCAGTATGATTTGGGGTCACGATCACGAAGTTCTAACGCAAGCATTAGATTTTTATGCTGAACTAGAAACGTTATTAGCAACGAATAACTATGCTGAACTTTGCAAGTTATTAGCTAAGAAAAAATCGCCTATCGAGACTTTAGAGGCTGAGCAATGGCTTGCTATTCAGTCTGCTCATCTTGGTTATCAAGCGGGTAATGAAATTTTATCGTTATTGCCCTTCATTGGAATACAAACTAAATTTTTCGATTTGAAAGTGAACGAAGACTTGAGTATTCATCTTCCTGAGTCATTACTTGATGAAGAGTTGCAAGTTAAAATGGCTAAAGTTTTGGTACCACCACCGACCGCAAAGAGTGATGAAATATTAGCACCAACAGGCGGGATGTTTTACGCATGTGAAGCTCCAGGTATGCCTCCGTTAATTGAAAAGGGCGCACACTTTGAAGCAGGTCAGCCGCTTTATATTATTGAAGTGATGAAAATGTTTAATAAAGTAAATGCGCCTTTTGCAGGTACAGTTGATGAAATCTTCATTGAAACTGATGGCTCTATTATTAGCAAAGGCCAGATATTATTTAAAATTACGCCTGATGAAAAAGCCGTTGTTGAAGCGCCTGAAGTAATCACTGCACGAATTGAAGTTCAGACGTCAGAGTTTTTAAATTCGATTAGTTTATAAATAGCGGCGCTGACCAAATTAATAGCGACTAATAGCGAATTAGTCGCTAAATAGGAAATTGATATCATGATAGTTGGATTAGATCATATAGCCATTGCAGTTCCCGATTTAGAAAAATCGATTAAGCGTTTTATGGAAGATTTTGGACTAACATTTAACGGCCAAGAAGATGTTCCTGCGGCGAAAACCAGTACGGCTTTTTTCCCGTTATCCGAAACCAGTATTGAATTGGTGCACCCGTTGAACGGCGAAGGCCCGATTCAAGGGTATCTCGATAAAAAAGGCGGAGGTATGCACCACTTGTGTTTTCGCAGTGATGATATTGAAGCGGATATTGCACGTTTAAGCGACAAGGGTTATCAGTTTTTATCTGAAAGGCCAACAATCGGTGCGCATAATTGTAAGGTTATTTTTATTCATCCAAAAAGTTGTGATGGCGTACTAATTGAACTCAATCAGCCTCAAAACGAACAAGGAGAACACTAATGTCAGAAGAGCAAAAGTATACTCTGGCGGAGTGGGAAGCCTTAGCAACAAAGCAAATGAAAGGTTTAACCCCTGAAGAAATGGAATGGCATACTCCAGAAGGCGTGCCGATTAAAGTTCTTTATACGCAAGAAGATGTTAAAGATCTTAAATTTGCCAATACTATGCCGGGTCTTGCTCCTTATGTGCGTGGTCCGCAAGCGACTATGTATGCAGGTCGACCTTGGACGATTCGCCAGTATGCGGGTTTCTCGACGGCTGAAGAATCCAATGCCTTTTATCGTAAAAATTTAGCCGCAGGTGCACAAGGTGTATCGGTTGCCTTTGATTTAGCGACTCACCGTGGCTATGACTCAGATCATCCACGCGTTACCGGTGACGTAGGTAAAGCGGGTGTGGCGATTGATTCTGTAGAAGATATGAAAATATTATTCGATGGCATTCCATTGGATAAAGTCTCTGTATCAATGACCATGAACGGTGCCGTTCTTCCTATTTTGGCGAGCTACATCGTTGCGGCAGAAGAGCAGGGTGTGAGCCAGGAAAAATTATCAGGTACGATCCAGAATGATATTCTAAAAGAATTCATGGTGCGTAATACCTATATTTATCCCCCATCCTCCTCCATGAAAATCATTGGCGATATCATTGCTTACACCTCAAACCATATGCCGAAATACAACAGTATTTCTATTTCTGGTTATCACATTCAAGAAGCCGGTGCGGATGCCGCATTAGAATTGGCTTATACCTTAAGCGATGGTCGTGAGTATGTACGTACGGCATTAGCGGCAGGATTAGATGTGGATGCATTTGCACCGCGTTTATCCTTCTTCTGGGGCATTAGCATGAATTTCTATATGGAGATTGCTAAGCTGCGCGCAGGACGTTTATTGTGGAACCGCATTATGGCGGAATTTAATCCCAAAAACCCTAAGTCGTCTATGCTACGCACGCACTCGCAAACCTCAGGCTGGTCTTTAACCGAACAAGATCCGTATAACAATGTTGTGCGCACAACAATTGAAGCCATGGCCGCAGTTTTTGGTGGAACGCAGTCATTGCATACCAATGCATTGGATGAAGCGGTTGCTTTACCGACCGAGTTTTCTGCTCGTATTGCGCGTAATACGCAAATTATTATTCAAGAAGAAACCGGTATTACTCAAGTTGTCGATCCTTGGGGTGGTTCTTATATGATGGAAAGCTTAACTCAGCAAATGGCGGATAAAGCGTGGGCTTTAATTGAAGAAATTGAAGAAAAAGGCGGCATGGCAAAAGCCATTGAAGAAGGCCTGCCAAAACTTCGTATTGAAGAATCTGCCGCGCGCAAGCAAGCACGTATTGATCGTGGTGAAGATGTGATTGTGGGTGTGAATAAGCATCAACTCAATGAAGAAGCCGATTTAGATATTTTGGAAGTGGATAACGTTGCGGTTCGAGAATCTCAAATTGAACGCTTAACGAAGATTAAAGCAACTCGTGATACTGAAGCGGTTAAAGCCGCCTTGGCTGATATCACAAAAGCAGCGACTCTTAAAATGAAGGGACAAGGGGACGAACTCAACCTGCTAGACCTAAGCGTGAAAGCCGCACGTTTGCGCGCAACCGTAGGTGAGATTTCAGACGCGATGGAAGAAGAATTCGGACGCTATAAAGCAGAAGCTCGTACTATCTCTGGTGTCTATGGCGCACCCTATGAAAACGACGAAGACTGGCAGGCAATCAAAGCCGATATTGAACGCTTTGAAAACGAACAAGGCCGTCGACCTCGTATGCTGGTCTGTAAAATGGGCCAAGACGGACACGATCGCGGCGCGAAAGTGATTGCAACAGCGTTTGCCGATGTTGGCTTTGATATTGATTTATCACCGATGTTCTCGACGCCAGAAGAAGTGGCTAAGCAAGCCGTTGAAAATGATGTTCACGTTATTGGAGTATCGTCATTAGCGGCAGGTCATAAAACGTTAATTCCTTCATTGATCGAGGCGTTAAAAGCTGAAGGCGCTGATGATATTATCGTCGTTGCTGGCGGAGTGATTCCTAAGCAAGATTATGATTATTTATGGGATGCGGGTGTGAAAGGAATTTTTGGCCCCGGCACTAAAATTCCAGTAAGTGCCCGTGCTGTGCTAGATTCGATTCGAGAAGCCCAGGCTTAATAATTCTATATCAGGCCAATCTATGATTGATTTAGAAAAACTAAAAAGTGGAAATCGTCGCGCGCTAGCGAAGGCGATTACACTGGTTGAAAGTAAACTTGATACGCACCGAGTAGAAGCGCAAGACGTTCTCAATCAGCTCCTGCCAGCAACAGGTAACAGTATTCGTATTGGTATCTCTGGGATTCCTGGGGTGGGTAAGTCGACGTTTATCGAAGCCTTTGGTCAGTATTTAATTAGTCTGGGTAAAAAAGTGGCCGTGCTTGCCGTTGATCCTAGCTCGCCATTGCGCGGTGGTAGTATTCTTGGGGATAAAACCCGCATGGAAATGCTCTCTCGTGAAGATAATGCCTTTATTCGTCCATCACCTAGTGAAGGGGCTTTAGGCGGTGTCGCCCAGAAAACTCGTGAAACTATGTTGTTATGTGAAGCGGCGGGTTATGACGTTATCTTAGTTGAAACGGTTGGCGTAGGTCAGTCGGAATACGAAGTCGCGGCGATGGTCGATTTTTTTCTCGTATTAATGTTGCCCAATGCGGGCGACGAGCTGCAAGGTATTAAGCGCGGCATTATGGAGCTTGCCGATGCTTTGGTGATCAATAAAGCAGACGGAGAAAGTTTAAATCTTGCTAAGCAAACTCAGGGTCATTATAAAAACGCGTTTAAATTGATGAAGCAGAATAGTTTCTGGATACCGCAAGTGCAAACCTGCTCGGCGATTAATAACGATCGCATAGAAGATATCTGGAAAATGATACAAGATTATCAAAAAGCGGCGACTGAAAATATGAATGCGGGTATCAGCTCTTTTATTGAAAAACGTGCGAGACAAAACAGTGAATGGCTGAAAAAACTGATTCATGAAATGTTAGAGCTTAAACTCAAGCAAAATCCAGATGTGAAAAATAGATTGCCGCAATTACAAGATGACGTTTTAAATAATAAAACGACGCCTTATAATGCCGCACAACAAATAATTGATTTACTTTAATTTTCTTAATAACAATCAGTTTCAGTTAAAATCAGAACCGCGCCAAATGGAATTTATTATGACCGCACTATTAACGCCAGAGCAAATTAGCGAAAAACTGAAACAGTTTTTTCTCAATCACCTTCCTATTACTCAATTTATGGGCTTAGAAGTAGAATCTTATGATGGTGATACATTAATTCTTACCGCTCCTTTAGAGCCTAATATTAACGATAAGCAAACCGCATTTGGTGGTAGCTTATACAATACGGCGGTGATGGCTTGTTGGGGAATGATCTACCTAAAAACCCAAGAAAGAAATATTGATTGTGATCAGGTTGTAGCAGAAGGCAGTGTAAAATATATTGCGCCTGTGAAAGGACGTATACGTGCTATTTGTCATGCACCTAGTGAAGCAGAACTAAATGCGTTCTATGAAAACTTTGAATGTAAGGGGCGGGCTAAAATTACTTTAGATGCGGCAATTTATGACGATACCTGTGTTATGAAAATTGACCCAGAAATGAAACCAGCGGTTAAATTTACTGGGCTTTATGCAATTTTAAAAAGCCAATAAGGAAGTTTCTAACAATCACTAATTTTCAGTTTGCAGCATTCCCTTAAAAGCCTCTTCAAATACTTGGGGTTTTTCAGGGGATAAAAAATCTAAAATTAGTCGCCCAATAAAATTTGCATCAGTACTTTGGCGTAATGATTTTATGCCGTTACTAAAAGTAGGCTCTCCGATATCTTCAGCTCTGCGGGAGTATAACCGCTCGCTGTATTCGGCCGAAAATTCAGGATGTCCTTGAAAAGTTACAATGTGCTGGCCGATAGTAAAACCAGCATAAGGGCAAAAATCATCACGCAAAAAATTTCGTGCCGTCTTTGGTAGTTCAATTACTTGATCTTTATGGCTATAAATCAAATCCAAATATTTGGGTAATGGCTGTGCAAAAGGCGAATCAGAAATGGTTAATAGCGAGCGAACGCCTAAGCCCCACCCCTTATGGCTTTGTTCTACGCGACCACCAAGAGCTTGGGCGATAATTTGATGCCCAAAGCAAACTCCTAAAACTTTAGCGCACGCTTTGTCTGCGGCAACGATCCATTTTGACAAGGGACCAATCCAGTCGTGATCTTCATATGCCCCCGCCTTAGAACCCGTGATAACATAAGCATCGCATTCATCCATGGATGATGGAAACTCACCCTGCTGAATTTGGTAATAAACAAACTCAAGCTCAGAGTTATCCAATTGAGTAAAATATTGTTCAAACATTAAGCCGTACGAACCATATTCTTTAATCAAATCATCGTACAAAATATCGGTTTCTAATAGTCCAATTCGCATCGTTTAAAATCCTTTTTTCTATCCACTAACTCATATTTCCTGCTAATGTCGTGTCTGTGAATCATTAGCGATAAATTGACTCAAACCTTTCTTTCTTAAGGGTTCAATAATAGGTTCTAAGCCGTTAATTTTTACTTCTAAAGCTAACGCTAGCAACATGCCTAAGCGTCCTTCCGGAAAACCTTTTTTGGCAAACCAAAGTAAATATTCTTCGGGCACATCAATAATTACTCGGCCCTGATATTTACCAAAAGGCATATAATCATTAGCCAGTGCCAATAAATCTTCTTTTTCAAACATCTAAACAATCACCTTTTGATAGCTGACTTTCCCATAGTATCACTTGCTTAACGCTTGTGCTTTACCGATACTAGCGCCTTTTTATGAAGGAGCCCACAATGGCGATTGCAAAAGATACAGTAGTTCAATTTCATTACACATTAAAAGATGCAGACGGTACTGTGATTGAAGCCTCTCATGGGAATGAGCCAATGGCTTATTTACAGGGCCATGGCAATATTATTCCAGGCCTCGAAGAAGAAATGCAAGGTAAAGAAGTAGGTGCAGAATTCACGGTAACGGTTGCTCCAGAAAAAGCCTATGGCCAGCGTGATGAAACGGCCATTCAGCGTATTCCTGTTAAGCATTTACAAGGTGCTAAAAAATGGAAGAAAGGCATGGTTGCTCATGTTGAAACTGAGCAAGGCCAGCGTCAGGTAACGGTCATTAAAGTCGGTAAATTTATGGTCGATGTTGATGCTAATCACCCATTTGCGGGTAAAGAGCTGACCTTTGAAGTAAAAATTGAAGATGTACGTGACGCAACTGCTGAAGAAATTCAGCATGGTCATGCCCACGGTATTGGCGGTCATCAGCACTAATTCATTGCTAGAAACTGCTGGTAATTTGTAGGGCTTGTCTATACTTACACTAAAGGTATAAATTTTTAGGTATTGTATGAATAAAGCTCTACAAACGCAGGTATCAATACCTTCTTTAGAAGATTCCTTACGCTTAGGCCAAAGTCTCCATTTAGAGTTTGATGGTTTTCCTTCTTTAAACGGTGGCTATCATTTGTGGGGTATATGCCCAAGCCAGTCAATTATGGTATCAGCGCCGCAATTAAAACTGTCTGACGAATTATTAAATGCATCGATCAAAGCTCGATTATTTATAGAACAACTTGATAATGCCTGTGCATTTCGCACAACGGTTGCAGAGCTGTGTGCCACTCCGGCTAATTACCTTCATATCGTTATGCCTAGTGCCATTGTCACGGGGGAAGTGAGACGAAATCATCGAGCACGTACTCGCGTGAGCTGCGATATATCGTATTCTAATGGGCAACATAGTTCAGCAGAAATGATTGATGCCAGTATTTGTGGTTGTCGCCTTAATACAACCGCGAACGACCTTAAAGTCGGTGATGCTATTGATATGCTGTTTGATATTAATATTTATGGTATAAATCAAAAAATTAATGTGTCGGCAATGGTACGATCACGAACTGAAACACGCTCAGGTTATACTTTGGGTGCTCAATTTATAGAAATGAGTGATTGTCATCGTATCGCGATGAATAGCTTTATTCATAAACATTGCTGAACTAAAAAAGCCCAATCTTGATATCAAGACTGGGCTTTTTTATGAATAACCGTTCGAGTATTTATAAACTTATTCGTAGGTACAAAGGTAAGCTGTATCTGTTTTAACTTGAACACCAAAGCTTACGTTTGCTTCAACATTGAAACTTTCGCCAGCGGCAAAAGTAACCCACTCGTCGCTGCCTGGTAGCTTGATGATCAATGCGCCAGCAACAACGGTCATAACTTCTTTTTGGCTAGTGCCGAATTCATATTCACCAGGAGCCATAACACCAACGGTAGAAGCCAGCTGTTCGCCTTTGAACGCGATAGATTTTACATTGCCGTCGAAATATTCGTTAACATCAAACATAGATAATTCCTTACTTAATAAAGGTTTGTTTAAAGGCCAAAAAATTGGCCGCGCAGTGTATCACATTCTCTCAATTGGCAGCATCTGCTTAAGAATGGCTCGAACCTGACTGTTTTTCATACAAATTTTTCATCATTTCAATGTAATGTTCTAAATTGCGTTCGGCATCTACAGGATAGTATTCATCTAGAATTTCTACGCTGATTGCTCGGTCAAAGCGGAAGTTGCGGTAATCTTGGCGCTTCTCACACCATGCGACTAACGTCCAGCGTTCGCCCCAGAAAAACATGCCTAATGGCCATATTCGTCGCTCACTTTTTGCCCCTTCAACATCACGATAATGCAGCTTTAAAATCTGCTGTTGTTCGCATGCGCGCCGAATTGTACGGTGGGTCTCTCCCAGTTGCAGCGGACTCAAGGTCGGCACGCGATAGGCTTGGCGATCAGCTTGAATGAGTAAAGGCTCGGGTAAAACTGCACGAATCTTTTGCACCGCTCGTTTAGCGCCAGCGGCAAGATCTGGGTCGGTCCAGGCTTCAACCATACGGGCACCTAATAAAAGTGCCTGCATCTCGTCAAAATCAAACATAAGTGGTGGCAATTGATAGCCAGGCCGAAGTATATAACCGATGCCAGCCTCTCCATCAACGGGGACACCCGACAATGAGAGGGCCTGAATGTCTCGATAAATAGTTCTTACCGAGACTTCCATAACATCGCTCAGTTGTTCAGCGGTAATGGCGGTGCGACGTCCACGCAACAAGTTAACCAGTTGAAATAGGCGTTCAGACTTGCGCATGAAACTGTTTTCTCCGTTATAGGCTGTTCGCCTGATTCAGTTGCGATTTAAGCAGGGGCTTGCATCGTATGAATTTGCTGGTGGTCGACTTTAATACTATCCATATCAATCACCTTCATCATACCTTGTAAGCTTGGCTCATCACCAAAATTTTGCTGAGCAGCAATTGCGGTTTCCATATCTTGCCAAAATACGGTATCTGTCCAGCGGCCATCATTCGTTTGTGCCAGCGCGCGGTATTCAAAGCCCGGTTGAGTTTTGACCCAGTTATTTAGATGTTCGTTTTCCGCTAAAAAAGCCTCATCGCTAATACCTTTAGCCAGCTTGAAGGTTACTAATTCTAAAATTGCCATGATCTATATCCTTGTCTCAAGTAAGTGAATAATGAGTATAAAGAGCAAGGTTGACAGAAGCTGTCAGTAGTAAAAAATTAAAAAAACTGACTAATTGGTAACGAATTGTAGAAATAGGGCGATTTTTTCTGAAATATACGTATAATGCGCCTCTCTCAAATCTGCTGGTTTTTTTGGGCTAGGCAAAATTCAACATTCCGTTAGCTATATATTTCTATTTATAAGTTACGAACTGATCGTGTAGTGTGATCTTTTGTTGTTAGCGTATTGCTCAGCCCTAATTCCTGCCCTATGTATTTACAGGATGACGTGATGTCTGACACTCCAAAAACAACAGAAGTAGCTACCGAAGTTGAAACTCAAGCACAAGCACCGGTTGAAGCCGTTGAAGATCAAGGTCCAGCGTTTACTGACCTAGGTTTACCGGATACTCTACTGCGTGTATTGGACGATATGGGCTATAAAAAGCCATCTCCAATTCAAGCACAAGCGATTCCACCTTTATTAGAAGGTAAGGACGTTTTAGGTTTAGCACAAACAGGTACTGGTAAAACAGCCGCTTTCGCTCTACCTATCTTAGCGCGTACTGACGCCGCTAGCCGTACTCCTCAAGTATTAGTACTTGCTCCGACTCGTGAACTTGCTATGCAGGTTGCAGCGTCGTGTGAAGAATACGCTAAATATACGCCAGGCTTAAAAGTTGCTGCGGTATACGGTGGCCAAGATTATGGTACACAGATTCGCGCAATCCGTGGTGGCGCTCAATGGATCGTTGGTACGCCTGGTCGTATTATGGATCACTTGAAGAAAGGCTCTTTGTCTTTAACTGATATTAAAGCAGTTATTCTAGATGAAGCTGATGAAATGCTACGTATGGGCTTCATCGACGACGTAGATTGGATCTTGGGTCATGCACCTAAAGAACGTCAGGTTGCTTTGTTCTCTGCAACAATGCCTAAGCAAATTAAGCACATTGCTTCTACGCACTTGAACAACCCAATCGAAATTAAAATCGAATCAAAAACAGCGACGGCTTCTACTATTGAACAGCGTTACTGGTTCGTGGGTGGTGCACATAAAAATGATGCATTGCTACGTATTACTGAAGTTGAAGATTGCGATGCGACGATGGTTTTCGTACGTACTAAGCAAGCAACAGAAGAAGTTGCTGATTTCATGAAAGCGAATGGCGTGAAATGTGAAGCT
>CAWVSY010000075.1:0-13070 GCA_963933055.1 uncultured Oleispira sp.
ATTAAACAAAATCCATTCATTCTTTCTGTAGGTCGTGGCTTTAGCCCGACAAAAACGTTGGCCTAAAGACCAACCTACAATTAAACAAAATCCATTCATTCTTTCTGTAGGTCGTGGCTTTAGCCCGACAAAAATGTTTGGCCTAAAGACCAACCTACAATTAAACAAAATCCATTCATTCTTTCTGTAGGTCGTGGCTTTAGCCCGACAAAAATGCTTGACCTAAAGACCAACCTACAAAAACTATGCTCTGCCGTATTTATCCTCAAAACGAACAATGTCGTCTTCGCCCAAATACGAACCTGACTGAACTTCAATCATCTCTAGCGGCAATACCCCAGGATTCTCAAGCGCATGCACTTGCCCAATCGGAATATACGTTGATTCATTCTCTGTCACTAAAAACGTTTTATCGCCATTGGTCACTTTCGCTGTACCCGATACTACAATCCAATGTTCAGCGCGATGATGATGCATTTGCACAGACAATTTAGCACCTGGCTTAACGGTAATACGCTTCACCTGATAACGTTCACCATTATCAATCGAATCATAAATCCCCCACGGGCGATACACTTCACGATGCTGATGATGCTGAGTGCGACCTGATTCTTTAATCTTCGCCACAATTTTCTTAATATCTTGAACTTTATCTTTGTTCGCCACCAATAACGCATCGGGCGTATCAACGATAACAAGATTCTCAACACCTAAGGTTGTAATCAGCTTACCAGAACCTTCTTTACTAGAGCCATAGGCGTAACAATTAGACGAACCCTGCAAAATAAAATGCTCTTTATCTTGCCCAGCAACCACATTGCCATCTTCATCTTTATCCGCAATTTCCCATAACGCAGACCAACTGCCCACATCACTCCAACCCGCATCAAGTGGCGCAACAACAACTTCGCCTTTCGCCGCTAAAGGTTCCATTACCGCATAATCTACCGACTCATCTGGACAAGCTTCAAAGGCTTCTTTATCGATACGCACAAAATCTAAATCTTGCTGGGTAGCAGCCATCGATTTAATACAGGCTTCATAAATATCAGCCCGTAAGTTTTTAAGCTCTTCTAAATAACGATCAGCACGCATTAAAAACATGCCACTGTTCCACAGATAACCATCAGCTACATATTTGGCCGCGGTTTCTGCATCAGGCTTTTCTACAAACTCACTAACAGATCCGCCAACCGCTTTAATATAACCATAACCCGTGGCCGCTTCCGTTGGCACAATACCCAAAGTACCAAACTTACCTTCCTGAACCGCAGGAAGTAGAGACTTCACACATTGCTGAAATGCTTCAACATCTTCAATTACGTGATCCGCTGCCAATACTAAAAGTACAGCATCTTTATCAGTTTCAATCGCCTTAATGGCCGCTAACGCAATAGCTGGCGCGGTATTACGACCAACAGGTTCTAATAAAATAGAAGGCTGTAAGTTTTGCTGGCGCATCTGCTCGGCCACCAAAAAACGATGCTCTTCATTACAAATAACCATAGGCGCAACAGACTGACTATCCACACCCGAAAGCCCAGCAAGACGCGCAGCGGTTTCTTGCAGCATGGTTAACTTAGACGTAAGCGCAATAAACTGCTTTGGAAAAGCTGTGCGAGATAGTGGCCATAAACGAGTACCGCTACCGCCAGCCATAATTACAGGAGTGATCATGAAAATCCTTGTCAAATTAAAGTAAATATTTGCCGATCTTTACGACCGATCCAGAAAAATAAAAACAGCCAAGTAACGCCACATGAAAGACTATGTAGTCTATTTTATTTCTGAGTGCTAGATTTACTCGGCCGCGATTAATGTAATAATTTAAACTAGTGAGCTTGCAGCATTTAAGCAAGATTTACATTCATCTTCTCAAGCACAAAGTTTTTTATTTCATTCTTGAAGCGTTCTGTAGAGAACTTTTCCGCATGTTCTCGTATAGATAATGCATTAAATTCCATACTTTCAAACTCAATAATTGCGTTAGTTAATGACTCAACCGTTTGCTCATAGAAAAACACACCAGTTGCCCCTTCAACTACAGTTTCAAGTGCCCCTCCTTTACCAAATGCAATAACTGGTGTGCCACAAGCCTGCGCTTCAACTGGAACAATTCCAAAGTCCTCTTCTGCAGCAAATACAAATGCTTTAGCAGCAGACATTTTTTCTCTCAAAACCTCGAAAGACTGGTAACCCATCAAATCAATATTGCTAGCTGATTTATCCTTAATCTTGGCCATATCAGGACCATCACCAATAACAACAAGTCTTTTGTTAGGCATATTCGAAAATGCCTCAACTATTAAATCTATCTTCTTGTATGGAACCATACGAGAGCAAGTAAAGTAATATTCTTCTTTCTCTGTCACACATTCAAAATCGTCAACTTCTACATTCGGATAAATAACAGCAGAGTCACGCCGATAAACCTTATTGATACGCTTAGCTACATAATTTGAGTTGGCAATAAAATAATCAACCCCGAAAGAGGACCTGACATCCCAATTGCGCATAAAGAAAAGAAGCTGCCTAGCAAGATGACCCTTAAAGCCACGCTGAAGATTTGATTCTCTCAAGTATTGCTCTTGTAGATCCCACGCATAACGCATGGGAGAGTGGCAGTAGCAAATATGGACCTGATCAGGCCCTGTAATAACTCCCTTGCCAACAGATGAACTGCTTGAAATAACTAATTCGTAAGCACTAAAATCCAAGGACTCCATCGCCACGGGCATTAATGGAAAATATTTCTTATAAGATTTAGATTTAGGCAGCCTTTGAATGAAAGTGGTATTTATGCTTTTACCTTTAACAATCGTACTTCTCTGTTCATCAGATAAATAATCGACCGTAGAAAATACATCAGCATCAGGAAATATATCCATAATTTTAGCAATAACTTTCTCTGCACCACCAGACTCAACAAACCAATCATGAACCAATGCTACTCTCATTTTCATTTACCATCTTCATTAATAAGTTTATATAATTCCTGATACTCTATATTAAGTAGGTTGATTTTACTTTCTTTCTGAGCTTTCAAATCACGAACAAACTCTTTTTGGGCATCAAGAATCACACTAAAATCATAATCAGAAAGCCCCTCACTACTAAATATCGAGGTAAATTTTGAATCTATGGATAGCTCTTCAAAAAAAGCATCAACCTTTGAGTCCCAAAGCATCCCTGTAAATGGCACCTCACATACAGACGCAAGAATCGCGGAATGCAATCTTGTCGCAACTATAATATTCGAGCTTGAAATAATGGACATCAGCGCCGCTACAGAATCTACTTCGACAAGATCCACATCAAGTAAACCAAAATTCTTCATCAAATAAGCGTTATCTTCCTTGGCCCCATTTGTGTACAAAACAGGTGATAAGTTATAACCCTTGACTCGGTTAATTAAATCACATACCCAAGTATTATAAACATCACTAGAAACAAATAGATCTTTATCAGAATGTTCCATGATAGCAATTGGATCCACAATATTAATTGCCACTTTATCTACATCAATAACCTGCGCGTTCTTTTTTAAAAACATTGCTGGATCTAATGTAACTCTCGCTTCTCTCGAAGATAATTTTTTAATTCTGTTTTTACTTGAAACATCACGAACAGATATATAAATGCAACTTTTACTTTCCAACATATGCTTAAATAGAAACGATGATGATCGACTATGCTTTTCTGCAACCCCAACAGAAACAAATGCATATTTCTTTTTATGAATAACGCAAAGAATATGGAGGAAAAAAATTTTCAACGGAAAATTCAAATGCACATCAGATATAAGATTGCCGCCACCAATACAAATCATATCACTGGCCTTAACCTGAAGAGACCAGCGTTTCCTGCTTTGAAATAGCACTAGAAATATATTTATGAAAGTCGCAAACCTTATTAAAAACTTATTCCTTGAGTTTAAAATCTTAGTCTTTAGTCCCTGTTTTTTGGATTTCTGCTGAAACCCGGTCCTCCCCCCAATATCTAACGTATCGACACAAAAACCATTCGAGAGTAAGTTTTCTTTTAGCCCCATATGTATGAGATTGTCACCATAGTTATCACTATAAGGAACTCCAGCAATTAGTACTGTTTTCATTATCTTTTAGAACCTAAATTATTAACTGCATTAATCCCAAGCAAGGGAACCAAGTATAATGAAACAGAAAGGATATGCCTCAGATAACTCCCCTGATCAGGTTCAAATAAAAGCAAAACTGCAACATGCGAGCAGTACAAATATATATACACATTTGCAATTCTTAATTTGAAAAACCGATAAATTGCCAAAAAAGTAGTTATATTAAATGCAAATAATAATAATTGATTAAGAGTAATACCAATTATAAATGGGAAGAATAAATTAAGAGCACTCCAAAGATAGTTAGCTATAAAGCCCCACCCTCTACCAACATCACTTATATTATTAAAGGCTGTCCTATTTAGGCTTCCTTCTAATAGTGCGTATGCGTTCGACACATCTCTCTGTCCTTGCGAAGACACATAGAATGAGTCAGGCATAGCGAAAATAAAAACCAATACAAGACATAGCTTATAAAATGAACCAGTGCTAATACTATTGGTTATGGTTCCAAACGAATTAACACTACCCTTTTTATAAAGGGCTGAGTAATTAGGAAGATTAAATATTATGAAAACCAGTAGTATCAATAAATAATAGGTTCTAAATAAAAGACCATACGCTAAATAAGATAAAATAATTGCAATAAGAACATTCATTCTAAACTTCATTCCGAGGAGCACTAGTAAAAATGAAAGTAGCATGACAATAGTTTCTTTTGCAGGCCAAAGTAAATTCAACAGAATCAACGGCACAAGAAAAGCGCTTGTTACTAGGGCTTTATTAACACTATCCACATGTATCGAAATAATATATATCCAGCCAATAGACACAAAAATGGTTATTAAATTGGCACTCCACTTACCTGCAAAATATAAAGCATTTCTTGTAGCCTCAAACGAACCGCTGATATCATAATAAGCAATATCTCCAGAGATCTTTAGCGCGTCAAATGCCCACTTCTCAGGGTAATACTCAATTGGCATAGAAAACATTACTATGAAAATTGAAGTCCATACAATGAAAAATAATATACTAATCCGATGTATCATTAATTGGCCTTAGTTTAAATATTACGTAATAAGAGAAGAAAAGTGTTCCGCACCATGTCAAAAGGTACGCAGGCCCTACAGCAGAGTATCCATAATAAAAGATTAAAATAAAACCAATAATGCTTGTGAGCATAACGACCAAGAAGTTGGAGAATATGGCTGTTTTCTCACTAATACTGGTAAATATATGGCATATTGGTCCGAAAAAATATCTAACTACTGCTGCCATATAAAAGAATATAAACATAACCACAGCCCCTCCTTGATTAGTTTCAAAAAAATCTAGAAAGTACGTTAATAGAACCACAACAAGAGGAATTATTAACATCACTGTTGATTTTGTATTCTCAACAATACTACGACCTAAGGATTGCCTAACATCATTTCCTTTAAGTATTCTGGGAACTTCAATCGAATTTCTAATGCTTACTACAAACACAAACATCTGAAAGACTCTAGTCCCCCAGGATACTGTGCCCGTTTCAGCTTCAGTAAGTAGAAAGCCTGAAACTAACAAGGGCCCCCAAAAACAAGCATATTCTGCCAATGTGTAGCTGAGAAATGAAATACTATTGAATACAGTAGATATTTGCTTTCTGAAATGGATTGCCCGAAAGTTAAATATGCTCTTGGTTTTATAAATAAATAGCATTAAATATAAAGAGTAAAAAAAGATTGATGAGTGAGTATAACTAATTCCGAACAATACTTTTGATAGCAGCCAGAAGAAAGTGATAATCAGAAGGAATGTTCCAGCCTCAAATGAGTAAGCAAGAGTGAATTTTTCAATTGATCTGAAAGCAAACGATAAAGGCTGAATTATTGAAAACGTCAAGGTATGCATAATCAATATGCAAACTAACTTTTCAGGTATTTCAATCAAGCTAATGACTAATAACAAAAGCAAAGAAGATATAACAACTGAGTTCACAACCACAACTTGCAGTGTATTAAATGCCTTACTTTTATCGTACATATATTCACGCAAAAAGAACTTAAAGCATGTATATTCAGCCCCCATTCTGGAAATAACTAGAACCAAGCCAGATATAGCCATTACAAATGAGAATTCACCAAACTCAGAGATACCATACGCACTACTAATATAGAAAGATGATGCAAGTATTCCTAAAGCACTCATGCACTTTAAGAGTGTTATTTTCCCAAACTTGTAAAAAACGCTCATTAGAGCACCCAATAATTTATTCATACATTGACCTAAATACACTCTAGCAACAGAGGAAAATGCACTAAGACATTTAAAGACATACCTAATAAACCCTTAAATTGGAGAATTCATTGATATTGAAAATACCTGCATTTGTATTCAGGCTAGGTTCTTATTGGGATAATTCTCAAATCGTGAGTATTTAAAATGCACACTAATTAAAGAAAGCTTCATGATTTTAATTTAAAGCATTAATATAAATTTAAACATGAAATACATCCTAGAGGTCCTTGTGCTATGCACGTATAAACAATAACTCAACACTATATGAATCATCTTTTTATATCATATAGATTGCGCGCACTTTAACCGAACATCCCACTAAAAATCAACTGCGATCGCTTACAAACTGGAAAAAATGCGTCAATTGTCAGTAGTTTGCTTTATTTTTGGTAACAATAAGCTACATAGACACATATTAATGAAACTTTCCTATTGTCCTCTTTCAAATTGCTGTATAGAATGGCGCAAATTAACGAACTTAAACCAACACAATAACGGAATATAATTATGCGTAAATTATTCACAGGGATTCTACTTGCAGCTGCCCTTCCTGCTTTTGCATCGATCACTTCAGACGTAAATGAAGGCATCAAAACTGCTGACGCTATCGTTTCTGAAGCTATCGCAGCTTGTGACGGCGGCGCGGCTTGTCAAGAACTTGCTATCGAAGAAGCTTTGGCAGCGGGTCTTGATGTTGATACTGTTCTTTCTGCAGCTATCGCTGGCGGCACTGATGCTACTGTAGCAAGCAATGCAGCCGTTAACGCTGGCCAGAGCCCTGCAGATGTTAACAATGCAGTAACAACTGCTTTAGCTAACCTTACTACTGCAAATGCTACTGCTGGCGGTACTCAAGGTGGCTTTAACGCTGCTCCTGCACCAAGCAACACACCTTCTGCACCTGCATTAACAACGACTACTGGTATTAGCCAAGCTAACTAGTCGTATGTTTTGTTAAAAAAAGCCCGATTCGTTCGGGCTTTTTTTTGCCTGTTATTTTATTATTGCCTGCCTTGTTATTCATAGTTCGAGTTAATCGTTTGCTTATGTCGCGTTATATTTTTCCTGGTTATTTGGCCTTATTGTTCTGCCTACCTCTGCCTTTTGCGTCTGTGTATATTTGGGGCTGGGCTTTTTTTGCTGGGCTTTCTTGCAGTTTATTGGCGGCGCAGTTGTTATTGCCCGCAGCAAAAGCGGGCCGATCTCGCACGGCAGCGACTGCTACCAATACTATCCCTGCTTACAGCTATCCGGTTTTATTGCACTTGTGCCTGGTGCCTCTGCTTATTTTAATGCAATGGTTTTGGCACGTTATCAGTGGCTCTAGTGCGCACTACGATTTGTACCTAGAGGCATTGCAAAGTATTGGTTTGTGCAGTTTTTTTGCGCTTACGCTGTTATTGCTGAATACCCGAGATCGAATTAAAACGACCATCTGGGTCGTTGTATTGGCCGGTGGTTTTCAGGCTTTGTACGGCTCACTCATGGTCATGAGCGGCTTGGAATATGGATTTTTCAGTAAGAAGTGGGCGTATTTAAGCAAAGCTACCGGCACCTTTGTTAATCGCAATAATTTGGCGGGTTATTTAGAAATGACCTTGGCTTTGGGTATTGGTTTTTTATTGGCGTCATCTACTCACTACAGCGGTAATTGGCAGCAGCGTATGCGCCAGTTTATTGAAATGCTGCTAAGCCCGAAGGTGATTATGCGCCTTACGCTGGCCATTATGGTGATTGGCTTGGTGATGACACGTTCGCGCATGGGCAATACGGCGTTTTTTGCCAGCCTTATGCTAACGGGTGGCTTAGCATTGTTATTGATGCGCAATAAATCGCAATCAACCACCATTCTACTTGCCAGCTTATTGATTATTGATATTGCCATTGTCGGTACATTTTTTGGTGTTGAGAAGGTTGCCGAGCGCTTGCAAGGCTCTAGCATTGAAAAAGAAAGCCGAGACGAAGTAAGCCGCGATACCTTTAATATGTGGCTAGAAAACCCTCTACTAGGAACCGGCGCTGGCAGTTATAAATACGCTTACCCAAGCCATAAGTCGGATGATGTAACTTCCACCCTGCTTTATGATTATGCGCATAATGATTATTTGGAATTTTTGGCTGAATTGGGTATTTTCCTGTATTTGGCGCTAGCGGCGGCGGTGCTTATTTCGCTATTTTGGGCGATTCAGGCAATGCGCTTGCGGCGTAATAGTTTACAGCAAGGCCTAGGCTTTGCTGCTTGCATGGGGATTATTGCGATTTTGATTCACTCGTCAGTGGATTTTAATCTGCAGATTCCCGCGAATGCGTTTATGTTTGTTTTTTTATTGGCGATCGCGTGTATTGCACGCTGGAGTAAATTGCGATGATGCCTTTAATTCACACCCCTCATAGTGCGTTGATGACGTTCAGTAAAAATGAGGCGGGGACGGATTATATTGTGGGTGATATTCATGGTCATTATGACCGCTTAATGAGTCAGCTTACCGAGACGGGCTTTGATTTTAATGCCGACCGCTTGTTTTGCGTTGGTGATCTTATCGACCGAGGGCCCGACTCTCCGAAGATGCTGGCACTATTATCGGAGCCGTGGTTTTTTTCGCTATTGGGTAATCACGAATATTTTATGCTGAGTGGCCTAAAGCATAATAACAGCAAGCATAAGATGTTATGGCTGCAAAATGGTGGAGAGTGGATTGCGAGCTCTAACCCTGCTTTATGGTCTGGCTGGTTTGAGCAAATCGCTCAACTGCCTATTGCCATGCAATTGGAAGGCAAAGACGGCAAGCAGTATGGTTTATTGCATGCGGATTTCCCAAGCGATGACTGGGCTGATTATGCTGATTTCAATCAAGAAGAATTAGAGACTTGCCTTTGGTCGCGCCGTAACTTTGCGCAGCGCGCAACGCACTCGGTGGCCGGAATTGATTATTTGGTGCATGGGCATAATTCTACCGATCATGAAGTGGATGGAAAAAGTGAAGCCTTGCAGTTGGGTAACCGCTTATACATTGAGCCTGGCGGCTATAAAGGAAAGTCATTCATTATTTTGGCTATTTAGTAAGCGAAACTTGTTCAATTGGGATTTGCTGTATAAAATCAATAACATAGAAATTCTTATTGAACGGACCCGTATTATGCGTAAATTATTCACCGGACTTTTGCTTGCTGTTGCCCTTCCGGCTTCTGCCTCGGTTACTTCTGATATCGAAGCGGGCGAACTTTCAGCGTCTGACATTATTAATAATGCGGTTTCTGCCTGTGGTGGTGATGCTTCTTGCCAAGAAGCGGTTATTGCTGATGCAGTTGCGGCGGGTATTGATATTACTTCTGTTATCAATCTTGCGATTGCGGCGGGCGTAGAGCCTTTAACTGCCGTCACGGTTGCAACGCGTGCTGGCCTTGACGCCGGACAAAGCGAAGCATCCATTGCTGAAGCCGTTGCCAATTCGAACGGTGTTGGTAATGCATTAACCGCTACTGCTGGCGGCCAAGCAGGTGGTATTAACGTAGCCCCTTCTAACAATACACCAACACCTCCACCGCTAACGACAACAACGATTGTTGAAACAGGTGAAGGCTTGATTACTGAACCTACCGAGCCGCCAACCGGACCAACGCCTGGTTTTCCTGGTGGCATTAGCCGAGCAAATTAATTGTTAAAGTCACGTTAGATTCTAAAGCCCGATTCGTTCGGGCTTTTTTGTGGATTTTTTTTACCAATATTAATTACTTCTGGATAATGTTGACTTTGGTCAAATTATGTAAAAATATGTAAAAACATGAATTTCAAAAATGACGACCATCATTTATCAGGGAAAAGTATTATGAAATCATACACATAGAAGATATGACTACCCTATGTGATAAGGAGATTTCACACATGAAAACCTCAAATAGACCAATAAATGGTTCTTTTCAAAAAACAGCTCTAGCGCTTTTAGTCAGCTCTGCCCTAGTGGGCTGCTCTGGTGGTGGCGGTAGTGGTGGCGGCTTAACAACGCCCGCCGCTGGAGGTTCTGGTGCAGCTGCTGCCGAGCAAGTCTCTCTTTCTGGTATTGCGATTAAAGGTTTATTAAAAGCCGCGACTGTTACGGCGTATTCTTTAGATAAGTCTATAACATTGGGGACGGTTGAAACGGAAGAAGATGGCTCTTATGTTCTACCTAATATGGATTATCAAGGGGCTATTTTAGTCGAGCTAACCACCAACGCGAATACCAAAACGGTATGTGATGCTGCAAATGGTTGTGCGGTGAGTGCTTCTACGGTTGTTTTTGGTACGAGTTATGCTTTTAACGATGCTAATTTTAAGCTGACATCTGTATTACCTAATGCGTCTTTAGCTGCAAATCAAAAGCTAATGGTAACGCCTATTACTCACCTGGCAGCGCAGCGTATTATTAAGTCTGGCATTACTGAACCAGCCAAAATTCAGGGCGCGGTTAATGCGACGGCTAAGCTGTTGGGTTTAGACGGTGTTGATATTAATACATTGGCTCCGGTTGATATTACTAATCCTAATGCGGTTAAAACCGCTTCTTCTAATGCTCAAATGTACGGTGCTTTAGTGGGTGCTATTGCGACGCTGGCTGAATCAAAGCCAGGCACTTCTGTTGCAGACCTTCTTGAAAATCTTGTCGATGATTATTCTACCGATGGTGGCTTGTCGGGTAATTCTGCCGATGCTAATAAAATTACCCTTAATAATATTTTTGAAGCTGCAGGCGATGTGGTTACCGCTGCTGAAAATAAAGCAAACGAAGATAATGTGGTTATTGATTTAGGCACAATTAAAACAACCATCGCCACCGAGACTCAAGAAGCACAAGCAGCAGAACCGGATGCTGAAGTTGTTGAAGATGTTGTCGATACTGCCCCTGTTAGCCCTACCTCGGATTCTGCTAAGTTAGCAGCATTGCTAGAAGATGTTTCTACTTGGGATCAAGCGTTAGAAGCTGCTAGCGATAAGGGTATTTATCAACCTTTTGAAGATCAGCTGCAAGCGGCAAGTGATTTGGTTGAGGTGATTGCTGATCAATCTGCATTACTCACATCAACTGAGAGTTTGGTAATAGGCACTGAAGAAGAAGTTTATGCCTGCTGGGATAACGGCGACTTAGCCGAGAATGCTTCTAAAGCAGACTGTGATGCTGCTGGTTTTGACGGGGATTTTGAAACAGAGACTCGCGATGGCCTCCTTGTTACTGGGGTTGAGGTAACCGCTAGCTTGGTTGAGTTGGTTGCATTTTTTGAGCGCGTTTACCGTAAAGATCCTACTCTACAGGATACAGATCTACAGGCTTTGGGTGATTTAACACTTGATGATGCAATTGCGCTGGGTTATGACGGTTTATTTGTTCCTTCCCTTGAAGATATTGAAGACGGCCTTTTAAATACGGTGACCATTACACCGACCTATGTAAATGACCGCATGGTATCTGCACAAGCTTCGTTTACTCATACCAGTCCTGGGGAGGAGTCTGCTACGTTCTCTTTATCGGTTGCCCGTAATGAAACAACAACGCCAACGGTTACGTATCAGGTATCTGATGTAACGGGCTTTATCGATGTTGTCGCTAATTCGACAGATGATTATTTCTTCTCAAGCGATGGCGGTAAAATTGATTTTGTATTTACGGATACAACCGCGCGCGATGTCTTTTTAGGTGCCGTTGATGATTCTACCTTTGAGTCTTTTATTAATCTTTTAGAATTTACTGTTGATATGAATATGACAGCCTCTAAAGGCTCTATTGACGGTTCTAATACTAGCGAGCAAGCCAGCATGGTATTTGCCGCGCATTTCAAAAAAGAGCAAGGTGCTTTTGCATTAACGAATGCCGATGTAAGTATCGATGTTGACGTTAAGAATATCGCGACCAATGAAACGCTTGCCGGTGCATTTAATTTTAAAACGGCGGGTTCTTTTGAGGAAGTACCTGTTTATGCAACTTCAGACTCTGTAACTCCAATCGAAACACTGCAAGACTATTTTGCCAATACGCTTGAGACTGAGTTTGAAGGTAATATTGTTACTCGACTAGCAGATGGTTCGGTTGCAATGTTCGACGGCAGCATTGCCGCTAAAACGTCTATTTATGACGGTGGTATTGCGCTTAACGGTAACATGTCGGTTATCGATGCTAATAACTTTGAAACAACATTTTCAGGCAACATTAACGCCGAATTTGTTACGCTTAAAAATGCCGATGGCACACCTTACGTATTGCAAACTTACTCAGAAGCTATGCCTTCTAAAGTGGGCTTAATGGGTGTTCTTAGCACTGAAACAACGCAAGGTGTGGCTAAGGTTTCTTTGAATGCGGCCTTAGATGTTGATTATTCAACGTTTACTATGCCTGAATTAAATGTTCCTGCTTTCAATGAGAAGGTTGCCGATGCGACTTATATTTTAACTAATGCCCAGATAACGACTCCGGTTGTAGGCAAGGCGGAGTTCTTAACGAGCATTATGGTTCAGTTAGATTTACAAACTGGAGTAGGAACAACGGCGAATGCAATGAATGCAGCACAGCCAGAGCTGGCTATTAATACCAACTATCCTTTGGCTTATGCGAATGAGATTGCAGTGAGTTTAAATTGTTTTGATATGCCTGGTCCTGACATGCAAGATCCTGACATGCAAGATCCTGACATGCAAAATTCTAATCCTGAATTTATGTGCCAG
>CAWVSY010000076.1:0-12633 GCA_963933055.1 uncultured Oleispira sp.
CATATAAAATTAAGCCATTATATGGTGACCAGCATCAACAAATAACTGGCTTCCCGTTTGGCTAGAAGCCCAGTCACTGATTAAGAAAGCGGTTAATCGCCCAACATCTTCTGGCTTACCTAAACGATGCAAGGGAGAACGTGCTACAGCATCGTCCATCAGATCATCAAAATCGGTAATACCCGAACCTGCGCGAGTAGGCATTGGACCAGGAGAAACGGAGTGCACTCGTATTCCACTAGCGCCTAATTCTGCTGCCATGTAGCGAACCGAACTTTCTAAAGCCGCTTTAATTGGCCCCATAATACCGTAGTTGTTTACAACTTTTTCTGAACCATAATAAGTCATGGTAATAAGCGTGCCACCATTATCCTTCATTTGCGCTTCTGCTAGACGTGCTGTTCTTATAAATGAATGACATGAAATATCCATTGCTAAAGAAAACCCAGAAGATGATGAATCAACCAAACGACCATGTAATTCATCTAATGGAGACCATGCAATCGAATGAATAACAAAATCAATCGTACCCCATTGTGTTTTTGCCTGTTCAAAAACAGCTTCAAGCTCATCTGCTTTACTAACATCACAGGGCAAAAACAGTGTCGTCGCTAATTTATCAGCAAGTGGCTCAACATACGGTTTGGCTTTTTCATTTAAATAAGTAACGCAAAGTTCCGCCCCCAGCTGACTTAACACTTCTGCAATTCCATAAGCAATTGAGTGACTATTTGCAATACCTAATACAATGCCACGTTTACCTTCCAATGATAGGGGGATGCTCATTTATAGACTCCATAAAGTTCGTATTTTTAAATATTGTCTTTAAAGATACCAACCATACAAGTCGGAAGTATTATGTATTTGTGACAATTAAATGAATAGTGATTCTGGATATTCTAATACTTCACACTGAATTATTGGCGTCGATTCACCCCTCATACCGCTTGCATATTCACATAACTCACCATAAGTTATATCGATAAAGACCTATATAAAAACAATAATAAATACGCTATCAAAATGTGAATGGGAAACCTGCGATGAACGACTTTATAGTTAATAGCATGACAAATGATGCAATGGGCAATGGTGACGCTACTGAACTCGCTAAAAGAATTGCAGACAAAGAGGTCAGTAGCGCAGAAGTAGTCGACGCTGCTATTACACGAGCGGAATTAGCCAACCAAAAACTGAACGCCATCGTTAGCAGCTCTTTTGATTTAGCCTGCGAAAAAGCCCGCCAACATGTTAAAAGTACCGAGACCAATAATACTAATAAAGGCGCTTTCGCGGCTATTCCTACGTTCGTGAAAGATAATACAGACGTAAAAGGACTGCCTACTTTATTCGGCAGCCGCGCAGTTGCCAATAGACCCGCGAAAGGCAATGCCGAATTCACCGACCAAATGCTATCAACCGGCTTAACCATTATCGGCAAAAGCACACTGCCTGAATTTGGCATTCCACCCACAACAGAATCTCTGGCCCATGGCGCGACTTGCAACCCTTGGAATATTAACCATTCAAGCGGTGGTTCATCCGGTGGGTCTGCCGCCTTAGTTGCCGCAGGTGTCGTCCCTATCGCTCATGGTAATGACGGTGGAGGTTCAATTCGCATTCCTGCAGCCTGCTGTGGATTAGTCGGCTTAAAACCGACACGAAATCGTTTGGTGAACATGCAAGGCACCGATAATTTGCCGATTAATGTCGGCCACGAAGGTGTCATTACACGCAGCGTTCGAGATACCGCACTGTTTATGGCTGAAGCCGAAAAGCATTTTCGTAATAACAAACTGGTCGAACTTGGTCATGTGCAAAACCCAGGTAAAAAGCGCTTACGTATTGGCTTAATTACAGGCGCATTAAAAGGCATCAGCGTTCAGAATGATGTACAGCGTACGTTAAATGAAACGGGATTATTATGTGAGAACCTAGGTCATCGCGTTGAAGAAGTTGCCTTCCCATTTGAAGATCAAATAGCGGACGACTTTATTACTTATTACTCCTTCTTATTTTTCTCAATTCATCGCTTTGGAAAATTCGTAATTGGCCCAGGTTTTGATAGCTCTAAAGTAGAAAAGCTGTGTGCTCACCTTAGCCGCAACTTTGTTGGCAATATCGGAAAACTTCCTTTTGCAATGCGACGCTTAAAAAATACCATTAACATCACCCGTCAATTGCACAAACATTACGACGTATTGTTATGCCCGACACTTTCATCGGCGGCGCCTAAAAATAACTACCTACTTAACCAAGCGCTGCCTGCTAGTACCATGGTCAACAACATGACAAATTTCGCCCCTTTTGCAGCCTTGCAAAATATTACTGGCGAACCTGCAATTTCATTACCCATGGGCACAAGCGATAATCAGCTACCCATTGGTATGCAATTCTCAGCAAGTTATGGTGAAGATAAAATACTACTGGAACTCGCTTACGAGCTTGAAGAAGCGAAAGCCTGGAAACACATTCACGAGCAAGTTGCGAAAAAGAAAACCAGAAAAACAACACAAAAATCGATTGCTTAAAACTACTTAATCAAAAAATAAAAGCAGATAAAAAGGCCGCTATTAGATAATGAAAAAACTTGGTGCACGCAGCAGTACAAACGATGTTTTACAAGACAAAGACCTCACCGGAAGAACCATTGTTATTACAGGTTCAAACTGTGGTATTGGTTTTGAAACCGCGCAAGCATTAGCGGGCGCTGGGGCTAAAATTATTTTTGCTTGTCGTAATATCGAAAAAGGAGAAGACGCGTTACGTCGCTGCCAGGCCTTACACCCTAATAGTGAACTAGCCTTTTTCTCCCTAGACCTTGCGTCAGCAGATAGCATTAAACGCTTCAGCACTGAAGTAAAAGACGAAACCATCGATACACTGATCTGCAATGCGGGCTTGGTACCTACAAGCTACCAAGAAACACAAGAAGGTTTAGAAATGACCGTAGGCGTATGCCACTTCGGTCACTTTTTACTGACTCAACTTTTATTGCCTCGCTCTTAAAAGCAAAAGCACTAACTGGAAAAGCACCACGTGTCGTCATGGTTTCTAGTGAATCTCATAGAATGCCACTGAAACTTAATTTCAATAAATTTCCGCTAAAGAAAACCGATACGTTTTTTCCATTTATGGCTTATGGCCAAGCCAAATTATGCAATGCGCTGTTTGCTAACGAGTTACAACGTCGCTATCAAAATCAAGGCATCACGGCTTGCTCGCTCCACCCAGGTGCATTGATTACCACCAGCTTTGGCCGTGACTCGGGCTTTTTATCGCTACTGTTTAAAGTCGTCAGCCCATTAACCAAAAACCCAAATCAAGGCGCAGCAACCACAGTGTATTGTGCGAGTCATGAAAATACGGCTGAGTTAGCAGGAAAATACTTCTCTCATTGCAAACCTTCACGCAGTACTAAAGAAGCGAATAACCCTGAGACTGCGAAAAAGTTATGGGAAATGAGTGAAGCCTGGATGAAAGGGCTTAAAATATCAACAGTAAAAGCAACAACAAAAGAAGCTACTGAATGTGCTTAATGTCGTAATAATTTGACAAAATTAAACTTTAATACCAGAATGTCGTAATAGTACGACATTTGGTATCCGTAATGAAAGATTCAGCACTCGTTGATATAGGGCTAAAGCTTAAAGAAATCCGTAAGCGTCGCGGTCTAACCCAGCAACAAGCAGCTATCAAAGCATCAATTCTTCGCCAAGATGTTTCTAAAATTGAAAGTGGGAGTTTTGTTGGAGCAATATCAACCCTCAACAAATACCTACAGTTTTCAGGCTTACAACTTACCAGCCAAGCTCTGCCTAGCCAATTTGTTCAGCTTGATGATTTGAAGTCGGTATTTGATGATGAATAAACTACCAGAGCGTATTCGTCATGTTGAAGTGAGTTCTTTTTCTGAGGCTACTGGGTCATTGTCTCAACCCTCCCAGTTCACTTTCCAATACACGGGTAACCAGCCTGTGTCTTTAACAATGAATACAAGAGATGAACCCTACCACTACGGCTCTCTGCATCCAGCTTTTACCCAAAATCTGCCAGAAGGTTATGTACGCCAATATATTTATGAAAAACTTCAGCGTCATGCCCATGTTAATGATCTCTACCTTCTAGCCTTACAAGGAGACAAAGGTATTGGGCATTTGTCGTATGCGTCAGAACTTGCACATATCGATGAAGATCAATTCTCTCTTACCGACATTCTTAGTTGGAATAAACAAGAATCTCTATTCCCGCAGTTGCTAGATCGTTATTACCTAAGTGGTTTGCTCGCAGGTGTGCAACCTAAAGTAATGGTACCAATCTCTGGTCGTACGGCAATTCATCAAAATGATGTCATCGTTAAAACGTTTGATGAAGAATATGACCTACTCACCGTCAATGAATATGTGTGTATGAGCGCAGCCAAAGCTGCAGGCTTAGCTCCGCCTAACTTTTGGTTATCAGACGACCATAAATGTTTTGTGATTGAGCGCTTTGATATTGTTAATGGACAGCAAATGGCCGTTGAAGATTTCACCGTACTCATGGGGAAATCAAACAACGAAAAGTACACTTCTAAATATGAAACGTTATTAAAAGCCGTCAGAATATTTACAGGTTCACAAGCGGAAGTTGAAAGAGCTTATCGCTACATTGTATTTAATTGCTTAATTGGTAATGGCGATGCTCATCTTAAGAATTTTTCTATCATGTATGATATTGATAGAGAAAATATTGTAATGACTCCACCTTACGATATTACCCATACGCTTATTTATCCAACGATAGATAACAAGCTTGCGCTAAAAATGGATGACAGTAAGGCCTTCCCAGATTACAAAACCTTAAGAAAGTTTGGTGAGAGTTTTGGCATTAAAAAATGCAGCGAGATTATTGAAAAAACCGCTGCAAGCATTAGTGATTACATTAATAATTCTGCTGAAATAAGCATAATGGAAGGTCTAAAAGAATCGATAGAGAGATCTTTAGCTCAGGCGAAAACCGGAACTTTCAGCAGAACGGGCTATCGCCATGATAAACATCGAAAATTTGAATAAAATCTTGGGCCAACTCAGCGAGCGATATTCAACCTAAGAGTATCCATCACGTGAACTCGCTGGCTCTCTGAAACCCCAGCTTCAATCATGCGCTCATTAATATTCAATACAGCATCTTTAACTTGGTCAAATATTTCAGGTAGTTGCTTAATTAATACAGTCGAGTGAGAAACCGCTGCCTCAAAATCATTGTAAACAAAGTCGTCCCTTTTGCCATTTATCGTAAGTTGATGGCGCTCTACCCACGGAGATCCTGGTTTGTAGCTATAAGCGATATCAAAAGCAGGCGACAATGCCCATTTACCATCGTTATAAATAAACCCGAAATTCTTAGTATGATCATCGTGATTTCTTGCCAGCACATTAAAAATCATTCGGCGAATTAACTGTAATGCGTCAGACAGAGGAAGCTTTAAAGTCCTCATCACTGATAGCATTTGCTCATAACTGTAACTGCCCGCTTTCTTAAAATCCGCATGATCCATCGCGCATAAACTTTGGTAATGAATTTTATTACCGTCAATACGATCAAAGCGTTTTGTCATAAAGTGGGCTCGTCCACTCTCTTCTAATAATTCACAGGGCATCATATCAATGCCAGCATCAACAGCCGCTAAATAATAAGCGTATTCAAGTCGCCCGTAACCCTGCGGATCACCAAAAACTTCTGAACGACTTGATCGCTCTTTTACGCCATCGAACTTAATTAGATAATGCTCAAACCCTTTAGGAAGTTTTCTTTGCCCAGAAAGAATGGTATCTCTACTTTCGTTAATACCAATAACGGCCTTGGCTCGGGCTCCCCCTGCTGAAGTACCGACCAATAAAATTTCGGCTAAGCCTTCATCAGAAACATCGGCCTTCATATTATTTCTAATATCCAAAACGCTTTGCGCTAAATTAAGCAACTCATCCAGCTCAATATTGTCAGGGCCAGATTCTTTAATTAAGGCAGGCTTATACTCCAATGCCCCCATACCTCTTGAGCCCGTATACATAAGTCTTTCCAGTGAAGAGAACTCATGGGATTGACGGCCATTACGAGCAAGCCAAGCATCAATAATCGAATTACCAAAATCATCAGGTAGTGTATCGGCTAATGCGCTCGGTAGACCCTTATACGTTTCCCAAGGTAAGTGCGGGAAAGAAAATATCTGATCGGTTAATGGCAGCTTTAAAGGCGAAATAGAAAATCCACTCTTTAGCCATTCAGGAGCATATTCAAAAGAAGTTACTTTTGTCTCAGGGTCATACAGTACTGCCCCAACAAGATGACCGTCTAAATGCACCGTTCCATAATTAGTAGGCTCTACCATTCGAGTTCATCCTCATCAGCATTCTTGCCTGTACTGCGGCCAGTGTTAGTAGTGGTTGAGGATGTAACCCTCTTGCGAGATTTACCCTTGCTACTGACAATCTGCATAGGGCTTAGCTTTTGTTGAGGAACAGCCGCGACAATACTATCTAACAGACCTAAGACTTCTAAAATCGAAAATAAGGCCCCAGCACCCACACCCTCTTTGCCAGCAACAATTCGAAGGTAGGTAGATTTAGAAATCCCCGCCTCTTGCACTAATTCGTCTTGCTGAATGCCCTTTGAAATCCTTATGGATTCAATCCGGGCACCCAAGGTAAGTAGGGCTTTTTCAGCAATAGGTTTTGTCATAATAGTAGGGCCTTAGTTTTCATATCTGACGACTTAGCCGTATTAAAGGCTATAACTAATCATATATGACGATTAATAAGAGCGCCACAGTGTCAGTGGGTTATACAGAACTTAAATCTTCATATTTGAAGCTTTAACGTAATTTAAACGCTTAAAGTGTCAAATATGATGAGTTAGGCTCTATATGAGTCACTAGCAAACTCTGTTCGTCTGACATATCGGCCACATATAGCTGAATCATAAGTTTTATCAGTTCAAATCAGCCAAAACACATTTACCAATCAATAAATGATCACTATACTTACCATTAATTGCATATTTGGATGCCTCAGTGATCATGAACTCCCCCTCAAGCAAAAGAAGCGCTGTTATATTCCCTAAGAATCGTCGAATCCTTGAGCAACTTGGCGAGAACATCAAGCTGGCCTACAAAAGGCGTGGATATACTCAGGCACAAATTTCAGAGCGTACGGGACTAAGTCGCTTAACGATAAGAAAAATCGAACAAGGAGAACCCTCTGTCTCCATCGGCCACTATATCGCAGTACTCAGTGTTCTTGATCTGGTAGCTGACCTAGCCCAAGTGGCGAGCGATGATATTCTTGGACGAAAGCTTCAAGATATTAAACTGCTGAATAAATAAACGGGAGAAATGTATGTCGACTGAAGTTTATGTTTATGCCGACTGGGAAGAGTTTGACCAGCCGATGCTGGTAGGCACTTTGCGTTCTGCGATTATCAAAAAGAAAGAACACTTCAGTTTTTCATACAATACTGCATGGCTACAATCCTCATTCGCTCAAAGTATTGACCCTGACCTTCAACTCTATAGTGGCGAGCAACATAGTGCAGACGCTAAGAATTTTCGGACCTTTCTAGATTCCTGTCCAGATCGCTGGGGTAGACTGCTAATGAAACGCCGTGAAGCCATAAAAGCTAAACAAGAAGATAGACGACCGAATGTTCTTAATGAAATCGATTATTTATTAGGAGTACATGATCTATACCGATTAGGCGCTTTAAGGTTTAAGCGCAATCCCGATGGTGATTTTCTGGATGATGATAATCAGCTTGCTGCTCCACCAATGTCATCACTTCGCGAACTAGAACATGCGGCGCAGCATACCGAAAATGATAACAACATTGAGGACCCTGAGTATTTAAAGTGGCTATCAATGCTAATTTCACCTGGCTCTTCACTGGGCGGTGCTAGACCTAAGTCTAATGTGATCGATGAAAATGAACACCTCTGGATTGCAAAATTCCCTAGTCGTTATGACGATTATGATATCGCTGCTTGGGAATTCGTTACTTACCGGTTAGCAATTGCTGCTGGAATTAACATGGCCGATAGTCGCATTGATAAATTAAATAGCCATCATCATACTTTTTTAACTAAGCGCTTTGACCGAACTTCCACCAGTCGATTGCTATTCAGCTCTGCAATGACCCAGCTTGGTTATTATGATGGTGACTATGACGCCAGCTATTTAGAACTTGCACAATTTTTAACAGATCATGGTTCAAATACTAAAGCCGACCTTGCTCAACTCTGGCGTCGTATTGTATTTTATATCGCGGTATCCAATACCGATGATCACCTAAGAAATCATGGTTTTATTTATCATGATGGGGGCTGGGTACTATCCCCCGCTTATGACATAAACCCGGTAACGCCTTCGAATGGTCTGCATTTAAATATTTCAGATGATGACAATCGCTTAGACTTTGATTTAGCCATGGAAGTTATCGATTTCTTTCAGCTCAATTTATTAGATGCCGAAAAAATTAAAACTGAAGTCATTGAAAGTGTTTCTCAATGGAAAAAAGTAGCAACCGAAGTGGGTATTAGTCGCCATGAACAAACGTTAATGGCATCAGCATTTAGCGTTTAATAAACTCCATTAACTAAATCCCAAATCAAAAAGCATCATTTCTATTATAATGCTTAAAACTTGGCTATATTTTCTCTTCTTCCCTCAAAGTTAAAACTTCATACCCAGTATCCGTCACCAAAATAGTGTGCTCCCACTGGGCCGATAATTTTTTGTCTTTCGTCACAACGGTCCAGCCATCTTTCAACGTTTTCGTTTTTCGAATGCCTTGGTTAACCATAGGTTCAATCGTAAACGTCATTCCCGCCACCAATACTTGGCCAGAACCTGCTTTACCATAATGCAAAACCTGAGGCTCTTCATGCATTTCACGACCAATGCCATGGCCGCAATATTCGCGCACAATGCTGTAGCCTGCGGCTTCTGCGTGGCGCTGAACAGCATTGCCAATATCACCCAGCGTTGCCCCTGGTCGAACGACTTCAATGCCTTTCCATAATGCTTCATAGGTCGTTTTTACCAGACGTTTCGCCTGAGCACTCGCACCTTCTAAGACATACATTTTGCTAGAGTCAGCGATAAAACCATTCTTTTCTAAAGTGATATCGATATTAACAATATCAGACGGCTTCAAAGCTTTATGACTATTGGGAACACCATGGCAGATCACTTCGTTGACTGAGCTATTCAGGGTGAATTGATAGCCGTACTGCCCCTTACTCGCAGGGCGAGACTTCAGCGTATTAACGATAAAATCTTCAACCTTAGAGTCAATCTCTAAAGTGGTGATACCACTGACTATAAAATCATCCAGCATGACGAAAACCTGCGCTAATAAACGCCCAGATTCACGCATCAAGATAATTTCTTCAGCGCTCTTAACATTGGCAGAGGGTGAACGACTCATCTTACTTCTGCCCGCCTGCCACAACCTGTAAGCCGCAAACACTCACATCAAACTCTTGCTGCTTTAACTGCTGCTGAATAATTTCAGCATACGTTAGATTAGGATTAAGCTCGGCCAGCATGCCCATTTTCATCCAGAACTCAGCTTGCGAATTGATAGATCGAGTCATCACGCTGCTTGATTTACGGATTTCTTCATGCAAATCTTCAGAAATTTTAACTATGCCCATGTATTACACCTGTACACCTGTACACCTTATATATAAACCATATACAAATCATATACAGCATTCGTGAAATTGCAAAGAAAGTTATGAGAAGTGAGTGAGGAATGGATGAGGGGGCTTAGCGATTCTTCGAGTCGAGCATTGAAGGAAAGTACTAATGAGTGCACTTAATGTCGTAATAGTTTGAAAAAATCAGCTTTCAACCACAACAGGGTCGTTTAATTTGACTCGAATAGAGGCTTTTGCAAGCCCCTATTCTTTTTTCGCGGAAACCAATTTTTACTGCTGGCTTACGTTAAAGGATATATTGATTAAGGTGTAACAGCTGGCCAAGCCATTGAAGCGCTCACCGCCACAGGGGTTTTATCAAGACCCTTACAAAAATCATCACCATCTGCGGCATAAAATACCTTATTCATAGCAGGTAAGCTTAAGGCCGCCACTTGATCGTTTGCAGCTTGGCTTGCGGGTAATCCCCACATCGCTAAGAACTCTCGCATGTCTTTTTGCAAAGCCACCGAGGTTGCTATATTCATCCAATCGTTATTCGACATGGCATTCGCTTCTGCGCGCGTATAACTAGCCAAGCCTAAGTTGGCTTTCATTGCTTCCCAGTTCTCATCATTACGTGTCGCGCTATAGAACTCGCGCTCTAAGATGTGCAACCGCGCTAATAAATACCAGCCATTCGTCAGCGATCCTTGTGCCTGCCCTGCCATCATCATTTGAATCGTCATGGAAACCCCCTGACTCCAGCCTGTAAGCCCTTGCGCTTGCATATACGCAACAGGATCCGCTTCCGCTTGACTGGCTTTCAAGGTATCAAACAAACTCTTAAACGGTAGGCTCTGACACGAAGGATCGTTGCCCGTTTCTAGGTAATAATTGTATTTGGTGAAATACGAATAAGGATTGGTGGTTGAATGACCTTCCCAGCCAGCGAAACGGAATTTACTTTTCTCTAAGCCGTGTCCTAGCTCATGAACGTCACCATGCCCTGTTGGTGAATAGCTCCAGTAAGCATCGTACGGGTTACCCGAACAACCGTAGCCGCAAGTCGCTTGGTCTGCATTCATATGCTTAACAATATCAATTGCCTGTACGGTTAAATTATTGTTTTTAGCAAAGTCATGAATTTCAGGCTCTTCATCAATACCAGGGCCTTTAAAGCCTGCTAATACATGAGGCAAATTATGCATATAACGTTCAGTGGCTTGGGCTAATTCAGCAGCGCTGTTCCAACCGCCAATTGAGTTTTGCATTTTGTCGGCCTTAGAGTGCACCTCAAAGCCTGGAGTAGCGACTTCTGCCCAATCAAATAAGTCTTCGCCCATTTGAATGGCAAAACTTTCATCATCAGCGCTAGTTGCCCAAAACGGATGCTGGCCAACGTTCTCAAATTTAAACTGGGTGTTCAAATCATTTTCTGAAAAAGACACCTGAATAGGGCCACCAATAGCCGAGGTAAATTCAATACTTTCACCTGGCTTGACTTCTAGATATGCACTTTTCAAATGTCGTGGTCGGGTATAACCATTTTCTGCATACCAATGGGTTGCACCATCGCGTACGCTACTGATGAAGATTTCAGTCGTTAAATCTGCACTGTCTAATCGCGTAACCTTTACTGTTTGTCCAGGTATTGCATAAACACCCGCAGCGCGAAAACTTCTTTTACTCACTAAACTAACCGTTTTTTCAATACGAGGGGCCGTTGAAAAATCGCTGCGACTAAAATTACCTAAATCTTTTTGAACCGCATTTATTGGGCGTGTAATATAATTGGCATAGTCGGCATACATCGCTGACAGAAATTGAATGTCGGGAGTGGTGACTTTATCCATAGGATAGGTGACACTTTGACGCAATGCATCGGATAATAAAACAAGGTACTTTTCTAGACGATAATTTTCGTTATTCGCATTTTCTGATGCAAAAATATTTGTTTGATTATTTTCTAATGCTCTAAGATTATTTCTAACCTGAGAAGCGCCGGCTAAAAATTTTGTTTGATAATTCTCTACCGAGCTGCAGTTTTCTCCATCGCACTGAGTCCAGTCAAAACTGATATTAGCATTACCAAGAGACGTTAACAGTGTCTGGATACTCGCGATTGAAGATTCTGTTTCAAAAGCAAGCTCACTTGGATTAGCATTTTTTAAAATCGCTTTTTGCCAATAGTTATCTCGAACATAACTTATGTGTAACTTATTAAATATCGCTTTACCTAGGTCTGTTAAACCACCATCCCAATGCATATAAAGAATACCGACCTTTGCTTTCTGAGCCGCCTCAATCTGACTAATAACACTTTCGATTTTACTGCTATCACTTAATCCTTGTTGCGAAATAATCAGTATGTCGGTATCAGCTGAAATACAACTGGCAAGTAATTCAGCATCGCAAGCGTTCTCAAGATTATAATTAACTTGCTCAGGTAATTGAGCATCTAGCCATTCTTGTGTGGCTATCTCGTCAGGAAAGTAATGGCTCTGGTCTAGATGACTGATAACAACATTTAACGGTTTAACATCGAAGTCACTGCGCTGACTCAACCACTGCAAGCTGTTTCGCATAACCGACTGCATTTGGTCATTAACGTCAAAACCACGCTTAAGATTACGCATTGGATTACTGCCCAATACCAAATAGCGACTGATACCCTCTTCTACTTCTTCGCTACCAATAATAGCAAGCTGACGAACAACCTCACTATCATCATTGTGAGTGACATTAGAAAATAGTAAGGGGGCGTTATAACCGAACTGCGCATTCAATTGTGCAGCATCATGGGTCACATCCCAAGAAATGTCGGTCAGACTAGAACCATCCGCCTTAGTTGAGCCATCACTATTAAGGTTTAATATCTGTTGGATATCGGCATGAAAGAGGGTGTTTTTTTGTTCGATGTATTTTAGCGCTTCGGTGCGAAATATATCACCATC
>CAWVSY010000077.1:0-12321 GCA_963933055.1 uncultured Oleispira sp.
TTTGCAGTATCGTCCAAGCACGATAAACCTGCTCTGCCATTACAATACGGACGAGAGGGTGTGGCAAGGTTAAATTTGATAATGACCAACGTTGATTGGCTCGCGCCATCACTTCGTCGCTCATACCATCGGGGCCTCCGATCAATAAACAGATGTCTTTACCATCCATTCGCCAGTTCGCTAATTGCTCACTCAGCTGTTCGGTGCTCCAAGGTTTACCTTTTACGTCTAAAGCAACCACCCACTCTTGCGGCTTGATTGCTTTAAGCAGCATTTCGCCTTCTTGCTGTTTAACTTTAGCGACTGAGGTGCTTTTACCTCGGTGGCCACTGGCAAGTTCGACCAATTCTAAACTGCAATCAGCAGGTAGACGTTTGGCGTATTCTTTATAGCCTTGCTCTACCCACGATGGCATTTTTTGGCCGACGGCTAATAAACGCAGTTTCATAATGTATTGTCTATTAATCTTCTGCGTTTTGTTCTTCGCTAGGCTCGCCCCATAGGCGCTCTAGGTCGTAGAAGGTACGTGCTTGTTCAGTCATTACGTGAACGATCACATCGCCCAAATCCAGTAACATCCAATCAGATGAATCACGACCTTCTGCACCTAATGGCTTCAAACCTTTGGCTTTTGCTTCTGCAGACGCATTATCACACACCGCTTGCGCGTGCTTCTTTGACGTACCAGTCGCTAAGATCATGTAATCAGTTACTGAAGTACGACCTTTTACATCAATTACGGTGATGTCTTTGGCTTTTAGGTCTTCTAGGGCGTTGATAACTAATTGTTTAATTTCTTCAGTTTGCATTGAGTCTTCGCTATGGCTTTCATTCAAGTTTATAAAGTTGGTATTCTGCGATGTAGTTTAAGACGACATCGGGGGTTAATAATTGTGCCCCATTACCTTGCGCTAATAGGCTGCGCAAATAGGTTGCAGATACATCTAATAAGCGCCAATTTAGGCGTATTAGCTTTCCGTGTGTGCATTCTATCAAATTATCCAGCTCTGTGGCGTGTTGTTTCAGCCATTGGCCTTGTAATGTATCGACGGAGAACTGATTTTCATGACCCCGATTGATAATTACTAGGTTTGCGAGTGGTAAAAATTCGTTTATTCGATGCCAGCGATGGATAGATTCCCAAGCATCGTCGCCAATCACCCAGCTAAGCGCGGTGTTTTTTGGCAGTATTTGTCTTAGTTGTTCAAGCGTTGCTACGCTGTAGCTTGGCTGGTCGCGTTTAAGTTCTATGTCGTCAGCGATTATGCCTGTCATGCCTTGCTGGGCAAGGTTTTCACAGGCAAGCTGCGCCATATTTAAACGGTGCTGAGCACTGGCTTTTGGCTGCGACCGATGTGGCGGCACGCTATTGGGTATTAGGCGAACTTCATCAAAGCCCGCCAAACGCAATTCTACCGCCATTCGTAAATGGCCGATATGTATGGGGTCGAAAGTGCCGCCTAATAACGCAATGTGCTTCATTTAAATATGATCATAGATAAATTTCTTAAGTCATGTGAATAGGTATTTATGCCACAAAACGACGTAAATACGTCCCTGTAGTCTTGGGCTCGTCATCCATGACTCCCACATTTGTTTTACAAACACCGATTAATACTTCTGGAAAATTTCTATTCATTATCTACTTACGAATTTCGCCGTCACCCAATACCACATATTTCTGCGACGTTAGACCATCAAGGCCCACTGGGCCACGTGCGTGAATTTTATCGGTTGAGATGCCAATTTCAGCGCCTAAGCCATACTCAAAGCCATCTGCAAAACGCGTTGAAGCGTTAATCATTACCGAGCTGGAATCCACTTCGACTAAGAAACGACGCGACTTAGTATAGTTTTCGCTCACAATGGTATCGGTATGATGCGAACCATGCGTATTAATATGATCAATGGCTTCATCTAAATCTGCAACGATTTTGATTGATAAGATCGGCGCTAAATATTCGGTATCCCAATCTTCTTCTGTTGCCGCTACCGCTGTGGATAACAATGCCATGGTTTTTTCACAGCCACGTAACTCAACACCAATAGAGGTATAAGCAGACGCTAAATCTGGCAAAATTCTTTCCGCAATATTCTCATGAACCAATAAGGTTTCCATGGTATTGCAGGTACCGTAACGATGAGTTTTCGAGTTAATAGCAATATTGGTCGCTTTCGCCAAATCCGCTTCTTCATCGATATAAACGTGACAAATACCATCAAGGTGTTTGATTACAGTGACTTTGGCATCACGGCTAATGCGTTCAATTAATCCTTTGCCACCGCGAGGGACAATCACGTCAACGTATTCTGGCATGGTGATTAATTCACCTACCGCAGCACGGTCAGTAGTCTCAACAACTTGTACAGCTTGCGCGGGTAAACCGGCTTCTTCTAGGCCTTTAGAAATACACAAAGCCAACGCTTGATTAGACTCAATCGCTTCTGAGCCACCGCGTAAAATCGTCGCATTGCCCGACTTTAAGCACAAACTTGCGGCTTCAATCGTCACGTTTGGACGAGATTCGTAAATGATACCGATAACGCCTAGTGGTACACGCATCTTACCAACCTGAATACCACTTGGGCGGTAGTTTAAATCGGTAATGCCGCCCACAGGATCGGCTAAACCGGCCACCTGCTTCAAACCTTCAAGCATGGTATCAATACGGCCATCGGTTAGCTCAAGGCGATCAAGCAGCGCCGCATCTAAGCCATTTTCTTCGCCACGCGCCATATCTTTTGCATTGGCTTCTTTTAACGTTTCGCGGCTCGCTTCTATTTGAGCGGCAATATTCAATAATGCTTGGTTTTTAATCCCTGTTGTCGCACGAGCCATCGCTCGAGACGCTTGACGCGCTTGCTGACCTAGGGTTTGCATATATTGTTGGATTTCCATCATCTTTCTCTTCACATGTGGACTGATTTCATTCGCTTGAGTATACAGTGAAGGAAAGGTTTGTTCATCCACTCTATTTCGATCTACACTTAAGGGAATTTATCCCACACGTTGTTTATTGTCGTTTATGGAAAAACCAGCTCTCCAGCAAATTATTTTAGTCCAGGTAAAAGTCACTTATTGCCTATTGGCCGCCCTCGCATTGTGCGTAATCGCTGTTCTCGATTATTTAAACGAGATGCCAGACTTCGCTTTAGTCGGCGCCGTTTTTAGTGCCAGCCTTGTGATTTATTCCATTTATTTACTGATGCGCCGTAAAAAAAGAACGGCCCCCTACATTGAGTGGACGCTAGCCATTGCGTTAGGATTGTTCACGATTTTTGGCATGCATCAAGAAACCTACGTTGTGCAATGGGTTTATTTTTTCCCCATTTATGTTTTCTTTTTATTCCCGTTTAATGTCGCCAATTATATTACGCTGACTTACAGCGCCGTTATTTTCTTAGTCGTTTTAAATAACTTTGATAGCTATGTTCGCCTGCAATTATTATTTACTTACGCCGCTTGTTACTCTTTTTCTTTGGTATATGCCTTGGTTAACGAGCGCAGCAATATGATGCTTTCAAATCTTATTAATACCGATCCTCTGACGCAGGTGTATAACGAACACCAATTTCACCACAATATGAGTAAAGAAATTACGCGCGCCGATCGACAGCGTACCAACATGGTATTAATTGCTATTCGTTTACCAACAACCTGGCAGTCGCTCAAAACAGAAGAGTATGAAAACCGCATTGCAAACTCTGGCCATCGATTGCAAAAAAATATTCGTGAATACGATACCTGCTATCGCTTAAATAACGATGATTTCGCCGTCTTATTACCAAATAGTTCCAGTGAAGATGGTGAACAGCTGTGTGAAAATTTAAAAGCGCAAATCAGTCGCAGTCGTCATAAAGAGCAAAATGAGTTTCTGATTAAAATGGCTACGTATCGCCCTGAAGATGATAGTTACAGTTTATTAAAACGCGCAACCGCTCAGTTCGAGGAGTCTTTCTAATGCCTCAACAACAGTTAACACTGCGCATTCAAATTATTTTATTTACCCTCGCCGCCTGTGCGATTTGTATTTTGATGATTGACCAATATCGCCAAGGGTTATATCCGCTGGTATTATCCAATGCAATTGGCGTTCCTGCCTTTTTATTCAGCGCGGCCTATCTTTATATTAATCGTGATCACAATCCTGCCCTTTGGGTTCATCACATATTAATTATTTTGTTGTCTTTATTAGCGCTCTATCAGCTAAACGAATACCCAGAGCTGATGACGCATTATTTATATGCGCTGCCTCTTTTTAGCTTTTTCTGTTTGCCCATTTTAAATGCAACGCTTATTAATGTTGCCGTCGCTTTTATAATGACAGCAATTCTATGGAACCAGCTTGGTTGGCAACACGGTTTGCGTTCTGGAATTTTGTATTCGTTATTTGTTGGCTCGGCATTTTGCTATGCCTACCTTACTCAAGTTAAGCAAAAATCGTTGCGTCGCTTAGCGCTGACAGACCAAGTCAGTGGCGCATATAACAAACGCCATTTTTATCATACACTTGATCGTGAAATTAGCCGCAGTGAGAATTCACAAGACCCTATCAGTTTGATTGCACTCACCATTGATGATTACCATCAGATGATGGATATTCATGGCCGTCGTTCTATTAGCGGCTTTTTATCTCACTTTACTGATCGTTCGCGTTCAATTATTCGCGCGGGTGATGAAATTTTCCGCTTAGAAGAAGACTTATTTATTCTGTTATTACCGCACTGTCCTAATGACGGTGCCATTGTATTGATGGAGCGTATTAAACGTAATCTTCAGCAGCAATCTTGGGAACCCATTGCCGAGCTCAGCTTATCCACTAGCGCGGCGACTTGGTCGACTGGTGAAACCGATCAAGAATTGCAGAAGCGTTTATTGCAGAGCCTAACAAAACAACAAAAGACGACACTGCAATTAGCCGCGTTTACTGAGTAGTATTGCTAAACGTCTGCAACCACTAAGCGCACTAAACTTTGGCGCGAGCTGGTAGGCATATTGAGAGTATCGTAATAATCTTCAGGGGCTGTCACGTTAACACGCGAGAAGCCATCTTCTAAGAAACCTTGCTGCATAGATTCGCTTGAATCATAGTGCAGCGGGTAATCTCCTTGAGTAAAAAACCCAACGACTTTTTGCGCAACTTTCACATATTTATAAGAGGGGTGCTTTTCTAGCTTGGGGTAAACTTCTGTAATATAGCGCGCTTGCGGAAAGCCTTTCATTGCTATCGCCATACGCGACCAAACTGAGCGAATGGTTTCAAGGTCAAAATAATTCACCAGCCCTTCAGTTATGATGAGGGTTTTCTTAGATCGATCCAAGCTGCTTAATAAGGCTTCGATAGAATTTGAGCCGGAAGTATCGAGAATATTGCACGGTTGCGTGATATGGCCCTCAGGGCGATCCAAGCCATCTAATAGCTCAGCTTTACGCGCTGACATGCCGGGTAAATCGCCTTCAACATAATGCACATGAGGATGTGCTTTTTTGATCAAATAACCACGCGAAGATAAGCCGGCGGCCAGTTCAACAATCTGCTCATAACCTTCGCTAATCGCTTGCTCAACCAGATGATCTAAAACGAAATGACGTTGCAATAAAAACGTATCAATACTTGCCCCTACCATGGCTTGCATGAATACATTCATTGGCTTTAACGCCCAATACGCAGTTTGCCCCATAGGGGTGACAAATTGTTGATGCGAAAGCCCGTTTTTATACCAAATATACCCCGTGTAATGGGCACTGATACTGATCCGTGACGTGTCGGTAGCGGAGCTTAGCTCGCTGATATTTTCCATAATGAAAGAGCCCTGTCGCACGTTATTATTATATTATTATGATGACTTGAGTATATCCTGCTTCTAAGCCTGAAAACAAACCCAAGATCATGGCAAAAACAGCAGGCAATAAAAAAGCGCGTCACCTTTCGGTGCGCGCCCACTAGGGTGCAGTGTTCTTCCTTAAATTTAACTATAGACGGCTTTTATTCTTTTGCAGAACATTTGTTATATTATTCTGTACTAGCCTGCATCCTGCTTATTTCCCGTTGTGTACGGTTGCCTGCTTTGTCTAATAATATCAGGGTCAGCCTGCCTTCAGCTTGGCGATCTAGGGTGATTTTAAAATGGGTGGTGTATAAAAACGTGCCTAGCCACTGATTGCCAGATTCATCTTGCAGCCATATTTTATCAATACCCATTCCATCATCAAATGCCATACCGACCAGCGTATTAGCATTCTGCCAGCGGGTTTGCTCAAATTCAGGGGTTAACTTATCAGGATAGCTGCGGTTATCCACAGGATCACTGCCTTCAGCAATTTCTTGGTGATTGCTATAACCATCACCGTCACGGTCAGTATCGCGGTTATCACCGATGCCGTCATTATCAAGATCAGACCACTCTGTTTTGTCATCAGGAAATAGATCAAGGTTATTGGCTATGGTATCGCCGTCACGATCGTCATCAAAGTCATCCGGAATTTGATCATCATCCATATCCGCTGGGGTTGAAGCGGGATCATTCGGGTCGGTTTTAAGCGCTACTTCGTCGTCATTACGTATTTTATCGCCATCACGGTCGGGGTCTGAATTATCACCCAAACCATCGGCATCCATATCGGCCCATTCTTTGGCATTATCTGGGAAGGCATCTTGTGTATTCGCAACGGTATCGCCATCGCGGTCGTCATCGAGTAGATCTGGTAGGCCATCTTTATCAATATCGCTAGGAATTGAGCTAGCATCCCGCGGATTAAAACCTAACTGAATTTCAAAGCGGTTATCGATGTTATCGCCATCAATGTCTAAATCAGAGTTATCGCCATGGCCATCACCATCCATGTCAGCCCACTCTGCTTTATTATCTGGAAAAGCATCGTCAGCATTGAGGTAATCATCGCCATCGCGATCATCATCAAGAATATCGGGAATGCCATCGCCATCAAAATCGGCTGGGGTATCGTTTGCATCAAGATCATTGGTGCCAACGATACCTTCATAGACGTTGCTAATGTTATCGCCGTCGCGATCTGTATCGGCATTATCACCTAGACCATCAGCATCACTGTCTAACCATTCGGTTTTATCCAATGGATATACATCAAGGCCATTGGCAATAAAGTCACCATCAACATCGGTATCCAAAGCATCAGGAATACCATCTTCATCTAAATCGGCGGGGACATTGCTGGCTAAATCGGGATCAAAACCTAAGCGTAATTCATAACCGTTATTAATGCCGTCGCCATCACGATCAGTATCGGCATTATCACCGATACCATCGTTATCTAGATCGACCCAATCACCACTGTCTCGTGGAAAAAGATCAACTTCGTTTAAACGACCATCTCCGTCGATATCATCATCGCTAACATCCGGAACACCATCGATATCCAAATCTTGAGGATAACTTTTTACATCGCGATCGCTGGTTTTGGCGAGCATTTCGTCATGGTTTGAAAAGCCATCATTATCACGGTCTTCATCGGCATTATCCCCAATGCCATCACGATCGTAGTCACCCCATTCAAGCGGATCATCAGGAAATAAATCGAGCTTATTCGCATAGCCATCCCCATCACGATCGGTATCAAATGAATCTGGCATAGAGTCTCCATCGCTGTCTTTTGGCTTACTATTGGCGTTTAATGGATCTGTCCCTATGTGTAATTCAAAAACATTGGGAATACCATCACCATCAGCGTCTTGGTCTTGGTTATCACCAATACCGTCGCCATCAAGATCACTCCATTCTGACGCTAATAAGGGAAAAGCATCTGTGGAATTTTCATGACCATCGTTATCCATATCGCTATCAAGGGCATCTGGAATACCATCATGGTCACGATCAACGGGAGTATCGCTGGCGTCATCAATCGCATGGCCAAGCTGTTGTTCAAATGTATTACTGATTAAATCGCCATCAATATCTTTATCTCGGTTATCCGGAATACCATCACCATCGGTATCACGAATACTCGCAGAATCTTGAGGAAAATCATCATTTTTATCAATCGTACCATCGCCATCTTGATCACTATCAATCGCATCAGGAATACCGTCGCTATCAATATCAACCGGATCAAGCACATCTGAATCAGTGCTATTAGCGCTTTCAATAAAATTGGCAAGGCCATCGCTCTCGCGATTGCTATCGACATTATCAGCAATGCCATTTTGATCGAGATCAGCAATATCAGCAGTCGCCAATTGGCTACTGCCTAACGCGATAATAAAAGCACTTCCTAATAAAATAAAATGTGGTGATTTCATCATAATTACTTCAAATTTTGTCTTTATAATTGTTATGGTTTCGACGATTTTTATTGATGATTGGCGGTGGATAGCGATCCAGCCACGATTATTTCATCTGTTGATTATCACACTTAATAATGCGGCCTTTTTTATCCACAAGAATACCTGATGCTGTGGGTGTTTTATCGGATCTCATCAATAAGCTGCCGCCAGAACAGAAAGCTGTTTTTCCTGAAGGCTTAGACGATGTTTTTACATCGTAGCCTGGCTTTAACGTTAATAATTTAAAGTCTTCAATCATCGCGGAATCGGCTTCTTTCGAATGACGCAGATAGCCGTTATATTCCAACGCAACGACCGAGATGATAATACCAGCCATTAAGCCCATTACCATGTGTTTAACTTTATCGCCATCTTTAGATACGCGTTTTTCTACAATGCTCATTCTACTTTCCACAATTTGTTAATTTTTAAAAATGTTTAAACAGATCAACTCAATAACTTATTACTCGCCCCAGCGAGGTAATAATTCATGCTCGATATTTAATTGGTTAAGAATGCGCGCTACCACAAAATCGACAAGGTCTTCTATTTTTTCAGGCTGACGATAAAAGCCAGGGCTTGCGGGTAAGATGACAGCGCCCATTTGACTTAACGTCAGCATATTCTGTAAGTGCAACGTAGAGAACGGTGTTTCTCGGGGCACTAAAATTAATTGACGGCGTTCTTTTAACGCAACATCTGCAGCGCGTTCTATTAAATTATTACTGGCCCCCGTCGCTACGGCTGACAAAGTGCCAGTGCTGCAGGGGCAAATAACCATTGCGCCATTTCGACCAGAACCTGATGCCCAAGGAGACATCCAGTCTTCACGACCATAGACCTTTAACTGATCTTCGCCCACGTTGAAATGTTCACGTAAATATTCCGCTTGGCCACGTACTTGGCCGGGGATTTTATACTCTGTTTCCGTCGCCATAACCAATTGTGCAGCTTTCGAAATAATAGCCGATACCGTACAACCACTGGCCAGTAAAACCTCGATTAAACGCATGGCATACGGTGAACCAGAGGCACCGGTTATTGCTACACAAATATTAGGTGCTACACAAATATTAGCTTCTGAGCTATTCGTCTTTGAGCTATTCATGATAATTCAACCTGCTGCGTGAGCTTGGCTAATAAAGAACGGTGCAAACCCGAAAAACTGCCATTCGACATAATCACCACATCGTCACCTGCCTGAATATCTTTTAATAGCTGCGCTTCAAGTGCTTCTATTTGATGACATACTGTTTGATTATTCATCGCCGCAACCGCATCGGTTAATGACCACGATAAACCTTCTGGTTCTAGCCAGTAAGTAGCATCAGCATCTTCAATACTCGCGGCGAGTTTGGCTTTATGCTCACCTAATTTCATGGTGTTTGAACGAGGCTCTAATACCGCAATTAAACGCCCACTGCGTTTATTCACTTTTTGAGTCGCTTTAGCACCCGACAATGTCAATTTTATTGCGGTTGGGTGATGCGCGAAATCGTCAAAAATACGAACATCATTAATCTCACCCACCAGCTCCATGCGGCGCTTAACCGACTGAAATTCTGCTAAGGCTTCTGCGGCGGTTTTAGGTTCAATGCCAACATGGCGTGCGGCAATCATCGCGGCCAAGGCGTTATACATATTGTGTTCGCCATTAAGCGACCACCTGACTTCGCAAGCAAACTCGCCGTTGTGATACACATTAAACTGACTGAAGTCGGCCAATATTGCTTCAACCGACCAGCCTTCTGCTTTATCGCTGCGCGCATGGGTTTTGTCACTATGAATATGCGCTTGCTGGCTCCAACAGCCTTGCGCAATGACGCGCTGTAAGGCTTGGTTTTCACTTGGGAAAATGATTTGTCCTGTTGAAGGAACGGTTCTTACAAGGTGATGAAATTGGCGTTCGATCGCGGCGAGATCATCGAAGATATCGGCATGATCAAATTCTAGATTGTTCATAATCAGCGTGCGCGGATGGTAATGCACAAATTTAGAACGTTTATCAAAGAAGGCCGTATCGTATTCATCGGCTTCAATAATAAAGAAATTAGAGTCAGTAAGGCGCGCTGATGTCGAAAAATTTTCCGGCACACCACCAATCAAATAGCTTGGATTCATGCCGCCGTATTCTAATAACCATGCCAACATGCTGGCGGTCGTGGTTTTACCATGAGTGCCTGAAACGGCCATCACCCACTTGTCAGCCAGTAAGTACTTACCCATCCAATCAGGGCCAGAAATATAGGGGATTCCACGATCTAATACGTATTCAACCGCCGGATTTCCACGGCTCATCGCATTGCCGATAATCACATAATCAGGGGCAGGATCGAGCTGCGCAGGATCAAAGCCCGCAATAATATCAATCCCCGCCTGTTCGAGCTGGTCACTCATCGGCGGATAAATGCCTTGATCTGACCCTGTCACTTTATGACCTTGAGCTTTCGCTAACTGGGCAAGACTGCCCATGAAGGTGCCACAAATACCCAAAATATGAAGATGCATGCCCACTACCACAAAATTCGTATTGGGCTAGTGTACTTGCTCTTGCCTTTCGTCGCTAGTGAGACCGCTAATGCAGGCATAAACCTACATTTTTAATGCTTTAGAATGATGGTATATAAATTCTTTCTTGCCTCTTTAGTGTTTCTTTAATGCCTCTTTAATGCTTTAGATCATTGTTCAATCTTTAGGCATTCAAAATGTGACGGATTTCAGGTAAGATGCAGCACTTTTTATATAATCACCTATTCCTTTGCTTAATCACTTTTGAGAGCCAGATATGCAATCTTTGCCTTCTTTCCTGCAAGCGCGCAATACGCCTAGCGATATTGTTGCCATCCTTAATGGTCTTATGACGTCTTGTGTAGATATCTCTAACAAACTACAGCAAGGTGCATTGGCAGGTGTTTTGGGCTCTGCTGGCGAAGAAAATATTCAAGGCGAAACGCAGAAAAAGTTAGACGTTATTTCTAACGACATCATCAAAGATCAGTTAGCCAGCATGAGTATGGTTAAAGGCATGGCAAGTGAAGAAGAAGACTTTCCTGTTGCTTGTAATGAAGAGGGCGAATACCTAGTCTTGTTCGATCCTTTAGATGGTTCTTCTAACATCGATGTTAACGTTACGGTTGGTACGATTTTTTCTGTTTTGAAAACGACAAAAGATGTTGATGCGGCGAAAGCAGATGCGTACTTACAAGCCGGTACTGAACAAGTGGCTGCGGGTTATGTTCTGTATGGCCCTTCTACTTTATTAATGTTCACTACGGGCGAAGGTGTTCATGCGTTCACCATGGACCCAAAGAACGGCGAATTTTTATTATTGCGCGAGAATGTTCAAATTCCCACGCAGACTCAAGAGTTTGCGATCAATATGTCTAACCAGCGTTTTTGGTTACCAGAAATGCAAAGCTACGTTGCCGATTTATTAAAAGGCGAAGAAGGCCCATTAGGTAAGCGTTATAACATGCGTTGGGTAGCGGCGATGGTGGCTGAAGTTCATCGTATTTTGACGCGTGGTGGTATCTTCATGTACCCATACGATAACCGCGATCCTTCTAAGCCAGGTAAATTGCGTTTGATGTATGAAGGAAATCCAATGAGTATGTTGATTGAGCAAGCCGGCGGTAAAGCCAGCACGGCTTACGCACCTATCATGGAAGTTACCCCAACCGATATCCACCAGCGTGTTTCTGTTGTTATGGGTTCGGCTGACGAAGTTGATACCGCCATGGCTTATCATAAAAAATAATTTCTACGTTTAATTATTTTAAAAAAAAAGGAGCTTTTTAGCTCCTTTTTTTATGGTGCGACAATATGCCACGTTGGGAATGAGAGGTCGGTAGCCTAGAATACTCCGCCATGGGAATGACCTTTATTAGGTCTGTTATTAAATCTTATGGAATCTCAAATGAAACATCCTATGAAAAATACGCTTTCGGCACTGGCATTAATCAGCTCAGGGATTTTATTAACGGGCTGTGGTGGCAGTTCTTCTACATCAACCGATACCGGT
>CAWVSY010000078.1:0-12118 GCA_963933055.1 uncultured Oleispira sp.
GAGCCATTGGCTAAATTGAACAAAGAGTGGGGCGATCTAACGATGAAAATCGGTATGAGTTCTATGCAGAACCGTGATGAAGTAGGTTCAGCATCTGTTGATTACCTAATGTATTCTGGTTATGTAACACTTGCTTACTTGTGGGCTCAGATGGCTAAAGTTGCTAAGACTAACTTGGCTTCTGGTACGACTGAAGAAGATTTCTACGGTGCTAAAGTTAAAACTGCCCGTTTCTACTTCCAGCGTATTCTTCCACGTACAGCATCTCATGCTGCTACTATGGTTGCTGGCGCAGATAGCTTGATGGATCTAGATGAAGAACATTTCGCGTTCTAATTCTAATGCGTGAGTAATCGCGCAAAATTAAAAAGCCGCATTTTTTAGTGCGGCTTTTTTGTATTTAACGATAAATTAATCAAATTGACCGGTTATTTCGTCTTATTTGCTCGATTAATGCGGGTCTATGGTCGACTGTGGCGCTAGATGGTTTAAAATACCGCGCAGTTAATTTACCGAATTGCTCTTTGAGCGCAGTGTTTGGTAATTGCTGATTATTTCAGCAGATACTAAATCGCTAAATTTTATTAAATGAGGAAGGTTACATGCCTGAGTATACAGCTCCCCTGCGCGATATGCGCTTCCTATTGAATGAAGTATTTGATGCACCAAGCATGTGGGCAGATAACGCTCGTTTGGCCGAAGTTGTTGATCCAGATACTGCAGATGCAATCCTTGAAGAAGCGGGTAAAATCGCGGCGAACGTTTTAGCACCAATCAACCGTGAAGGTGATGAGGTTGGTTCTACTTGGAAAGATGGCGAAGTAACGGCACCTCCAGGCTTTAAAGAAGCTTATCAAACTTACAGTGAAGGCGGCTGGGGCGGTCTTGGCGGTAATCCTGAATTTGGCGGCATGGGCATGCCTAAGATGCTTGTGGGTCAAGTTGAAGAAATGATTCAGGGTTCAAACATCTCTTTTGGTCTTGCGCCAATGTTGACAGCGGGTGCGTGTTTGTCTTTAAGCGCTCACGGTAGTCAAGAATTAAAAGAGCAATACCTTCCTAATATGTATTCTGGTCAGTGGGCCGGCGCAATGGATTTGACTGAGCCTCATTGCGGCACAGATTTGGGTATTATTCGTACTAAAGCAGAGCCACAAGCAGATGGTTCTTATAATGTTTCAGGCACCAAGATATTCATTACTTGGGGCGAGCATGACATGGCGGAAAACATTATCCATCTTGTTCTTGCTAAGCTTCCTGATGCACCAGCTGGCCCTAAAGGAATCTCCTTATTCCTAGTGCCTAAGTTCCTTGTGAATGCAGATGGTTCGCTAGGTGAGCGAAACACCATGGGTTGTGGTTCTATTGAGCACAAAATGGGCATTAAAGGTTCCGCTACTTGTGTGATGAATTTTGATGGTGCTAAAGGTTGGTTGATCGGTGATGAGAACAAAGGCTTAAACGCTATGTTCACCATGATGAACTACGAGCGTGTTGCGGTTGGTATTCAGGGTCTTGGTGTTGCTGAGAACTCTTACCAGAACGCAGTAACCTACGCCAACGACCGTTTGCAGTCACGTGCTCCAACGGGCAAGGTTGCTCCTGAAAAAACGGCTGATCCAATTATTGTTCATCCAGATGTTCGTCGTATGCTTATGACGATGCGTGCGAATACAGAAGGTTCTCGTGCTTTCTCTATGTACGCTTCTAAATGGTTGGATTTGTCTAAATTCTCTGACGATGCTGAAACTAAGCAGTACGCAGATGCGATGGTTTCTTTGCTAACTCCTGTTGTTAAATCTTTCTTAACGGATTTGGCTTTAGAGTCAGCAGTGGCTGGTCAGCAAGTATTTGGTGGTCATGGTTTCATTCGTGAATGGGGTCAAGAACAGCACGTACGTGATTTACGTATTACTCAGATTTATGAAGGCACTAACGGCATTCAATCTTTGGATCTTATTGCTCGTAAAATCGCGGCCAATGGCGGTGCATTCTACAAGATCTATGCAGAAGAAATTGTTCAATACTGTGCAAGTCAAGAAGGCAACCCTGCAATGGCTGAGTTCATCACTCCGCTTAAAGCGGCGATTGCTAATTTGACTGATTTGACTGACTGGATTGTGGGTCAGGCGCAGACAAATGCTAACGAGTTAGGTGCTTCTTCGGTTGAATACCTTCAAGTATTTGGTTACACCTCTTTCGCATACATGTATGCAATGATGGCTGAGAAAGCATTACCACAAGAAGGTACTGAGCCTTATTACGCGAACAAGCTAGCAACCGCGCGTTTCTTCACTAAGCGTTTATTGCCAAGATACATTTCTTTGAGCGAGTCTGTTAAAGGTGGCGCTGATTGTCTGTATGCTATGGAAGCTGATCAGTTTTAATAGTTTGTAATTATTAAAATGTGATGATGAAAAAGCTGAATCAGAAATGATTCGGCTTTTTTTATAGTTAAAATTTATCTGGCGCAAAGAGTCTAGGCGAAATTAGAAATTGCATTCAAATGCTTGCTATACAGTTTTAGAGACCTGTCTATTATCTTTTATCTAATACATAATGCGGATATAACAATAATAAGGATGTCGCCAATATGGCTGAAAAAGAATTGGATAAGCGGGTTGAGCGTTCGCGCCGATTATTGATTGATGCCTTGCTAACCTTGATGAAGGATGTCCCCTATAGCAAGATTTCTGTTGCTCATATCGCTGAACGGTCTGGCGTTGCTCGACCAACATTTTATTTACATTTTCATTCCAAAGATGACTTATTGATTGCTTACATCGATGAGATGTTTGAAAAATTTTATGCCGAGATAGATGGTTATATCACTAAAAGCAAAGATGCCGATCCAGTGATTGCCTCCATTATGTTTCGTCAGTGGTCGGATAATGCCGAGTTTGCTCATCTGTTAATGCAAGATGACATTGATAGCTTGATGATGGGGCAGTTTAAAAACTATGTCGCCCGAGTTGTTGAGCGCTTTATGGAGGCTCATGGCATTAAAAATCGCGCGGGTTTATTACCTTATGTCGTTGATTATTTGGCCGGTGCTTCTTTTATGGTAATTACACGTTGGGTACGCCAAGGCTTTGTGGAAAAACCAGAGGTAATGGGAGAGTTGTATGCGTCTTTAGTGCGCCCAGGGTTGTTGGCTGTCTTGTTGGGTGGCTATTTATAGCACTTTAATTATAAAGCGTTAATGAAATGCTAGCTAAAAGATCTTCTAAAATATATTAGCCGAGTACCATGCTCGGCTAATATTTGACTTGTTAATAAACAAGTTTTGTTTGCTCAGCTGAATGAGTGTGAGTGCTTTTGGGTACGGTAAAATTTACTCCGCAATTTCAGGTGTCGCTGCGGCACCTGCACGGCGCTTCAAGTCATGGCGCTTTTCATGAATTTTTCTAACTTTACGCTGCGCTACCTCAAAAGCATCTTTTACGGCAACATACATGTCTTCATGTGCTTTGTTGTCGTGATTGTCATTGGTGATAGCAACGGTTTCACCAGGCAGTCCAATTTCAAGTGAAACGTGCGCTAGCTTACCCTTATGACTGTGGTTGTGTGGCATGGCGACCACCGCTCGAATGCCGGTTATAGAATCATATATGCTGGAGATTTTACCGGCTTTTTCACGAATTAATTGTTCGATACCATCAGAATGTTCAATATCACGGAAGCTAATTTCCAAACCTTTCATAGTGAATCCTTATAAATGTTCGAGTAATAATAATGGTCCATGGATTGCAAAAGCGCTATGAATTTCATCAAATTTTTTACCCTGTTTTTTATACTAGGATAAGACTTTCATGACTGACTCAAGAGGCCATCTTTGCCTGCGCTCTTATAAAACATGTGGCAATTGCATGTTATTTTCAAGTCCTAATGTCGAAAATACTAAAAAATATTGATATGGAACCGGTAATGAGGAGGTTAAATAAGGCCTGCTGTGTTAATTTATAAGGGTTATATATTTTTTATATCGAGCCTCAAGAGATTCTATTATGCCGGTAGAAAATACAGCAAAAGTCTATCAGGCCTCCTATGTTTTCTTTGATTTAGACGATTCTTTAATCAACAAAGATGCCAGTAGTTTGTGGATAAAATGGCGTGTCCGTTTTGATCGCTGGGCGATTGTTGAGGCAATGCAAGCGTTGGCATCACTGTATCGAGCTTATAAAAAAGGCAAGGTGAGTCATTGGCGGTTATCAACCTATTATCGTACTCGCACCAAGGGTATGAGTATTGATGAATATCAGCAGCATATTAATGATTTTTTTGCCCAAAGAGGCCATTTGTATATTTATCCACAAGCGGCTTCTTTGCTTTTTGCTTATCGCCGCCAGGGAGCAAAATTAATTCTAATTACGGGGCAAGATGAAGTTATGGCGAAGGCGTATGCCGATGCTTTAGGTTTAGATTTTGTCATTGGTAATCGGTTTGAATTGGATGCGGGTAAGATTACCGGGCTTGCCAAACCACTTTGTTATGGTCAGGGTAAGGTCGAGATGGCCAAAGCATTTGCTAAAAAGCAGGGTTTTGAGCTGTCAGAAGCGGTATTTTATAGCGATAGTCATGCAGATTTACCGCTGTTGGATGCCGTGAATCAACCGGTTGTCTTAAATCCTAATAGGCAGTTGGCCGAATTAGCGATACAGCGAGGTTGGCCTCGCGTTGATTGGCGTAAGAACTAGACTCATTCCAGCCAACTCGGTATAGTTGAGGTCTCATTTAATTTGCTTGCTAGGAGCACTTTCGTGTCCTTTCAGTACACATGTCCGAATCAACAAGGGCATCACTTTTCCAAACGATGGTAATAGTCTAAGGGCCGACTCGGCCTAATATTGTCTTTTATTTACACATTAAACCATCGCATCTGATTGCTTGACGGACTAGGTCATGACTCCTGAACAATTTAAAACATTAAGCCAGCAAGGCTACAATCGTATCCCTGTTGCACGTGAAGTAATGGCGGATTTAGATACGCCATTATCGACTTATCTTAAGCTCGCATCTGGGCCATATTCTTATTTGCTTGAATCCGTTCAAGGTGGCGAAAAATGGGGTCGTTATTCCATGATAGGCCTACCTTGCTCGGAAGTTATTAAGGTTGAAGGTCTAACGATTCGTCATTTTATTGATGGTCAGCAGACTTCTGAGCAGGAAGTAGAAGATCCTCTGGACTACATCGAACAGCTGCAAGCCAAGTATAACGTTCCTGTATTGGAAAATATGCCGATCTTTGATGGCGGTTTAGTCGGTTATTTTGGTTACGATACCGTCCGCTATATCGAAAAACGTCTGCAAGATAGCTGTCCGCCGGATGAATTGGGCACGCCTGATATCTTATTGATGGTATCGGAAGAGGTTGTTGTTTTTGATAACCTGAGTGGCAAAATCTATTTAATTGTTTTGGCTAACCCAGAGCAAGATAATGCACTAGAGAACGCAGAAAGCCGTTTAGAAGAGCTGCGAATTAAGTTACGTCAGCCTTATAAAGGTTCTATTGGCCAAGCTTTACCTGAGCCTAAAGTGGTTGCTGAGAGCGATTTCAAATCGGGTTTTGGTGAGCAAGAGTTTCAGCAGTCGGTTGAAGATATTAAAGAATACATTTTATCCGGCGACATTATGCAGTGTGTGATATCACAGCGTATGAAAGTACCTTTTGGTGGTGAGCCGATTCAGGTTTATCGCGCACTGCGCACCTTAAATCCCTCTCCTTACATGTATTTCATGGATTTGGACGACTTTCATATTGTGGGTTCTTCTCCTGAGATTTTAGCGCGCTTAGAAGACGGTGAAGTAACGGTTCGTCCGATTGCAGGCACTCGTTATCGTGGCAAAACGCCTGCAGAAGATTTGGCGTTAGAGAAAGAATTATTATCGGATCCTAAAGAAATTGCTGAGCATTTAATGCTGATTGATTTGGGTCGTAACGACGCGGGTCGTGTTTCTAAAGTCGGCACGGTGGAAGTGAGTGATCAGATGGTGGTTGAGCGTTATAGCCATGTGATGCACATTGTTTCGAATGTGACGGGCAAAGTGAAAGACGATATTAGCGCCATGGATGTTTTACGCGCAGTTCACCCTGCGGGCACCTTAAGCGGCGCACCTAAAATTCGAGCAATGGAAATCATTGATCAAATGGAGCCGGTTAAACGCGGTGTTTATGGTGGCGCAGTGGGTTACCTAAGCTGGAATGGCAATATGGATACCGCCATTGCGATTCGTACCGCGGTGATTAAAGACGGTGTTTTAAACATTCAAGCAGGTGCTGGGGTCGTTGCCGATTCTGTACCGCGCTTAGAGTGGAAAGAAACTTTGAATAAAGGCCGCGCGTTATTTCGCGCAGTGGCGATGGCTGAATCTGGCTTGGACCAATAGGAGGAATTTATTATGTTACTAATGATTGATAATTACGATTCCTTCACCTACAACGTCGTGCAATATTTTGCCGAACTAGGTGCGGATGTTCAGGTTTATCGCAATGATGAAATTACTATTGAACAGATCGAGGCACTGAATCCCGATCACTTGGTGATTTCCCCTGGCCCTTGTACGCCGAATGAAGCCGGTATTGCTGTCGAAGCGATTCGTCATTTTGCTGGCAAGCTACCGATTTTAGGTATTTGTTTGGGACATCAAAGTATTGGCCAAGTATTTGGTGGTGATATTGTACGTGCTGGCCAAGTAATGCACGGAAAAACGTCCCCCATCGTGCATGCCGATACTGGTGTGTTTAAAGGTTTAAACAATCCGATGATTGCGACGCGTTATCATTCTTTAGTGATTGATAAAAAAACCTTACCTGACTGCTTAGAAATTACCGCTTGGACTGAAAACCAAGATGGCTCCATGGAAGAGATTATGGGTGTGCGCCATAAAGAGTTGGATATCGAGGGGGTGCAATTTCACCCAGAGTCGATTTTAACGGTGCAGGGTCACGATCTATTAAACAATTTTTTGAAGCGCAGCAAATAGCTAGCCGCGATAGAAGCTTGAAGAGTAAAGGAAATTCATGATGAATATTCAGCAAGGGCTAGCGAAAGTCATTGAGCGTCAGAACCTAACAACCGAAGAAATGATTGCGGTAATGAATCAGATTATGGGGGGAGAGGCGACACCTGCGCAAATTGGCGGCTTTTTAGTTGGGCTGCGTATGAAAGGCGAAACCATTGATGAAATAACGGGTGCCGCGACGGTGATGCGCCAGTTGGCATCGGGCGTAAAGGTCGATGATGAAAACGCCGTTGATACCTGTGGCACTGGCGGTGATGGTTCGAATTTGTTTAATGTGTCTACCGCATCTTCTTTTGTTGTTGCGGCAGCAGGGGGCAAGGTTGCTAAGCATGGCAATCGCAGTGTTTCGTCCAGCACGGGTAGCGCAGATGTTTTAGAGTTTGCGGGTATTTCTTTGGCTTTAAGTGCCGATCAGGTTGCTTGTTGCGTGAATGAAATTGGCGTAGGTTTTATGTTTGCTCCCGCGCATCATAGTGCAATGAAACATGCGATTGGTCCACGTAAAGAATTAGCTCAGCGCACTATTTTTAATATGCTTGGCCCACTTACGAATCCGGCGGGGGTTAAAAACCAAGTGATTGGCGTCTTTAATGCTGCATTATGTCGTCCGCTTGCGGAAGTATTGCAACGCTTGGGCAGTGAGCACGTATTGATCGTACATTCCGATGATGGTTTGGATGAAATTAGTTTAGCGGCAGAAACGACCATCGCCGAACTTAAAAACGGTCACATTAGTGAATATAAATTTAAGCCTGAAGACGTTGATATTACGAGTCAGAGCTTAATGGGTTTGACGGTTGATAGTGCCGAACAAAGTTATCAGTTGATTAAAGACGCGCTAGGCAAACGCGAAACCGATGCTGGGAATAAAGCCGCAGATATTATTGCGTTGAACGCGGGTGCGGCCATTTATGCAGCCAATATTGCTAACAGCTTAGAGCAGGGTGTAGAAATGGCGCAAGATGCTATTTATTCTGGCCTAGCCCTTGGAAAATTAAATGATCTAGTAACGTTCACGCGTTACTTGGAAGAAGACCAAGCTTAAGTTTGGCACAGGAATAAGATTAATGAATACCCCGACGATTTTAAAAAAAATCCTTGATACCAAAGTGATCGAAGTGCAGCAGCGCAGTGCTGCAATGTCTTTGGCAGAAATGAAAGCTCGCGCTTTTGATCAGCCAGAAGCGCGTGGTTTTTATAAAGCCATGCAAGCTAAAGTGGCGGCAGGTTTACCTGCGGTGATTGCAGAAGTGAAAAAAGCGTCGCCAAGCAAAGGTATTTTTCGTGATGATTTTGATCCAGCCCGCATCGCTGAATCTTATGAAAAAGCGGGCGCTGCTTGCTTATCAATTTTAACCGATAAAGATTATTTTCAGGGCAGTGAAGAGTTTTTGAAGCAAGGGCGCAATGCGTGCTCAATTCCTGTTATTCGTAAAGATTTTTTAATCGACCCTTATCAAATATTTGAAGCAAAAGTGATTAACGCTGATTGTATTCTACTGATCGTATCCGCGTTAAGTGATATGCAGTTGCAAGACTTCTCTGGCTTAGCTACTGAGCTAGGGATGGATGTACTGGTTGAAGTGCATGATGAGAAAGAGCTGCACTCAGCGTTGAAATTGGATACACCTTTAGTCGGTATCAATAACCGCAATTTGCATACCTTTGAAGTAAGCTTAGAGAATACCTATGCTTTGCTTGATCAGATTTCTAGCGATCGTATGGTGGTAACGGAAAGTGGTATTTTAGGTCGCGAAGATGTTGCCGCAATGCGTGCTAAGCACGTGAATGCTTTCTTGGTCGGTGAAGCCTTTATGCGCGCTGAATTTCCTGGCGAGAAATTATCGGAGTTGTTCTTCTAAATTTAGCTTTAAATCTGAATTGAGCAGCAAAAAACAGATGTCTTCGAATGTTTGTTTGCTGCTTGATGTTATGCCTGCTTCATTCAATAGCTGTCTGGGAAATTCTCTCGAATTTCTAATAAGGCTTCAATGTTTTCTTCAAACAAATCAACAAGCCGTGGTTCAAACTGTTCGCCACGCTCTTCTTTTATAATCGCGATGATTTTTTCGATTGGCCAAGCGTCTTTGTAGCAGCGCTTACTTCCTAGTGCGTCAAATACATCGGCTAATGCCGTAATGCGTCCTGCAATGTGTATTTCTTCACCTTTTAAGCCACGAGGATAGCCTTTGCCATTCCACTTTTCGTGATGCTGGCCTGCAATGATCGAACCGAGTTGTAAAATACGTTTATCAGACTTTGCGAGTATCTCTTCACCGATTAATGCATGAGTTTGCATAATCTCCCATTCTTCAGGAGTATGCTTGCCTGGTTTGTTTAAAATGCTGTCTGGAATTCCGACCTTACCGACATCGTGTAAAGGTGACGCAAATTTAATAAGTTCAGCTTCTCTTTCGGGCAAGCCATAAGCGATGGCTAAGAGTTGAGATATCTGTGCAACTCGTTTTACGTGTGCTCCGGTCTCTTTTGAACGCTGCTCAACTGCTTCGCCGAGCATATATACAAGTTCTTTTTGAGTTTCCTGAACATCCTCACGCATTAATAAATTTTCGTAGGTGACGGTGACATTGGCTGCATAGATTTCTAAGATCTGTTTATCAATATCACTAAGCTCGTGATGGTAGGTGACATAAAGAAGACTTTCACTGCCTTCACGAGGAGAAGAATAGCCAATGTAATGATCTTTGTGATAATAAGATTTGTGGTCTTTTAAGACTTGCTTGAAACCATTTTGCACTTGAATCGGTAGCTCTTCCATAGTCGCAATGTTGTGCGTATTTTCCATGTCGCCAGTCGCGGCAAGGATGCGGAAAGTGCGAGTTTCAATATCCAGTTGTGAATCGTGGGTAATGGATGAGCAATAGAGAGCACTTTGCTCTAAACCAAGCAGGTTTGTTATTTGCGATAAAACAGCACTCGCAAATTTATTCAGCGTATCGGAGCCAAAAACTTCCGTAGAAGCCTTAATAACATTCTCTAATCCTTTTCTATGTTCATTAAGCGTACAGATATCTCGGTAGCTGCGTAATGTTGCATAAAGTAGAGTATTGAGTTTCGTGGTGGTTAATTCGGTTTTATCTTTGTAGTCATTGATGTCGTAGTTGCGAATGACTTCATTTTCTGGAGCCTGGCCAGGCTGTCCTGTTCTAAGAACAAGACGTGTATAGCGGTTATTTAGATCTTCACGAATGTAGCGTGCAACTTCTAAACCTGCGTGTTCGTCTTCCATGACAACATCTAAAATTGCAAGTGCGATATCATTGCGCTGAGCCATGATATCTTTCGCTTCTTGGCCTGTATACGCACTGATTAATTCGAGCTTCAAACCATCGAAAGAAAAATTGTGTAATACCATGCGTGTTACTTTATGCACATCTGGTTCATCATCTACGATGAGAACTTTCCAAGTCTCACTTAGCTCTTTCTGTGGTTGGTCATCATCACCGCCGCCGAATAATGGCTCATCATCGGTGAATAACGCTTGGTCGCTCATATAGTCTTGCTCCAATAATACTAATTGAAGTTTAGAACAAGGTTGAGGGCTCTGCTGTGGAATTTTTTAAATATGAGTATTTTTTTGAATTAACTTTCTCTGCGAGGTAGGGAAGCGGCTCGGCGAGTACCATGAACCACCATTGTTTTGCCAGCTACGTCGACTAAACCTTGTTCTTCTAAGGCTTTTAATACACGGCCAACCATTTCTCGTGAGCAGCCGACAATGCGACCAATCTCTTGGCGAGTAATCTTAATTTGCATACCATCTGGGTGTGTCATGGCATCCGGTTCTTGAGAAAGCTCTAGCAAGGTGCGCGCGACACGGCCAGTGACGTCCAAAAAGGCAAGGTCGCCAGCTTTACGTGTGGTATTTCTTAAGCGCAGAGACATTTGCTCAAAAATAGCATAAAGAAGACTATGGTCATCTTTTACTAGCTCTAGAAATTTTGTATAGCTAATTTCAGCCACTTCACAATCAGACTTTGCTTTCACCCAAGCGGTACGAGCTTTTGCGTTAGGGTCAAATAATCCCATTTCCCCAAAGAAATCACCTTTGTTCAAATAAGCCATGATCATTTCACGGCCATCTTCATCTTCGATGATGACTGAGACTGATCCTTTGACTAAAAAGAACAGTGAGTCGCTTTGATCTCCCGCATAGATTAGTGTGCTGCGAGAAGGATAGCGACGGCGATGAGCATGATTTAAAAAAACCTCGATATACTCAGCTTTGGTATTCGTTCCATAAAGACTCATAAATCAGTTACCCGTCCGAGGTAAAAAAGAGCTAAAAATGCTCATTGAAAACAATAACTTAATACAGCAACCTAATATACTGTAGTAGCATTATCAGATATACCCCCTTTATTCTAACAAAATCACCTAATACTACGAGTGCTTAAGTCTCACTATTCGTAGGGAAATTATTCTAAAGTCTTTTGCTATGGTAACCTTGCGCCAATTCGATGGAGAAATTTTATGAAAGCAACAATTACATGGGGCGGCGACGTCAAATTTATCGGTGAATCCGGAACGGGTCATACAGTCATCATGGATGGTCCGGAAGATCATGGTGGTAAAAACCAAGGTGTTCGCCCGATGGAACTGCTACTTTTAGGTATGGGTGGCTGTACCAGTTTTGATGTGATGAGTATTTTGAAGAAGCAGCGTCAAGATGTTGTGGATTGCGTAGCGGAAATTGAAGCTGAGCGTGCTGATGCGGTACCTTCAGTATTCACTAAGATTCATATCCATTTTAAAGTGCAGGGTCGTAAACTGCGAGAAGTGGCTGTTGAGAAGGCCGTTGCTCTTTCTGCTGAGAAATATTGTTCTGCATCGATCATGCTTGAAAAAGGTGGGGTTGAAATTACTCACAGCTTTGAAGTAGAAGCCGTAGAGTAATATCTAAGGCTCTTGCTCAAAAGCCAGAAACAAAAAAGCCCCTATTGATCGCTCAATAGGGGCTTTTTATTTGAGGCTGAATGAACAGCCTCAAATAGACGCTTTAAGTATTAATTACTTAGAAGCTTCTACAATGCGCTTCATATCAGTCATGTAGCCACGTAGCTCTTCACCAACA
>CAWVSY010000079.1:0-11853 GCA_963933055.1 uncultured Oleispira sp.
ATTTAATGTCGGCCTAAAGACCGACCTACAGAATACATTCATGAATTATAAATTGCAGACTTGATTTAATGTCGGCCTAAAGACCGACCTACAGAATATATTTATGAATTATAAATTGCAGGCTTCATTTAATGTCGGGCTAAAGACCGACCTACAGAATATATTTATGAATTATATTGTAGGTCGTGGCTTTAGCCCGACAAAGGCATCTTATTTAAGCTGATCAGTGTAATTACTCAAAACAAAAACCATTACATGCAAAGCACTAACAACCCACGTTAATTTAACGCGAATCTCATGATACTGCTCAGTGTAAACCTTTTTGAATACTCTATCAGACTCTAAAAAGCGCAACATCCAAAAGCCAACAAGCAGCATAAGCACTGCAATATTCTGTGGCAAATACGAAGCAAACCAGCCCCATAAAAAGATAGCAATGGTAAAACCAAGCTGCCAATCTTCGGCCTTTTTCTTCTTGGTACGAAGCGCACCCCAACAACTACCGGTTAAGAAAACTAAAACTAAAAGCGAATAGTCCAGAAAAACCTGTACTGAACCAGATACCGCAAAAAGCGCACCTGCAAAACCGACGGCCAAAGGAATCAAACCCGCGTAACCATATTTACGATCATTTGCTGCATCGATCATAATAAATCTCCTTTTAATGCGAACATCAGCATTATAGCAGCTTTAATATTTTTAGCTGCTCACAAATTGCTTTACAATGAGGCACTTAGCCAAGTTTATGAGGTCAATATGGTTCACTTACCGAATTCGATAAAAGAAAAAGCCCGCAACATAAAACTCGTGGTATTCGATGTCGATGGTGTATTAACCGACGGCACCTTAAGCTACAGCGCAAATGGCGAAGAAGTAAAACACTTCAACGTTAAAGATGGCGTTGGCATAAAACTCCTCAATACTTACGACATTACTACCGCCGTTATATCCGCCAAAGACAGCGCGCCACTCCACAAACGCATCAACGATTTAGGCATTCCGCACTTCTACCCCGGCTGCAAAGACAAATGGGCTGAATTAAGCACATTAATGGACGTGCTATTTTTAGAGCCAGACGAAGTTTGCTACGTTGGCGACGATGTCATTGATCTTAAAGTCATGAAACGCATTGGTCTAAGCATCACCCCAGCTGATGGTTTTTGGCTAGTAAAAGAACACTCCGACCTAATTACCGATGCGGCAGGTGGTAAAGGTGTTGCACGAGAAGTTGCCGACATTATATTAGGCAGCCGCATGCCATTAGAAGAAGCTTATATCAAAGCCATGTTGCCAGAGTTTGAAGAAACTCATCAAGCTTAAACAACGCAACAATCTATCTATTTAAGAAAACAGATCAAAGAGAAATACACACATTATGGCTAATTACAAAATCGTAATCCCTGCACGCTACTCAAGCAGCCGCCTTCCTGGCAAGCCGCTTATTGAACTTTGCGGAAAAACCATGATTCAGCACACCTACGAACGCGCACTCGAAACAGGTGTAAAAGACATTGTAATTGCTACCGACGATCAGCGAATTTTTGATGTCGCCAAAGGGTTTGGGGCTGATGTCGTGATGACAAACCCAGAACATGAAAACGGCACCGAACGAATCGCAGAAGTGGCCGCTATTAAAGGCTGGGACAAAGACGATGTGCTGGTAAATTTACAAGGCGACGAACCCCTAGTTCCCAAAGAATTAATCGAACAGACAGCGCAAGGATTATTACTGAACCCTGAAGCTGGAATGAGTTCAATTTGCACCGCCATCGAAGATGCTGAAGATGCGTTTGATCCAAACGTGGTAAAAGTCGTACTAGACGGTCGTGGCTTTGCAATGTATTTCAGCCGCGCCGCCATTCCCTGGGATCGTGATTTGTACAAGCATAGCCAAGATAAAATCACCGACATCATGCCGGTTTACCGCCACGTTGGTATGTATGGCTATCGCGTATCGTTCTTACAGAAATATACTCGTATGTCACCCTGCCCAATTGAACAAGCAGAGTGCTTAGAGCAATTGCGTGCACTTTGGTATGGCGAGAAAATTCATATGGGAATCACCGAAGCAGCACCAGGGCATGGAATTGATACTCCAGAAGATGTTGCTCGCGTAGAAAAGCTGCTTGCGAAAAGCAGCTAAAACTCAACTAAGCGCTTTGTAAACCTATTGTTTACAAAGCCTTTTCACCTTTTTCCAAGGTAAGTGACTGCAAATATCACGATGATTATTTGCTTGCTTCGCGTAAGAAAAAACCTGCCTTAAAGTTGATCGCTTAACCATACCAAGACGAGTCAATAACCACGGCTTCTCGGCATCGCCTACCCAATCCCAAGCAATAAACGCTAAGATCAGAAAACCCTCATCCAAGCCGCGCTCATTAGGGGCAAGCGCAATCATATGCTGAATACGTTTTTGCACGGCGGCGCTATCTTGTAATAAAACCTCAGCATCCAAAGCGCCTAAGTGATAATAAGGCCACAAAGGACGCGCAGAAATGGCTTGCTGCCAATAATCCAAACTAATCGTTAAGGCTTCCTGCCTAGGCGCAAATTCAAGCTCTAAAGACTGCTCTCTATATTTACGCGCTTGCGCTTCCGCAACATCAGGATTGTTCAGTGTAATCGCATCCGCCGCACCCGAAAAACCAAGCGCCAATAAAGATGAAACCAAGGCTGCATGAAACAAAGCCAGCGCCGCTAGCACCAAAAAAGGCACTAGCAAGCGTTTAATGCTAAACACCGTTCTTATGGTATTCATACGTATCATAATAACCGCCATAGTTTGCACCATAGCGAGATTCTTTCTCAACATCCAACTGGTTCAATACCACACCCAAAATACGCGCGTTAGAATCATCCAAGCGAGAAAGCCCTGATTTAATCAACTTATCTTTAGTTGCATCAGCCTTAATCACATAAACAACACCATCGGTTAGCGTCGACAAGTACAAACCATCACTTACTGCGCCCATAGGTGGCGAATCAATAATAATGCGATCATAACGAGTACGAAGAGTTTTCAAAACTTGCTCGAAGTTTTTAGACGCCAACAGCTCTAATGGATTTGGAGGAATAATCCCAGAAGGAATCACATCAATATTCAAATCTTCAATATGATGAATGCTTTCATCCAAAGTATCAGGGTACGCGACCGCGTTCGACAAACCTTTACTGCCCTGCGGCAAGCTCAGCTGCTTCGCCAAGGTTGGGCGACGCATATCCGCATCAATAATCAGCGTTTTTTCCATCTGGCCATAAGCCGTTGCTAAGTTAACAGACGTTGTTGTTTTACCTTCCCCTGGAATAGAAGACGTAAACAATAAGCACTGAGCAGGATTTTCTAACGAAGCTAGCGTCAAGCCGGTTCTTAATGTACGAATCGACTCTTTAAAGCCATGATTATCACCATGGGCAAAAGCGCGTACCGCTGCAGAATTAGGCACTGCAGGCTGTACTCTATTATCAAGCTGATCTTTACCTCTAGGTAATAAAGGCACAATACCTAACAAAGCATAATGCAACTTATGGTCAACATCATCAGCATTCTTAATCGTAGAATCCAAAGCGTCTAATAAGAACGCCAGTGCAATACCAAACATCAAGCTAACCACCAAAACCAACGCAACAATCAGCTTTTTCTTAGGCTTTACAGGGAATTCAGGAATAACCGCTGAATCGATAATGCGGGCATTAGCGGTTTGCAAATCACCGGTTGCCGAGGTTTCACGAATACGCTTAACAAACGTCTCATAAAGTGCGCGGTCACCATTAACCGATCTTACCAATTCACCCAGCGCAAATTCAGTACGGTTAATATTGCGCATTTTAGATTTGGTAATCTCAAGCGACTTAAGTAAAGACGCTTCTTTTGCCTTCGCCGTTTCAAAGCTGTTTTCGATACTGGTTGCCAGATTTTTCATTTGCGAAAGAACAGACTCTTTTACCGCATCCAAATCCGATTGCGCCGCAATCATCTTAGGGTGTCTTGGACCATAGCGCTTAGAAAGCTCAGCAACCTTCAACTCCGTCTTTGATTGAGCCTCTGTGAGTCGGCTAATTAATGGATCAGCCAAAATAAACTGCAAGCTTGTCAGCGTTTCGTAAGTTAACTCTTTCAGTCTTTTTATCTGCTTATAGTTACTTTCTATTTCTAAGCGCATGCTGCGTGCGTCAACCAGCTTACCGGTAATTTGGCTAAGCTCATCGGCAACCAAGGTGCTTACACCTTCTACATCAACCAAGTCATTCGCTTCGCGGAAATCTTGCAATTCTCTTTCAGACTGCCCCAAGCTTTCTTTTAAACCACCTAAGCGACCCGTCAGCCAAACGGAAGCCTGCTGAGTTAAGCCAACGCGTGCTTCTAATTGCGATTCAATATAGGCATTAGCAATAGCATTAGCGGCTTTTTGTGCAACCGCTGGTGATTCACTCAATACTGAAATCTTAACCAGCTGAGTTTTTCTCACCGGATCAACCGATATTACTTTCCAGAAAACATCCGTTGTCTTATTAATAATATCCTCATCCGTAGGTAGCTCATCAGCTTCACCTAAGATAAACGTTTTTAAAGAAAAACCTTTTGCATTATCAGGATGGTAGGGATTGAATTCCGCCAATTTAACAAGCTCAAGCTTTTCAACAACGCGCTTAGCCATATCGCGTGATTTCAAAATCTCAAATTGTGTTAAAAAATACTCAGAATTACCACCGGACAAACCATAAACTTCTTCGATAGAAACAATTTTTGATTCGTTCGCCTCAATCATTAACGTTGACGTTGCGCTGTATTTAGGTGTTAAAGAAAAAACAACCAAAATAGAAATAAGCGTCATAACAATAGAGAGCGCGATAATCTTTTTCAATTGGCGGCGCACAACATTCCAATAATGCGCAAGATCAATCACCTCCATCGCAGAGCCATGATTACCCGACCTGCTACTTGATTGATTATTCATACTGTTGTTACTCATACTGCTATTACCTTTACTGCCTTTCATATCCATATTAAAAGAAGCTCTGTTCAATAGTGATCACATCACCCGGCTGAATTACATCAAAAAGCTTAACCGCTTCTTTTTCGTCATTATCACTGCGCTTTCTGCTGGAATTGCCATAATCATGAACCACAAAAATACTGCTTTTAGACGCGCGCTCGGTAAAACCGCCAGAAATTGAAATAGCCTTATCAACCGTTAAACCAGGGTGGAATGGATAGCCACCGGGTTTTTTAACTTCGCCAATCACATAAAACGGACGATATTCTTGAATAGAAACCGTAACGCTTGGATCAATTAAAAACGGGCCTTTTAAACCAGCAACTAATTTATCTTCAAGCTGCTTAGGACTTAAACCCGAAACCGCCACATCGCCCAATAATGGGTATGAAATTTGCCCAGATAAACCAATACGTACCTCTAGGCTTAAATCTTCTTCATCATAAACCGTGATGCTAATCAAATCCCCTGCGCCTAAGGTATATCCGGCTAAAGGATTATCGGCATGGGAAAGAAAAGAAAACATGGACGCAGCAATAAAAAGCAAACCCTGCAACAGCGTGCTCGATAAGCGAGGTATAAAAGAACGAAACATCAAGAGCTACCTAATCAAAAAAACGATAGTGTAAAGCGGTAAGGCCATAAAACATAGAAATAAAGCTAAAAAAAACGGCCAGCCTAATAAAAGGACTGGCCGTTAATTTATCAATCAAACTGCAAGCAGTTGATTAGATCGCGATATTCAAACCAAGGTTAACAACTTGCTTATCATATTCAAACTCATTGATGTTTGAAGTACGCTCAGATTGAGTATAAGACAAGGTAACGTCTACCGAAGGCATTGGAGAATACGTACCGTTTACGCCATAGCTAACCAAATCATCTTCACGATCATTTGTATCAGAAACATAAACATCGCTGTTTAAAGACGCTACTAAACCAGCACTGTAGTAAGTTGAGAACTCATGATCCCAGCTTGCAGACGTAAAGGTATTTGCAATGTAGTCACCAGCACCGTTAGTTTCTTTGCTGCTTTGAGCAGAAGAAATAGCAACGGTTGAATACGTCATTGGCTGCCAAGTTAAGTTAGCTTCCCATGCAAGACGTACGTTTGAAGAAATTGAACTTTCATCAAAGAAACGCGCAGAACGACCAACTTTAACTTCACCGGTTGTTTTGCCAGTAAGATCCCAACGCATACCCACTAATAAGCGCTGCTCTTTACCTTCACGAGCTTCTGCAATTGCAGAATTTTCTTCATAAGAAATATTCGTTTGACGAGCTTCGAAAATCACTTCGTGATCTGGGCTAGACGTTAGCGACAAGATTGCGCCAAAGTTAAGCTTGTTATGGTCGCGGTTCTCAGTACCAAACTGTTCGTTATTACTATAACGCTTCTGGTAAGAATCAACATAAGCCGTAACATTACCTACCGCTGAATCAGCGCCATAAAGGTACTCAAGACCAGCAGTCACTTCTTCGTATTCATCAGGATCGATTGCTGCAGCTGCATTACCTTCAACAGTACCCGCACCACGATCATCATGAGCGTCATTGTAAGAAGCTGTTGCGCTAATTTCTTGACGAGAACTAATTTCGTGACTTACACCAGCATTAAGCTTCTGATCTAAATAGTCATCATCGCCATCTGCAGAATAAACACCCTTTTCAGCTTGGTAATAAACGCCAGCTTGCGTTTTACCAAAATCACCTAAAAGGTTAAGAGAAGGCGTTAAACGAGTAATCGTATCTGATTGCTCATTCTTTTCAGTGCTATAGATGTTGGAGTTGTTTTCAACATTCAACTTAACACCAGGAAGCAAAGTTAGACCATTGCCAAGGGCAACACCAACTGGCTCAACTGCGTAAGAATTAATGCTGATTAGTGCCACAGCAAGTGGCGATAGCTTCCAAGCTTTCATTGTAAAGTCCTCTAGACTTAAAAAATAAATTTAAAAACAGATGTATATTTTGTGGCTATTGTAGCAGCCAAAATTACTTTGTCATTACAAAAAAACATTTTTTTTGCATAAATTTCATGTTTTTTAGTTTTTTATAGAATTACTAATACTTATGTGTAAGTTTATGTTTCATGTGGCAAAAGTGTATGGCCAGAAAAGACATAAAGCCAAGACCAATTCCACCTACGCCACAGGCAAAATCAAGCCACTCAAAGCGACGTGACCCTACAAGCGCCTGATGCAGCTCGTCAACCAGCAAGCCAATGATCAGTAGTAAGCAAATAATAAAGCAACGATACATAAGGCCTTTAGAAGACTTATACGCCAGAGCCCACAAAGCTAAAAACGATAATATCGACGATAAGATTAAATGGGTTAACTTATCGCCTCCTAAAAAAAATTCCATTCGAAAAATAGCCGGCAGCATAATTTCGGTCGTTTTGAAAATACTCAAGGTAATTAAAAAACACCCATAAACAATCAATAGAATAACTTTGCTTTTAAACCAAGTCGATCTAGTGAACATGGCTACCTACAAATCCTTTAAAGACCGTTAAGAATACAATTTTAATATCCATTAATAGCGACCAGTTGCGAATATAATCCAGATCGTAATCGATGCGCCCTTCCATTTTATCAAGAGTATCGGTTTCGCCACGGTAACCATTAATCTGAGCCCAGCCAGTAATGCCCGGCTTAACTTTGTGCCGCAACATATAATAAGGAATCAGCTTGCGGTATTCTTCATTATGCGCGACCGCGTGCGGACGTGGCCCAACAACCGACATACGGCCCTGCAATACATTAATAAACTGCGGTAATTCATCAAGGGACGTTTTACGAATGAACGCCCCTACCTTAGTAATACGCGCATCACCTTTGGTCGCCTGCACGACTTTATCGCCATTATCCATGGCCGACATACTGCGAAACTTCCATACAAAGATTTTTTTGCCATCAAGCCCATAGCGAACCTGCTTGAAAATCACCGGGCCAGGAGACGTAAATTTCACCGCCGCGGCAATGAATAGCATCGGTATGGCGATGAGCAGTAATACAAGACTAGAAAAAATAACATCAAAACTGCGCTTTAAAAAATCATTAAAGCCAAAAATAGGGGTTTCATAAATACTTAAGGTTTGCACATTACCTACCGAACCCATGCGTGCGTGCAAAAGATTGTAGGTAAAGAAATCAGGAATCAGATGCACACTGGCCGTGGTATCGCCACAGCGCTCTAGTATTTGAGCAATGCGCTTTTGCGCCTTAAGCGGCAAGGCAATAAAAATAAGTTCAAACTCACCACTCTTGGTACGTTCGATTAGCTCACTAATCGTACCTGCAAGCACTTCATCAGGATGGCTTTCTTGCAAACGCTTAGAACTACGATCATCAAAAAATCCTGAAAAACGCATGCCTAAATCGGGTTTATTCATCATTTCATCACGCATACGCAAAGCACTATCGTTCAAACCAACAATCACCGCCGTGCGCGAGTTGTAACCTTTGGCACGCATAGTTCGTAAAATTTGGCGAAATATCATGCGCCAAGACATCAACAAAACTGCAGAAGCAAGCATCCAACTACCCACAACCACACGTGAAAAATCACCCCCTAACTTGGCAAAAAAACCAACAACCAAAAGTAAGACAGCGACTAAAGACCAAACCCCTAAGGTCGTCATCAGCATACGGGTCGGTGTACTTGCACGCCACGAGCGATACAAACCTAAAGACTCAGCGCACAGCATAAAGATAATGCTAGCGATAAGGCCAGCGGACGAATAATGCAAATCAAATGCCACACCATACGACTTGGCGGCGACAAAAAGACAAGCAAAGATAATAGAGATATCGATCAGGCGGTAGATAAAATTAAAGCCGCCTTGATGAGGGCGAATCATTCCTTGATTAGACATAATAAACCTTGTTCAGCATTCAATTGCTGAGTTATGTGAGACGTTTTAAACATACTGATTATGAGTAAATCATTTGATGGCGCATTATGGCACAGATGTTAATTTTGTCCACATCAATTGGCTTCCATGTATAATACTCACAAAGTAATTTAACAAAAGTCATCTACAAAGATTAAAAGGAATTTACATGAGCAAATCGACCATTCTAGTTACCGGCGGCGCAGGCTATATTGGATCACATACCTGTATCGAACTGCTTAATGCTAATTTTAATGTACTGGTAATCGACAATCTAGACAACTCAAGCGAAGAGTCATTAAAACGTGTTGAAACCATCACAGGCAAATCCGTTTCTTTCATTAAAGGCGATGTTCGCAATAAAGAATTAATGGATGAGATTTTTAATAAAAACTCAATTGCAGCAACCATCCACTTTGCTGGTTTAAAAGCCGTTGGTGAATCTTGCACCATGCCTTTGGAGTACTACGACAATAATGTAAATAGCACACTGGTATTGTGCCAAGCAATGGAAAAAGCAAACAGCAAAAATTTAGTTTTCAGTTCTAGCGCTACTGTTTATGGAGATCCTGAAGTATTACCACTAACGGAAGATCTACCTCTATCGGCAACCAACCCTTATGGCCGCTCAAAACTCATCATTGAAGAAATGCTAAGAGATTTGCCAGAGTCCGACAAACTCAAGCAATCAGAAAACCCTTGGTCCGTCGCCCTGCTGCGCTACTTTAACCCTGTCGGCGCACATGAAAGCGGTACCATTGGCGAAGACCCTAGCGACATCCCTAACAACCTAATGCCATTCATCACTCAAACTGCGGTAGGTCGACGTGCTGAACTATCAATCTTTGGCAGTGATTATAATACCATTGATGGCACCGGAGTTAGAGACTACATACATGTTGTTGACCTAGCACGCGGCCATGTAAAAGCGGTAGAAAAGCTGCTATCAAAAGAAAGTATTGATGGCGTACAAGCTTACAACTTAGGCACTGGCAATGGCATTAGCGTACTTGAAATGGTAAAAGCATTCGCCACGATTAACGATGTGAAAGTACCCTATAAACTAGTGGATAGACGCCCTGGGGATGTTGCAGCTTGCTATGCAGATGCAACGCGAGCAAAAGAAGAGTTGGATTGGGAAGCGATAATGAGCTTAGACGACATGGTGCGAGATAGCTGGAATTGGCAAAATCAAAATCCGAATGGCTATAAGGCCTAAAAATTGTCGGGTTAAGATTGTGTCGGGCTAAAGCCACGACCTACACATACAGATAGCGTAAACGGCAGGTCGTCCTTTAGGGCGACAGCTGCCCATACTAACTATTTGGAATAACCACCTCTCCGCCGATCAAATCCTCAAACTTCCTTTTCAATTCCGCTTTTGCCCCGTCATCCCCATGCACAATCCGAATTTTCGTAGGCTTTACCCGCATACGCTTCACAAAATTCAGCAAATCTTTTTGCCCTGCATGAGCACTGTACCCACCCAAAGTATAAACCCCTGCTCGAATATCAATTCTTCGCTGGTGACCATCATTTTCAAAATCGACATACCCTAAACGACCACTGTCTTTAAAACTTGGCCCAAATCGCTGAATATCTCGACCTGGCGTTCCTTTCGCCTGATACCCGACAAAAATCACATCGGTTCTTTCGTCTGGCAGCAATTCTTGAAGATAATTCTGCATGCGCCCACCAGAGCACATACCACTCGCGGCAATCACAATGGCCGCACGACCAGAATTTTTTAAATGTTTTAAAAGCTTCTCGTGTTCTTGATGAGAATCGATAGTGATTAATTGGTCAAACGCTAAAGGATGTCGACCACTAGCGACTTTTCGCTGCGCTTCTTTATCCCATAAATATTTCAATTCACGATAATGCTTAGTAAAACCCGAAGCCAAAGGCGAATCAACAATCACATCAATGCCTTTTTTTAATGAGCCAAAAGATTTTAAACCACCTTTATGAATCATCTCTTCAATTTCATACAACAATTCTTGAGTACGACCAATAGAAAATGCAGGAATTAATACCGTGCCTTTATTTTCTAAACAGCGTTCAAGGGTTTGCTGCAAAACCTTGCGGCGGTTATGACGACTTTCATGATTACGATCACCATAGGTACTTTCAATAATTAACTCATCACAACGATACGGCGATTTTGGGGCGGGTAACAAGGGAGAATAAGGCGCGCCTAAATCACCCGAAAATACCACCCGCTTCTTTTCATTTTTTGAACGTACATCAAACTCAATGTAAGCCGAGCCAATAATATGACCCGCAACTTTAAACTTTGCTTTTAATACTGAGCTAGAACCACTAATATCAGAGCAACTGACATCAAAACCTTCAACCGCAAACCACTTGTCATAATCAATCGCAACCAACTGACTTTCAAAACGCTTCATGACAGAACGAATAATCGAACGATTTCGCGTAACCCCAACCTTAATCGCATCTTCAATGACTAACGGCAATAATAACGCCGTCGCCTTTGTGGCATAAATAGGCCCGGTAAAACCCGCCGCCAATAAATAAGGAATACGCCCAACGTGATCAATATGACAATGAGTAACCAATAATGCCTGCACATCATCGATCGGAAAATCAATTTGCTTAAGGTGAGCGACATCTTCATGGACATCATCCGTTTCGCGATCAAACGATTCATCCCCTTGGAACAAACCACAATCAATTAAAACCGAACGGCTTTTACTGTGTGCAGGTGAAGAAGTATCAAATAAAGAACCATCCAGCGAAAGCTGATGGCAAGACCCCGTAACGCCATTAATCGCGCCATGGTGGCTAATGTTATAAAGCTGTTTAATATCGTACATCCTTGTACCTTATATTAATTAAATTTTAAATATTTCAAACGTTGGCCTAAAGACCAACCTACAATTAAACAAAATCCATTCATTCTTTCTGTAGGTCGTGGCTTTAGCCCGACAAAAA
>CAWVSY010000080.1:0-11021 GCA_963933055.1 uncultured Oleispira sp.
CTCGTCCGTATTGTAATGGCAGAGCAGGTTTATCGTGCTTGGACGATACTGCAAAACCATCCATACCATAAATAAGCGAGAGTTATTCCATGTGGGGTCATTCGTTCAGGGATAGAATGGCGGAACAAAAATTGTTTCGCAGTCGTGCTATCTTCATGGCGCTTTTTATCTTCGCATTGTTATCTCTATTGGCAGGCCGTATGGCCTATCTACAAGTCGTCTTGCATGAAAAATACCAAGGTCTATCCGAAAATAACCGTATTCAATTACGTCCTGTTGCCCCGAACCGTGGCTTAATTTACGATCGCAACGGTGTTCTGCTTGCCGAAAATATTCCTAGCTATAGCCTAACCCTTGTTAAAGAACGGGTTAACAGCATTGATGAAACCCTGTCCTACTTAAAAACCCTGATCGATATTAGCGAACGTGATGAAGAGCAATTTCGCAAACGTTTAAAATACAACAGTCGCCCCTATCAACCGGTTGTTGTAAAACATAAGCTCGACGAAAAAGAAATCGCACAAGTAATGGTCAATCGATACTACTTACCAGGAATCGATGTTGAAGCCCGTTTGGTACGCCACTACCCAGAAGCAGAAACCTCCGTTCATGCACTAGGTTACGTTGGGCGTATTAACCAAAAAGAAGAAGAGCGCTTAGATAAAAAACAGTACAGCGCGACTAAGCACATTGGTAAATTGGGTATTGAACGACGCTATGAAACAGAACTCCATGGTCAGGTAGGCTATCAAAAAGTAGAAACCAATGCTCGTGGTCGAATCTTAAGAGTTATCGAACAAGAAGATCCTATTCCAGGCAAAGACCTCGTACTTCACTTAGATCAGCGCCTACAAAGTGCCGCCGCGAAAGCGATGAAAGGCTACCGAGGGGCTGTTGTTGCTATTGATGTTTCGACTGGAGGCATTCTCACCCAATACAGCAACCCGAGTTATGATCCTAATTTATTTGTGACCGGAATCTCTCATCGAGAGTACTCCGGTTTACGCAAAGACCCAGACTTACCTTTATTTAACCGCGCTATTCGCGGCCAATACCCACCGGCATCGACGTTAAAACCTTTCTTAGGATTATCTTTCTTAGATGCAAAAGCAGTTACTTGGGAAGATACTGTTAACGACAAAGGTTGGTATCAATTAGAAAATGACGAACGCTTATACCGTGATTGGAAAAGAACCGGGCACGGCCATGTTGACCTTCATGATGCCATGATGGAATCGTGCGATACCTATTTTTATGACGGCGCTTTTAAAACAACCGTAGATAAAATATCCCCTTTTCTAGCCAAATTTGGCTTTGGTCGCAACATGGCTTTAGATGTGCCTAATGCCTTGCCTGGGCTACTGCCTGATCGAGAATGGAAAAAGAAAAAACGTCGCCGCTCTTGGTATGCTGGTGATACGTTAAACTTGGGCATTGGCCAAGGGTACATGTTAACAACGCCGTTGCAACTCGCAACCGCAACCGCTGTTTTAGCCGCAAAAGGCCAATGGCATACACCCCGTTTAATGGAAAGTATTGGTGGCGTGAGTGACGTTGAAAATATGGAAACCCTCGATAACATTATTTTAAAAGACCCAAAAGATTGGGACAAAATGTTCAAGGCGATGCAAGACGTGATCACAGGCTCTCGAGGAACAGGCCGAGCCTTACGCTACAACCTGAACTTTACAATGGCGGGTAAAACAGGCACCTCTCAAGTGGTCAGTATTGCCCAAAATGAAGAATACGATTCTGAAACGATGGCAGAACGAAATCGAGATCACGCATTGTTCATCGCCTTTGCCCCTGTTGAAAATCCCAAGATTGCCATCGCCGTTATTATTGAAAACGGCGAATCAGCAGGTCGTACCGCAGGCCCAGTTGCCAAAGCGGTGCTTCAAGAATACTTAGAAGGGGCGCAAGGTTAATGGCCGGTACAGACTTTAGTCACCAGATGACGGGTAGCCAGCACCAAAATGGCTTTGTTCGCAGTAAGCTATTATTTGCTCGCTTTCACATAGACTTAACCCTTTTTTTGCTACTTATACTGCTGTGCTGCAGCGGCTTATTAATACTGTATAGCGCCAGCGGCCAAGCCGGTGATATGGTGCAAAAGCAAGCAATGCACTACCTAATTGGCTTTGCTGTATTATTAATTGCCGCGCAAATTCCACCAAGAATTTACAAAATTCTCGCACCATGGGCGTATCTAGCAGGCGTTATCGCATTGATTGGCGTGCTGGCATTAGGCGTATCGGGTAAGGGCGCCCAACGTTGGTTAGCATTGCCAGGATTACCACGCTTTCAGCCTTCGGAATTAATGAAACTCGCGCTACCGTTATTAGTTGCTTGGTATATGTCGAGCAAAAGCACACCGCCGAAATTTATTACCTTGGTCAAAGCCATGCTATTAATTGGCATTCCTTTGGTGCTGATTCTAAAACAGCCAGACCTAGGTACCTCCATCTTAATTGCCGCATCGGGTATTTTGGTTTTATTTTTTGCAGGTATGCCTTGGTGGTTAATCTTCTCAATGATCAGCATTGTGGCCGCTTGCGCGCCCTTGATGTGGTTTTTTGTGATGCACGCGTATCAGAAACAACGAGTACTGACCTTCTTAAATCCAGAAAGCGATCCGCTAGGTTCTGGCTGGAACATCATTCAGTCAAAAACAGCCATCGGTTCGGGTGGAATTGAAGGAAAAGGCTGGATGCAGGGAACTCAATCGCAATTAGAGTTTCTACCAGAGAGTCATACCGATTTCATTATTGCAGTATTGGCAGAAGAGTTAGGACTGATTGGCGTATTGTTATTATTAGTTTTGTACTTTGTAATAATAATACGGGGCCTATATATGTCGGCCAAATGCTCATCATTATTTGGCCGCTTATTATCAGGCAGTTTAATAACGACCTTCTTTATTTATGTATTTGTGAACATCGGCATGGTTAGTGGATTGTTGCCCGTAGTCGGAGTACCTTTACCTCTGGTAAGCTGGGGTGGTACCTCGGTTGTGAGTCTACTGGCGGGGTTTGGCGTTATGATGTCGATGTATACCCACGACGTAAAATAGATTGTGAAAAGAAAAGTAAAATGAAAAGATAAGCCGTATTTATCGCACAGCATTTATGTATAGTGCTAATGAGTTTTATCAAATATTATTCAGCCATTATTGTTACCAAGTTGCATCAAAGGTTACATCAAAGTTAAGGACAGCATCGTGAAAAAAATTGCATTACTTGCGGCCACATGCGCACTGTTAATAGGCACAAATATCGCCCATGCTGGTTACGACCAACATGAACGATTTTCAGAGTTTGCAAAAGAACTCGAAACCGAACATGGCATTTCACCCAAGCAAACAGCGGCTTGGTTAAAAGAATCAGAGCGTTTAGAGTCAGTGCTCGAAGCCATTGCAAGACCGGCAGAAAAAACACTGACTTGGGCTGACTACCGCAAAATTTTCTTAACCAAAAAACGCATTAGTGAAGGTAAAAAATTCCTTAAAGATAATGCGGTTTTATTAGAGAAAGCTGAAAAAGAATTTGGCGTACCAAAAGAAATCATCAGCGCCATTATTGGCGTAGAAACTTTCTATGGAAAACGCCAAGGTAACTATCGAGTTTTAGATTCACTATCTACCTTGGCATTTGATTATCCGAAGCGCTCGCTATTTTGGCGTGAACTGAAAGAATTTTTTGTTTTAAGCCAAGAGCAGGGTGTGAATCCTGGTGACCTTAAAGGTTCGTACGCAGGTGCAATGGGATACGGCCAATTCATTCCAAGCAGCTACCGAGCTTACGCCATTGATTATGATGGTGATGGCAAAAAAGATTTATGGGCCAATAAAGCCGATGCTATTGGCAGTGTGGCTAATTACTTCAAGCGCCACGGTTGGAAAAATGGCGAAGATGTCACTCAGCGTGTACGAGTAAAAGGAAGTGATTATCAGGATGCGGTAAACGATCGTCTAAAACCAAAATGGAACGTGAGCGAGCTAAAAGCATTGGGCGTTACACCGACTAAGCCCGTTGCCGATGATGCGAGCGCCTCTTTAATCAAGCTAATAGGAGAAAACGGTGCTGAATTTTGGCTAGGCAATCATAACTTCTATGTTATTACGCGCTATAACCACAGCCGTATGTACGCCATGGCAGTTTATCAACTGAGTCTGGCGCTGAAATAGCTTAAACCTTATGACTAATTTTATTTCCCGTAGGCTGATCACACTGATCAGCCTTTTTGTTATCACAAGTCTCAGCTTAACGGCCTGTACCACCAGTCGTTACCAGCATTCACAAGATTTCTTTCCCAATCCGATTCTTGACCCGACAACATTAAAAGATGCGGTGATTAAAAAAGAACCACTAAGCGCAATGGGCAATCCTAAAAAATACACGGTATTTGGCAAAGAATACGCGGTTATGGAGCAAAGTGCGGGTTTCAAAGAAGAAGGATACGCTTCTTGGTACGGTATGAAATTTCATGGCCATGCGACCTCTAATGGCGAAATTTACGACGTTTACCAAATGACTGCGGCGCATAAAACCTTGCCTTTACCTAGCTATGTAAAAGTGACACGCAAAGATACCCAAGAATCTTTGATTGTAAGAGTGAATGATCGCGGCCCATTCCATGAAGGACGAATTATTGATTTATCCTACGCGGCGGCGGTTAAACTGGGTATTAATAAAACCGGCGTGGCTGAGGTTAGTATTGAAGTTGTATCATCACCGATTAAAGGCCCTGAAAATTGGCTGCAAGTGAGCGCGCTCAGTAATCAGCAATCAGCGTTAGCGTTACAGCAAAAACTGCAAGCAATGCAGCAGTGGCCCGTACTGATTATCAGTGAAGAAAAACGGAACTTGCATAAAGTACGTATCGGCCCCATACCTATTGGACAGGCAACTGAAAAAGTACGGGTGATACTGCAGCAGAACCAATTACCCGATCCGCTTGTCTTAGCAGAGCATCAGTTATGATCAGGTTAATCACTGTCTTTAAACAGAACTGATCACATTTAGCACAATGGCGCTTGAACTGTTACAATGCCGCCATCCATTTTTTTTATTCACCGATACAAAATTTAAAATATAATATTATGAATATTCGCCAATTCTTTACCGCCAGCTGCGCTGCCATTATTAGCGTTAGCTGTGCTATCTCATCGGTTCATGCCGACTCCGTTATTATTCCTAAACCTCCGGTTCTAAACGCGACAGCCTACGTTCTTATGGACGCGGCAAGCGGCGAAATCTTGGTACAAAAAAATCCGGACAAGCAGCTTCCTCCGGCAAGTATGACCAAGATGATGACCAGCTATTTAGCGACTCATGAATTAGCATTGGGGAATTTAGGCGAGCAAGACCAGGTTCCTATTAGTGTAAAAGCTTGGAAAATGGGTGGCTCAAAGATGTTCATCCGAGAAGGGCGTGATGTTGCACTGATCGATTTAATCAAAGGCATTATTATTCAGTCGGGTAATGACGCCAGTGTTGCTGTTTCAGAATATGTTGCAGGGTCAGAAGACGCCTTTGTTGATTTAATGAATCAACATACCCAACGCATGGGCATGACTAATACACAATTTAAAAATTCCACAGGCTGGCCAGCCACTGGACATTTTTCCAGCGCCCGTGACATGGCCATTTTAGCGCGCGCTATTATTAACGACCATCCAGAATATTACTCACTGTATAAAGAAAAATACTTTGAGTTTAATAAAATTCGTCAGCCAAATCGCAACAAACTATTATGGCGTGACCCGAGTGTCGATGGACTAAAAACGGGCCATACCGACGAAGCAGGCTTTTGTTTAACGGCCTCAGCTGAACGCAATAACATGCGCTTAATTGCCGTTGTTATGGGAACCAATAGTGAAAATGCACGCGCCACAGAAACGCAAAAACTATTAACTTACGGCTTCCGTTATTATGAAACTCATCGTCTATATCAAGCCGGAGACAGCATTAAAACACTGCCTGTTTGGTACGGAGAAGAAACACAATTTGAAGTTGGCATCAGTGAAGATCTATTCATCACCGTTGCACGCGGCGCGAAAGAGCAGCTACAAGTAGAAACACTGACCAATGAATTTATCGAAGCTCCTCTTGCAACCGGCGAAAACCAAGGCAGCTTAACCATTCGCCTTGGTGATAAAATTATTGCAGAGCGCCCATTGGTTGTTCTGAATGACGTCACCGAAGCAGGCTTCTTTAGCCGCTTGTGGGATGGCATTAAACTATTCTTTATTAAATTAGTAGGCAGTGAAGGTTAAAATAGCATACGCTTTTAATGCGTGATGACTATTGTCAGAGAAAATTATGAAAATGCCAATGAAAAGCACCCTTCCAAAGGGTGCAAAAGCACCAAAAGATGCACCTAAAATCGAATTTCCTTGTGATAACTACCCCATTAAAGTGGTGGGTCAATGCATCGCGGGCTACGATACCATCGTGATTGAAGTATTACGTCGCCATGACCCTAGCCTCGACGTTAGTAAAGTGCGTGGCAAAGACAGTGCAAAAGGCACTTTCCGATCGATTACCCTTTACATTACAGCGACGGGCCCAGAACAGCTAGAACAGCTGCATATAGAGTTAACGGCACTTGAATGCGTCAAAATGGTGATGTGATGACAGATCCAGCTTCAGCTTTTAATAACAACAAAGAACATGACTTGTCAGTGCTTGTAGTACGTGATTTTAATGATTCGAACTTGAATAAAAGCTTACTGGATTATCATCAAACCCACGAAAAAATGCTTCATTTTACTCAAAATAGAAATGAAGATACCCCCGATGAAATTTGGCTACTGCAACACCCCAAAGTATTTACCCAAGGGCAAGCAGGTAAGCCAGAACACGTTCTTTTTGCGGGTGACATACCCGTTGTGCAAAGTGACCGCGGTGGCCAAGTCACCTATCATGGTCCAGGCCAGCTTGTGGTCTATTTAATGATTGATATTAAGCGTAAGCATTGGGGTCCAAGAGAACTGGTGAGCGCCATTGAAAACGCCATCGTTGCGACATTAAAAGACTTTGGAATAGACAGTGCGCCGAAGCAAGATGCACCGGGTGTTTACGTTCAACAAGCAATCGGCGATGCCAAAATAGCCTCTTTAGGTTTACGAATTAAACAAGGTCGATCGTTTCATGGACTATCGTTAAATATTGATATGGACATGGAACCTTTTCAGCGAATAAATCCTTGTGGGTATGCTGGAATGGCCATGACACAAATGGTAAGTGAACTTGCAAAAAAAGCAGGTGAAGCACCTACCTTTGAAAATGTTAGCCGCAAGTTAAAAGAGCACATAAGCCAATGCTTGCAGTATACTAATTACATAGAACTTCCCGCATAAAACGCTCATATAAGAGCCACTAGCCGTACTAGGTGTTTATGACTGATTTAGAGAAAATTGCTGCGCAAGAGATAACCGAGCAGACAGCTACCAAGACAAAAGCACACCGCGCAGTACAAGGCGAAAAGTTGCGAGGCGCTGAAAAAGTAGCCCGTATACCGATAAAAGTAATTCCTACCGAAACCATGCCGCGTAAGCCTGACTGGATTCGAGTGCGCATCCCGGCATCGCCAAAAATCAGCGAAATCAAACAGAAACTGCGTAAGCACAAACTGCATACTGTATGTGAAGAAGCAAACTGCCCGAACTTAGGCGAATGCTTTGGTGGCGGAACAGCCACCTTTATGATTATGGGTGATATCTGCACACGACGCTGCCCATTCTGCGACGTTGCTCATGGCCGTCCGAATGAACTCAACAAAGACGAACCCAAAAGCTTAGCCATTGCGATCGCCGACATGAAACTGAAGTACGTTGTAATCACCTCGGTAGATCGTGATGATTTACGGGATGGCGGTGCTCAACACTTTGTTGACTGTATTCGAGAAACTCGCGCGCTTAGCCCAACCATTGAAATCGAAGTATTGGTTCCTGACTTCCGTGGCCGTATGGACGTAGCCTTAGCGATTATGGAAGATAACGTCCCCGACGTATTCAACCATAACTTAGAAACTGTACCGCGCTTGTACAAAGAATCGCGCCCGGGTTCAGACTATAAATGGTCATTAGAATTATTACAGAAATACAAAGAACGCTGCCCTCAAGTGAAAACCAAATCAGGCATTATGCTCGGTTTAGGTGAAACTGACGAAGAAGTGATCGAAGTGATGAAAGATCTGCGTGAACATAACGTTGATATGATTACTTTAGGACAATACTTACAGCCAAGTAAAAACCACTTACCGGTTGATCGTTTTGTCACCCCAGAAGCGTTTGATGAGCTTGGAAGAATCGCGACAGAGCTAGGGTTCAAACACGTTGCTAGCGGCCCAATGGTTCGATCTTCATACCATGCCGACCAGCAAGCCCATGGGGAATTCTAGTCTTTAAATCTGATTAGGCCTTTTTTAAAATCAGGCCTAATCAAAAACAAGCCTAGTTAAGTGCTTACTTTTTTACTACGGCTGCTTTAGGCGCAGCTTTTGTCTTAGGCGCAGCTTTTGTCTTAGGTGCCGCCTTTGCTTTAGTAACCGCCTTTGCTTTAGACACCGCTTTGGCTTTAGAAACCGCCTTTTTGATCGTTTGTTTTTCCGCTTTTTTTACAGCTTTCTTCTCAGACTTCTTTACTTTATCTTTAGCCGCTTGTTTTTTCGCTTTCTTTTGTACCGTTTTCTTAGCCGCTTTCTTTTGCGCTACTTTTTTAGCCTTGGCCTGATTAAGCTTAAGAACGGCTTCTTCTAATTGCTTTAACGCTTTCTTCGCTTCTTGCTCAGCATCTTGTGATTTCTCTAAAGCTTTTTGAGCCTTCTTAGACGCTTTCTTAGCCATAGCCGTTGAATTTTTAACGGCTTTTTGGCTTTTCTTAATCAGCGTTTCTAGCGTATTATTTTCTTTCATGTGTACATCCTATTTTAGAGATTCAAGTAAAAATTACTTATTATCGTTATACAAATTATTTGGAGAGCCAACAATCAAAGGGTCGGGGGAACCAACAACACGATCGTCCTTACCTGGATAATCTAACGTCGACAAAAAATGACGCATGCAATTAATTCGACCGCGCTTCTTGTCATCAGAACGAATGATAGTCCACGGCGCATCATTAGTATGAGTATGGAACATCATATTATCTTTGGCTTTGCTGTAATCATCCCAGCGCTCTAAAGAAGCCATATCAATTGGGCTCAGCTTCCATTGCTTCAGTGGATCTTTTTGACGAGATTTAAAACGATTAAACTGCTCAGTGCGGCTAGCCGAAAACCAATACTTAAAAACAATAATGCCGCTATTAACCAGCATGCGCTCTAAATCTGGAGTCTGTCTTAAGAATTCTAAATACTCCTGATCGCTACAAAAGCCCATAACCTTTTCAACACCAGCACGGTTATACCAAGAGCGGTCAAAAAGAATAATTTCACCCTTGCTCGGTAAATGCTGAATATAGCGCTGAAAATACCACTGATTTCGCTCTCTAGCGTTAGGCTTCTCTAAGGCAATGACATGAGCACCACGAGGATTAAGATGCTCCATAAAACGCTTAATCGTACCGCCTTTACCGGCGGCATCACGACCTTCAAATATAATCACGACGCGTTGCTTGGTTTCTTTCACCCAATTTTGCATTTTCAGCAGCTCAATTTGCAACTCATGCTTCTGTTGCTCATAGTCCAGCACATCCATCTTCTTTTCGTAGGGATAGCTGCCATCTGCATTCCACGGAATTTTTTTATTCTTCGCATTAAGATCAAAAATAATTTTATTGTCTTTTTTAGTAGCGTTGTTCGGTTTGTTTTTACTATTTTTACTCACGCTTTCTCCTGCTGAATCTGAAATGATAAATATTAACGGCTGGTGAGTAATGCACCCTGTTAGCCTGAATCCTATGTTATTGATTATGGATGCATACTTAGTATAATGAAAATCGTATTAACTTATCCTTGGAATAGCTTTTAATTATAATGATGAACCTCACCCAATTAACACTATTTCGCGACATCGCAAGAGAACTCAGCTTCGTAAAAGTTGCACAGCAAAACCACATCTCTCAACCTGCGGTGAGTGTTCACATAAAAAAACTTGAACATGAGCTAGGTAAAAAATTACTAACGCGTACACCTCATAATATTCAGCTAACCCCAGAAGGAGTCATCATCCTTGCAGATGTCAAAAAAATTCTATATCTATGCGACAATCTTAAAATAAGCTCAAACTATCAGCACGAAACGATGGAAGGCAACATACGGATTGCCGCCATTCACAGTGTTGGCATGTATGAAATAGGCGACTTCCTTTCAACGTTCATGAAATCTTATCCAAAAATACACATACACTTAGAGTTTAGACGCTCTGATGAAATTTATTCGCTGCTATTGACAGAAAGAATTGATATTGGCGTAGTTGCTTATCCAGAAAAACGAACCCGTATTGAAGCCCTGCCACTAGGCCAAGACGAACTGGTTTTAATTGTTGATAAAAACCATCCTCTGTGGGGTAAAAAATCAATCAAACTAGAAGACATCAATAACGAACCTTTTGTCGCCTTTGAAGAAGGAATCCCTACCAGAGAAGCCATTGATCAGATGCTTATAGAGAAGGGCGTAGATATAGACATTAGAATGACGAACGATAATATTTATACACTCAAAAGAGTCGTTGCTGCAGGCATTGGGGTATCAATTGTACCAACCAGTTCCGTTGATGAAGAAGTATCGAACGGCCTGCTTTGTCGAGTGAAAATTAGAGATATTAATCTATATCGTCCGCTCTCGTTATTAAAATTAAAGAAAAATGCTCTAAGCCCACCCACAGAACTATTTGTCGAGCAGCTTATAAAATTTAATGCTTAGATATGTTGATGCTCAGATATTTAAACATCGATGGGGCTAATAACTCAGCGGCCTCCTGGATGATTAATAAAGTTTAGTAAGTAAAAGGGGTTCGCCTATCAGTATTTTGATCTATTCTTAAGTTATTGAAAAATATAAGAAATATTGCTGAG
>CAWVSY010000081.1:0-10594 GCA_963933055.1 uncultured Oleispira sp.
TAACATTTTAATCGTAGGCATGCGCGTTTGCACGGAAGTGACTCTTCTGTAAAAGAGCTCACTGAATCGTGGTAACTATTTGATTTTCTTTGGTAATTTTTAAAGTCCATTTCCAAGATCCATCTTTCCATTACAGAAATACGCGCATGCGCATTTACCTAAATAACGAGGGTCTCGTTATGTCAGGGCTTGTATTTATAATGTACTGATTTTGCTACATTTTTTAATAGGGTGCCAGTACAAACGCGCATTAGTTATATTTTTCCCGTGCAAACGCACGCAATTTTACCCAATAGTTGAAAATCAACTGTATGTATAGCCATGCCTTTAAAATGTATTATTTACCGTTAAAAAGGGGCAATTTCACCTTCAGTCATCTATTGTTTTTAGCAAGTTGTTCATTTGTCTAGATTGCGCCTTTTTGTTTGAGCGTTTTTTAGCCAGTTAACTCACTGCTATCCTCGACAAATCGCCATTAACTCTTTATCATGCGCGCAATTCTTATGTGTGCACGCTTCTTTCTCTGCGTTCTTCATGCCTTCAGTTTCTTCTAGGAAAAATTCCTTTGTTATCTACCGCTAATATTACAATGCAATTCGGCGCTGAGCCTTTGTTTGAAAACATCTCGGCAAAATTTGGTAATGGCCATCGCTATGGTTTGATTGGCGCCAATGGTTGCGGTAAATCAACGTTTATGAAGATTCTAAGCGGTGAGTTAGCGCCAACGTCTGGAAACGTATCGCTTACACCAGGTGATAAACTGGGTACGTTAAGTCAAGATCAGTTTGCCTTTGAAGAGTACAGTGTTATTGATGCTGTGATCATGGGTGATAAGGCGTTATGGGAAGTTAAGCAAGAACGCGATCGCATGTATGCGTTGCCTCATATGTCGGAAGATGACGGCATGACGGTTGCGAACCTTGAAGTTGAATTCGCGGAAATGGACGGTTATAGCGCTGAATCTCGCGCAGGCGATATTTTGCTAGAGGCGGGTATCGCTGAAGAGTTCCATTTTGGTTTGATGGCTCAGGTTCCACCGGGTCATAAAGTGCGCGTATTGTTGGCGCAGGCTTTGTTTTCTAATCCTGATATTTTGTTATTAGATGAACCAACCAACAACTTGGATATTTACACCATTAATTGGTTGTCTGATGTGCTGAACCAGCGTAAATGTACGATGGTTATTATTTCTCACGATCGTCATTTCTTGAACTCTGTGTGTACGCACATGGCTGATATTGATTATGGCGAGCTGCGTATTTACCCGGGTAACTACGAATACTATTTAGAAGCTTCTGGCCTTATTCGTGAGCAGTTGCTTGCGGGTAACGAAAAGAAAGCCGCTGAAATCGTAGAGCTACAAGCGTTTGTAAACCGTTTCTCAGCGAATGCGTCTAAAGCGAAGTTGGCCAGTTCTCGTGCTAAGAAGATGGATAAAATTTCTTTAGATGAAGTTAAATCTTCAAGCCGTGTAACGCCATCCCTTAGCTTCAAGCAAGATAAGAGGTTGCATCGCCAGGCGTTGGTTTTAGAAGACTTAACGCATGGTTATGAAGGCGAAGACATCTTATTCAAAGATGGTAACCTTATTTTAGAAGGTGGCGCTAAGCTCGCGGTTATTGGTGAAAACGGCGCAGGTAAAACAACGTTTTTACGTTGTTTAGTGGATGATTTAAAAGCCAATGGCGGCGTTATCAAATGGTCTGAAAACGCGACGATTGGTTATTGCCCGCAAGACAGTACTGCAGATTTTGATTGCGACCTTGATTTGTTCGAGTGGATGTCTCAGTGGCGTACGGCTAAGCACGATGATCTTATGGTTCGTGGTTTATTAGGTCGTCTATTGTTCGGTGCCGATGACATCGTTAAGAAAGCCAAAGTGTGTTCGGGTGGTGAGAAGAACCGTTTGTTGTTCGGTAAGTTAATGATGATGGATCTTAACGTACTGGTAATGGATGAGCCAACCAACCACTTGGATATGGAAGCGATTGAAGCATTGAACGAAGCGTTGAAAGCGTTCGATGGCACGTTGATTTTCGTGAGCCACGATAGAGAGTTTGTTTCTTCTTTAGCAACTCGAATTGTTGAGATTAAAGATCAAGAAGTAATCGATTTTCACGGTACTTATGACGAGTACCTGTCGAATCAAAAAGCCGCAGAGAAGGCGGCTAAAAAAGCAGAGAAGTAATTTGTAAGCGGCGTATATCGTTAGCTTATCGTTCTTTTTTTGTTATATTAAAACCAGCAGTCATTTTGGCTTTGCTGGTTTTTTTGTATTTATAGTTCAATAAAGTTAACCCATGCTGTTATGTGGGTGGAGTGGGTATGTTAGTTGAAAATAAGTCTGATATTGTTAAGTCGTCTCAAATACTGATGTTAAGAAACGGTGAGTCTGTTGAGGTGCTTGAGTTAATTAATGAGCAATTTTTGGTATTGGCAAAGAATGGTTTAAGTCTTTATAAAACGGTCGAGTCGATTGAAGATCCATTGGCGAAGGGTTTGTTGCACTCTGAGCAGTTGCAGGCTGAAAACTATTTGTTACTTGAAGAGGGGCGTTTTATGCAAGCCGCTCAAGCGGGTTTGGTTGGGTTGTTTGATGATAAGGTTATCCTGATTACCCCGAATGATATTCAGTTATTCCCCAATCGCTATTGCGCGCTGCGTAATCAAGATGAAATCGCGCGCTTAGCGTTGGCTTAACCAGTCATCTGGCTTTTGCTGTTTAGGGGGTTTCGCTTGCGGGTGGCTCGATACCATAATCAGCTGGGGTTACTCGCACTAAAATGCCTAGCATTGGATGATCTAGGTAGTGCAATTCATTACTGCGCATACGACGACTTTGGCTAACGATCGCGGCGCGTAATGGAATTCTGTCGATGGCCGCGGTTGGTGAGCTGCTGGCCGATGGAATGATGCTGATGTCTTGCAATTGATTGCTGTGAGGCGATGTTAGGCCTTTGTCTAGTTCGCTATGATCGTTCAAGGTACGCCAGTGTTGTACTTGCAGTTCGGCGACTAAGTGAAGAAAGCGGCTGCGGTAGAGGTAAATTTGGCCGTTGATTTCAATTTCATCCAAGGCTTCGCCAGAGCTGATCGCATTTTTCACATTCAGTGGCGCAACCAGATTGATGTTAATCAGATTGTCGTCGCTGGTTGATTCTTTTTTGGACTGAATAGGTTGACGCCATTTTTGGCTCCAAACGATGTTCATCCCACTTTTTTTATCAAATTTTTCAATTTTGTCAGCGAAGCCTGGCCCGTATTGCTGAAAGGGTTTTCCTAGCGGCTTTAGGTTTTTGGTGTTTTTCTGGCCTTTTTGCACGTTGTATAAGCTGGTATTACTTGATGTCTCATTCCACCAGTCAATCCATGCCCACGGCGCTGTTTCTAACGGCTGTTCGTTTTCGCTAGCAGGGGTGTTTTTGGCGATGACTTCTGGCCACGTTTCATGGTCTATTTGTTCGCTATCTTGGTAGCCAATTAAGGCGACTTCTACGTCGTACCAATAGGGCGTTTCAGTACTATCTGCATGGCTGGCGGGTATGGTTGACAATCCCATTAAAGAAATGAGAGTGGCTAAGGTTTTGATATGGCGATAGCGAGACATTATGAGTTTGGGTCCTTTTGCAGGTCGAGTAATAATCGCTCAATCACTGCGAGTCTTTGGTCAATTTCAGGCATGTTCTCAATAAACTTAAGGGCTTGTCCACCCTCAAGTTTATACGTTGCTGGGCGTGTCTGAACTATTTGAATCAGGCGGAAAGGGTCGATGTTGGTTTCGCGGCCAAATTCTATGCGTCCCGATTGTGGTCCTGCGTCCAGTTTCTGAATGCCTAATGGGGTTAATTGTAATTTAAGTGAGGTGACTTTAAACAAATTTTTGACTTGTTCTGGGAGTAATCCAAAGCGGTCGATCATCTCTACTTGCAGTTCTTTTAATTCATTGTCGCTTTGCGCATTTGAAATACGTTTGTACAGTGTTAAGCGGCTATTTACATCCGGTAGGTAGTCATCTGGAATCAGCGCTGGTACATGAAGGTTAACCTCTGCACCGTGCAGTAATGGAATTTCGGCATTCGGGTTTTTGCCTGATTGAATCGATTTAACCGCTTGTTCGAGCATTTCCATATACAGGCTGAAACCGATGCCTTGAATGTGACCGCTTTGCTCTTCGCCTAATAGTTCACCCGCCCCACGAATTTCTAAATCGTGGGAAGCCAGCATGAAACCAGCGCCTAAATCTTGAGAGCTTTGAATGGCGTCTAGGCGTTTTTCGGCATCTTTACTTAACTTTTTACCGTCGGGTGTTAATAGATAGGCGTAAGCTTGGTGGTGCGAGCGACCGACCCGGCCTCGTAATTGGTGCAACTGGGCTAGGCCGAACTTATCTGCGCGATCAATAATCATGGTATTGGCCGATGGAATGTCGATCCCCGTTTCAATAATGGTGGTACAGACAAGAATGTTGAAGCGTTTGTGATAAAAATCTTTCATCACGGATTCAAGTTCTCGTTCGGTCATTTGGCCATGAGCAACGCCTACTCGTGCTTCTGGAATCAGCTCGCTGATTTCTCGGCCTGCTTTTTCAATACTTTTTACTTCGTTGTGCAGGTAATAAACTTGGCCACCACGAAGAATTTCACGTAAAAGCGCTTCTTTAACGGTGGATTTATCGTATTGACGTACAAAGGTTTTTACCGATAAGCGTTTTGCTGGTGGTGTCGCGATGATTGATAAATCTCGCACGCTGGCCATGGCCATATTTAACGTTCGCGGAATCGGTGTTGCGGTAAGGGTTAAAATATCAACCTCTGATCGCAGGGCTTTAATGCGCTCTTTTTGCTGAACACCAAAACGGTGTTCTTCATCGATCATCAATAAACCAAGTTCGTGAAAGACGATGTCTTTTTGTAGGAGCTTATGAGTGCCAATAACGATGTCGGCTTTGCCGTCGCGCATTTTATCAAGGGCGGCTTGGGTTTCTTTGGCCGATTTAAAGCGTGACAGAACTTCAACCTGCACGGGCCAGTCAGCAAAGCGGTCTTTGAAGTTTTCGTAGTGCTGTTGGGCGAGCAGGGTGGTCGGCACGAGAATGGCGACCTGTTTGCCACTTTGTACGGCCATAAAGGCCGCGCGCATGGCGACTTCAGTTTTACCGAAGCCTACATCACCACAGACTAAGCGATCCATCGGCTTGCGGCTTGTCATATCACCAATAACGGCTTCAATGGCAGCTTGCTGGTCGGGGGTTTCTTCGAATGGGAAGGCCGCTGCAAAACGTTCGTAATCTTGATCGGGCTTGGTGAATTTAAACCCGACGCGTGCTTCGCGACGAGCGTAAATATCCAATAATTCAGCAGCCGTATCTCGAATTTTTTCTTGCGCTTTGCGCTTGGCGGTAGCCCATTTTTCAGTGCCCAGCTTGTTCAGTGCTGGGCCGCCTTCACTATCGCCGCCGTAGCGAGAAATAAGGTGTAACGAAGAAACAGGCACGTACAGTTTCGATTCGCCAGCGTATTCCAGTATCAAAAATTCGTTAACTTGATTGTCGATTTCTAACGTTTGTAAGCCTAAATAACGACCGATGCCGTGGTCGAGGTGAACGACAGGGCTGCCTTCTTTTAATTCTGTGAGATCACGAATTATGTTTTCGGCTTGGCTTTTACCTTTTGTGCGTCGGCGGCGCTGCATGATGCGCTGACCGAATAGCTGGTTTTCACTGATGATAATCAGTTCTGCGTTGTCGTCACTTGAGTCATCACCCGAATCGCCATCAATCACGAGCCCTTTGTCGAGAGGGGCAATCGTGATTGCTATTGGGCTTTTATCGTTGAGGAATTCTGACCAACCGCTGAGTTCTGTTGGGCGAACGTGTATGCGATTTAATAAATCACGCACAGCTTCTCGACGACCTGCTGATTCGGTGCAAAATAAAACACGGGCTGAGCTATTTTTCGATGCGTCTTTATTTAGATGTTTTGCTTCTAAAAATGACTTTAATAAAGTTAATGGTTCTTCAGCTTGGGAATTGATGCTGATATCGCCAATGTCTTGAGTCGTAAATTGTGCGCTGCCTGCTCTGTCTGGAGCTTGTTCGCTGTACCATTGGACGCGCGGATATTGGTTTAGTGCTGAGAATAGTTCGTCAGGATTTAAAAATAAATGCTTCGGCTCAACCAGTGGGCGTCGTATGTCGTGGCGTCGATCTTCGTAGCGTAGCTGTATGTCGTCACGGAAGTGTTTAGCCGCATTTTCTACATCGCCATCATGAATGATTAAGCTGTTATCCGGTAGGAAGTCGAATAGGTTGCTGAGTTCACCAAAGAATAACGGTAAGTAATATTCAATCCCTGCAGGGGCGATACCCTGGCTTACATCGGTGTATAGCGAAGATGATTTAGGATCAGTATCAAAAAACTCATACCAGTTCTGGCGAAAGTTACGCTGGCCTTCTTTATGAAGAGGGTATTCGTTGGCTGGCAGTACGCGAATTTGATCTATTTTGTCGGCGGTGCGCTGCGTTTCAGGGTCGAAGGTGCGAAGGGTTTCGACTTCGTCATCAAATAACTCAATTCGAAAAGGTTGATTTTCGCCCATTGGGAAAATATCAAAAATTGCGCCGCGCAGTGCAAATTCACCATGTTCATACACATTATCAACGCAGCTATAGCCTGCGCTTTCAAGCTGTAGGCGTAACGTATCGACGTTGAGGGTTTGCCCCATGTCGATCACCAAGCTATTGGCTTGTAAAAAATCCTTTGGTGCCGTTTTGTGCAATAAGGTGCTAATAGGGACGATTAATAGCCCATGTTGAATAAGCGGCAGTTGTGAAAATGTGTAGAGACGCTGTGAAATAATGTCTTGGTGTGGCGAGAAGGTATCGTACGGTAATATTTCCCAGTCGGGCAAATGCAGTACGGGTAATTCTTCTGCGAAGAAGGCGATTTCTTCTTCTAAACGCTGAGCGCTAAGTGTGTCTTTGGTTATGACGAGTGTTAAGCCAGGATGTTGTTGTGCCGCACTCGCAATGGCCAGCGCTTGGTTGCTATTGTTGAGCGCCCCCCAGAATCGACGATCTCCTGCCTTGGTTGGCAGTGATGGTGAAAGAGGGCTTGAGATAGGCTGCTTGGACATCGAATGGCTCTTCTTATCTGGCAAATTTAAACGGCAATGCAAATGCGCCCTAGTGTAGCGGATATGGCATTTATGTCTATTGATGCTGTCGAATGAAAAAATCCATGCCCAATACGTTGATACTGCGGCGAGTACAAAGCCATTAAGACTAAAGATGGAGATGATATTGATCTATTTTGAAGATTTTTACGAGGAATTGATGAATTCAGCACGGCAAATAAGACTTTGAATTGTCAAAACAAGCCAAAACGGGCATAATTCGCGCCACTTATTTTGCTGGCAGTGATCGGGTGTACGTCATTGCTGAAACGTTTTTGAAAATGGAAGGTAGACCCATGAGCCAAGATATGACTGATGCCTGCATGCAGGACTGGACGGACCGCGAATCTGCTGCTGAAGCAATGATTCCAATGGTTGGTGCTTTATACCGTAAGAAGAACATTGTTACTTCTGTATACGGTCGCCCAATTATTAACCGTTCGGTTATTGATCTATTAAAAGCACACCGTTTTGTTCGTCATATGGAAGACCAAGAGCTTTCTGTTTTAGATACTTTCCCAATCGTTACGGCGATGATGGAAATGGATCTTGATCGCGCACACATCGATGTGGGTAAGCTTGCGGTTAAATTTGCTAATGAAGCCAATGGTCGTGATCTTGAGACGTTTTTGAACGATGAATTGAGCGATGTGATTGGTCAAAGCAGTACTGCGACGAAAGAAAATCGCGATGTTGTTCTTTATGGCTTTGGTCGTATTGGTCGTTTATTAGCACGCATCATGATTGAGAAATCAGGTGGTGGTAATGGTTTGCGTTTACGTGCCATTGTTGTTCGTAAGGGTAAAGGTAAAGATCTTGAGAAGCGCGCAAGTTTATTGCGTCGTGATTCTATTCACGGTTCTTTCCGCGGTACCTTGTCTATCGACGAAGAAAAGAATGCCATTATTGCTAACGGTAACTACATTCAGATTATCTATTCAGATGCGCCTGAAAATGTTGATTACTCTCAATATGGTATTAATAACGCTTTGGTTATTGATAATACCGGTATCTGGCGTGATCAGGCAGGTCTTGAGCGTCATCTACAAGCTAAGGGTGCTGCGCGCGTATTGCTAACAGCGCCTGGTAAAGGTGATATCAAGAACATCGTTTATGGTATTAACGATGGCGATATTGAAGCGACAGATACTGTATTGTCAGCAGCATCTTGTACAACTAACGCTATTACGCCTGTTTTAAAAGTGATCAATGATGAATATGGCATTGTTAATGGCCATGTTGAAACGATTCACTCGTATACGAACGATCAGAACTTGATTGATAACTACCACTCCGGCGATCGCCGTGGTCGTGCTGCGGCATTGAACATGGTTATCACTGAAACGGGTGCGGCTTCTGCGGTTGCTAAAGCACTTCCTATTATGGAAGGTTTGTTAACGGGTAATGCGATTCGTGTTCCTACGCCAAACGTATCTATGGCAATTTTGTCTTTGAACTTGAAGAAAGATATTACGACGGAAGGTGTTAATGCCTATCTTCGTGATGTGTCTTTGCACTCTGAAGTTCAGAAGCAAATTGACTGGGTTAACTCCCCTGAAGTTGTATCAACCGATTTCGTAGGCAACTCGCATGCTGGTATTGTCGATGCGCAAGCAACGATTACCGCTGATAAGCGCGTTAACTTATATGTTTGGTATGATAACGAGTTTGGTTATAGCCGTCAGGTTGTGCGTATTGCGCAGCAAATGTGCGGTGTTTATTACCCAACGTACCCTGCTGCAAAGTAGCAAGTTGGCCATTCGGCTAATTTGAGGCGTTATAAAAAAGCCGTTGTTTCACCGCAACGGCTTTTTTTTGTCTAAGCTTTGTACAGTAAGGCGTTTCTATGCAGCGGATTAAGATTAATCAAGGGTTTTGGCTGCATTTAGGTGGAAAAAAAGAATTGTCATCTTTATACTTAGCATGAAATTTTAACTAAATATAATAGGCCAAGTGTTTGTTTCTTAATAAAAAATTATTTCTAGTTGTTTTGTTTGTTTTTTAAACAACTGAGAATAGGTTTTTATTGGAAGTGATCGGCGGCATATAACTGTGGTTAGGCAAGGCGTATGATCAAAATAAAACAAGGTCTCGACTTACCGATCACTGGTACTCCCGAGCAGCAAATTAGTCAGGGTAAGGCGGTAACGGAAGTTGCAGTCGTTGGTCCTGATTATGTTGGTATGAAACCAACAATGGCTGTGAAAGAAGGCGATCGAGTCAAAAAAGGTCAGGTTCTTTTTACTGACAAGAAAACGGCTGGCGTTCAATATACTGCTCCTGCGAGCGGTGTAGTGAAAGCGATCAACCGTGGTGACCGACGCGTTTTTCTTTCTGTGGTAGTAGCGGTGGAAGGTAGTGAAGAAATTACTTTTCAAAGTTATTCAGCAGATAAGCTGAATGAAGTTAGCCGTGAAGATGTGCAGGCTAATTTAGTCGCTTCTGGTTTGTGGACTGCGTTACGTACGCGCCCATATTCAAAAGCGCCAGCACTTGATACCGTTCCTGCGTCTATTTTCGTAACGGCAATGGATACTCATCCATTGGCGGCAGACCCAGTATTGATCATTGCTGAACAGCCTGAAGCATTCAAATCAGGCTTACAGGTATTAAAACGTTTAACCGAGGGCAATCTTTATGTATGTAAAGCCCCTGGTGCCAATATCCCAGTAGCGGGTATTGAAACGACTGAAGAATTCTCTGGCCCACACCCAGCAGGTTTGGCCGGTACTCACATCCATAGTTTGGATGCTGCTAGTACGGCTAAAACAGTTTGGAGTATTGGCTATCAAGATGTCATCGCCATTGGTCAGTTATTCACGACGGGTTCTTTGAACTCTGAACGTGTTATCTCTTTGGCAGGTCCTCAGGTGACTCAACCTCGCTTGGTTCGAACTCTTGTAGGCGCTAACTTGAATGAGTTAACCGCTGGCGAATTGGCTGAAGGCGAAAACCGTATGGTTTCGGGTTCAGTATTCGGTGGTCGAACGGCCGTTGAAGGTTTGGCTTATTTGGGTCGCTTCCATAATCAGGTATCTGTATTGGAAGAAGGTCGTGATCGTCCGCTTCTACATTATCTTCGCCCTGGTTTCGAACGTTTCTCAGTATTACCGATTTACGTTTCTCGCTTTTTAAATAAAACGTTTAATTTCACCACTTCTACTAATGGTAGTGAGCGCGCAATGGTTCCAGTTGGAACGTATGAGCGTGTTATGCCTTTGGACATTCTGCCAACGCAATTGCTTCGTGCATTGATTGTTGAAGATATGGAAGTGGCTGTGAATTTAGGCGCTTTAGAGTTAGATGAAGAAGATTTGGCATTGTGTAGTTATACCTGCCCAGGTAAGTATGAATACGGTCCAATTTTGCGTACTAACTTAACTCGCATCGAACAGGAGGGCTGATAAATGGGTCTACGTTC
>CAWVSY010000082.1:0-9695 GCA_963933055.1 uncultured Oleispira sp.
TTGACATGGTAGAGGTCCCCAGTTCGAATCTGGGTAGTCCTACCAAATTTTAAAAAACCGCATTATCTGCAAAGATTATGCGGTTTTTTTATGTCTATGATTTAACTTTATCGAAATGGAATTCTTATGAATAAAGCGTTATTAGTCCCTTTGTTTTTATCAGCCTTCATCACAGGCTGTGCAACCCCTGTAAGCAATAAAACGATTTTAGAGAATCAAGAATCGATTCTTATGATGTGTAAGTCAGGGGCTCCTTTTATTTTGACACAGCAAATTCAGCTTGACTCAAAAGAAGCGGTTGTTGTTAAAACGTTACCCGTATCGAGCAGTGAAGAGTGCGCGTTAATCATCGCTTATGATACTGAGATACTGTTAACCCAAATTACTTCAAATCGTGCAAATAAAGACCGCGCGAGAGTTAATGTTTACAAGGTGCCATTACTTCCAGGTAATTTAATTAAGGACGAGCGAGTGGGGTATAAAACTAGCACGGTGCCTAATTCAGTTAACTATATTGGGCATGTAAGTCTTGATAGTTATGATGGAACATACGCTGGCGTTACATTTTCGGATAATTCAGACAGTGCTAAGGCTTTTCTAAAAAAGAAAGGTATTACCAAATTCCCGTTTGTAACAAATATTCCAGTAGAAAATATTCAATCTAATTGAAAATAATGCTTTGGCTTGAATCGAAGGCGGTTTTTGCTATGAGCATTGCCCGAATGGCTGTGGATAAATGGTGGATTATGTGGTCATCTATTTAGTTTAAATAAATAGTTGGTGCGTATTGAAAAGATAGAGAATACTTTTACAAGCTACAGTGATTTCAACGTGCTTTCTTTGGATATTTGCGAATATTAATCAACCCCGCCGCGATGATGAATCCACTGCCTACCCATGTTGTCCAAAGCGGTACTTCCCCCCAAAATAACCAACCCATAATCGCACCGTAAATAACAGATGAGTACACATAAATACCAATTCTGCCGGTGGGTGCTGTGCGATAGGCTCGTGTTAACGCTAATTGTCCTAGTGTTGCTACGCCTCCCATTAATAAAATCCAGCCCCAAGCGTGATCGGGAACGTCTTGCCAAGCATAGAGTGCGGGTGGCGCAGAGACGACGGTTGATATCACGGCAAAGTAGAATACGATTGCTATGCTGCTTTCCGTATTGCCCATTTTTCGAATGGTCACTTTGGCTAAGGCGGCCAATGCTGCGCCCATTAAACCGACAATCGCGAAATAAGAAACGCTATCAGTCCCTGGTCTTAGAATAAAGGCTACGCCAATAAAACCAATGACAACGGCCCAGCGTGTATTAGGCCCTATACTTTCTTTTAGCCAAACGTACGCAATTATGGGCATGAAAAAAGGGCTGGTCAGTTTTACTAAAAATGCTTCGGCCAAAGGCATGCGAGCCAGTACAAAAAAATAACAGTACATGGCGCTTAGCCCTACTAAAGCGCGCATAAGGTGCCAATGAAACCTAGTGGTTTTTAGTTCAGAAAAGCCTGTTTTCATTAAAATAGGGAACAGCATCATAAGGCCTGCTGCATTACGGAAGAAAACAACTTGTTGAGTTGATAGATCGGTCGATAAATGTTTGATAATACCGCCCATAATACCCAGTAGAGCTTCGCCGAGTAGTATTAATAATGCGCCTAAAATAATAGGATGAGTCGGTAACGCGGGTATACGAGGCATGATTGTCTGCAAGGTTGTGTGTTAAGAGGCTGATGATTTGAATCTGACAGCATTGTAGCGAATTCTTAGTGCATTACTACACTGACAATTAGGTCGTACAGCCTTGCTCTGAGTTAGTTATACTGTAAACTGCACCGCCCAATATTAACTGTCCAATCCGTCAGGAATTTGGAAGGCCTGATAAGGCTTTCAAAAAGGTAACCAGATCCCCTATGAATAAAGTGTTTATCAGTGCGCAGGAGCTTTTAGAAGACTCTTTCAAATTAGCCTTACAAGTGTATGAAAGCGGTTTCCGCCCAGATTATATTGTTGGTGTGTGGCGCGGTGGTGCCCCTGTGGGTATTGCAGTACAAGAGCTGTTGCATGTATTGGGGACGGAGTCTGACCATATTGCCATTCGTACTTCTAGTTATTCGGGTATTGGCGAGCGCGATAAGAATGTGCGTGTTCATGGCTTAACCTATTTAATTAAGCGCATTGAAAGTGAAGACAGCTTGCTGATTGTTGATGATGTTCATGATAGTGGTTTGAGTATTGAACAAACTATTTTGGATTTAAAAAAGGCATGTAAGAAAAACACGCCTGAAATACGCGTTGCAACGCCTTATTTTAAGCCGGATAACAATAAAACAGGCCGTATTCCTGATTATTTTATTCATGAAACGCATGACTGGTTGGTATTTCCGCATGAGGTTGATGGTTTGAGTGAGGAAGAAATTCGTGAGCATCGCCCTGAGTTAGCGAGTATTATTGATAAAATTGAGCACTTGAAAAAATAATTTAGATGAATGCGCGCCACCTAAGCTTACGATTGCTGGGTGGCTATTTTGATCTCACCTTATTTGATACTTTTCTTTTATTTTTCTAATCCATTCTGCTTGCTCTATTAAAAACTGATTAAATTGTTCGATAACTTCTGGGTGTTTAAAGCTGGAGAGTGAGTAGCTGCTTTTTGTATGTGGTAGCTCAGGGTCGAATATTAATAGGTCGGGCATTTTTAGTGTATTTTGTAAATAATATCTGGCCACATCAATATTGAAATAGGCTCCGTCATAGCGATGAATGCTCGTGAGTTTAATAAGACTATGAAGATTGTTGGTCTCTTTTATGTCTATTTTCCCTTCTTTTATCAGACTTAAATAATCCCAAGCGGTAAACCCACTTACGGTCCCTAATTTTTTTAAATGATTAATGCCTTGGCTTTTGTTGTTGGGCGTGACCATTACGCCATCAATGAAATCGATAACCGATGCGCTATATTTAATGTCGTAGCCTGCTTTTTGATCTTGAACCCAATAAGGGTTATCGGGAAAACGAAAATCTACTGTGCCTTTGAGATAGTTCTTATTAAGGCGTGTAACCGGGTAGGCTTGGTAGGTCAGGGTATGATGATTGAGCTTGGCGAATTTGTTTAAGATTTCGCTAGCGGCTCCTGAATAGTGACCGTTGGCGTATTGGTAGATAGGATAATAATCGATGTCTTCAACACCGATAATAAAATTATCAGCGTTAGCCGTGCTGCTAATAGTGCTTATTATCACCAAGAGTGTATTGATGGCTGTTTTAAATTGAATCATGGTGATGTGTCATTATGTGAAGTGTATGCCTTAATATTAGTAGTTTAGTGTGAGTTTTCCAGCGGCCAATTTTTGGGTATAAATTAAGTGGATTAATCACGATTTTACTTACCTCATGCTCTCGCATACTAATTGATCAAAGTGTACAATTCGCGCCCTTATTTCCTGTGTCTTAATGTTGATAAGATTGCTACCTCAAAAGGGTAAGCTAATCTTTAACAGGATCACCAAATCAAATACGTGTCGCAATTGCATTTCTGATTTGTTTTACGTCTATTATCACGAGTAATTATTATGACGATTAAATCTCCTTGGGCACTGTTGCCCATGTTTCTATTTATGACCTTATTTATAGGCAGCGGTTTGTATTATCAGGCGGCTGGGGTTGAATTTGCTTTTTATAAAATATCCGCGCCTGTCGCCATTTTACCTGCGATTATTCTGGCTTTGCTATTGGCAAAAGGAAGTATTAATCAACGGGTAGAGCAGTTTATTCAAGGTTGTGCGAACCCAACGATTGTAACGATGTTATTGATCTTTTTATTGGCGGGTGGCTTTGCCAGTGTCGCAAAATCGATTGGTGGTGTTGATGCTGTTGTGAATCTGAGTTTGAATGCCATTCCACCATCTTTTGTATTACCTGGGCTGTTTATTATGACGGCTTTCATGGCGACGGCTATGGGAACTTCTATGGGCTCAATTGCGGCTGTTGCCCCAATTGCTGTTGGCATGGCGGAAGCTTCTGATTTATCTATGGTACTCACGGTAGGTGCTGTTATGGGCGGCGCGATGTTTGGTGATAACCTGTCGTTCATTTCTGATACAACCATTGCGGCTACGCGTACGCAAGGGTGTAATATGCGCGATAAATTTCGTTTGAATTTTAAGATTGCTGTGCCAGCGGCTTTGCTAACGATTGTTTGGTTGTTTATTCAAGGCGATGCGGCAGAAGTGATTGTAAACCCAAATGAGTCGGCGACAAAAATGCTGCCTTATCTGTTGGTTTTAGGGCTTGCTGTTTCTGGTATGAATGTTTTGGTTGTATTGCTAACCGGTATTGTTGTGGCGGGCTTGATTGGTTTGTGGCAAGTGCCTGATTATTCCGTTGCGGTATTGTCGAGTGATATTTATAAAGGCTATAGCAATATGCAAGAGATTCTGATTCTGTCGCTCTTTATCGGTGGTTTAGGTGCCATGATGAAAGTTGGTGGTGGATTGGATTGGCTCGCTGCACAGTTAGATCGTTTAACCCGCGAGCAAGCAGAGCCTAAAGCTCATCGTCGTATGGGCGAGCTAAGCATCGCAGTAGGCGTGGCGTTGGTAAACGTATGCACTGCGAATAATACGGTTGCGATCCTTATTTCGGGCAGTTTAGCCAAAGATATCGCGCAGCGTTATGGCGTAGATGCAAAGCGCAGTGCGAGTATTATGGATGTGAGTGCGTGTGTGATTCAGGGTATTTTGCCGTATGGTGCGCAGATGTTATTGGCGGCCTCACTCTCGGGCTTATCGCCTTTGGATTTAGTGACCGCGGTCGTTTATTGCTGGTGTCTAGGATTGGTCATGATGGGATCAATCATCATTGGTTATCCAAGTGGACAAACCAAGGCTGCATAATAAGCAAGCTGGAAATGAGCCATTGTATTATGGCTTATTTCCCCAAATACTGGATACTGCACGTTCATTCCCCAGCACTCCTACGATTAAAATCACTAAGCTCACCAAGCCAAAGGTGACGACGGGTATGTAATAGCCCATCGAATCCGCATCGGCGGCCATCGCGGCGACAGCCGCTGCAAGTATCGCGAACATAATTCCCATAACGATTAATACAATGCGATGGGATTTTTTGTAGACATAATCTTCACTACCCTTTTCAAAATTCTCTAGAATCGGGGAAAATGCTTTTCGTAATATTTCTTTCATTTTTTCTCTATCTTTCTATCTGTTTAATTCAGTGTATCTAATATCATTCAGTCGTTACTAGGTGTTGCTCTAGAATGTTACGTATGTCATCTGAGATTGGCTTTGACGTTTTTGCTTTGTGATCAAAGTGAACCAATATCGCGCTGCCTTTTGCGACCATTTTTTCTTCTTGCCAAGCTTCGTGACCAACAATCATTGACGAGTTGCCAACCTTGTTCATGTAGGTGCGTATTTCTACGGATTTGCCGTAATAAATTTCAGCTAAAAAATCGACGTCAATTTTGGCAATAATTAAATGCCAATCATCCACATTCATGCCAGGGCAGAAAAGTTCAAAGATAGGGCTGCGAGATTCTTCAAACCATACGGGCAAAACAGTATTGTTTACATGCCCTAAAGCATCTGTTTCAGAAAATCTAGGCTGTAAGGTATTGGTCCACATAGGCATTCTCTATTATCATTGAATTTTATAATGCATGATACTCCAGCTATGACTGAACAAGAACAGTGTGACCAAAACTTTATGCAGCTTGCTTTAGAGCAAGGCCAGCTTGCGTATGATGCAGGAGAGGTGCCTGTAGGGGCGGTTGTCGTGCTGAATGGAGAAGTCATTGGGCGAGGCTATAATAAGCCTATAACCAGCCTAGACCCGAGTGCGCATGCAGAAGTTGTTGCGTTACGCGATGCGGCTAAGAATATTGGTAATTATCGTTTAATGGGGGCAACGCTGTATGTCACCGTTGAGCCGTGCACTATGTGTACGGGTTGCTTGATTCATTCTCGTATTGCGCGCTTAGTTTATGGGGCGACGGAGCCGAAATCGGGTGTTATTGAATCAGCGATGCACTTATTAGAAAGTCCTTTCTTTAATCATGCTATCGAGACCTGTTCGGGAATATTGGCAGAGCAATCTTCAAGCCTGATGTCTGATTTTTTTAAAATGCGCCGAGCAGGGAAGAAAAAATTGAAGCAGTTAAGCCAGCCTAAAGATTAGGCTGGGCTTTTTTGAGCGCTTATAGTAATGGTGGAATTACGCGCACATCGGCGGTAATTTGAATACCTTCATTCTCTATTGGCAGCTCTAATTCTGGGCTATTGTTCCACACTAAGACATCAAAATAGCGGCGTATGTTTTGCACATACGATACTGGCTCGCTGCCACGGGCATATCCGTGTTTGGTTTTTTTGTAATAGCGTTTTTCGCTTAATAGCGGAAGGTAATCTTTCACATCCATCCAGCGGCTGTCATCACCGCCGTCTTTTATGGCAAGTTTACGGGCATCGGTAAGGTGGCCATAACCAACATTATAGGCTGCTAGCGCCATCCACGTACGATCCGGTTCTTGTATTCTTTTTGGCAAACGTTTTCGCAGTTTTGCTAAATACGCAGCACCACCATCAATGCTTTGCTTTGGATCAAGACGGTTTTTTACTCCAAGCTCTTTAGCGGTACGGCGAGTTAGCATCATTAAACCGCGAACGCCGGTGAAGCTTTTGGCTCTTGGATTCCAGTGAGATTCTTGATAACTCATTGCCGCCAGCAAGCGCCAGTCTAAATCGTGTCTTTCGGCGGCTTTTTGAAATAAATCGTCGTATTTATCCAATTTTTTAGCCGTCTGCCTCTTAAAACGTTTAGCGCCGACATAATTTAGTTGCCCAAGGTGGCCATAAAAGCGTTCACGAACTTCTGAAAGAAGACCGTTTGTTTGTGCGTTTCTGAAAAATACTTCAGAAGCTCTAAATAGACTGTCATCACGGGTTTGTGGAAACGCCCAAGCCAGTGGCTGTGCTCCGGTTAAATCGAAAGCAACGGATAGATTTGGATAATACGCTTGAAGCATTTGAAATTCATTTGAATCAACAATGGTAAAGTCGACTTCGCCTGTTGCTACCATCTGTAAAAGACCTACCGATTCGAAATCAGGGCTTTCACTCCATGTGAGTTCAGGTATTTGCTTGCTTTGCAGGTCGCGTAATTTTTCTGCGTGGCTGCTATCGGAAGAAACGACTAACTGCCCTTTGGCAAGATCTATTTCGGTTTCAGGCCTCATTCCGCCGCGACGGTAAATAACCTGCTGACTGACCTGCATATAAGGCGTTGAAAAGCGTACCCATTTATTTCGGGTATCAGTAATCGTTAAATTGGCGGCGGCTAATGATGCTTCATTTTTTTCAATGCTGCTGTATAGATCTGATAAGTTATCGGCTTGCTTGATAACCAGTTTTACCCCGAGGTGTTCAGCAAAGGCTTTTGCTAATTCGTATTCATAGCCGGTCGTACCAACATTGTCTTCAAAATACGTTGTAGGGCTATTGCGGGTAACAACAATCAGCTCGCCTTGACTACGAATTTGCTCGACGGCATTCGGTCGAACGCTGCCCGTTATCGTGAGTAGGCATAACAAAGAAATAAGTAAGCGAGTTATAAGGCGTGTAAAACTAAACTTCATATACTTCCTCCTTTGTTTTTTTTGCACCAAAATAGTGCGCTTGGTTATTCGCTCTGCCATTCTAACGGTTTGTTTGTTTAAAAAACACCCACTTTGAGAACTAAGTCACATTTCAGTGGCTGTGAGGCTGTTTTTATGGGTGTAAGTTATTGAAATTAAAGGGAAAAGTGACGAACGTAAAATACTGAAACACATTGTTTCAGTACGCTGCGGGAGCCAGTACTTAAATCTAACTAGGTATTTCTTTGCTTAGTAATAATTACCTAGTTGTTTACTAATTGACCATTTTTAGCGGGTTATAATTATTGAGTTTTTGCAGTAAGACTATTGAGAAGCTGCTTTTAAAAACGAGTCCGTTGAGGTGTTCTATATAAAAAGCTGACATTTTGGTTATATTTTTGGCATTGAAAATAATGAGTCAATACTGAAATCAAACACAAACAATGGCATTTAAACCCCGTGTTGAAGTGGATTATTCACCTTTAGACGCGTATCATTGCGCCCAATTTTTACCGTGTTCACTTCCAACTTCTTGGAGCTCGACCTAATGCTTGAACTACGTGGCGCCCCTGCGTTTTCTGATTTTCGTTTAACTAAAATGCTCGCTAAATTGCAAGCGGCCGTTCCTAACGTCGCTTCTGTTTACGCTGAATTTATGCATTTTTCAGATATCACTTCTGAATTGACTGATCAGCAGTTAGATACTTTAGGCAAAATTCTAAAATACGGCCCGAAAGCCGATGTTAAGGATATTAATGGCGCAGAGCTATCTTCGAGCCATTTTTTTCTAGTCGTTCCGCGTATGGGAACCATTTCTCCTTGGTCTTCTAAAGCAACGGATATTGTTCATAATTGCGGGATCCAAGAAGTTGATCGCATTGAGCGTGGTACGGCTTTCTATATCACGGCTAAAGAAGGTCAGCTAAGCGTAGCCGAGCTTGAGACGGTTCGTGGTTTAATTCATGATCGCATGGTTGAAGTCGTTTTAAGCAATAAAGCGGATGCCGAACAATTATTCCATCATGCAGAGCCTGCACCGATGACTTCAGTTGATGTATTGGGCGGTGGTCGTGCAGCATTAGAGCAAGCAGACAAAGAATTGGGCATGGCGCTCGCAAGCGACGAGATCGATTATTTGCTAGCCGCTTATTTGAAGTTGGAACGTAACCCAACGGATATCGAATTAATGATGTTTGCTCAGGCAAACTCAGAGCATTGCCGTCATAAAATTTTCAACGCCAGTTGGGTGATTGATGGTGAAGAGCAAGAAGATTCATTATTCCAAATGATTAAAAACACCTACAAAAACCACAGTGCCGGTGTTTTGTCGGCTTACGCTGATAACGCGTCGGTTATTGAAGGTGCTACTGCAGGTCGTTTCTTCCCTAATAGTGATACTCGTGGTTATTCGTATAACGAAGAGCCGATGCATATATTAATGAAGGTAGAGACTCATAACCACCCAACGGCGATTGCTCCTCATGCAGGTGCAGCGACGGGTTCTGGTGGTGAGATTCGTGACGAAGGTGCTACCGGTCGTGGTTCTAAGCCAAAAGCGGGCTTAAACGGTTTTACCGTTTCCGATTTGAATATTCCAGGTTTCCAGCAAGATTGGGAATCGAACTATGGTAAGCCAGGGCGCATTGTTTCTGCCTTAGATATTATGATTGAAGGTCCGTTGGGCGCAGCGGCGTTTAATAACGAATTTGGTCGTCCTAATATTTGTGGTTACTTCCGTACCTTCGAAGAAGAATTTAACGGTGAAGTGCGTGGTTACCATAAGCCGATTATGATCGCCGGTGGTTACGGTAATATCCGTGATGAACACGTTCAAAAAGGTGACATTCCGGTTGGCGCTCGCTTAATTGCTTTGGGTGGCCCAGCCATGCAAATCGGTTTGGGTGGCGGTGCTGCATCAAGTATGGCTTCTGGTCAATCGAACGAAGATTTAGATTTTGCTTCTGTTCAGCGTGAAAACCCTGAAATGGAACGCCGTTGTCAGGAAGTGATCGATCGCTGCTGGCAGATGGGTGATAC
>CAWVSY010000083.1:0-9547 GCA_963933055.1 uncultured Oleispira sp.
AGTGATCGTGGTTATGGTAAACGTACTGATATTACAGAATTCCCAACCAAAGGCCGTGGCACTCAAGGTGTTAAGGCAATGGTCGTGAACGAGCGTAACGGTATTATTATTGGTGCGGTTCAAGTCTTTGAAAATGACGAAGTGATGCTGATCAGTGATAAGGGGACTTTAGTTCGTACTTCGGCCGATTCTGTTTCTTGCCTGGGGCGTAATACTCAAGGTGTTCGTTTAATTAAAGTGGCTGAAAAAGAGCGCTTGATTGGTGTTGAGCGTGTTTGCGAGCCAGAAGAAGTTGACGATGGGATTGAATACTTGGCGGCCGATGGCACTCAGGTAGATGATGTTCAGCCAGAAAGCTCTGATGCTATTGAGGCTTCCGATATGGATAGCTCTGATTTAAATGGTACTGATGTTGATGCTCCTGATTTAGATGGAGAGCAATCATAATGGCAGAAGGTACTGAATTAGATACTCGTAAAAATGCTTATTCTAATGACGACGAGATCGATTTATTCGATCTCGTTGATGATGTTTGGTCTCACAAACGTTGGGTGTTTTTAGGTTTATTCATCACAGTTATTTTAGCGGGGCTTTATCTATTTAAATCAGTGCCGATTTATCAAGCGGAGGCGACAGTAAAATCCGCGACAACAAATGATTTGATTGAATTTTCCCGACCTCAGTTAGCAAACATCTATTCCCTTAATGTCTCTGCGGCTTTTGCATCTGCTCAGTCTGCTTTGTTGTCTACCGGTTATCGTAAGGAATTTTATGAGCTAAAGCTGAATGAAATTAAAGAGATTTCAGGTGCTTATAATAATAGTTTAACGTTAGAGCAGAACTTCAGTGCTTTTAATAAAAACTTTTCAGTCAATCCTTCTGGAAATAAGGATTCTGAATCTTTTGTTCATGTTAGCTTAAAATCTTCAGATGCTGAGTTTGCTAGTGCATTATTGAATGATTTTGTTAAATATGCTTTATTTCGTGCTTTGCGAGATAGTTACGATACGATGTTGGCAAATATACGGGGGCGCATAGAAGCATTAAATTATCGTGCTGATGTTATGCGTGAGGGATATTTCGGGGATAAAGCACGTCGTATTTTAGAGTTAAAAGAAGCCTATGCGATCGCAACTGCAATTGGTCAGCTGGATTCAGTTTATAGTAATATGGACTTAATCGGTGGGCAGAAGCCTCCTTTGTATCTATTTGGCTCGAAGGCAATTGACGCTGAAATTAAAGCATTAGAATCGAGAGTGTTGACTGCGAAAAATTTACCGCGTGGAGAAGATTATTTTATTGGAGGTTTACCACCGATTTTATTAGAAATTGAATCATTGGAAAAACTGGATGTTGATTTTGAAAAAATTATTTTAGCGCGTATCGATGAAGTAGCTATCGTGCCTGTGAGTCCGGTTAAGCCTCGCAAATTATTAATTGTAGCGCTTGCCATCGTAGCAGGTTTATTCGCTGGTTTGTTTATGGCTTTGATTGCTGCGGCGTATGGCAAGCACAAACTTCGTATTGTAGAAACACAGAAAAAGAAAGCGCTGGCCAAGACGAAATGATTTTTAAGTTCAAAAATCAAGTTCAAGATTAAAGATTGAAAATATCTGTCATTTTATTTATTTCTGAATATTATAAAGATGGCAGATGTATAAAATTAACGCCCTTTGATTAGGGCTTTACTGATGAAACGGTATCATGACTCGTTTATATAACTTCTGCGCAGGTCCTGCGGCACTTCCTACTGATGTATTAACTCAAGCTCAATCCGACCTATTAAATTGGCAGGAAAAAGGTTTGTCTGTGATGGAGATGAGTCACCGCTCACCTGAATTTGTCGGTATCGCTCAAAAAGCTGAGCAAGACTTGCGCGATTTGATGGCAATACCTGATAATTATAAAGTGCTCTTTATGCAAGGCGGTGCAAGCAGTCAGTTCACTATGATTCCAATGAACTTGTTGCGTGGTAAGAAATCAGCGGATTATATCAATACTGGTCAGTGGTCAAAAAAAGCGATTGCTGAAGCTAAGCGCTTTTGTGATGTGAATGTCGTTGCTTCAACAGAAGGTAATGGTTTTACCTCTGCTCCTTCTCAAGAAGAATTAAACCTGAATCCAGAAGCGGCTTATGTTCACTATACGCCGAATGAAACGATTGGTGGTGTTCAGTTCGATTACATTCCAGAAACCAACGGTATTCCTTTAGTTGCTGATTATTCATCTGCCATTTTGTCTGAAGAAATCGATGTCTCTAAGTTTGCTATAATTTACGCTGGCGCTCAGAAAAACATTGGCCCAGCAGGTTTGTGTATCGTCATTATTCGCGAAGACCTTCTGGGTAGTGGCGGCTTAGGGGATGTGCTAGAGGACACTCCAACTATGTTTAGTTATAAAGTTATGGCTGACAATGATTCTATGTACAATACACCACCAAGTTATGGTTGGTACTTAGCAGGCTTAGTATTTACTTGGCTAAAAGCTCAGGGTGGCGTAAAAGCTATGGCCGAAGTTAATCAGCGTAAAGCGAAGAAATTGTACGATTTTATTGATACTAATCCTTTCTATGCGAACCCTGTTGCTATTAATAATCGCTCTATCATGAACGTTCCGTTTACTTTGGTGAGTTCGGATTTTGATAAGACATTCTTGGCGCAAGCTGAAAAGTCGGGTTTGTTGAATTTAGCAGGACACCGCAGTGTTGGTGGTATGCGAGCGAGTATTTATAATGCGGTTGGAGAAGAAGCCGTTGATGCTTTGATTGCATTTATGGATAAATTTGCGAAAGAAAATAGCTAGCTCTAATTAAGGGCTGGCTCAAGCAAGCTCCCAATATTTTTGATGAAGACGGACTCCATGACCAAGAATAGTTTTACCACAGAAGCTGAAGAATTAGGCAAGTTGCGCGATGAGATTGACAGTGTTGATCAACAGATTCAGCAGCTTGTAAATAAACGTGCTCAGTGCGCGCAGAAAGTTGCTGATGTGAAAGAGCATTTTTCTAGGCCGGGTGAATCTGTTGTTTTTTATCGACCAGAGCGTGAAGCGCAAGTTTTGCGCCGCGTAATGGAGCGTAACCAAGGCCCGTTACCTGCTGAAGGTGTTGCACGGTTATTTCGTGAGATTATGTCTCAATGCTTGGCCTTAGAAGAGCCAATGAAAATTGCTTACTTGGGTCCTGAGGGAACATTTACACAGCAGGCTGCTTTGAAGCATTTTGGTCACGCCGTGCAGTGCCAAAGTCAAAGCTCTATTGCGGATGTGTTTCGTGAAGTAGAGGCGGGCGGTGCAAACTTTGGTGTTGTTCCGGTTGAGAACTCTACCGAGGGTGTCATTACTCATACTCTAGATAGCTTTGTGGGTTCTAATTTACACATATGTGGTGAAGTAGCGTTACGTATTCATCATCATTTCTTGTTGAAAAAAGAGTGTGTAGTGGCCAGGCCCTCTAAGGTTTATTCCCACGCACAATCATTGGCACAATGCCGTCAATGGTTAGATGCTAATTGGCCAGGTATTGAGCGTATTGCTGTAAGTTCTAATGCTGAGGCTGCTCGACGTGCGCAAGAGGAAGAAGGTGCTGCCGCGATTGCGAGTGAAGCCGCCGCCGAACTTTATGATTTAAATATTGCGACGGCTAATATTGAAGATATGCCTGATAATACAACACGATTTTTGATTGTCGGTAAGCAAGAGACTGAGATTAGTGGTGATGATAAAACGTCATTATTAATCGCCAGCAAAAATGAACCCGGCGCTTTGTATCATTTGTTAGCGCCATTTCATGAAGAAGGCGTCAGCTTAACGCGTATCGAAACGCGCCCATCGAAATCTGGCACTTGGAATTACATGTTCTTTATCGACCTTGAAGGTCACCAAAATGAAGAGAAGGTGAAAAAATCCATGGCATTGGTACAGCAGCAATGTACTGATTTTAAGTGCTTGGGTTCATATCCAAAGGCCGTGCTTTAAGTTGTTATAGGCCGTGTTTAGAGGCGATTTAGAATCGACCATTAGAATCAACCAAAATCATGATTGGTTCGTTCTGTAATAAATATCTAAAACATGGATGTTTTAGCTAAGGCTACAGGGATGTATTTGCGCCGTTTTATGGAAGAACAGCCAATCATGATTCATTAATTTTTGAATTGAATATTATGACTAATCAAAAAGTACAAGCACTTGTTGAAAAAGCACGCGCAGAAATTCAAGGTTTACGTCCTTATCAGCCAGGTAAGCCGATTGATGAGCTAGCGCGTGAGTTTGGTCTGAATCCGGCTGACATTGTGAAGCTTGCCAGTAATGAAAATCCGATTGGTCCAAGTAAAAAAGCCATTGCCGCAATGGAGCAAGAAGCGCAAGAATTAACGCGTTACCCTGATGGTAATGGTTTTGATCTTAAGCAAGCTTTATGTCAAAAGCTGAGTACAGATACATCGCCAATTGCCCCAGAGAACATTACTCTTGGTAATGGCTCTAGTGATATTTTAGATTTTATCGTGACTTGCTTTGTATCAAAAGGTGATGAGGTTGTTTTCTCTCAGCATGCGTTTGCCATCTATGGTTTGGTGACCAAGATTCAAGGTGGTGAGTGTAGGGTTGTGCCCGCGAAAAATTATGGTCATGATCTTGATGCGATGGCTGCAGCGATAACGGATAAAACACGTTTAGTATTTGTGACCAATCCAAATAATCCAACCGGTACTTGGCTAACCCAAACGGAAGTGGCTGCCTTTATGGCGAAAGTGCCAAGTGATGTTATTGTTGTTTTGGATGAAGCCTATTTTGAATATGTCAATGAAGCCGATTATTGTGATGGCTTAACGCTATTGCCAAAATATCCCAATCTCGTTATTACACGTACATTTTCTAAAGCCTATGGCTTAGCATCTTTGCGTGTGGGTTATGGTATTTCAAGTCCTGAAGTTGCTGATTTAATGAATCGTGTGCGTCCTCCTTTTAATGTTAACTCGTTTGCACTTGCGGCGGCGGTAGCGACATTGAATGATGAAGAATACGTTGCAAAAAGCAAAGCGGTTAATGATGAAGGTATGGTGTATTTAACTCAATCTTTTGATGAAATGGATTTGCCTTATATTCCGTCGGTAGGTAACTTCATAAGCTTTGAAATTCCAGCTCTGATCGATCAAAAAGCAACAAAAATTTCAGCCGCTGAGGTGAATGCTCAATTATTGGCGGTTGGTGTGATTGTTCGTCCAATCGCTAATTATGAAATGCCAACTTATTTACGTGTTTCTATTGGTACGCCAGCAGAAAATAAAACGTTTATCGCTAAGCTGAAAAAGATTTTATCGGATGCGCGCTCTTGAGTTCGTTCAATAAGCATCGAAACCTGAATATCCCCAAAGTTGCGATTATTGGTTTAGGCCTAATTGGTTGTTCTTGGGTGAAGGCTTTAAAGCTTGCTAAGTGTATTGGTCATGTCTCAGGCTTTGATCGCAACATGGATTCAATGGAGCAAGCTTTACAAGCGGGCCTGATTGACGACTTTTCTATTGATGTGTGTGACGTTGTGCGTGATGCCGATTTGGTTATTATCTCGGTGCCGATTTTAGCGGTTGCTGATGTTCTTGAACAGATTAAATCGAGTATTGCGAATAATGCTGTGCTTACCGATGTAGGCAGTGTTAAAGGGTGTATTTCCAAAGCGGTTACTGACGTTTTAGGCGAAGATTTTGATCGCTTTGTATTAGGTCATCCTATTGCGGGTTCGGAGCGCAGTGGTGTGTCGGCCGCGGATGAAAAATTATTTAAGAATCACAAAATAATTTTAACCCCAGAAAAACGTACCAGTGAAATGGCTTTGGATTTAGTCAGTGATGCGTGGCAAGTAACCGGCGGTAAAGTTGAGCTGATGACCGTTCAGCATCATGACGAAGTACTGGCCGCAACCAGTCATCTTCCGCATTTGCTCGCATATTCGTTGGTTGATACCTTAGCGAACGATGAAGAAAATAATGACATCTTTAATTATGCAGCAGGCGGTTTTCGAGACTTTACTCGAATTGCTTCCAGTAGCCCAATCATGTGGCGCGACATTTTTGTTGGTAATAAAGATGAAGTATTAAAAGCATTGGATTTATTCACTGCTGATTTGCAACAGCTGCGAGAAGTGATTGCAAATGAAGATAAGACCCAGATGATGGGCACCTTTACCCGTGCAAAAGCTGCACGAGATCATTTTACTAAAATACTTGCTCGCAGAGCGTATGTGGATTCCATGACAAGTCAGATTGTAAATTATGTAGCAAAGCCGGGTGGAAAGCTTTCCGGTGAATTCCGTGTTCCTGGTGATAAATCGATTTCACATCGTTCTATTATGTTGGGTTCTTTGGCTGAAGGCACAACAGAAGTAACCGGTTTCTTAGAGGGTGAAGACAGCCTTGCGACACTTCAATCTTTCCGTGATATGGGCGTTGTTATTGAAGGGCCGCATCGTGGTCGTGTTACTGTTCATGGCGTTGGTTTGCACGGTTTAAAAACACCCCCGAATGCTTTGTATTTGGGCAACTCTGGCACGTCGATGCGTTTATTGTCAGGTTTGATGGCCGCGCAAAACTTTGATGTTGAAATGACAGGGGATGCTTCTTTATCTAAGCGTCCTATGAATCGAGTAGCCGATCCATTACGTGAAATGGGTGCTGTTATTGAGTCAGCGGAGAATGGTCGACCTCCTTTAAAAATTAAGGGCGCTCAACCATTAAAAGGCATTCATTACGTCTTGCCTATGGCCAGTGCGCAAGTTAAGAGCTGTTTATTATTAGCGGGCTTGTACGCTGAAGGCGAAACCACGGTGATCGAACCCGCTCCGACGCGTGACCATACCGAGCGTATGTTAAAAGGCTTTGGTTACCCAGTTGAAGTGGATGGCCCTAAAGTAACGGTTCGCCCCGGTGGCAAATTAACGGCAACGGCGATTGATGTGCCGTCTGATATTTCTTCAGCGGCTTTCTTTATGGTTGCGGCGAGTATCGCTAAAGATTCTGATATTACTTTGCAGCATGTGGGTATCAACCCAACGCGTGTCGGTGTGATTAATATTCTTCGCCAGATGGGCGCGAATATCGACATGCTCAATGAGCGTGAAGTGGGTGGCGAGCCGGTGGCTGATTTACGCATTCGTAGCGCCCAGCTAAAAGGCATTCAGGTTCCAGAAGATCAGGTGCCGTTAGCGATTGATGAATTTCCGGCGATCTTTGTCGCAGCAGCCTGTGCAGAAGGCACAACGGTTTTAACCGGTGCTGAAGAGTTGCGCGTTAAAGAATCTGACCGCATTCAAGCCATGGTTGATGGTTTGCAGACATTAGGTGTTGATGCGGTTGGCACAGAAGATGGAGCAATCATCAAAGGCTTTGGTAGCGAAGGCTCTTTCAATGGCGGCGAAGTCGATAGTGTTGATGATCACCGCATCGCGATGAGCTTTACCATTGCGTCTTTGCGCGCTAATGCCGCTATCTTGGTAAAAGACTGTGCAAATGTAGCGACTTCATTCCCTGGCTTTGTTGAACTGGCCTGTGGCGCTGGTATTCAGGTTTCGGTTGAGAGTGAATAAATTTTCAGGAAGCATGACTGAGTCTTACTAGAGCAAATATGGGAGGCATGGATGCCGAGCTTAAGGCTACAAGGATGTATTTGCGCCGTTTTGCGGAAGAAAGGCTCAGTCCTGTTTCAGGAATGAAAATTGAAGGAATTGATATGAGTGATATAGAAGTTAAAGATTTGCCTGAAGTTAAGTTAAGCGGCCCAATTATTACCGTTGATGGTCCGTCGGGTGCTGGTAAAGGCACGCTTTGCCAAATGCTTGCGGCAAAATTGAACTGGGCACTATTAGACAGCGGAGCCTTGTATCGAGTTACAGCGTTAGCTGCAAAACAACATGGTGTTGCCTTTGATAACGAAGCAGGCTTAGAAGCGATTGCCGCACATTTAGATGTGCAGTTTAAAGTTCCTTCAAATACAGAGACTGCAGCTGAAGCTGGCGTGCAAGTTATTTTAGAAGGTCAAAATGTGACCTCAAACCTTCGTACCGAAGAAGCGGGCGCTATCGCTTCTCAAGTAGCAGCAGTCACTTCGGTTCGTTCTGCTTTATTGGATCGTCAGCGTGCTTTTCAGCAACAGCCAGGCTTGATTGCGGATGGTCGTGATATGGGAACGGTTGTTTTTCCAAGCGCAGAATTAAAAGTGTATTTAACGGCCAGTGCGGAAGAGCGTGGGCAGCGTCGCTATAAGCAGTTGATAGAAAGCGGTAAAAATGCTAGTCTTGCCGGAATTATCGAAGATATTAGAGCGCGCGACGATCGCGACATGAACCGAGCGGTAGCACCCTTGAAGCCAGCTGACGATGCGATTGTTATTGATAGCACCAGTATGAGTATAGAAACCGTATTTGAACAGGTTCAGCAAGCTGCCCAAAAAGCAGGCTTGTTAGCCTAATATCTCTTTATAAAAGAACCTTAAAAACTCTGCACATTGTCAGGCGTACTATCGTACGGGATGTGCGGAGTTTTTTATTATGACCCCAAGTATCTGACTGCTTGGCGGGGTGATAGGCTTGCCTTCACCAACCCGATAGGATGTATTAATGGAAAATTTTGCTGAGTTATTTGAAGAGTCGTTACAAACTCTGGACATGAAACCAGGTTCTATCGTTACCGGTACAGTTGTAGATATCGATAGCGATTGGGTAACGGTTAACGCAGGTCTTAAATCTGAAGCCATCATTCCACGCAGCCAGTTCTTAGATGACAAAGGCGAGTTGGAAGTAGCGATTGGCGATGAGACTCTAGTTGCTCTTGACGCAGTAGAAGATGGTTTTGGTGAAACTAAGCTATCTCGTGAAAAAGCGAAACGTGCTGAAGCTTGGAAAGAGCTTGAGAAAGCATTCGAAGAAAACGCTGTTGTTAAAGGCGTTATCAACGGTAAAGTTAAAGGTGGTTTCACGGTTGAATTGTTCAACATTCGTGCATTCCTACCGGGTTCTTTGGTTGATATCCGTCCAGTGCGCGATACATTGCACTTGGAAGGTAAAGAATTAGATTTCAAACTAATCAAGCTAGATGCTAAGCGTAACAACGTTGTTGTTTCTCGTCGTGCTGTTCTTGAAGCTGCTAACAGCCAAGAGCGCGAAGAATTGCTTGCTAACTTGCAAGAAGGTCAGTCTGTTAAAGGTATCGTTAAGAACCTTACTGACTACGGTGCTTTCGTTGATTTGGGCGGTGTTGACGGTCTATTGCACATCACTGATATGGCTTGGAAGCGCATTAAGCACCCAAGTGAAATCGTTGCTGTTGGCGACGAAATCGACGTTAAAGTATTGAAATTCGATCGCGAACGTAACCGTGTTTCTCTAGGTCTTAAGCAATTGGGTGAAGATCCATGGGTTGAGATCAAAGCACGCTACCCAGAAAACGCAATCGTTACTGCTAAAGTAACGAACTTGACTGACTACGGTTGTTTTGCTGAGTTGGAAGAAGGCGTTGAAGGTCTAGTACACGTTTCTGAAATGGATTGGACTAACAAGAAC
>CAWVSY010000084.1:0-9054 GCA_963933055.1 uncultured Oleispira sp.
GAATCTAACTGATAAGAAAGCTGACGGTGTTTGGCTAGATATTCCGATTCCGCTGCGTAAGCACCTTGCAAAGCAGCCTGGTTAACTGCGCTGTAATTATTACGAATGTTTAACGGAATCGATAAATTCAAACCTACAACATCAGTGTTGCCATTTTGCCCTGCAGTAATGCCGATCGTTGGTTCTGCCTTATTACCACGACGAACTGTTTCTGCTTGCGCTTGCTGTATTTTCCATTCAGCTTTCGCAATACGAAGTTCGGGCAATGCTTGCAGAAGCTCTTTATCACTTTGCTGTGGATTGGATGTATCAGTGGTTAAAAACTGCTGAGTATTACTCCAAAAAGCGGCATTCAAAACCGGTGTAGTAGGCTGCCAATTTGGCATCCACTGGCGAACCCTGTTTTCAGCGCTGTGATAAGCCGCCACTGCTTGAGCTGTATCGGCTAACGTTTGTGATAATGACAGTAGGGTGAGTTCAACATCAATTTGACCAAGGTCACCATTCGCTGAGCGGCTTTTAACCAGCTTAATAAGCTGATCAAGCTGCTGCTCCTGATCTAACGCGAGTTCGTATCTTTGCTTAGCGGCCTGCCAATTTACAAAAGCCAGCAGTGCGTTTTTTAATATGGTTTGATAGTTAAAGCGGTAGTCTTGTTCAGCCTGAATACGTAAGAACTGAGCTTGTTGCTCTCGGCTGCCTTTTTGATCCCACCAATCTATTTTCTGACTGATACTGACCTGATAGTTATCTTGTTCACCTTCACGCTCATAGCCAGTACCGAGTTCAGGGTTATATAGCGCTCGTGAGTAAGAGTCCGCTTGAGACAAAGAAGCGTCTCGCTTCTGCTGTGCTGCATGTATTTCTGGTAAGACTTCAATCTGCTGGCGTAGCCAGTGCATGTTATTGCCACTGGATTGTTGAGCCTGTGCAGTGGGTACGAATACTGCCATCACACTGGCGATCGCAAGTAATCGCACAGTAGGTCTGTGTAAAGCATTCTGTAAAAGAATCATGAATTTGCCCTGTTTAAATTAAAAAATAAGGACAGCAGACGTTCATAATTTACAATCAATATAGAGGTCTGTTGCCAATAACTTTGAAGTTAAACGTTGGCAATAGGAGGGCGTAGCGCCGGAGAATGGAGTTCAGAGCGTTTTTGGTAGGTGGTACGTAAACTTTGTAGGTCCAAAGAGTCCCTATGAGATGACAGCTCTTTCACCAGTGCCGATACAGGGTTTGGGTTGTGGCAGTGACAGCAATGCTCACAATTTATCTCGGTATTTTGGTCGCTTACTTGATCGGAACTGTTTTGTTGAATGTCTGCAGAGGCGTGCTCTTCGTTAGAAGAATGCCCATAAACCGATGTATCGCCACTGTGGGTATGTTCTAACGCAAGATCATTATGATCGATTGGAGCATTAAATAGCGCATGCACGTCTGCACTAGCAACTACAGACTGCAAAGCAATCAGAAGTATTAGTAGTACGGTTAGCAAGGGGCGCTTGTTCACTAAATCCACCAGAAAAATAAGTTTAGGTGCGAATAATATATTAGCTTATGGGTTTAAGTCTAATAAAACTTTGTAATGAAGGGTTATTCTTTTCGTAAGCTTTAATTGATCTTTTAGTTTAACTTTGATCAAATGATTGAATTGGATCCTACCCTCTTTTACAGTAATCGAAGCTTAGAGAATTTTAATTGTTAATAAACTTTTAGCGGTTGGAGTTGATCGATCGACTTGTAAAAAATCTCGTAGAACTGAAGACTCTTCAGTTGTTGTATCTAGGGTAGGAATTCAATTGTACAGCTTATGTTCGCGATGTTTCATGGTGAGGTTGAGTTTTCAATAGATTCGAGTATTAATCATGTATTCAGCTTTAAACGATTTACAGAGACCCTGTAAATAATTCTGTGTAACTGCTCTATTTAAATATAGTCTTTTAAACGGTCTTCGAACATGATCATAAATCGGTTCAAGGCCGTTTTCCAATTTCTTATTGGCATCGTCCATTTTTCAGACGCTTGGCGTATCGCTAAATAAACCACTTTCTTGGCCGACTCCTCCGTAGGAAAAACCTTACGCTTCTTCGTTGCTTTGCGAATGACACTGTTAAGAGACTCGATAGCATTTTTCGTATAGATCGCTTTCCTGATGTCTTCAGGGTATTGAAATAATGTATTCAAATTCTCCCAGTGAGCTTTCCAGGAGCGACTGATTTGAGGGTATTTCTCATCCCATTTATTAGAGAAATCAGCAAGGGCCTTTAGTGCGCTTTCTTCGGTACTCCCTTGATATATCGTCTTTAAATCTGCCGTAATCGCTTTGTAATCTTTCCAAGGAACATACTTCATCGAGTTGCGAACCATATGCACGATACAAAGCTGTATTTGGGTTTCTGGAAATACCGTATTGATCGCATCAGGAAAGCCTTTAAGGCCATCTACACAAGCAATTAGGATGTCTTGCACACCTCGATTCTGTAATTCAGTTAATACATTCAGCCAAAACTTAGCCCCCTCGTTTTCGGAAATCCACATGCCTAATAATTCTTTATGGCCCTCCATGTTGACGCCTAAAGCAAGATAAATGGCCTTGTTTATAACCTGCTTGTCTTGCCTGATTTTGAGTACAATGCAGTCCAGATAAACGATTGGATAGATGGGATCTAACTCTCGAGATTGCCACTCAACAACTTCTTCAATGACGGAATCAGTGACCTTAGAAATTAAACTTGGAGAAGCATCAGCACCATAGAGTTCTTTAAAAGTTTTAACGATTTCACGAGTCGTCATTCCTTGAGCATAAAGGAAGAGGATTTTGTCATCCATTGAAGTGAATCGGGTTTGATTTTTCTTAACCAATTTAGGCTCGAAACTTCCTTCTCGATCTCTCGGTGTATTGAGCTCGAACTGGCCATCTTCGGTGCGAAGGGTTTTGCTTGTGGTGCCGTTGCGGCTATTGGAAGTACGAGAGACTTCATGTTTATCGTAACCAAGATGATCATCAAGCTCAACATTTAATGCACGCTCAACGGTAACCTTGGTAAGCATCTGACGAAAATCATTAAGATCTTGTTCTGTTTTTATGCCTTTGGCCGCTTCACGGGCAAAAGCTTCAAGTGCTTCTTTGTTCATAACTACTTATCCTTAGCCATTACTGGCTCTTATGATAAGCAGTTACACAGATTTATCTACAGCCTCCGTGGCATCTGATTATTCCTTTCGTTTAGTGTGCGGAAAATCTCTATTTATGGTTGCTATTAACTTTCGTGGGGATTACACGGCATCTGAGAGAGCGTAAAATGTGGTTGTCGAGTATCTATCAATTTAATTAGAGCTCAAAAAATCTGCGTATTGATTTCCAGACTGGATATTCACTTGACTCAAACTGAAGCAGTTGTCCTTCAAAGTTTTCTTGACCTTTACCAATGTAATCATCAATGAGGTAGTGGCCTAAATTTAATCCTTTATTGGGACTAATAATTAATTTGTAGGCAGCATCAAGTCCTAGGTGTTCCTCTACCCAAAGCCTCTTCACCGTGTAAGAGCAGGGATTTAGAACTTAGGATATACAAATTAACATTGCTTAGACTCTCTAGCCATTGATACACCTTAATAGAATTTGGCATCGGTGCCAGGCCGCTGAAAACCCTGGTACGCTATGTGGATACTCAACTTCAGGAAAATCTGTTTTGTATTTCAAGTATGAGGCCGAAAAATCACATAATGTATGGTCCATATCTACATAGGCAATCTTTTTATTTACCATTGCGTTCGTTACATTCTCTGGTGCTATTTCCATTTTAATATCCTCAATGAAACACGTTATTAGTTTCAATGTTACGGTGAATAGGTAAATAATCAACGTGATTTTTACCAATGATTTGTGATTTTTAATCGTGACAGAATTGTTCAATTCAGAGCGCTTTGAATCCCACCCAACTCATTTTTCGAAACACATTCCTTACCTGATCCGGATCGTTTCTGGTGATTAATCAGCATAGAAACAGTCTTGGTTGATACACCATTACGCCGAGCCCACTCAGCCTGACTTAGCCCCTCTGCGTTCAACGTATCTGAAAGACGGCTTGATAGAGCAAGAGCCAGTTCGGAATAATCATGCTTTGAATCCTCAGCTGTTTCAGGTTGTTTCGACTTTACCGCAATTCCCTGTAACGCCTGAATAGTAAGAACTTGAGTCAATAGAAGCACGGCCAGTCCTAGCACCTCTATAGCAATAACTAACCAAGGCATTGGTGTTTGTTTCAGCTTAGGGCCTGCATTAATGAGGTTTTTCAGGCTTGCCATTTCTGCCTGCAATGCGTTTCGAGTTTCGTCTATTCGAGTTGCCCAGCCAACACGAGATAAGCTATTTTTTTGGTAGCTATCTAATGATTGCTTCAAGGCGGTAATCGACGCTCTGGAAAGATCGAATTGTTGCTGATGACTAGACGTCAAAGTAACCTCAGATTGCTTACCTTCATAAACAGGCGCGCTTAATGAATACAGCGGCCCTGCCATTAATAGGGAAGAAGCAATGAACGCCAATACCGCTTTCTTATGCCACCAAAGCCAAACTGCAGCCGCTTCAATGGCAATGCTCCAGAGAACCCCAATACTCTCAGCGATCTCTACCCAAAACTGGATAGAGTGCCACTGAATAATTGAAGTAGTAAGAATCAGCATAATGACTGAGAACTTGCTGGATGAAGTGATAACTAGATTCCAAGCTCAGCGGTTAGTAGCTTCTTGTTCAGTTGGTTATGCAGATGATTCAAGGGATCTACTTTAAGGACTTTCATTTCTTCAATGTATTCCCCATTTTTTGCAAGCCAAAAGCAAATACTTTGAGGGAGGGGTTTTGTTCGAGAGAACGTTTGATAGCCTCTGTTAATGTGAGTATATCGTCAGGTGATGCGGCGCTGAGGTCACTTGAAAACTGGTTAAACAACAAATAATAGTGAACCATATTCCGAATGTTCTTTTAGTTTGCACGCTAAAATTTGACCTGTTAAGGCTTTTTTTCATGTAAAAATTCCACGGCTTTATAATAAAAGGTTAACGTCAGGACACATGTCATGACACTGGCTAAATATAAGAGTGATTAAATAATTGTCGGATTAAACTTTGGGTGGGCGAAATACTGAAGACCGTGACCCGCTAAGTGTTGTATTACGATATCCATTAAGCACTAAAGTTCTGAGGGACGATAAAGAGTCAAACGAAAATGTCGGCAAGTCACTTAAGTACAAGTGGCAATAACAATAACAATAACAATCGAACCCATCATTAAAAAATCGGGTTGGTTTTTCAAACAACTGTGGTTGAGTGATTTCAGTCGGAGTTTGAATATCTTCAGATTGATGTGCTTGGGTGGTGTCGGCAATAGCGGTAATTGACTGCATCACAATCAATAAAACCAACCAATATGACGACCACTTTTTCATCGGCATTCTATTCTCTAGCTTTTATTTGGGAGGTTAAAATAATGCATTCGCGATTATTCATTAAGACTAACTGCACAATCATAGTCTGATTGCCTGAAATAACCGGATAGTGCCTAATGGGGTCGAAAAAATGCCTGTTTGCGATATGGGTGACCCCCGAGTCTTTAATTAATTTCGGTAGGGCGTTCTCAACACTGTCTTGGGTTGTTTCGAATCTGTCAAGCAGCTGGACGACGATAAATAATACTTGTTGAACAAAGGATGATGTCTTCCCCCAATCTGCAATATGTAATCGCCCGCCAAGCTTTAAGACGCGGAATATCTCTTTCAAGGTCTCAATTTTTTGTGCTTTTGTCAGATGATGAAAGAACAGGCTCGATACAACGATCACAAATGAGTCTCTTTTGAATGGCAGCTGTTGCGCAAAGCCCTGTTGTAGCGAGACGCGGTTACCAAAAGAAGACAGCTTTTTTTGAGCTTTTTCAAGTGTTGTCGGATCGGTATCGACCCCGACAACCTGAAGTTCAGCCTCGTTCTCAGCCATTATCATAGTCAAAGTACCTGTTCCACATCCAAGGTCGAGCAAGCGTTCTCCAGGATGAGAGACAGATTGCTTTACTAGAGCGGTCTTAAACACGGTTTCTCTCGTGGTAAAACGGACGACCGTGTCATAAAAGCGAGTGAAGGCGTGATATCTCAAAGCTGGTATAAAGTTTTTTGGGTTATGAGTATTCAGCAGACAGTTCCTTTCGATTAAGATTTTAGCTGTAAAATACGACGAGCACCGGTTAATACAATCGCACCAATGATTAACCCAATCACCAGGTCAGGGTAAAGCGAGCCCGTCCATGCGACCAGAAATCCGGCCAATATTACCCCAAGGTTGGCAATGACATCATTGGCAGAAAAAATCCAGCTAGCTTTCATATGAGCGCCACTCTCTCTATTTTTAAAAATCAGCATCAAGCAAGTAACATTAGCGATCAAAGCGAGGAGCCCAAACCCCATCATCAAGGTTGAAGCGGGATCGCTTCCAAATATAAAACGGCGTAATACTTCACTCAATGCACCTAAGGCTAAAATCATTTGCAACCAGCCAGAAACACGCGCCGCTTTAAGCTTCTTTTTAACACTGTGACCAACGGCATAGAGTGCCAAGCCATAAACCGTAGCATCAGCAAACATGTCGAGAGAATCTGCAATTAAACCGGCCGATTGGGCCATCCAACCAACGATTATTTCAACAACAAACATGAATCCGTTAATGGCAAGCAACCACTTAAGGATCTGCATTTCTTGGATTTCTGCTTCTTTCGCTGACGCCGTCGCTTTGGCAGCTTCTTTACCACAAGTTTCTTGCGTGTTTTCTAACTTGGCACCAAACTTCAAAGACTCGAGTCTTGTAGTGATCTCCTCCAAATTATGCCCATGAAAAACCCTGACTTTGCGTGCTGGAATATCAAACAGTAAACCAACCGATGGCTTGATGCTGTCGAGCGTTAATCGAATGAGTCGTTCCTCCGAAGGACAATCCATTTTAGGCACTATAAATTCACTGGTGAATTCTTTGTCAAAAGAGGCATTGTCGTCGACCGTGGTAGCCTTTATTTCCACAGGCTCGCTTTGACATTGTCCACTGCAAGTTTCTGTCATTTAAAAATACCTTGTTTTATTAGTATTAGTGAGTTTAAACTCTATAGTCACTATAGAGTCAATCGTAAAAAGGTGTTTGTTTGAAAATCGGTGAATTAGCAAAATTAACGGGTTGTTCAGTTCAGTCCATTCGTTTCTACGAAAAGGAGGAATTAATAAGCGCTCCTCGGCGTAGCGAGTGTAATTACCGACTTTATGATCAAAAAAACTTGGAGCAACTCATATTCATTAAACATTGCCGTAACCTGGATATTACGCTTGCGGAAATCAAGCAATTGCTCAACTTAAAGCAGTCACCGGAAACTCAATGTGAAGACGTCAATCACTTAATTGACGAGCACATCAAACAAATTAACCTTCGTATGACTGAACTGAAAAAACTGAAAGGCTCATTAACTGATTTACGTTCAAAATGCCGTGATAATCAGACCGTAAAAAATTGCGGTATTTTGCAGGATTTATTAACTAAGCCAACTGGTCAATAACTATCAAAGTTAACTTTTAAGCGATTGACTTTTGGCGACTAAATTTTTGTTAAAACGTAAGAGCATAAAAACCACCTTCGCAATATTCCAAGGTAGTAATGCCTCAATATCTTCAACGCAAATGGCTGCTGGTAGCCTTGTGAATACTTCTTTCAGATAAACACTTGGCTTAAGAAACATCTTTATCCAAGCTTCAATTATAGCTAGTCTAATCTTCTAGCGAGAGTTGAATTTCTTTTATTCTAGTACGGTAGCTTATTTATTATCATTAATAGCTTTGAAGTGATGGATCGGCCTCAATTGTGTTTCATGAATTTAGCAATTATTCTCAATCGATCTGCTGCAGGGAATAGTGATATGACGATTCAAATCAAGCCCGCAATCAATGCGGAGAGTTAAGTTTAACCTTGATGATTAGTGCGGTTTATATATGATCTGATGAAAGTTACTAATATAAAAGTTTTTATAACCTTTTCCTTTAGTCCCCCCCCTAAAAAGGGCATCAAGGCGATGAATATTCAGCGTGAATAATAATTAATTTGTACGCCATAAAAATCTTACCACCCAAGTAATACCAAGGGCTGGAAGAGCTGCTATTAATCGGTACAAGGAATGCACAGCAAGCTGAAAGCTCTTTATGCGGGTGTAATGGCTCAAGTTATCTAGTTTTTTCTTATTTAGTGCTTGTCTGCATAATTTTTAGCAATGTGCGGCAGCTTGCTCAAGTTATCTAGAAACGTAATAATGGCGTGGCTTACAGATTGATTATTTTTTTAAGTAGAAATCCCAAGTGCTTAAGTTATCTAGAAATAGAGGCCTGATTTATAAAAATGCTCAAGTTATCTAGAAATTTGCTCAACTTAAGCTTTACCGCACAGTTATTTGTCAGAAAATATTACTTGGAGCTCATCCATTGACGGTGATTTAGGCACTGGCACCATTATTAATGCCACCCTAACAGAAGGCGTACAAACTATCACGGCTACCGTAATGGATAGCGAAGGGCTGACACCTGAGTTTGCAACCACACTGCAAGTAACCGTCACGCAAGGAGGCGTACAATAATGAAAGTTTCAGCACATTGGTCAAACAAGTAGCAGCCAACTGAATCGCCCCTATTTCACTAGACACTCTTTAACTATGCAATGAGCTAGCAGGAGACCTAATATTGGTGAACGATACAACGAAGAATTCAAGATGGCAGTAGTTAACTAAGTAATGATAAATAGCACTCTCAATCACTATGGTAAAAAAGGAGGGCAGTACTCATTTCATATTGCCTTAAAGTAGAGATGTTTTTAGCTATGGTCACCGTTTGGTCACGTTTTGGTCACCGACGCAAAAACTAGCAAAAATTGGTCACTGCGGTAGGAGTCAAAAAAAAGGAAATGGTCCGCCCTGCAAGAATCGAACTTGCGGCTTTCGGCTTCGGAGGCCGACACTCTATCCAACTGAGCTAAGGGCGG
>CAWVSY010000085.1:0-8457 GCA_963933055.1 uncultured Oleispira sp.
GCACTTTCACGAATAATCACTTCCCAGCGATACAATAACAAACTTAAAAAATGAGGGTAAACCCTAGGAGTGACCTCATAAAAATAATGATTAATCCCCTTGCCAGAATCTGCTCGATATTTTAGCTGCTCACTATGACGCATTAATAAATAACTAATCAATCCAGCATTGTGTAAAGCCAGCGCCAGCACTGCAGGGATGCCTGATGGTCCTAGTATTAGTAAAAAAACAAAAGCGAAAATCATTTCAGGGATAGAACGTAAAATTAACAAAAAGCTTCTTCCAAGCCCTCTTATTAACGAAAGCTTATTAGGAAAAAATGCCTTACTTGCCCATGGATAAAACACTAAAACTAAAATACCAGTAAGCACTAATGCCAGCTGAGATAATAATAAGGTATCCCAGAGTGCAGGCAATGCGACATCCAATAGCTGATGTTGATACCAATTCATCGCGCTACTCAAATCTCCGCTTAATAGAGATTTTGGCCAAACATCGTAGGTTAAAAATTGAACTAAGGAGCTGCCATATACCTGCGGTGCTTCAGGTAAAGCAATAAAAGAAAGTACGAGATAAATAGGTACAAGAATATAAGCGGGCAATACTCGACTGTGTAGCCACCAACGAATGCTGGCAATTAAAAGAAAAAATGAGAATAACAGCCCTGCCGCTTCATCGTACTGACCTTGTTTGAAGGCCGTTTCTAAATAAAATCCTAAGGTTGGTAAACCGATAAAGCCTAAGATCGTACTGGAACGCAGAGCGCACTCAAAACGATAACGTGTATAGCTCACCATTTGCGGCCACGACTGGGGAAGCCAACTATAAAAATAGCGACTAAATCGATCCGTTTTGGGGGCTATGGTTGAATTAGGAACAGTGCTTTGCTGCTCAATAATCTCAGCAAACATTTTGGCAAAGATGCCCGTAAAAGGCACCAAGATTGCTAATACTCCCGTCGTCGCCGACAATCCATAAACCTGCATAAATATCAGCCCCCAGAATAATTCATGTACCGCTCTTATCGAGGCTGAAAATACACGTACTATTTTGGAGTGAAAAACCAAAGCGAATAACAAACCTAAAAAAGCAGCGCCCGCAACAGCGATCAACGCGAATGCCACGGTAATCATCAAGCTATCGGCAAGAACGGCTATTTCTGGAAAGCTTGGTTGAATTATCCCCTGTCCGATTCGAGACAGTTCTTGCCAAGGTTCTACCTGATAAATAACCAAGTCGGCAAAAGGTATACAAAGCAACGCTGTAACAATAAAGGTGAACGATAAACGTCGGCTAGAACCCAATAGAGATTTGGAAAAGAAACGGGAAGAAGAACCGAGAACAGAACTTAAAAAAGAGATAAGCATATTTACTCGTTACTCATAAAGTGAGTCGAGCAGACCCGCTTGGTATTTATTCTTAGCAAACTCTTTCGCTGGGGAATCAAAAATAATGCTGCCTGCTTTAATGCCAATAATACGATCAAAGTTATTGAGGGCTTGCTGTCGATTATGAAGCGCTAAAATAACCGTATTATGACGACGCAGAATTAACTCCAGAATCATCTGAGCTTGAACTGGATCTAAGCTCGAGACAGGCTCATCCCCCAAAAAAGTATCTTGGCTTCGATATAATGCACGGCCAATACTAATGCGTTGTCTCTGGCCACCCGATAGCTGTGAAACCGACGTCCATAAATGCAATTCAGGATCTAATGCTAACAAGCGTGCTAATTCTGATATTTCGTTTTTATGTTTTGAAAGGGGCTTTAATAAATTGACTAGATTATACAATGCATTATGCTTCTGTAGCTGCCCCATATAAATATTGTGATAACCCGATAACGCTTCTACCAAACCATGTTCTTGCGGACACCAAGCGATGTTATTAGCGCACTGCTGGTGCAGTACGTTCAATAAACTGGTTTTACCACCACCAGAAGGCCCTAGTAACGCGATTTTCTCCCCCGCATTAATACTGAGGGAGATATTTTTTAATCGTGTATCGAGCTGGTAATTATCGAGCTTGAACATAGGTTTAATCAATCAAACCAATTGCACGGGCCGTATTTTCAATCGGCGCATAATCAGCATTCGATGCTGGGATAAATGATTGGCGAGGAAAACTTGCCAACAAATCCGGGTCATTCATTTCCAACAAGGTTTTGCGTACTAACTGTTTAAAATCAGCACCAAAACGCTGATCAACGTCGTTACGAATGGTCCACTGGTAATCAGGATACGTTGGCGTTGTCCAAATAACAGAGACTTTATTGGTATCAATTTTTCCAGACGCCAATTCTTTCTCCCAAACTTTAAAGTTTACTGCGCCTACCTGATAAGCACCAGACTGTACCTGTGCAATGGTGCGGCTGTGATCACCCGAAAAACCTATACGAGAAAATACATCATTAGGTGCTGCTTTAAACTCTTCGCGCAAATAAAACTCAGGCATTAAACGACCAGAAGTCGAGCCTTTAGAACCAAAAGTAAAAGTCATATCCTTGGTATTAAACGCTTTAAACGCATCAGATAAATCAGCATTTGGCTTTAGGCCAGTAGAGTGATGAGCAATAATATAGCTTTTAAAAGACTGATCTTCAAAACCTTGCGCAATGGCTTCAGAACCAGGAACTAAAGTACGAGCACGAACACCCGATAAACCACCAAACCAAGCAAGTTGAACTTGATCATTTCTAAAAGCCGTTACGGCAGCACCATAAGATTTAACCGGAATGTATTTAACATCAACGTTTAGCTTTTCTGATAAATACACAGCTACTTTATTAAAACGTTGCTGTAAACGTGATTCATCGGCATCAGGGATCGCGGTAAATACAAACGTAGGCTTCTCTTCGGCCTTCATGGCAGCTTGTGCAGAAGCCATAAATAATAGCGGCGCTAATAACGTGAATGCGGTTGCTAAAATAGCGATTTGTTTTTTCATTTTTGTTTTCCAAACGTTTAAATTAATAAGTTATCGTTTTGCTTAATTCAAAGCCTGCAAGTAGGCTTCGACTTCTGCAGCATTGCCACGAAATACGATTCGCTCTTTGCGTTTCTCTAATAAATAATCATACTGGGGATCATAATATTCACTTAACAGTACTCGAATCCACTCACGGTGTAAGCTGTTATCACCCGCTTCGTGTGCTGCCAGAGCATTATCGAGCATACTCGTCAATTCTTGATGACGCACGCCGCCTAAGCGCTTACGAATATTGAACATCGATTTACGTAACTCTTCGGCAAAAAGCTCAAAAGCCGACGGCTTGCCAGGAAAAGAAGTTTCATCATACGATTTCCCTTCAAGGCTTACTATTTCAGAATCTTCTACGCAAAACGCTTCCCATTCAGCCAGCTTTTGCAAAATGTAATTTCGAAAAGAATGCTCAACACGAGTTTCTAAGTCAGCCTCGACAACAACAATAGGGGATTTATGCATGGCTGCTCTTAGCTTTTCAGGCAAAGCGCAACGGCCAATCAAATGACTTTCATCTTCTAATAACATAGGGCTATTGGGTGCTTTATGATGCTGACGTAAGAATGCAATTGAAAGTGTGTTTTCAAAATCAATCTGACTTGGCTGTCCTGCTGCACGCTTACCAAAAGCACTACCGCGATGATTTGCTAAGCCTTCTAGATCAATCGTATTATTAAACTTCAATAACAAGTCTGTCTTAGCGGCACCGGTTTGACCCGCGACAATATAAAATTTTTCTTTGCGCTCAGAATCCGTCGCATAATCACAAATGCTATCAAGTCGATCAATTAAGAAACGACGCATCGCTTTATAGCCACCCTTTACCAACGGGTAATGACAACCTGCTTCCGCTAACCACGCTTGTGTTGTGTGCGAACGCAAACCTCCGCGAAAACAATATAAATAGCCATTTGGATTTTGCTTAGCAAAATCTAACCAAAGCGCCATACGTTCATCTTTGGTTTTGCCTGATACTAAACGATGACCTAGCTTTATTGCCGCTTCTTGCCCGTCACGCTTATAAGACGTACCCACTTTGGCACGCTCAATATCCGTCATTAACGGTAAGCTTTTCACATGTGGAAATGCACCCTTTTTAAACTCAATCGGAGCACGAGTATCAAACATCGGTGTGTCAGTTAAAAATAGTGCTTCATAATCGTCGGTATCAGGGCGTTTATTTAAATCCAATTCAGTGGCGTTAGTCATCTCTAAATAACCTCAACGAGGTAATCAGCATTGCTTTTGATTACCTTCGACTGAGCTATTAATTCTCCAATCGGCTGTGCATACAAACCTTCACGCGTTAACAATTCGGCTAACTCAATTTCACTTTCTGGCTTAACTGCAATTAGCAAACCACCGCTCGTCTGTGGGTCGCACAATAGGTTACGCTGTTCTTCACTCATTGGGGCAAGCTTGTCACCATAGGAATCGAAGTTACGTAGAGTTCCACCGGGAACACACCCTATTTCTAGATACTCCTTGACGGGTTCTAAAAATGGAATTGCATCGAAATTAATATTCGCTTTAACACCACTGCCTTCACACATTTCAATTAAGTGACCCATTAAGGCAAAACCTGTGACATCAGTCATCGCGGTTACGCCATCGATGTCGGCAACGTCAGCACCAATTTTATTAAGCTGACACATCACTTCGACGGCTAAACCTTCGTGTTCAGATTTTAATTTTTTCTGCTTTTGTGCCGTTGTTAAAATCCCAACACCCAGCTTTTTAGTAAGATATAACTTACAACCTGCCGTTGCTGTATTATTTTGCTTCAGCTTTTCTTTCGCTACCTGACCCGTAACCGCTAAGCCAAAGATGGGTTCAGGAGAATCAATACTGTGTCCGCCGGCAAGCATAATACCAGCATCCATACAGGCTTGGCGTCCGCCATCAACCACCTGCTGAGCTACTTCAGCCGGTAATGTATTAATCGGCCAACCTAAAATGGCGATGGCCATCATCGGTTTTCCGCCCATGGCATAAATATCACTGATCGCATTCGTTGCCGCAATACGGCCAAAGTCAAAAGCATCATCCGCAATCGGCATAAAGAAATCGGTAGTGCTTAATACCACCTGCCCATTCCCCATATCATAAGCGGCCGCATCATCTTTACTGCTATTGCCGACTAATAAATTAGGATCCATTTTTACGTCAAGCTTTGAAGCAACAATGGTTTCTAAAACCTGAGGCGAAATTTTGCAGCCACAGCCAGCGCCGTGGCTATATTCAGTCAGTTTGATCGCTGCTGGTGTAGATTCAGAAGACATAAAAGGTGGCCTAAATTGAATATTTTATAAATGAGAATAAAACATGAAAAATTGAGATAAAGCACTGAGGGAGAATCATACGGATTTAGCAGCTAATTGTCAGCTACATACGCTGATAGCAACTTATCAATAGACTTTTTAGGGGTCTTAGTGATTTTTTTTATTAATTCAAAAGGCACATCAAATATTCCATAGCGTTCACCGATATCCTCTAGCATTTCCATCCACACCTTAGCGGTCATTTCACTATCAAATAATGCACGGTGAAAGCCACCTGAGCTTTCAATATTACGATAGCGTACTAATTCACCAAGCTTATGGCTGTGAGCGTCCTGAAAAATGCGACGTGAAAGTAATAATGAACATGAGAAATCACCTGAGTATTTGCGATTAATTCGAGCAAATTCAGCCTCTAGAAAGCGCTGATCAAACGAGGCATTATGAGCAATTAAATTATCACCTCCCATAAAATCAGCAAAGCGATTCATTACAATTTCACAAGAATCAACGCCAACCAACATCTGGTTAGTAATACCGGTATATTCTTCTATAAAAGCACTGATACGCTTTCCAGGATTCATCAGTTCTTGAAAGCGGTCAGTAATTTCACCATTTACCAAGCGTACCGCTCCAATTTCAATAGCACGATCACCCATGTCTGGTGACAAACCAGTGGTTTCAAAATCAAGAATAACGAGACTATCTGCTCTAGACATTTCACTTCTCATAAATAGCGCACGCTAAAATACTGGTCATTGATACGGCTATACGATGATGATTATTCAATGTCTTTCTTTTCTCCTGCTTGGACGGCATCACTTAATTCTACGTTTTTAATGTTCGCTAGGTTCGCTATATTACGCATAATCTCTACGCCCTCAATGCTATAATTTTCAATCATCTCAGCCGTTACTTCATAAGGTGAGCCTAAAGACAATCCGAGTTTACCTTTAAGCAGTTTTACCCCTTTTATAATATCGGACCCACCCACTAAACTTAGTGGCAAAATAACATCACCGGGGCGCATATAAGCTTGTAGATACTTAGGGTTAAAATACTTTAATGTTACTGAACCGTCTTTACTGACATAGGAACGTGATCCTTCAGGAAAGATTAAAAATGGTTCATGCATCACTTGCTTGAATAAGTCATAGTCCTGCTTATCAAAATCAGCCATCACTTTAATGGCATTGGTAGCATGTAAATAGGCTATAAACTCATTTCTTTCTTCTTCCGTCAGCACTTCATCTAACCAATTTAAGCCAATATTAAATTCTGCTTGTTCTGATCCTAAATCTGGATAATTTAATATCAGTTGCATAAAGTCTTTATGACTAAATTGTTCAATTAGTTTCAATCCCGCATTCGGCATTTTAATTAAAAACTGTGTCCGTCGAGCACTGACTTGAAGAGCTTCTGCCAAGCCATCTTCATTTACTTTCGTCGTTTTTTGGGAAGGCAAAGTTAAAAATAAATTACCGACGTTACTAGCACCACTTTTCAGAACTAAGCTAGAGAACATACGAGGCCCTACAACGGTATTACAGTTCCCGACTAGATTATCAAATCCTAAACGGCGCAGCGCACTGCGTACAAAATAAGGGCCTAAATAGCCTTCATGATGACCAATTATAAATACTCGATGGCCATGAGCTTTTAATACAGATGCTTCGTATAAATGTCGAACGCTATCACTTGATTCAATTTTTCTTTTCGAATCATCTTTAAAAGAAGTTTGATTACCGTCGTCATCAACTAAGATAACATCTTGGATATAGTGGGACTCTAAAATGCTGAAGAGTTTATGCCACAAAGCCCTATCAGGAAGTACAGGTGATAAAGAGCGCTTAAATGAAAAAGGAATGGCCAATATTCTTTCTACAGGACTTTTATTAAATTCCTTAAAATATGAGTGCTGCAGCATATGATTTTTACGCTCAACCAGTTTATCGACCAGTTCAGGGAAATGATCTTTAAAATCTAAGCCATGCTTCGCAGTATTGGTAATAATTTCATCAATATTACGCACAAGCTTGGCGTTATATGGAGACTTTTTAAAGGCGTAAAATTTTGTCTGTATAAAATCGATTATTGATTTAAAGTTGGTTACCACCCCCGCAGTATGCAAGCTTTGTTTAATGATTTCAGGCGCTGGAATTTTCATCAACTTATCGACAAGCCAGTGTTTAGCAATATCAATAAAGCCTGCCATCTTTGAAAACATAGCCATTAAAAAAACGGTCAATTTCGACAAAATGTCGCGTTTATCAATCGATGCTAACGACTTTTCGATATCTGCTTTATTTTGATTGAGCAAATTTAAGGATTCAGACTCAGTTAAGACAGGCTTAGTTAAATTTTCAGCCTTCTCAGTAGTCTCCTGGTCCTCCCCATGTTGATCGTTATGAGAATTTAGACCTTCTTTTAGCGGATGCTTCTCATCTTCAGCAGTCATTTAATCAACCTAAAAACGTTCTTTGAATATTACTCATTTTACCCTTCAATAGGCTACAGTTCATCTTTCTAAGTCAAATTACTAAGAACTAACATATTTAATATGACTCATATTAAATTAAAAGAGATTGAATAGATGAATCATCAGTTGAGCCATAAAATAAAAAGCAGTCTTATGGACAAAAATTTTTGGATCAGTAACGCTAAAACCCTAACACTTCTCATCATTATTATTACGGCCATCACTCAATATCAGCAGCGATCAATGATCAGAGGTTTAGCCCCTACCTTACCAGGCATTAGTTATAGCGAAAAATACACGCTCGTATATTTTTGGGGCAGTTGGTGCCCTATCTGCAAAACTACATCGCCTTTTGTTAGCACATTATCAGAAGAGGGAGACTACAATATTGTATCGGTTGCGCTATCTTCAGGCAGCGACGCTGAAATTACTAGGTATCAAATAGAAAATGGCTATCAATTCAAAACCATTAATGATGCTAGCGGTGAAATAAGTAACTCTTGGGGAGTCTCTGTTACTCCTAGTATTTATATCATTAATACAGAGGGAGAAATCACCTATATAAGCACAGGAATGACCAGTTTATGGGGGATGCGTTTAAGACTGTGGTTAGCGTCTATTTAAAAAGGCCTGTGTTTGAGGGCAGCACTTTCTTACAGGCAAAAAAAAACCCTAACAGGCAGACCTGTTAGGGTTTTTAGAATAAGAGCTTGACGA
>CAWVSY010000086.1:0-8388 GCA_963933055.1 uncultured Oleispira sp.
CTTGGCAACTTAGGCTAAACAAGGTACTTTGCAACAACTCTCAAATTCAACTCCCTACACGACTAACAAACTGAGAAAATCATGGATTATAGCGCCCTAAAACATTCCCACGTCGGCCTTGCTTACCTAAGCATCTTATTCTTTATCCTTCGCTTTGCTTTGTTCAAATTCAAACCCAAATTTAAAAGCAACAAATTGCTTAAAATACTGCCGCACATCATCGATACCTTCTTATTAGTATTTGCTATCTGGTTATGCACAATCATCAGCCAATACCCATTAACCGATCACTGGTTAACGGCAAAAGTATTAGGACTCGTGGGCTACATTGGTTTTGGCACAATCGCGATTAAGCGAGGTAAAAACTGGGCCTTCGTTGCAGCACTGGTATCATTCGCCTATATTTTCAGTGCGGCCAAGACACACAGTGCGCTATCGTTCTTAAGCCACTTCAGTTAAAATACGCCAAAATTATTACTACAAACCACAGAATGATGAGCCCACTATAATGAACATAGTTGTCTATCCTGGAACATTTGACCCAATCACCAACGGACATACCGATTTGGTTGAACGGGCCGCACGCATGTTTGACCACATCATTCTGGCGGTGGCTGATAACCCAAAGAAAAAACCAACCCTCGATATCGATACCCGAGTCGACCTAGCCAACGAAGTGCTAGGCCACCTGCACAACGTCGAAATCGTTGGCTTCAGCAATCTACTGGCTGACTTCGTACAAGAAAAAAATGCCAACATCATTCTACGCGGCTTACGCGCAGTATCGGACTTCGAATACGAATTCCAACTTGCCAACATGAACCGCGTACTCGCACCCAATGTTGAAAGCATGTTTCTAACCCCAGCAGAACATTATTCGTACATTTCATCGACCCTAGTTCGTGAAATTGCGGCACTGAATGGCGACATCAGTAAATTCGTTCACCCTGCGGTTGCTAAAGCCTTAAAAGAAAAAGCGTAAGGAAAAGATCATGTCATTAATCATTACAGACGAATGCATTAACTGCGATGTATGCGAACCAGAGTGCCCTAACGAAGCAATCACGCCAGGCGAAGAAATTTACGAAATCGATCCTGCAAAATGCACCGAATGCGTTGGTCATTACGATGAACCACAGTGCGTACTCGTATGCCCTGTTGATTGCATTCCAAAAGATGAAGATAACGAAGAAAGCCAAGCGGAACTAGAAGCGAAATACGAATTGCTAACTGGCAAGGCTATTTAATTTCTTTTAAGCTTGATCGCAATATCGTTTAGAACTTGCCTTCATGGCAAGTTCTTGCCAAGGTAGCTGAAAATATTGTTTCTAGGAATATCTTCAATGCTACCTTCCTCGTTTAAAACCCTAAACATCTCCATCGTATTATCTGCCCTTATCGGGTTAAGCGCGTGCTCGCAGAATGCCAACGTTAACGACGCACTTGCGGAGACGACATTATCTGCAAAAAAGATGTCATCAACTCCCAGCCAAGCCGCTATTGCCAGTGCACACCCGCTCGCAACTCAAGCAGGCATGGAGATTCTTAATCAAGGCGGCAATGCTTTTGATGCCGCGATTGCCGTTGCCGCATCGTTAGGCGTAGTAGAGCCCTATAGTGCGGGGATTGGTGGTGGCGGCTTTTGGTTAATTCATGATGCGAAAGCGGATAAAAATATTTTCATCGACGCTCGTGAAAAAGCCCCCGCCGCGGCTCACGCGGATTTATACCTCAAAGAAGATGGCAGCGTAAATCGCGATGCGGCCGTTAACGGTGCTTTAGCCGCAGGCATTCCTGGGCAAGCCGCAGCGTTTGTTCACCTAGCCGAACATTATGGCCAGCTGCCATTAAAGAAAACTTTAGCCGCAGCGATTCAACAAGCCAATGAAGGCTTTCCCGTTTATGAGCACTATCAAAAACTGATGAGCTATCGTTTAAAAGCCATTAAACGCTACCCCGAGAGTGCCAAAACATTTTTAGATAATGAGCAGAATATCCCTGAAATCGGCTACCGGATAAAGCAGCCCGACCTTGCTTGGACGCTGCAACAATTAGCCGATAAAGGCTTTGATGGTTTTTACAAAGGCGAAAGCGCTCGTCGGTTAGTAGCGGGAGTGCAAGCCGCCAACGGTATATGGACATTAGAAGATTTGGCCAGCTACAATATTATTGAACGTCAACCAATTGAGATGGCATACAAAGGTCACAAAATAGTCAGCGCACCGCCTCCCTCTTCTGGCGGTATCGCAATCGCAGCCATGCTCAACATGTTGTCACAATACGACCTTAGTGCCCTCAATAACGCCGATAAAACCCACTTAATTGTTGAAACTATGCGCCGAGCCTATAAAGATCGAGCTGAGTTTTTAGGCGATCCTGATTTTGTTGACGTACCCACTGAAGAATTAATCAGCTTAGAGCGTGCGAAAACCTATACCGCTTCTATCGACATGAACAAAGCGACTAGCAGCTTAAGTTTAAAAGGCCCAAAAAACATTCAAGAAGGCTTTCATACCACACACTTCTCGGTAATCGATAAAGCAGGCAACCGTGTTTCAGCCACGTTAAGTATTAACCTACCGTTCGGCTCTGCTTTCACGGTTCCAAATACCGGTGTCGTTTTGAATAACGAGATGGATGACTTCTCGGCTAAGCCCGGTGAACCGAATGCTTATGGCTTAGTCGGTAATGCCGCCAACGCCATTGCGCCGAACAAGCGTCCGCTTTCAAGCATGACCCCATCCTTTGTTGAAAGTGATGATGCGGTTGCCTTGATCGGCACCCCTGGTGGTAGCCGTATTATTACCATGGTGATGCTGGGGATGTTAGAACATTTTGATCAACAGCCTGTTAACGATTGGGTGGGGCGCTCGCGTTTTCACCATCAATACCTGCCCGATGTGATTCAACATGAGCCGAATACTTTTAGCGCAGCCGAAGTTAATGCTTTAGAAAGCAAAGGCCATAAACTGAAAAACATCGGCCGTGAATATGGCAATATGCAGGCGATTTTATGGGATAAAAAGACTGGAGAAGTGACCGCCGCTGCTGATCCAAGAGCCTTTGGCGAATCACAGGTTTCTGAATAATGGCTGGTAAAATTGCTTTCTAAATAATCAGAATACAATTAAATCTAATGTAGGTCGTGCTTTAGCGCGACAAGTTGTTAGCCTAAAGGCTAACCTACAATACGCCGCAAGTGGCGGGGAATTAAACCCGCTCAGATTAAATTAAGGTAGCGCATGGAACTCGGATTTATCCTCAAAAAGTTAATTAGCATGTGGCTAATGCCTCTGCCTTTTTGCTGCCTATTAATTACCTTTGGTTTACTGATAAGTTATTGGCGTGCCCACATTGGCCGCGCAATTGCCTTCTCCGGAGTCGCTTTGCTGATGTTATTCAGCTGGCAGCCTTTTGCTAACTCGGTGCTTTATCCGTTAGAGCATCAGTATCCAAGTTTTGACCTTTCACAACCTGTGGATGCCATTGTCGTATTAGGAAATTGCCATACGGTAAGCGAAGATATTCCACCTATGGCACAACTTTGCGGCACGGGTTTATATCGTTTAATGGAAGGTTATCGAATTTGGCAAGCGAACCCTGAAGCCGAACTTTTATTATCGGGTTATGCTGGTGATGAAAGCCGACCGTATGCGGAAGTGGCTGGAGAGATTGCATTGAGTTTAGGTGTACCTAAAGAGAAGATTCGTTTATTCCCAACCGCTCAAGATACTCAGCAAGAAGCTGAACTGACAACACCTTTCTTGAAGGGAAAGCGTTTTGCCTTAGTGACGTCGGCTTCTCACATGCAACGTTCAATAAAGTGGTTTGAACAACAAAAAGTTGGGCAGCTATATTTGCAACCCATTGCCGCACCCGCGCATTTTGGTGCAAAAGAGGAATCGACAAACTGGAAAATTGAAACCAGCGCACTGATGAAAACAGAGCGCACTTGGTATGAATTATTAGGAAAGGCTTGGGCGGCGATTAAGTCTTAACGGATTATTTATAATGCGCAGACCTATCGAGCTAAAACCGCGACTTACTTCTGACAAGTAGGGCAATAAACCGTAGCCCTTTGGCCTTGGCGGATTTCTTTCAAGGTCTTTTTACAGGTCACACATTCTTCACCGCCACGACCATATACATTAAGCTGCTGCGCGAAGTAACCCGGTTTACCATCACCACCAACAAAGTCTCTTAGCGTCGTTCCGCCTTGTTCAATAGCAGAAGCTAATACGTGCTTGATATGCGAAACCAGCTTTTCCATTCGCGCTTTGCTGATTTTTCCTGCCGCTGTCGTAGGGTTAATGCCTGCTAAAAATAGGCTTTCATTAGCATAAATATTACCGACACCGACAACGACTTTGCCATCCATGATGAAGGTTTTAATCGGCGCTTTGCGACTTCGGCTTTTCTCGTACAAATACGCAGCATCAAATTCATCCGTTAATGGCTCAGGGCCTAAATGGTTGATGTAGTTATTATCCACAGGGTCTTCGACCCACAGCAAGGCACCGAAGCGGCGAGGATCGTGGTAGCGCAAGATCTTACCGCTGCTCAGTTCCCAATCGATATGATCATGCTTGCCGAAGTTATCCACTTCACTTGGCTCGACCAAACGCAGAGATCCCGACATGCCTAAATGCCAAAGTGCATAGCCGTGCTCAAACTCAACCAAGATGTATTTAGCACGGCGGGTCAGCGATTTGATAACCTGACCTTCTAAAGCTTGAATTTCTTCACCCACAGGCCAACGTAAACGCCCCTGACGGATTTTCACTCCATCTAAGACATAACCCTTGAGATACTTTTCTATTCCGCGCTTGGTGGTTTCTACTTCAGGAAGCTCAGGCATTTTATTCACTCGTTTGCTTAACGAAATTTTACTTCAACCCACGCTCTGCATTAGGTAGTTCATTTCAGGGGACGCAGCAAGTACGTCCATGTATGCTCTCCACAGCGTCCTGCTGCGGGAAGCCCTCTAAAATGAACCACACTAATGCATCACCGTAAATTCTTCCCCAGATTCTACATCAGACAATAATAAAAAATTACGCCTAATTCATATTGTTAAGACTTAGTGATAGTTATGAAACGCTTATGCTGGAAGAATTTAGATAATCAGCACTGCGCGCTGAAGACTGGGGCTTAGGAGTGAAGGGCATCCGATTACATGGATGTAATCGCTGAGCCTATAGGGACATATTCACGGCGTCCCGCATAGACCTAAGCACCATTCTGAGCGCAAGCGCAGTGCTTTAGAAACCAGAAATGTTACTCTCTTCAAATCGCAGGCATAAAAAAACCCAGTGTTGTTAACTCTTACAAGCCAACAAGACTGGGTTTTTCAATGACCAAAAAAGCTTACTTAATTTTAGCTTCTTTATACATTACGTGCTTACGTACAACTGGATCAAACTTTTTGATTTCCATTTTTTCAGGCATCGTACGTTTGTTTTTATCAGTTGTGTAGAAGTGACCAGTACCGGCACTTGAAACTAAACGAATCTTATCGCGTGGCATAATCTTCTCCTTTAAACTTTTTCGCCGCGTGCGCGGATTTCTTTAAGAACGGCATCGATACCCTTCTTGTCGATAATACGCATAGCTTTAGTAGATAAGCGTAAACGTACAAAACGATTCTCAGTCTCAACCCAAAAACGATGGGATTGTAAGTTCGGCAAAAAACGACGCTTACTTTTGATGTTTGAGTGAGATACATTATTTCCTGTTACAGGGCGCTTACCTGTAACCTGACAAACTTTAGACATTGCTACTCGCCCCGAGTCATTAAATATCAGACCTTCGTACGAAGAATCCAATGAAAAATCTTGTTACCAACCGGGCTTATAAAATGCCAGTTGAAACTGTTAGTTCCCTAAATTTTTAAGTGGTATTTACCAAAGCAAAGCATCGGAAACACAGCGACCTTAAAAAAGGGTTGCGCTTTATACCAAAAAATCAGGGGGGTTGGCAAGGACAACAGGCTGAATTTTACACAAACAGCGGATAATTGCCCTTAAATGGCTATGTTAGACACTCAATACCATTATAGCCAGCCTTTTTCTGCAAAAGACGTAAACTCACCATCGCCGATAATTATATGATCCAAAACTCGAATATCAAGCAACGAAAGCGCCTTCACTAACCGATCAGTAATCGACTTATCTGCCTGACTCGCCTCAGCAATACCAGACGGATGATTATGAGCAAAAATTAACGCCGCGGCATTTTTTGCCAACGCCATTTTTACAACCTCTCTCGGATACACCGCAGCACCATCTATCGTGCCATGTGCCAACTCTACATACTCAATTATCCGGTGCTGGCTATCCAAAAACAGCGCCACAAACGCCTCACTTTGACGATCACGCAGCTTCGACATCAAATAACGTTGAGTTAACTGAGGACTCGTCAACGCCCCCTCTTTCTGCAATGTTTGCGCTAAATGCCGATTCGACATTTCCAGAACCGCCTGTAACTGAGCAAACTTAGCCGGCCCCAAGCCATGATGCTGAGTGAATTGACCCTGATCTGCCACCAGCAACTGACGCAACCCACCGAAGCCCGACAGCAAATCCCGCGCTAAATCCACCGCACTCTTACCACGAACACCCGTGCGCAAAAAAATCGCCAGCAACTCCGCATCTGATAAATACTCAGCACCCCGTGCAAGCAACTTCTCTCTAGGCCTATCATCCGCAGGCCAATCTACAATCGACATAATAATCCCTTCATATCATCGCTATTAAAATTCCTATCAGCTCTTTGAATCCCCCACTGCGCTGATATACTCCGTGCAGATATTTAAAGGGCATTCCCATGCAACAACTTTGCAATAAACGCATTTTATTAGGCATAACAGGTGGTATCGCAGCTTATAAAGCCGCTGAACTGGTTCGTGAATTACGCAAAGCCAAAGCGGAAGTGCGTATTGTCATGACCACTGCTGCACAAGAGTTTATTACCCCACTCACTCTGCAGGCCTTATCAGGAAACCCAGTCCATTATTCTATGTTAGACCCTGAAGCCGAAGCTGGCATGGGACACATCGAATTAGCACGCTGGGCTGATATTATTGTCGTAGCTCCGGCCACGGCCGACTTCATTGCGCGCCTAACTCAAGGCATGGGAAATGATCTGCTGACAACATTATGTCTCGCCAGCGATGCCCCTTTAGCCATTTGCCCGGCCATGAATCAAGCCATGTGGCGTGATGAAATGACCCAAGCCAACATTCAGCGTTTAATCGATTTAAAAGGGAAAAAGTTTCATAGCCTTGGCCCAGCTGATGGCGAACAAGCTTGCGGTGATATTGGCCCTGGTCGAATGTTAGATCCCCGTTTAATTGCAGAACAATTAGCGAAATTGTTCACCAGTGAATCACTATCGGGATTGGACGTTGTCATTACCGCGGGGCCAACTCGCGAGGCCATCGATCCCGTGCGTTTTATCAGCAATCACAGCTCTGGGAAAATGGGCTATGCTCTGGCTGAAGCTGCACGAGATGCTGGTGCTAGAGTCACCATTATTAGCGGGCCAGTGCGATTACCTGCACCCGATAAGATAACCGTAATTCAGGTCGAAAGTGCCAGTGAAATGCTTGCCGCTAGTCTTGAAGCACAACATAATTGTGACATCTTCGTAGCCGCCGCCGCCGTGGCCGATTACCGACCATTACAAGTTGCACAACAAAAAATTAAAAAGGCTGGCGAACATATGCAAATATCGTTGGTTAAAAATCCAGATATTGTTGCCACAATTGCCCAGTTAGAAAACAAGCCTTTTGTCATCGGATTTGCTGCTGAAACTCAAGATGTCGCGCAATACGCACGCGGCAAACTAGAGAGTAAAAATCTGAATATGATCATCGCTAATGATGTTTCTAATGCGGAAATTGGCTTTAATAGCGACAATAACTCGGTGACCGCGTTTTGGGATGAAAGTCAGCAAGAGTTTCCTTGCATGTCAAAGTCCGCTTTGTCGCACCAATTAATTGACCTTATCGCTCATCAATACACCGATAATATAAACTCAAAGAAGAAGTAAATTATGAAACAGCTACAAGTTAGAGTGCTCGACCCTCGTATTGGCCATGAAATCCCGATGCCAGAATATGCCACTTCAGGCTCTGCTGGTTTAGATCTACGTGCGGCACTGGATGCGCCATTAACCTTGCATCCAGGAGAAACTCAACTTATTCCCACAGGCCTTTCTATTTACTTAGAAGATCCAACAATTGCCGCCATGATCTTGCCGCGCTCAGGTCTAGGCCATAAGCATGGTATTGTATTAGGCAACTTAGTCGGACTGATCGATTCTGACTACCAAGGTGAGCTTATGGTTTCTTGCTGGAATCGCGGCCAACAAGCCTTTACAATCGAA
>CAWVSY010000087.1:0-8122 GCA_963933055.1 uncultured Oleispira sp.
CCTTGCTTCGCACTAAATGCCAATAACTCAGTAATATCCATACTTGTTCCTCAACCTAACCGGGGATTTCGCTTATACTATTTTGTATCGTTTATGTGGACGCTCAGAGTTCAGTATAGAGAATGATCCACAACTGTATCTAATACCAATTAACTAATCCTAAAGCAGTTATTAAGAATGTCTACACTAGAGCAGAGATATCAAGACGTTAAAGCCCATATTTCCTCGGCTTGTGACCAAGTTCAGCGCTCAAAAGATGAAATCAAGTTATTGGCGGTCAGCAAAACAAAACCTGCGCACATGGTTGAAACCCTCTATCAGCTTGGCCAATACTCTTTTGGCGAAAATTATTTGCAAGATGCTGTCGAAAAAATAACCACATTACAGCACTTAGATGACATTGAATGGCACTTTATCGGTCCAATACAATCCAATAAAACGCGAATTATTGCCGAGCACTTTCAATGGGTAGAAACCCTTGATCGAGAAAAAATTGCGCAGCGTCTAAACGACCAGCGCCCAAGTGAATTACCACCTTTGAAGGTATTAATTCAAGTCAATATCAGCCGCGAAGAACAAAAAAGCGGCATTGCGCCAGAACATGTTTCAGTATTTGCTAAGGTGATTGCACAAATGCCTAATTTATCTCTGCAAGGATTAATGTGCATTCCTGAAGCCACCAAGGATGAAATTGCGCTCGCCGCTCAATTTGATGAAATGCGAGAATTATTAACCGATCTTACTAACAATTACCCGCACTGCACCGTACTATCTATGGGCATGTCCAATGACTTACCATTAGCGATCAAGCACGGTAGCAGCGAAGTTAGAGTTGGTACCGATATTTTTGGCGCCCGTGATTAAAAAACATAGATAATAATTGATAAAAACAGTCGAATACGAAGGAATTTACATGAGTAACATTTGTTTTATTGGTGGCGGTAATATGGCCACTAGCTTGATTGGTGGATTAATTGCCCAAGGGCACACGGCCAACTCAATTAGCGTTAGTGACCCTAATGAATCACAACGCGATCAGCTAACGCAGCAATACGGCATTAATACATTCGCAGAGTGCGGGCCAGCCGTACAGAATGCTGACATTGTTGTACTTGCGGTGAAACCCCAAGTAATGAAAGAAGTCGCACAGATTGTTGCAGAAGCCGCGAGTCAGTCATCCAAGCAACCTCTTTTTGTTTCTATCGCAGCCGGTATTAATTTGTTTTCTCTGCAATCTTGGTTAGGGCAAGAGCAAGCGATTGTTCGCTGCATGCCTAATACGCCATCACTAATTCAACTAGGTGCAAGCGGCTTATTTGCCAACGAACATACTTCTATTGTGCAAAAGAACCTTGCTGAAACCGTGCTTAAAGCGGCGGGCATCGTGCAATGGGTGCAAAGTGAAGCAGAGATAGACGCAGTAACAGCAGTTTCTGGCAGCGGCCCTGCTTATTATTTCTTATTAATGGAAGCCATGATTGATGCCGGGGTTGAGCTAGGGTTGAGCCGTGAAACTGCCAGCGAACTCACCATTCAAACAGCGCTAGGCGCTGCTCATATGGCGAAAGAAAGTGATGTCGATGTGGGCGAATTACGCCGTCGCGTTACCTCTCCTGGTGGCACAACAGAGCAAGCGATTAATACCTTTGAAAGCGCTCATTTACGCGACATCGTAAAAGCGGCACTGAATTCAGCCAACCGTCGTTCAGGTGAACTTGCTGAGCTACTAGGCGAGAAAAATCCCGACTAGAAGAGTAAGAATTTGTATGGATCGATAAATCTAAAGCTGAAGGGGGTAGAAAATTATCCCCATCGCCTCTATCTTTATAGCATTATGCAGTCGCTGACCTTATAAGTTTCTTTATCAGCTTGCTTTATAACCCATTTCAATACTGTTTCGGAGATATCTATGACCCCTCTTACCCAAGTGGGCATGTTAGTAATCAATACGCTGGTCGGCCTCTATTTACTGATCGTAGTCTTGCGTTTTTTGCTACAGCTAGTGCGCGCCGATTTTTATAATCCTGTATCGCAATTCATCGTGAAAGCCACCAACCCACCTCTAATTCCGTTGCGTAAAGTAATTCCTGGCTGGGGCGGTATTGATATTGCGTCATTAGTTTTAGCACTGCTGGTACAAGCGGTCGCCATTGTATTAATACTATTACTGAATGGCATTCAGCCTCATTTTCAAGTCGTTTTATGGGCCGCTATTGGCGTGCTGAGTTTATTACTGAAGATTTACTTCTGGGGTCTATTAATCACTGTGATTGCCTCTTGGGTAGCCCCCAATTCTTATAATCCGGTACTCATTTTAATTAATCAGATTCTTGAGCCGGCAATGAAACCCATTCGTAAAATCATGCCAGACATGGGCGGCCTTGATATCTCACCCATCATTATGTTTTTAACCATTCAGGTACTAGAAATATTGGTCATTAAAGGAATCGCTCAAGCCAGTGGTATGCCCGCAGGCCTTGTTATGGGCATTTAAACGTTATTTAAATGACGTCCATGTTGATCAATTTTATTAGCGCATAAATTACCCCTGAAGATCAGGAGCAGATTGCTCCTGATCTTCTATGCATTTATCGCTATAATCTCCCTACTCAAACTGTCTTAAGTGTAAAAGCATCCATGCCAGCACAAATTCCAGCCGATAGCGTCGGTATCATCAGCCCTAAAATTCAACGTTTTGATGAACCCCTTACATTACGCAGTGGCCGAATTCTCGAGTCTTACGAATTGATTTACGAGACTTACGGCGAGCTAAACCCTGATGCCAGCAATGCCATTCTGATTTGCCACGCGTTAAGTGGTGATCATCATGCGGCGGGCTACCACAGCATGGACGATAAGCGTCCGGGCTGGTGGGATACCAGTATTGGTCCAGGCAAAGCCATTGATACAAGCAAGTTCTTTGTTGTCTGTTTAAACAATTTAGGCGGCTGTTCCGGTTCTACTGGCCCTACCAGTATCAACCCAGAAACCGGCAAAGCCTATGGTCCTGACTTTCCCATTGTTGCGGTGCGTGACTGGGTCCGTAGCCAAAAACGTTTAGCCGATTTCCTCGATATTCAACAATGGGCAGCCGTTGTCGGTGGCTCTTTAGGTGGAATGCAGGTGCTTCGCTGGTCAATTCAATACCCCGAACGCTTACGTCATGCCCTTGTTATTGCCTCTGCGCCTAAATTGTCGGCGCAAAACATTGCCTTCAACGAAGTAGCACGTCAAGCCATCACCAAAGACCCAGACTTCCATAATGGGCGCTACATGGATCATAGTGTTGTGCCTAAAGCCGGCTTGTCACAAGCCCGTATGCTTGGGCACTTAACCTATATGTCGGGTGACGCGATGGAGAAGAAATTCGATCGCGACCTAAAAACAGAAGAATTAAGTTTTAGCTTTGACCCAGAGTTTCAGGTTGAGAGCTACTTGCATTATCAAGGACAGAAATTCAGCACCCAGTTTGATGCCAATACCTACATGCTGATGACCAAAGCCTTGGATTATTTTGATCCAACCATTGATCATGATGGCGATTTAGTAAAATGTTTAAGCCAAGCCAAGTGCAAGTTCTTTGTAGCTTCGTTTACAACCGACTGGCGCTTTGCTCCCGATCGTTCAGAAGAAATTGTGAACGCATTAATTCAAGCCGATAAGGATGTGAGCTACGCTTGTATCGAGTCTGAAAATGGTCACGATGCGTTTCTATTGCCGATCCCTCGATACCTAGAGGTCTTTAGTGCCTACATGCAAAGAGTAGAAAGCGATATTCCAGCAGTGTCGACTCAACGAGGAGATAAGTCATGAGCCAAGCACTCACCAATTTGCGTTCCGACCTCTCTATTATTCAACAATGGGTAAAGCCTAATAGCCAAGTATTGGACTTAGGCTGCGGCCACGGCGAACTGCTCAGCTTTTTGAAAACCGAAAAAAACGTCCGGGGTTACGGGTTAGAGATTAACCCTGAGAAAATCACTCAATGCATTAAAAATGGCATCAATGTTATCGAACAAAACCTTGATGCTGGGCTTAGTAACTTTAAAGATAACAGCATTGATACCGTCATTATGGCGCAGGCTTTACAGGCCGTGCAGAGCCCAGATATTCTGGTTGATGAAATGCTGCGCATTGGCAACCAAGCCATTGTTACCTTTCCTAACTTTGGTTACTGGCGCACCCGCTTATATCTGTTATTGAAAGGCCGTATGCCGATGTCAGAAGCACTGCCTTACAATTGGTACGATACGCCCAACATTCACTTATGTACCTTTAAAGATTTTGAACAACTCTGCCACAATAAAGGCATTAAGATTTTGAACAAGACCGTTGTTGACGACCAGCATAATGAGCATTGGCGAATTGGCATTTGGCCGTCCATGCTGGGTGAAACAGCGGTTTACCATATCAGTCGATAGGAGATTCATCATGACCTTTTTACGCAATACTATAAAATCAAAAAAACCTATAATTACGCGCTTATCTTATATCACCAACATGCTACTTTTGTGTTTAGCCTCGATCAATGCGAGCGCTGAACAGAAAATGGTTTTTGGTGATTATGAAGTGCATTACATCGGCTTAAATAGCAGCATCCTCACCTCCGACGTTGCCAAGATGTATGACATTCCGCGCTCTGGCTCATTAGGCTTCTTAAACATATCTGTTCTGCAGCACAGCAAAGAGAGCGAAATCCCGGCGGCACTGGATGCCAAAGTAGTAGGGACTATCCGTAATTTGATTGGCCAAAAACGTGATTTGGAATTCCGTCGGATACGCGAAGGCAAAGCCATTTATTACATCAGCACTTTCAGTTTTGACGATGGTGACATGTATAACATTGACTTGGACATCGTACCAAGTAACGCCAAACAGAAAAACTTCGATGTGAAGTTTAGCCAACGCTTCTACACAGAATAATCGCTTTAAAAAGATACTCTCATGATTGAAAAACTTGTTCTAGCCAGCGGTAACCAAGGTAAGTTGCGAGAGTTCTCGCAGCTTTTTGCCGATAAAAATATCCAAGTCATTCCGCAAAATGAATTTGATACCATTGAGGCCGAAGAAACGGGCTTAAGTTTTGTTGAAAACGCGATCTTAAAAGCCCGCAATGCGTGTAAGTTTTCTGGCCTGCCATCACTAGCAGATGATTCCGGCTTAGAAGTTGATGCACTGCAAGGCGCGCCAGGCATTTATAGTGCGCGTTATGCAGGCATTGATGCCAGTGACAAAGATAACTACCTCAAGTTATTAGAGGCTTTGCAAGATGTACCAGTCGCACAACGCAGCGCCCGCTTTCAATGTGTATTGGTTTACATGCGTCATGAGAATGACCCAACACCGCAAGTCTTTCACGGTAGCTGGGAAGGGAACATTCTGACAGAACCAAGTGGCGTTGAAGGTTTTGGTTACGACCCTGTGTTTTTTGTGCCTAGCGAAAACTGCAGTTCTGCTGAACTTAGCAAAGATACAAAAAATGCATTAAGCCATCGCGGCCAAGCGATTCAAGAACTACTCAGAAACTGGCGTCCTTAATTAGAATTGACGATGGCGATCTTTTATAGCATCGCCATATTTAATCTTGCTCAATTTCTTGCTGCAACGACTCTATTGAATCCAATACTTTAATAAATTTTTGACCAAAGTCCGTCACCTCATATTCAACCCGAGGCGGCAGCTCATTGAATATTTGCTTATCTAAAATACCAAAATCAATATTCCGATTTAAGCATTGGTTAAGTACCTTTGTTGTTAAGCCTTCTACCGAACGTACCATCTCTCCTGGGCGATTTATGCCGTTTGCGAGTAAATGATAAACCGTTAATGACCATTTACATCCAAAAATTGTTTCGACCATACGTGCCGTTTTTTCAGGTGCTGACTTACGTAAAAATATTTTTTCGTTTGAATTCATAAAGATGTACCAAATAGTACCTAGGTGACCGATTTGTGCTGACTGTTTTGATGCGCGCAAGATGCTTAAGATTATCACATCTTAAACAAGCAAGCCCATAACAGACGGCCTGCCACTAACGTATAAAGTGAGACATTAAATGACAAATACAATGAAATTCGCCCACTCGGGTATCGCACTGATTATTGGTGGCTCAAGCGGCATGGGCTTAGCCACAGCAAAGCAATTGGTAGAGCAAAATATTTCAGTCGTCATTATTGGTCGTAATAATGAAAAATTAAAAGCAGCGACTCAGCAATTACAAAATATTAACCAAGGCGAAGTTTCAGCATTACAAGCTGATCTTTATCAAGCTGAAGGCATAAACAGCATTATCGATTTTATTAATCAAGATAATATGCAAATAGCTTATCTCGTTAACGCTGCGGGTTATTTTAGCCCTAAGCCATTTGTCGAACACAGCTATGAAGACTACGATATTTATCATGAGTTGAATCGAGCAACCTTTAAGATTTCTCAAGCCGCTGCGCAGAATATGATTAACAATGGTGGCGGAAATATCGTCAACATTGGTTCAATGTGGGCACATCAGGCGATCAAAGCAACGCCCTCTTCCGCTTATTCAATGGCGAAAGCAGGGCTTCATTCTTTGACTCAACACATGGCGATGGAATTAGCAGAACACAACATTCGAGTTAATGCTATCGCCCCTGCTGTTGTTGCTACCCCTATTTATGAATCATTTATTGATCCAGCAGAAGTAGATGAAGCCCTTCAAGGCTTCAATGATTTCCATCCAATTGGACGCATTGGGTCAGCTAACGATATTGCCAATACCGTAACGTTCTTACTATCAGACAATAGCAGCTGGGTAACAGGCGCTATCTGGAATATTGATGGCGGCGTAATGGCCGGCAGAAACTAATCAAATAAAAACTATGCTAAGGCTAAGGCTTATCCATACTCCATAAGACCGGTAATCCTTAGCAAAAACCAGCGGCACTTACCGAACTGATTTGGTGGGAGCTAGAAATTAACTCCCTGATTAATATGAGCCAAGTTCAGGCGAGTTTAAGCCAATAACGTTCGTTTTTCTTCTTCCGTTAAAAAGCTGCTATTAATGCTATTTCGCGCTAACTGAGTCGCTTGGGCTTCACTCATATCCAAGTGCTCAGAAAGTGCCATAAAGTTTTCTAATAAATAACCACCGAAAAATGATGGATCGTCTGAATTAAGCGTGACGTTTAACCCATACTCCAACAACTTCAAAATATTATGCTCACTCATGTGTTCATAAACTTTTAACCGTACATTGGATAATGGGCAAACTGTTAACGGCATTTGGCTAGCAGCCAAGCGCTGCATCAGTGCCTGATCTTCACTGCAACGTACACCGTGATCGATACGGTCAACATGCAGTATGTCCAATGCTTCCACAATGTATTCTGGTGGCCCTTCTTCTCCGGCATGTGCCACGGCTTTTAAACCTAAGTCTTTTGCCATTTTAAAAACACGCTCGAACTTTTCTGGCGGATGACCCAGCTCAGATGAATCCAAACCAACAGCGCTAAGCTGCTCTAAAAAGGGCTTGGCTTGTTCCAAGCATGCAATCGCATCATCTTCACTTAAATGACGTAAAAAGCACAAAATTAACTTACTGCTGATGCCCAGTTTTTCTTGACCGTCTTTTAGTGCGCTAGCGATGCCGTTAATCACCACACTCATCTCTATACCACGCTGGGTATGAGTTTGCGGATCAAAAAATGGCTCGGTATGAACAATACCGTCCGCTTGGCAGTGAAGAAGATAAGCCCAGGTTAAGTCATAGAAATCTTGCTCGGTGCGCAATACATCAGCGCAGCGATAATAAATATCTAAAAACGATTGTAGATTGTGAAAATTATACGCTTTTTTCACTTCTTCAACGTTGGCGTAAGGCAGCACAATGCTGTTGCGCTCTGCCAGTTTGAACATTAATTCTGGTTCTAATGAACCTTCAATATGTAAGTGTAATTCTGCTTTTGGCAGAGCGCGTAAAAACGCTTCACTGGCTACCGTATTGGGTGAATGTGACATGACAACTCCTAAGATAACGAGGGTACGATTCACTTAGGATATGGAAAGAGGCTGCGTCATACAATAACAAGCAAAAAAAAAGGCGACCTACTCTCTATACCAGAGAAGCTGTCGCCTTTTTGTTATAAC
>CAWVSY010000088.1:0-7854 GCA_963933055.1 uncultured Oleispira sp.
AACGACCTTCGGGTTATGAGCCCGACGAGCTACCAGACTGCTCCACCCCGCGACAACGTGCCGAATAGTACGCCGCGACACCGTCAGTGTCAAGCTAACATATTGTTTAACTTCATAATTTTAAGTAAGGGAGGCGTTCAAAAAGCAAAACTGAAAAATCAATAAACAAATACTGGCCTAGCAATTATGACAATGTTAATGTCGTATCAGAGTCCTAATAAGGGCCTAAAAAGATAACAATAATAAAAGAAAGTCAGTTAAAACATGCCAACTAGCCAGCAAACGATGACAGCCAGCGCTGTTAGACCGCTATTGCGATTTATTGAACAGCGCGATATATCCTTAACGGATGCCCTTCAAGGCAGCGATTTATCAGAAAATAATCTCGAGACTGACCGCTTAACCATTACCAGTTTTGATAAAATAATAAATAATATTTCTCGCATTTGTCAGCAAGAAGATATTGGTTTTATTGCTGGGCAAGGTTTAGAAATTCAATCTTTTAATTTATTAGCCTTTTTATTAAGCAGCAGTAAAACGGGCCGCGATGCCTTGGTGACACTGCGTCGCTACTACATTCTATTGAGCGATACCCCAGCACCGGAAATTTTTATAACCAAAGACGAAGTAAAAGTATTGTACTACCTTTCTCCAGGCAACGAGTTGGCAATGCGCGCTAGAGCAGAACTCATTGCAACAGGTATCAATACGTTAGGCCGCAGCTTTGGTGGCAAAGTCTACCGACCTCTTAGGATTGGGTTCAAACATGACAAACCCAAATACCATCAAGATTTAGCAGAGTATTTTGGCATCGACATTTGCTACAGCCAAGCTCAATGCTGGATCAGCTTTGCCGCTGAACACATAGATAAACCCTTAACAGAAACCAATCCAAACTTTCTTCATGCCTTGCGCAGTCAGGCAGAGATGCTCATTCCAGATTATCAGCATTTAGAATCCACCTGCACTAAGGTCAGACACGTACTCCAACAATGGCCCAACCAATACTCTGCTAATAAAGAATCTGTCGCTGAACTCCTCAATACCAGCCCAAGAACACTGACCCGTCGCCTACAAGAAGAAAATACTCGATTCTCTCATTTATTAAGAGAAGTGCGAATGGAAAAAGCCCGCAAAAGACTAGAAAGCCATACTGTGAACATGCAAGAAATTGCTCATGAACTAGGGTTTGCAGATCGCCGAGGGTTTGAAAGAGCCTTTAAACAATGGAGTCAGCAAACACCTTCTGCTTACCATAAACAGTGGAAAACCTCGGGAACAGTAATGACAGAAGATTCATAAAAGAAAAGTCATTAGCTCTGATAAATTGAAACCAACAAATTATCATCAAAATCCTCTAAGACAGGCTGGGTAGTCGCATGATAAGCCGCCACCTTGCGTAATTCAGACCAAGGTGGCAACTGATACTCGGTTTCGGCAATCAACCACTCAGGAATCGATTGGCACTGCTGGGAAAGATCTCCAGAGCTGGTTAAGTCATATAAAATATCCGCCGCTAGCAAACAATCCAACTGGCCCACTTCGCCACACCAAGCCGAAGTAACTGAAATATCCACCCCATTTCGAGCAGCATTGTGCTGGCAAGCCAATAAAGCTAATGGATCGCTATCACAGCATAATACCGATTCAGCGCCAGCCTTGGCCGCCGCGATGCCGACAATTCCAGAACCACAGCCAAAATCCAATACCCTTTTACCCGCAACTAACTCTGGGTTTAATAAAATATGCTGCGCTAGCCCTTGGCCCGCCGCCCAAGCAAACGCCCAGTAAGGTAATTGTTGCCAATACTGTCCTATCTGCTGTGCGTCTAACTGTAACAATGCAGAGTTCGAAGCTAATAATTGCAGATCAATACCTTCTAAAGGTGATTGCCACATTAACTCGGCACCGGGTAACCGTTTTTCCAACTCAGTCTGTAAGTGCATCACCAAGCATACTTCTTCTTAAATTTAATGACTTTTTTCAGATAATTTCTCGATTCGCGTTTAGGATGATGCCTAACAATATAATGATAAACCTGCTGCGACGTCATAGAATTAATCCTTGCGAGCGCTTTTTTACGATCGCGATGAAAACTGCGTAAAAGCTGCCCCGCACCGCCATTATAAGCGGCAATCATGCAGTATTCCTGACTCAAGGAGTTATCAATTCCGCGTAAGTAAGTATCTCTAAGAATGGAAAGATACCCACTACCCACTTCAATATTATTAGCCGCATTAAACAAATACTGACGAGTCGGCCTAATATCACGCTTTTTAATGCGTTGAAAATAATCTCTACCCGCCGTATTGGGCATTACCTGCATTAGCCCATAGGCATGAGAGCGGCTAACAGCAAATGGATTAAAGCTGCTTTCCGTTTCAATAATGGCAAAAACCAAAGCTTCGTTAAGAGCGTATTGGCGCGCAGATCGCTTAACGTGCGGCAAATATTGCTGGGCCGATATTTGCTTAAACTGCTTAACCAAAGGCACATCAACCCAGTAAGTTTTATGCCCATTCACCCAGCCTGATTTCAGTTTATGTTGTAATAAATACTGCGCGTATTTCTCTGCACGCCAACGATAAGCAATCGCCTTCCCTTCATGATCTTCTACTTTATTTAATAAAAAAGGCTGCCCTGTTAGACCCACATCTTGCGCCGTATAAATATCGACTTGATTTGGATCAGCAGGGGTTAATAAGGTAGACGTAATGGCATGCGCTAAAACCTGACGGTAATCGCCCTGTTTTTGTGTTTCAACTCGGATATTACCTAAATTAAAATCGATCTGGGCACGACTTGCATAATCATCAAGGTATTTAACATAAGACTGGCTCGAAGGCGCGACAAACTCTTCCCCCCAAAAGCTATGACCTTGCTCAGAGAAAAATTCTATCTCTAATAGCATCGCCTGCACATCTTCAGGTAAATCTATAAAGTTTTCAGGTAAAGCGGTACGACCAGGCAAAGAAAGCAGGGATAAAAAGATAAATACAGCGGGAATAAAAAAGGTGATTTTCAAACGAATAATGCCTCCATTTGGAGGCATCATACTGAATAAATACTAGCTTGTCAGCTTAACGCTTCGCTTCGCGTCGAACAGCAGAAGTCGTAAATTCTTTCACGCCGTAGTCAACACTGTAGTCAAAACTAGAAGAACGATCATTATCAATACCTTCTACATAGTAAGCATTATCTTTAAAGTCGTACGTTGCTTCAAGCGTTGAGAAAAGCACGGGAACATCATAGTAGTTAATCACATGAGATTCCGTGAATTGCCAAAGCTCACCTTCTTCATCGTATTCTTCTGCATAAATAATAGACCAGCTATCTTCATCGAAGTAATAACGACGTTTTGCATAACGATGATCTAAACCTAAACGCAGAGTTGCTTCTACAATCCATACTCGGTGCGCTTCGTACCGTAGGTTTTCAGGATTCAAATGAGCAGGACCGGTAATGTCTTCTACCGTAAGCTCAGGGCTATTTAATAAATAAGCATTGTATGGAACATACATTTCCTGCTTACCCAATAGCTTCCAGTCATAATACGTTGGTGCGCCGTTGAACATATCTACCTGATCAATCGTACGCAAAGAGTTGGTCGCACCATCTGGAGTATCATGATTTAAATCGGGTGTGCGACGAACGCGACGCTGGCCAGGCACATAAATCCAAGATTTACGAGGCGAACGAACTTGGTCAAGTGTTTCGTGAACTAGCGTAATTCCGCCAGCAATGCGCGAAGGCGCTAGCGTTTTTCTTTTTAAGAAGAAGATTTTATTATTCAAATCTTCGGTTGATAATTCAGGATCGCTATAAGCAAAATAATACTTATTATCACGTATCGTTACTGAACGACTACCCGCGGAATTAATATGCACTGTAGAAGCAATATACTGCAATGCTTGCCCACGAAAACGCAGAGTATGGTTCCACAATACTTCTAGGCCGCTTTCAGGAATTGGGAATGGCGAGCTAATACGAGAATTCTCAACACCAGAGCCGTATTTCATTAAGCTGGCATTATTTACATTATTTTTTATGCCTTCATAAACGTAATCAGGGTAAGAAGCTGAACGATGCGTTTTATAAACCGGCATTTCCATGCTCGGAAACTTCTTTAACAGCTGCTGACTACCAAAACTCAAACGATCTTTGTATTGCTCAAGATTCTTAGAGTTAATGGTAAATAATGGCTTATCACGAAAATAAGGGTTGGTATGAAAACTTCCTGGCTCATGGCTTTTAGATTGCTGTAAGCCACCCGTCCAAGATGGAATATCTGAACCGTTGCCTTTTCGTTCTGCACCTACGGGCGTCAAATCTTTACCCAGTCGTGCAACATCCCTATTAGACTCTTGAGCGCTTGCATTCCATGCAAAAAGATAAACGAAGAAAAATGTAATTATTTTTAACATGAATTTTTCCACTCTTTATATTAAGCGACGCAGGCTAATGGGATACCCTGACCGCATCAATACCAATTAACGCTTTATCACAAAACGTAACACACCGTTACAAATGGTAAATTAAAAGCCAATTTAAAGGTTAACAAGCGCCACTTTAATGCTGAATTTATAAAGTAATTCTTGCTATAACGATCAATTTACGAACGATTCTTCTTTAATTACCCTAAAAAGTCATCACCAAGAATCGTGATTGATACTTAATATTTAGCTAAAAAAGGCTAAAATCACAAGGAAGCACCTCTAGATTCTATTCACCTTTAATAAAAATGACGCTTTATTAAGTATCTAAAGTCATTCTAGCCCATCATTTAAGCAAGGTTTCAAACCTAGGAATCGCAAGCAATAGACTGTTATTACTGGATAAAAGCACCTGATTAAAATCGCAGCGCTGCAAACTTGCTACAATTTGGGCCAATAATAAAAGACTTAAAGGAGAGTTTTTATTATCTTGCCAAAATGCGGGCCGCATATCCGGCGAATCCGTCTCTAAAACACAACCTTCAAGCGGCAAGCGAGCGACGGTTGCACGTAATTTTTTCGCACGAGAGTGACTGATTGCCCCCCCAATACCCAGCTTAAAACCCAAGCTAATAAGAACCATCCCTTGCTGATAACTGCCACTAAAGGCATGAATAATGCCTCCTTGAGTAAAACCAAGACGACGAACCATGGCTGCAATTTCATCATACGCTTTGCGAATATGCAGTATGACTGGCAGATTCAACTTCGCCGCGATCAAAAACTGCTGCTGGCAAAGCACTATCTGTTGTTCATGGCCTGATTCATCCAGCATAAAATCAAGACCAAACTCCCCTACCGCCACTAACTGAGATTGCGATTCAATCGCAGAAAGCTGATGAATACACGCCTGCTCTAATCGTTGAATATCGTCTGTTTGGTGCTGCGCAAGAAAATACGGGTGTAAACCTAAGGCATAGCCCCAAGGTTTACCATCGCATAAAGAAATGAGCTTAGGCCACTGCTTTGCCATCACACCGGGGATCAGCAAACCTGCACAACCAAAGTGCTTTAATAATTGCCAATGTTGGTCACGGTCAGCATCGAATACGTCAAAATCAAAGTGACAATGTGAGTCAAACCAATAGCGATCTGACAAACCGGTAAAAGAATCGTTTAATTCTAATGAAAAAGGCATATATGGCCCTAGTAATGAATCGTATTATTAGTTTATTGTGATTGAAAAGGGAATACGCATCAAACAGGATGCTTATATTTAAAGGTACTATAAAAAATGGATCTCAGTCCTACAGAGCTAAGAGAAATGGTTATTCGGCCAACGCTCATAGCGCTAGATAAGTATTCCCAAGCCGCTGAAAACCTCCTAATGGCCATTGCCCTAGTCAAACAAGAAAATAGCCAACGCTTGAATACAGCTTGCGATAAAAACTACGGCATATTTCAAATCGACGTTCCAAGCCACCAAAGAGTATGGGACAAATATCTCGCATTTAACCCCGAACTTGCGAGTAAAATTCGTGGCCTTGCCTCTCAGCGTGAATTTCTGATTCATCCACACCTTGAGCTAGCCACCAATTTGTCTTACGCAACCGCCATAGCTTGGGCCTTGTATCTAGCGTATCCACAAGCGAAACGCTCTTGTCGCCTGACGCCCCAAATGGCCGATGCTAATAATGCATCAATAACTAAGATTGAGCCCGCCTAAACCGCAATAGCCATTAGGCTCCTTAGCCAAATATTGCTGATGGTAATCTTCGGCAAAATAGAATTCAGGCGCGGGCATAATTTCCGTTGTAATCGCACCAAAACCGGCTTGGTTTAATACCTGCTGAAAATGCTGTTTTGATTCATTGGCCAGCAATAATTGATCATCAGAAAACGCATAAATACCACTGCGATATTGAGTCCCCATATCATTCCCTTGTCGATCACCTTGTTAGTATGCCCCTTAATTCCACATGATATATGTAATTATTTAACTCACTAAGGCTAATATTTAATAGTTCAGTTGTATAAATATACTTATATCCTATATTTTTCATATAGCTTTATAGATAAAGGATGATATACGTTGATCTATGTTAATGAACTCAGCAAGGAACAATCCGCATCACATATAACTATGGTCGAAGTAGATTTTATCTTATGTTCAGATCCAGGCCTTAGCAAATGCAATCACACTATTCCTCAATTATTTGACTCTTCCGGCAACCCCTTAACTGAAGCTAATCAATATCTTCGCATGTCCTCAAGAAGGCTAGCTAAGAAGAGCTTGAAGACAATAGCTGAGCATATTAAAGAATTCTCTCTTTGGATTCTAACTTCAAGAATTTCACTTACTGACGTGTCTGATTCAATTTTTGATAGCTATATTGACGCCCTATGTGAACATACACAACGAAATGGACAAGCTCTAAGCTGGAATACTGTTGATGCAAGAAGCTCTGGCGCTTATAGATTTCTTATATGGTGCCATGAATTAGGGTACTGCACAGACCTCTCACCAACAGAGAGCATCAACACAAGGTACTCATCACGGAAAAAATATCAGGCAAAAGGAAACCCTAGCCAGAAACTAAGAGACCATACAAAGTTCCTCTTACTCGACGATGCAATAAAATTTGTCATTTCATTAGCCTCGATGACTGGCACTAAGGATACAAAAGTAAAAATGAGAAACAGGCTAGTTGGAGAACTAATGCTCCAGTCTGGCCTGCGAATTTCAGAAATAGTGAATTTCCCATTAAAAGACCTACCCGAAGTGAATGACAGAGGACACTCTACAATCACAAGGGTTATGGGCAAGGGTAATAAAGCGAGGGCTATTTTAATTCCTAATTCACTACTCCTGAGACTATGGGAGTATGTTGATTTTGATAGAGAAAACATCTCAGACAAAATGTCATCTTTAGCAGGATCAGAAATAGTTGATACTACTTTATTTCTAAATTCAAATGGCAGGCGCTTAACCATAAACTGGGTAGAAAAAATATTTCAGAAAATAAGTAATAAACTAAATTTAAAAACTACTCCTCATACGCTCAGACATACCTTCGGAACTTATCATTACTTACTGAATAAAGATTTAACAGGACTTTCAAAGTTGATGGGGCATGAAAAAGAATCAACAACATCCTCATACTACGTTCATACTGCAATCCTTGCCTCATACAGCGGAACTCATACTGATTTCCAGAAAGAAATTGACAAGCTTATAGTAGGTTCAAACGATGAATAAAAAAACTTCTCTATCAATACTTAACGCTGCAGAAAAGAGAGCGGAGAAAGAACTAAAATTCTCAATTAAGTGCAAGAATGATGGAATAGCATACAACTATGACCTTTCAACAAGAAAGCATATAAAAAGTAATCTTAAAATTGCTAGCATTCTCTCTTGGGC
>CAWVSY010000089.1:0-7788 GCA_963933055.1 uncultured Oleispira sp.
ATGGCTGTATAAAGATTTACTTGCTCAAAAGTTAATTTTTCTACAGCCTGGTTAGCAGTTTCGGAGATTCATTTGCAATACGATGTAGTCAAAAATTGGTTTGAAGATGACTTTTCTGATTTAGATCCTTTGTTGCAAAAGTTACACGTATCTGGAGGGGAGCTCTCTGGAAATATTAATATATCTTATGGGAAAGGAATAGCTGGTTTAATTGGTAAAAGGTTAGCTAAAAAAATGAAGCTACCTAACCAAGGCGAGCATAAATTACTAGTCTCTATTTCTCATTCAGCCAAAGGGCTACATTGGAATAGGAAATTCAATGATCATAATATTGTAAAATCATTATTTGTTCCCTTTGGTAATAATAAAAATGGTTACTGGGTTGAAACTACAGGACCTGTTCAAATGAAGTTAACTGTAGATATTTTAAATGGAGGGTGGTTTTGGCGTTGTTTAAAGGTTTCGTTGTTTGGCTTACCAATCCCTCTTTTTTTCATCCCAAAATCTGAAGCATATAAAATTATTGAAAATGGTAAATATATTTTTAAAGTCTCATTTACTTACCCTTTTTTAGGTAGTCTAGTTTCTTATAAGGGGATTTTGGATGCGAAGTATAACGAGTGATTAATCTTAATAATGAATTGAAAGTAATGCATGCTTGTGAGCTTGGAGCCGTAGGAGTTTACCGAGGTCATAAGTGTGTTGCTAGGTACTTTTTTCGTACTAATCTTGCAGAACTAGACAGTATGAGATTTCATGAAAAAAGCCATGTAGATATATTTAAAAATGAACTCATTACTCGAAACGCTCGAACATGTCACATGAGCCAACTATTTTTCTGGGGTGGTTTATTTTATGGCGTATTTATCGGCATATTTGGTTTAAAGTCTATAGGTATTAGTACAAGTTCTATTGAAAGTATTGTGGTTCATGAACTTGATTTGGTTTTAGATAAACTCGATGACAAATCACCGCTTTACGGTGTTATTCAGCAGGTTAAATTAGAAGAGTTAGAACATAAAGATTCTGGTAAAAATTTAGCGGGTAAAAACTTTTGGCTATTAAGTTTCGTTTCCAAATTTTCGAGGTTTAGTGCATATTCAGCTAAAACCCTAGCTTCGGTGCTTTAAACTGCTAACAAGGTAATTAAACGGAAAATTTACAGTTGGCTGTTTTTCGTGCCTCAAACATTTTAGCCAACAGTAATTTTCCGCTTATCGCGGCGTTCAGGCTGTAGAAAAATAGCCTGAAACCACGAATCATCAGCATTATTCCTGTAAAATATCATTTTTACCGCTAATTGACGGTTTCATGGCCAATTTCTTAGGCGATAATTTAAATCAAAGTGTATTTCTGGATATTAATTATTTAGAAGCTCTGGGCGAGAATTCTTTTGAATTTTGCCTCTAGTCAGTTGGTAATTCATTAATTAGATTTAACTGAATTTACTCGTCGTTATGAAAATAAATCTGTTGGTCGAAAAACCTAGCCACCTCATTATTGTTGCGAGTTATTTTTTCTGCCTACTAGAGGTTATCATTTCAAACAGAGCCATTGATGGCTGCAAATTTCCTTCTGACGTATTCAGGGAGAGCGGTGGTAGTTATGCTGATATGAAAAAGAAATCGATCAAGCTTCCAGCCTCCGCGAACGTATCGTTAATGGCTATTTATTAAATGGTTATGAAAAAACTGATGACGTCTATAGTGATGCTAAATGCGTAGAAAGGATCGCGTAATGAGGCTTTGAGCTTTATTTGGTGATATATTAATCAAAATATTGATTTCGGTATGTGAATCTGAAAAAATTAAACAATGGCTGTATTAGGATTTACTTGCACAACAGTTAATTTGTTTACAGGCTGGTTGTGCGAAAAATGGAGTTTAAATATCTTATGATCAAGTTTTTACTATTTCTAGTTTTACTTTTTTCTCAAGCGACACTTGCAGAAGTCGAGCAATTTTATGAACCAAGAATTGATGGTCTGAGAATGGATCGTTGTTTAACCTTTGCAAAAGGCTGTAATGAACCAGCTGCAAATAGATGGTGTTTTCAAGAAGGGTATGAGAAAGCGATTTACTGGGAGTTATTAGATAACGTGGGCGATAAATATCCAACTAAGACAATTAGTAGCAAAGCCATCTGTAATAACAAATCTTGTGATTCATTCCAGTTTATTGTTTGCTACAGACCGTAGTTATCACCAGTAGTGATGATTTGAACTTTATTTGGTGATGTATGAATCTAAAAAATTAAGTAATGGCTGCATAAGAATTTTCCTGCTTAAAAGTTAATTTTTCTACAGCTTTGTCATACGCAGCAAGGATTTTTCATTGGATGAAATATAAAGTTATTGATAAATCAGAAGCTGAAGAAGTCGCTAAATTAGCAGTGTGTCTCACGAATGAAATTATCGGAGGCTTATGTGAGGATTAGCATTAAAGGTTGTGCTAAAAGCCTTGTTGGAACTTGAAGCCTAAGTGGCGGTGGTGTTTGATATGTCTTTAAAAGTATTATTATAAACACTATAAGTGGTCCTCAGTAAGGGGGAGTTAGTCATCGAATACTTATTGGGATTGATAGCGTTAGTTACTTCAATGCTAGCGGCTATCGTTGGCTTTGGCGGAGGTATGCTATTAATCGCTATTCTGCCTGCGTTTCTTGGCTCTAACGTGATAATACCTATTCATGGCCTGGTTCAGCTAGCAAGCAACTCGTCGCGTATGTTGTTTTCATTAAAGTACGTTAAGTGGGAGTTTCTTCCTCGTTTTTTGTGTGGCTCAGTAATCGGTGCACTTGTAGTGGGTTACGGTCTCTCTCATATTTCAATGGATTATGTTCCAGTAGCAATTGGTTTATATATTTTGCTTAATATATGGAGTCCACGCTTTTCAGATTTTGTCAGTCGATATGAAAACTATTATTTGATTGGTTTTTTGCAAACCGGGTTGGGGTTGGTCGTTGGGGCCACTGGTCCTTTGGCTTTGAGTGTATTAACAAAGCAACTGCAATCAAAAGATGAAATTATAGCAACCAGTTCATTGTTTATGATAATCAGTCATTCAGCAAAAATTCCAGTGTATTTATCGGTTACCGTAAGCATATTCTCCGATTTAAATCTTATTGTTTGCATGGTTGTAGGTGCAGTCTTAGGTTCTTTTCTTGGGACAAGGCTGAGGCTGAGCGCAAGGAATGATTACATCATTAGTATAATAAAGGCGTTATTAACCTTGCTTTCAGTAAAGATGATTGGCGAAGTTGTTTGCTAGGTCGTTACGTTAACGACAGATCAAACGATTCAAGTTTCAGTTCTTCACCCGCTTGCCATTTTATAAACCAGCCTTTATTTCCCCAGTCGCCAAGAACATAGCGAGTGCGGTTTTCACCTTCAAATTCCCAATGATGAATATTTGGGCGGTGAGTATGGCCATGAATCATGGTTGCGCAGTTGGCCGCAGATAATGCTTTATCAACCGCTTCTTGATTAACATCCATAATTTCGTAGCTTTTGCCTTTTTGGCTTTCTTTGCTTTCGCTGCGAATTTTTTTTGCGAATTCAAGGCGTTCAGGAATGGGTTTGGAAAGCAGTTGTTCTTGAAATTGTTCGTTGCGTAATAGAAAACGCACTTTCATGTATTCAGTATCATCGGTGCATAGACTGTCGCCGTGCATCAATAAAATACTGTCTTTGCCTAAGGTAATTAATTTGGACTCTTCCAATAATTCGCAGTGGGCTTTATCACACCAAGCTTGTCCGACTAAGAAGTCGCGATTGCCATGCATGAAATAAATCTTGGTGCCTTTGTTTGCACACTTTTGTAAAGCATTATTGATTAACTCTATGTATTCATTGGAGTAATCGTCGCCAATCCAGACTTCAAAAAAGTCGCCTAGAATATAAAGCTCTTCAGCATTGTTTACGGAGCCTTTATCGTGTTCTAGAGAGTCTAGAAACGACAAAAAACCATCAGTGATGGCTTTTTGTGCAGGTTCCAGATGTAGGTCAGAAATAAAATAAATCGCCATATCTGGAATCTTCTTATGCTTCAATAACAGTTGCAGATTCGATGATTACATCATCAACTGGAACGTCTTGGTGGCCACGGCGAGTTGTAGTCGGAGTGCCTTTGATTTTGTTTACAACATCCATGCCTTCAACAACTTCACCGAATACGCAGTATCCCCAACCTTCAGCATTTTTTGCAGTGTGGTTTAGGAAAGTATTGTCTGAAACGTTGATGAAGAATTGAGCGCTTGCAGAATGAGGGTCCATTGTACGAGCCATTGCTAAAGTACCCGTCTTGTTAGAAAGGCCGTTATCAGCTTCGTTATCGATTGTATCGTTAGTGCGCTTTTCTTCCATGCCAGGAAGCATGCCGCCGCCTTGAACCATGAAGCCGTCGATTACGCGGTGAAAGATAATGCCGTCGTAAAAACCTTCTTCTACATATTTTTGGAAGTTAGCCGCTGTTTTAGGGGCTTCTTCGTTGAAAAGGTTGATTTTGATGTCGCCGAAGTTGGTCTTTAAAAGAATCATAGGGTTTCCTAGTGGTTAGGGTATTAAAAGTTATGAAGAATTAAATAGTTATAAAATGACTATTATTGAATCTACGTATGGCTCTAGGCCGTATGACGCGTATAATAACGGTTTTTTCCATGAATATCAGCTGATAACTCGCATTATCTAATCTAACTGCAGAGACATAAAAGAGACGCAAAACGCATGTCAGAGACTAATAACGTCAATAACTTTGTTGCCAAAATCGTTGAAGAAGACCTAGCCAGTGGCAAGATCGACAAGGTCATTACTCGTTTTCCACCTGAGCCGAATGGCTATTTACACGTTGGCCACGCTAAATCCATCTGTTTGAACTTCGGTTTGGCAGAGAAATTTAATGGTGAATGTAACCTGCGTTTTGATGATACGAATCCTGAAAAAGAAAGCCAAGAATACATTGATGCCATTAAAGAAGATGTCACTTGGCTGGGCTTTAAGTGGGCAGGGGATATTCGTTTTTCTTCGGATTATTTCGATACCTTGTATGAGTATGCTATTGCGTTGATTAAATCGGGGAATGCTTACGTCTGTAGTCTTAAGCCTGAAGAGTCTGAAGAGTATAAAGGCGATTTTAATCGTCCGGGTAAAAACAGCCCGTATCGTGATCGCAGTGTTGAAGAAAATTTAGACTTGTTTGCTCGCATGAAGGCCGGTGAGTTTAAAGATGGCGAGCATGCGTTGCGCGCTAAAATTGATATGGCATCGGGCAATATGAATTTGCGTGATCCTATTATGTATCGCATTCGCCATGTTGAGCATCATCAGACGGGTAATAAATGGTGTATTTATCCTATTTATGATTTCACTCATGGCCAGTCAGATGCGCTAGAAGGCATTACGCATTCTGTTTGTACGCTTGAATTTGAAGATCATCGACCATTATATGATTGGTATATTAATAATTTACCAGTGCCTGCGAAACCACAGCAGTATGAATTCGGTCGTTTAAGCCTGAACTATACCGTGACCTCTAAGCGCAAGCTTAAGCAGCTGGTTGATGAGAATGTGGTTTCAGGTTGGGATGATCCTCGCATGCCAACGATTTCAGGTATGCGTCGTCGTGGTTTTACACCAGCGTCTATTCGTAATTTCTGTGAAATGATTGGTGTGTCTCGCAGTGACGGTGTCGTTGATATCGCCATGTTAGAGCATGCTTTGCGTAGCGATTTAAATAGTAATGCACCGCGCGCGATGGCGGTTATTAATCCACTTAAAGTCGTTATTACGAATATGGCGGATGATCACTACGAAGAAATTACGGTTGAGTCTTTGCCAGACTCCTTGATTGAAGAGACGGGGGCATCGTTATTACGGACGGTTCCGTTCACCAAAGAAATTTTTATCGATCAAGAAGACTTTAAAGAAGAATACAGTAAGAAATTTAAGAAGAAATTTTGCCCAGGTAAACGTATTCGTTTACGTCATGGTTATGTTATTGAAGCGACGGATTTCATCAAGAATGATGCCGGTGAAATTGTTCAGGTTAATGCCACTCAAGTCACGACTGTATTGGGTGAAGATCCTGCGGATGACGTGAAGCCAAAAGGGGTTGTGCATTGGGTGTCAGCTTCTCATGGTGTTGAAGCTGAATTGCGCGTTTATGGTCGTTTATTGAATCACGAATCTCCCGATCGTGGTGGTGAAGACTTTATGACGCATATTAATCCTGATTCTTTATCAGTATCGACAGCGATTGTTGAGCCAAGTTTGGCGCAAGCAGCCCCTGAAACAGTATTTCAGTTTGAGCGTGAAGGCTATTACGTAGCAGATCGTTGTGATCATACCGCTGATAAGCCCGTATTTAATTTGACCATTGGTTTGCGCGAAGACAAGTCTCTCTCTCAATAGAGAGAAAGCATAAGGATTTAAAATGAAAATTTACAATACGTTAACGCGTCAAAAAGAAGAATTTAGACCGATTGTTGAAGGTAAGGTTGGCATGTATGTCTGCGGCATGACCGTTTACGATTTGTGTCATCTTGGTCACGCGCGTGTTTTGACGGCGTTTGATGTGATTGCGCGTTATTTGCGTCATAAGGGTTATGACGTAAATTACGTGCGTAATATTACCGATATCGACGATAAAATCATCAATCGAGCCAATGAAAATGGCGAAGCGTTTGATGTGTTAACCGAGCGTTTCATTAATGAAATGCATGTTGATGCTAAAGCATTGGGCATTGAAGCTCCAGATGCTGAGCCGCGTGCGACGGCGCACATTGATGGCATTATTGAAATGGTTCAAACCCTGATTGAAAAGGGTTATGCCTATGCGGCTGAAAATGGCGATGTGTATTATTCCGTTCGTAAGTTTGAAGGTTATGGCAAGTTGTCGGGCAAGGTTTTAGATGATTTAGAAGCCGGTGCGCGTATTGAAATTGACGAAGTAAAACAAGATCCGCTTGATTTTGTTTTATGGAAGCATGCGAAAGCGGATGAGCCGCATTGGAATTCCCCTTGGGGTATTGGTCGTCCTGGTTGGCACATTGAGTGTTCAGTTATGTCGACGTGCTGCTTGGGTAATAATTTCGATATTCATGGTGGTGGCCCAGACCTTAAGTTCCCGCATCACGAAAATGAAATTGCGCAAAGTGAAGCGGCTACTGGCAGTCAGTATGCAAATAGCTGGATGCATGCAGGTGCGGTTCGCATTGATGGCGAGAAAATGTCTAAGTCATTGGGCAACTTCTTTACTATTCGTGAGATTTTAGAGAAGTATCACCCAGAAACAGTGCGCTTCTTCTTGTTATCTAGCCAATACCGCAGCTCAATCAACTATAGCGAAGACAGCTTGAAAGAAGCTCAGGTTAAGCTGGATCGTTTTTATAATGCGTTAGCGCAAGTTGATGCTTATGTGCCTGCTGCGACTAATAACGATTATAGCGACCGTTTCCATGCCGCGATGGATGATGATTTCAATACACCCGAAGCGATTGGTGTGCTGTTTGATTTGGTTCGTGAAGTGAATAAAGCCGAAGGCGAAAAGAAATTTGCTTTAGGTGCTCAGCTTCGTGAGTTAGGCGCGATTTTAGGCTGCTTGCAGCTTCCTCCAGAAGAGTTTCTACAATCTGGTGGTGATGTTGATGTTGAGTATATTGAAACCATGATTCAAAAGCGTATTGATGCTAAGAAGGCAAAAGATTTTGCGACGGCGGATGGCGTGCGTGATGAGTTGTTGGCGCAGGGGATTACGTTGCGTGATGGTCCAGAAGGGACGAGCTGGACTCAAG
>CAWVSY010000090.1:0-7246 GCA_963933055.1 uncultured Oleispira sp.
TTTAATATTTTGTACGCGATCAGACAGTTGAAGATCCAAGACCTTATCCTCTTAAACAGACACACTCATTCATACGGTTGGGTAAAACCGCCGGATTATACCAAAAAAACGAGATATTTTAAGTACCTAGACGCTTTATTATTCATATCATTGCGTACTTAAGTGCTTGCTATGCCTAATCATGCAACTTTTAAGGTATTATTTGCTCTTAAATATTGGTTGTCGAATTAGATAGATAGGTCATCTGTACATGAGTGCCAAGGATAAACAGTTTCAACTCAATTCTAAATATCAGCCTGCGGGTGATCAGCCAAGTGCAATCAAGGGCTTAATAGAAGGGCTTGAAGATGGACTTTTACGTCAAACGCTATTAGGTGTAACCGGCTCGGGTAAGACGTTTACTATGGCCAATATTATTGCCGATCAACAGCGTCCTACCTTGATTATGGCGCATAATAAAACCTTAGCGGCTCAGCTATACGGTGAGTTTAAAGAATTCTTTCCCAATAATGCGGTTGGCTATTTCGTATCTTATTACGATTATTACCAGCCGGAAGCTTATGTTGCGGCATCGGATACTTTTATTGATAAAGATGCGTCGGTAAACGAGCACATTGAACAGATGCGCTTATCGGCGACTAAGTCGTTATTAGAACGTCGTGATGTCGTGATTATTTCAAGTGTGTCTTCAATTTATGGTTTGGGTGATCCGGATTCCTATTTGAAAATGATGTTGCACTTAGAGCGTGGTGATCAAATTGATCAACGTTCGGTTCTTCACCGTTTGGCGGAGTTGCAATATACCCGTAACGATATGGATTTTCATCGTGGTACCTACCGTGTGCGCGGTGATGTCATTGATATCTTTCCTGCAGAATCTGATGATGAAGGCATTCGCATTGAGCTTTTTGATGACGAAGTAGAGCAAATTAGTCAGTTTGATCCATTAACAGGTCATATTGTACAGCGACTTGAACGTGCAACTATTTATCCTAAAACTCACTATGTAACCCCAAGGCAAACCATTTTAGATGCGATTGATCATGTGGAAGTTGAGCTAGAAGCCCGCATCAAACAGTTCAAAGATAATAACTTATTAGTTGAAGCTCAGCGTATTGAGCAGCGGACACGTTACGATATTGAGATGATGCGAGAGTTAGGTTATTGCTCGGGTATTGAAAACTATTCACGTTATTTGTCGGGTCGTAATGACGGTGCAGCACCGCCAACGTTATTTGATTATTTGCCAAAAGATGCCTTGGTGTTTGTTGATGAATCTCATGTGACCATTCCACAAATTGGCGCTATGTATCGAGGCGATCGCTCACGCAAAGAAAATCTTGTGCAATTTGGCTTTCGCCTTCCATCAGCGCTTGATAACCGACCAATGAAGTTTGAGGAGTGGGAAGCCATTGCGCCGCAAACGATCTTTGTTTCGGCAACGCCTGGTAATTACGAAGAAGAACACGCGGATAAAGTTGTTCAGCAGGTGGTGCGCCCAACAGGGTTGCTTGACCCTATTATTGAAGTGCGCCCAGCAAGTGCTGATAGTGAAAAAGGCAGTATTAGCCAGGTGGATGATGTTTTAGGTGAAATTAATGAGCGTGCTGCGAAAGGAGAACGCATTCTTATTACCGTATTGACCAAGCGCATGGCAGAAGATTTGACGGATTATTTGCTAGAGCATGATATAAAAGTACGATATCTGCATTCGGATATTGATACGGTTGAACGTGTCGAAATTATTAGAGACCTGCGTTTAGGTGAGTTCGATGTGTTAGTCGGCATTAACTTATTACGCGAAGGATTAGACATTCCCGAAGTATCTTTGGTCGCTATATTTGACGCTGATAAAGAAGGTTTTTTGCGCAGCGAGCGCTCTTTAATCCAAACCATTGGTCGTGCTGCGCGTAACCTCAATGGCATAGCCATTCTTTATGCCGATAAAATCACCGATTCGATGAAAAAAGCGATCAGTGAAACCAAGCGTCGTCGCATTACTCAGCAAGCTCACAACGAAGCGAACGGCATAATACCAAAAGGCGTGATGAAGTCTGTTGAAGATATATTAGGTGCCGCCGTGGCGCCTGGTGGCCGCGCGAATCGTGATAAAAAAGGTCGTGATAAACGCTCACTGCAGCAGCAGGTGGCAGAGGAGGCAGGTGCATATAACCTGAAAACAGCCGCTTCGATGACACCGGCAGAAATTGCGAAGCGGATGTCAGAAATAGAAGATGAAATGTATATGGCTGCAAAAGAGCTTAAGTTTGAAGTCGCCGCTCAATTGCGTGATGAAATACATGAATTAAAGGCGCTAATGATTAAAAACAGTTAGTGACTGAAAACAGCAGAGATAGTTAAGGTAGCGAAAATCGAATCAAAAGAGTATTTTGGCGTATTATAACCATATGTCGTAATACGTCTGATTACTTAGTGTAAATACTCTAAAGATATGGGGTAAGCCTGTTTATCGGTGAGCTTTCGATTTATAGTGGGTGTCATTAAAAAAATAATAACAATACCCGTCAGGTGAAATTATGAAGCTCATACTCATCAGAAAATACATAGTCCCGTTCATTTTGTTAATCATGCTGCCTTTCTCAGCATTAGCGCTCACTATTGATGGATACGAGATTCCGCAGGTTATTCCGGCAACCAGTGACCATGCAGAGCTAAAGCTGAATGGAGCTTCTATGCGCATTCTATATGGTGTTGTTGATACGTATATCGGGAAGTTATACCTAGAAAATCCTGTTTCTGATGAAAAAGCTTTGATTGATGCGAATGAATATAAGCGCATGTCCTTTCAAGTCGTCATGAAGCGAATCAGTGGTCGTCGTATGGCAAAAGCTATGTACGATGCTTTGCAAATAAATCTAAGCACTGAAGAAGCCTCTAAGCTGGAAACACGTTTGCAGCTGATGGTTGATATGTTTGATAGCAGCTTGAAAAGAGGAGAGGGTGGTTATATTGAATGGGTGCCTGGTACTGGTTCGCGAATTGTTATCAAGGGCGCTGTAAAAGGCATTATTCCTGGTAAAGATTTAAATGATGCGATTTTAAATATATGGGTAGGGGAAAACCCTGTAGGTGCTCAGTTTAAGCGTCAGATTTTAGGCATAGAAGAATATCAAGCACCTAAATCAATGCGCCGCAAAGGCCGTCGTCGTTAATTTAGCGTCATAGGGTATGAAACAGTTATTAATGATAAAAGCAGCATTAGCTGCTTTTTTTATGTCTCAAACTTAAGGATCTCGTCTAATCTAACAGTGGGTAGTCATTTTTATCTTTGTATTTATTGAGGTGATCTGTTGAATTCAAGTTTAGACCGAATTGTTGCTCTAGCGGGTAGTGGTGCTATTGTCGAAGGAAATCTTGATTTTTTCTTGGATTTAACCCTTGAAACCGTATTCTCACAGCTGGCGGGTATCGCATCAATATCTGTATGGATAAAGAAAAATAAAGAACAGGGTCGTTTCGAATGCGTGGATTACCGAGGTGCAGAATATCAAAAGAATAAGATTGCCTATGGCGAGTGCGGTGATGAGCAATTCCAAAGTCCTATTGTGCAAGATGGTGCGCTGTTTGGTTATGTTCATTACGATTTTGAAGATGCATCATCAAAATATGCGGCAGACGAATCGCTATTGCAGTTTGCCAGCGATCAGTTGCTCAAGGTATATCGCAGTGACAATTATTTAAAAACAGAATTTTTCAATATCATCAATTACGCCCAATTAATCAAAGAATCACCCGATGCTATTATGATTGGAGCGGATGGAGTATTGATAGAGTGTAACCAAGCCGCTATTGATATGTTTGATGCTCCAGATAAACGATCTTTGTTTGGCATGAATGTAAATCGTTTATCTCCTGAGTATCAATCGAATGGCTTGATGTCATCTGAGCTGGCGATGAAGTATGCCAAGTCTGCTCTGTATGGCAGAAGTGAAGTCTTCAGTTGGGAGCATAGAAGATTAAGTGGTGACGTGTTCAGTAGCCAAGTCTCTTTGACGGGTGTCAATATTGAGAAAAATAAATTCATCTTGGCAATTGTTCGTGATTTCAGTGACGAAAAAAGAGTTCATCAGCGCTTATTTGATCGAGCGACTTTTTGTCAAATTACGGGCTTTCATAATCAGAGAGCGCTGGTTGAAGAAGCGGCAACGTTAGATCGTTACCACCTTATTTTAGTGAATATTGAAAGCCTATCAGATGTCTCGCATGTACTTGGAATGTCCGCCGAAAAAGATTATTTATGCCGATTATCAAACCGAATTAAAGAGCGTTTCTCAAGACCTAATATCCTTGTGGGTAGGGGGCATGAAAGCGAGATTTGCTTTATCGTTTCTGGTGATGAAATGGCGGGGATTAGTACGCTGGTGAATGAAATTCAGCGCTGTATGGATAAAACCGTTATTCTCTCTGGTGTCGAGATTCCTAGCGAGAATTACTTTGGCATTGCGTGTGCCGAATCGTTAAGTGAAGAAGACTCTCATTGGCAATCAGCGCGTTCAGCAATGAACATGGCAAAGGAAGAGCGCCTAAAAATTGTTTGGTTTGACGAAAAGTTAAAGCAAGCAGGCATTGTACGCTCATTGCTGATAACGGATCTAAAAGATGCAATTGAGCACGATCAGCTCTATTTGCTCTATCAGCCCAAGCTGTCGTTAATTTCCAATCGGGTCAAGTCTGTAGAAGCTCTTGTGCGTTGGCGTCATCCTGAAAAGGTATTATTCCACCTGATTTGTTCATCCCTCTGGCTGAAAAAACAGCTTTTATTCATGATATTACTCGCTGGGTTATCAACTATTGCTGCAAGCAGGCAGCTGCTTGGAAGCTTATGGGTTTGGATTTAACAATTGCTTTAAATTTATCGAGCCGAGACCTATCCGATGATCGTCTGGTGGACTATATACAAGCCTGTTTAGCTGAACATGAGCTGTCTGCAAGCAGTTTGCAATTGGAAATAACCGAGTCGGCAGCACTGCAAGATGAGAAGCAATCGATTGAGACTATTTTGGCCATAAAAAAATTAGGCATAGAAGTGGCAATTGACGATTATGGTACGGGCTATTCATCGCTGTCCCATCTGCGTACTTTTCCTTTTGATATTCTAAAAATAGATCGTTCTTTCATCACTGATTTAGTTGATTCTAAAATGAATCAGGCTGTCGTGAAATCTACCATCGCCATGTGCCACGACATGGGGTTTAGTATTGTGGCGGAAGGAATAGAAGATGCGAAGGCACTCAATTTATTGAAACAGTGGGGTTGTGATGTCGGACAGGGATACTTTATCAGTCGACCGATATCCTCTGAAGAAATTCAAGTTTTTTCGTTAGCTAATACTATGGGGAAAGGGTAAAATTCAAATTGTTCAATGTTAACAAATTAATGCTTATTTATTGCATTTAAGGTTATAGCGATGCTTTTTAAGTGCTGCGTTTCTTCGCGCACTATTTTACTGATGGAGTATATGTATGAAGTTGGGTGATATTTCGGTGTCTTATGTCGAAATTTTACGCAAGGCTATGCTGGCTCTTGATAGTAATCCTCAGTTAATCTTGCAGCAATTCGGTTTAACTGAAATCACCATGGCGTCGCCAGATGCTCGCATTAGTATTCCTCGTTTCATGCGCTTGGGTTTTGCTAGCATTCAATACTCGCAAAAGCCTTGGCTTGGTTTAGAAATGGGGCGTCAAACAAGCGCTGCCAATCTTGGTATTGCTGGGCTGATGGCGCTATCTTCTCCCAATCTAATGACCGCCTGTAAAAGCATTTGTCATTATGAACTTCTTAGTAGTTACAACGCCCGCGGCCAGTCGGCATTTTATACCTCAGAAGGCTACGGTATTGCTCAGTTTTATTCCATTAGCCCTTATAATAGCTTCAATTTATTTGTAGTCGATTCTGTTTTATCGGGCTGGTATAGCTTAGCAAAGTGGTTAACTGGCCGGGATGATTGTATTGAAGCGATGTGCTTTGAGTTTGATGAGCCTGAGTACAGTGCGGCTTATCGTGAATATTTTGATTGTGATGTGCGTTTTTCTCAGCCCTATAATGCAGTCATTATTAAGCCACAAGCACTCACTCATCGTGTGATTCATGGTTGTGCTTCGACTTACGAATTATTAAAAAGACAAGCGGATGCGGATCTTGAAAAAGTAAGAATGGGGCTTAACTTCAGCGAGAAGGTCGCTCGAGTCATTACGCCATTATTAAATGGTTCAACCCCCACGCTTGATCGAGTCGCGGAGCAGTTAAATATGGCTCCTTGGACTGTTAGGCGTAAATTAGTTGATGAAGGGATAACATTTCAGCAGGTATTAAATGATACGCGCCGAGAGTTGGCGATAAGCTACGTTAAGGATACTGCATTTACGCTTGGGGAGATTGCTTACTTATTAGGTTTTGGCTCTCCTACGGCATTTCAGCGCGCTTTTAAGCGTTGGACGGGAATTGCTCCTGGTAGCTATTTGCAAAAAGGGTAAGTCCGTTACATTTCTGTTGCATCATCCGCGTCATCGTCAAAATCATCGAAATGTGTATTGGTTAAATCTTCTTCGTAATCCATCATAATGATGTCCTCTTTTGTGCTTTTTATAGTTAATCGTTTATTGAATGTGTAATCATCTTTTTATTACAGGGTTAGCTTAACGCTGAAATATTACAGATAGATGACTGTACGTTTGAAATGGAAAAATAGATGAATAAAAGTACGAATTTAAAGGGTTAGTGCAGAATGTTTCAGTTTTATCGTGAATCTTCATTTTAATTAAGAGGGGTATTAACAGATGCGTGTATTTAACAGCGGTTAACGCTTCAAAAATGAATTTTGATAAATTTTAATACGAAGGTGTGATAAAGGTACTGCTAAGAGTTCTATCGATGTGTGTATTAAATGGCGGACTGGACGAGACTCGAACTCGCGACCCCTGGCGTGACAGGCCAGTATTCTAACCAACTGAACTACCAGTCCAACTTAATTTTACCTTGCTTCAACATTTGCAGCCCAATTATTCTATCACAAAATAATTGGTGGGTGATGACGGGATCGAACCGCCGACATCCACCTTGTAAGGGTGGCGCTCTCCCAGCTGAGCTAATCACCCGCTTTTAGCGAGGAGTAGGGCTCTAGGAGCAACTACATGTCTCTACTAATTTTCACTATTTCTATTTCATGCTTTAAAATGGCGGACTGGACGAGACTCGAACTCGCGACCCCTGGCGTGACAGGCCAGTA
>CAWVSY010000091.1:0-7149 GCA_963933055.1 uncultured Oleispira sp.
TCTTAGGAGTTTGCTTAGTCATTATTTGTCCTAGTATTCTTTGGCTGTATCGCCATTAGCCTTAGAAAGACGACTTTTGGTCGACTTCGTATCTTTTAGGCCCGTCAGGCATAACAAAGGTCACTTTTGGTCACCTTTTTGGGCTCATTTAAGTTTTAAATACAACTTTATGAGTTATAGCGGGCACGAATATTAACACGCAATGGTATAATCAAAAGGCTTTTATGTAGTATTTCTACAGCAAAAGCTTATTATTTATACAATATTGTAGTATTTGGTAGTTTCTTTACAAGGTTTCGTCTTTTTATGTCCAATCTCATTCTTTTCAATAAGCCTTTCAACGTGCTGTCACAATTTTCTGCGCACGAAGGTAAAACCACATTGGCGAAATTCATTAAAACCAAAGGATTTCACCCAGCGGGTCGCCTGGATTATGATTCCGAAGGTTTAATGCTGCTAACCAATCAAGGGGACCTACAACATCAGATTAGTCACCCAAGTCACAAACTGCCAAAAACTTATTGGATTCAAGTTGAAGGCGAAGTGACTAAAGAAGCCGTCGAGCAGTTACGTAATGGCATAAAACTCAATGATGGTATGACCGCCCCTGCCAAAGTTAAACAAATGGCCTCTGTCAAAATCTGGCCTCGAAATCCTCCCATTCGTCCGCGCGAAGGTCAAGTCACTAGCTGGCTACAACTGACCATCGTAGAAGGAAGAAACCGCCAGGTGCGCAGAATGGCCGCCGCCGTTGGCCTACCTTGTTTGCGTTTAATTCGCATGCAGATTGGTGACTGGACAATTAAAGGCTTAAAGCCTGGGGAATCACGCTCCGACATGGTGGCCTTACCCAGCGAATCGGTAAAACAAGCAACCAGTGGCCCAACCAAGAAAAACATCGACAAAAAATTTGATGGCAATGTCACTCGCAGCAAATACAAAAAGAACAGGCGCTAGCATGGTAAGTGAGACGAATCTGCAGAATCAAGAGCCTGAACGCTGGACGCCCCATGCAACGGTCGCGACCATTGTTGAGAAAGACGGTAAGTTTTTATTAGTAGAAGAACGCCGCTTAATTAATGAGCAAGGTGAGTTCGGCATTGTCTACAACCAGCCTGCGGGTCATGTAGATAAAGGCGAATCGATCATGGCGGCTGCGATTCGTGAAACACTTGAGGAAACCCGCTGGCAGGTAAAATTAAAACACCTAGTAGGCATTTATATTTTTACCGCTCCCGCCAATGGCATTACCTATCATAGATACTGTTTTGCAGCAGAAGCACTAATGCATCAAGCTGAAAGTGAGCTTGATGATGGTATACTGGACGCCAAGTGGTTTAGCTGGGAAGAAATTCAAACGCTAAATAACCTGCGCAGCCCCCTTGTAAAACGCTGCCTCCAAGACCATATTGATGGCAAGCAATACCCACTAGACCTTATTTATGAACATACTGCACAGTAGCGACAACCAAATGCAGCATGAAAACAGTTTACAGAGTTAGAAGTGAAAATGATTAACAAGCCTAAAGCAGAAACCCTCGTCATAGTCGGCATGTCCGGCGGTGTAGATTCTTCCGTATCCGCCCTACTACTACAACAGCAAGGTTACCAGGTGGAAGGCTTATTCATGAAAAACTGGGACGAAGATGACGGCACAGACTACTGTACCGCTATGGACGATCTCGCGGATGCTCAAGCCGTCGCCGATAAGTTAGGCATGAAACTGCACACGGCAAATTTCGCCAGCGAATACTGGGATAACGTTTTTGAACACTTCTTAGAAGAGTACAAAGCAGGTCGCACCCCCAACCCAGATATTTTGTGTAACCGCGAAATTAAATTCAAAGCATTCTTAGACTATACCAAGGTACTTGGAGCAGACTACATTGCTACCGGACACTACGTGCGCCGTCGTGACGTTGAAACCGAAAATGGCGAACGCGCGCAGCTGCTTCGCGGAATAGATGGTAATAAAGACCAAAGCTATTTCCTTCATGCTGTCGCCGGAACCGAAATTGCCCAAACATTATTCCCCGTTGGCGAATTAGAAAAGCCAGAAGTACGCCGCATTGCGGAAGAGCATGATTTAGTCACTCATAACAAAAAAGACTCGACCGGTATCTGTTTTATCGGCGAGCGTCGCTTTAAAGACTTCCTTCAGCAATACTTGCCTGCGCAACCTGGCATTATTGAAACCCCTGAAGGTGAAAAGATCGGCAAGCACCAAGGGCTTATGTACCATACTCTAGGACAGCGCCAAGGTTTAGGTATTGGCGGTCTTAATGGCTACTCAGATGACCCATGGTATGTTGCCCAAAAAGATTTAGAACGTAATGTACTGATTGCAGCTCAGGGTAAAAACCACCCTATTCTATTCAGCCATTCATTAACGTCGCATCAGATTTATTGGGTAAACGAAGAGCCAGAATTCCCATTAAACTGCACCGCCAAAGTGCGCTATCGTCAAAGTGATCAGGCCTGTACTGTGACTAAAAATGAAGAAGGCTTATATCAAGTCGTTTTCAAAGATCCTCAGCGTGCAGTAACACCAGGGCAAAGCGTTGTTTTTTATATCGACGAACTGTGTCTAGGTGGCGGCGTTATCGAGCAAACGCAAGTTGACCCTGAACGCCCTATCAAGTTTTAACAAGAAGACACCATGAGCGAAACCAACAAATACCAGCAGCAAACGATTGCACTAGCGGCTATTTTTCAAGCCGCTAGCTTAGTTGAACAACTAGCCCGCACAGGGGAAATTCCAGCACCAGAACTGGAACTCTTGATTGGCAGTTTATTTCAGCAAAGCCCTGACGATTTTGATGATATCTATGGCCCAAAACCTAACTTACAGGCCGGCTATCATGGCATTTGTAAAATGATGGGCAGTGATGCGAATAAAATAAAGCAAGACATCAAGCCCGAAGTCATGCGCTATGCCTTAAGTATTATTCATTTAGAAAGCCGTCTGCGTAAAAATAGCGACATGATGAATCAGCTTGGCAATAGCATTCAAGCAAGCGTTCGCCAAGCGGATCACTTTCACATGACCCATGAAAGCGTCATTGGCAGCCTGGCAGATACTTACAAAGAAACCTTAAGCACACTGTCGTTTCGAATCAAAGTGACTGGCAACCCTCAGATACTGCAAAATAGCTTAAATGCTAACAAGGTGCGCGCTCTGTTACTTGCGGGCATACGGGCGGCGATTTTATGGCGACAAGTTGGCGGTCGGCGCTGGCACTTATTGCTCAATCGCAAACGTTACATCAAGGATGCACAAAGCCTGCTTTTCAGGTAGAATGCGCGCCATAAAATTTCTAGCGACACAATAATTAATCTACTGACGAGAACCAAATCCCATGGAACTTTCTGCATTAAGCGCGATTTCCCCGATTGATGGCCGTTATGGCAGCAAAACCAAAGAATTACGTTCAATTTTTTCTGAATTCGGTCTTATCCGTTGCCGTGTAGAAGTAGAAATCCGCTGGTTGCAGCGTTTAGCTGACCACGCAGAAATCTCAGAAGTAGCACCATTCAGTGCCGCAACCAATGCCAAGCTAGATGCTATCGTCGCTAATTTTTCTGAAGCCGACGCGCAAAAAATCAAAGACATTGAAGCAACCACCAATCACGACGTGAAAGCGGTTGAATACTTCATCAAAGAAACCTTTGAAGGCAATGATGAATTATTAGCGGTCTCTGAATTCGTACATTTTGCGTGTACTTCAGAAGACATTAACAACCTATCTCATGCCCTAATGTTAAAAGCAGGCCGCGAAGAGGTAGCCTTGCCATACATGCGCAAAATCGCCGATGCAATCCGCGAACTTGCACATACCTACGCTGAGTTACCAATGCTTTCTCGTACACACGGCCAAACAGCTTCCCCAACAACCTTGGGTAAAGAGATGGCAAACGTAGTGGCACGTTTAGAGCGTCAAATCACACAGCTAGAATCGGTTCCTCTACTGGGCAAGATCAACGGCGCAGTGGGTAATTACAACGCACACATCTCTGCTTATCCTGCAATCGATTGGGCGGAAAATGCGCAGGTATTCATCGAGTCTTTGGGTCTAGCTTTCAACCCATACACGACTCAAATTGAACCACACGATTACATTGCAGAAATGTTTGATGCCATCGCCCGCTTCAATACGATCTTGATCGATTTCAATCGTGATATCTGGGCTTACATTTCAAATGGTTACTTCAAGCAGAAGACCATTGCCGGCGAAGTAGGCTCTTCTACGATGCCGCACAAAGTAAACCCAATTGACTTCGAAAACTCTGAAGGCAACCTGGGTATGGCAAACGCCATCATGGGCCACCTAGCTCAGAAACTTCCAATTTCTCGCTGGCAGCGTGATTTAACCGACTCTACCGTTCTTCGTAACATGGGTGTTGGCTTTGGTTACAGCCTAATTGCTTACCATTCTGTATTGAAAGGCATTAGCAAGCTGCAAGTAAACGAAGCAAACATTGGCGCAGACCTTAACAACGCATGGGAAGTATTGGCCGAGCCAGTACAAACTGTTATGCGTCGCTACGGCATCGAACAGCCATACGAGAAGCTGAAAGCGGTAACTCGTGGCAAAGCGATTACCAAAGAAATTATGGCCGAGTTCATCGAAACTCTAGACATGCCAGCAGAAGCCATTGCCGAATTGAAAGCAATGACCCCAGCCTCTTATGTTGGTAATGCAGCAGACCAAGCTAAAGCGGTTTAAGCTATTTTGTAGGTCGTGGCTTTAGCTCGACAAATGTTGGCCTAAAGACCAACCTACAGGACGACCTACAATCAAAGTTATCTTTTTGTAGGTCGTGGCTTTAGCTCGACAAATGTTGGCCTAAAGACCAACCTACAGGACGACCTACAATCAAAGTTATCTTTTTGTAGGTCGTGGCTTTAGCCCGACAAACATTTACGTAAAATATTGGCTTCAAGACCAACCTACAAGCGTTGGCCTAAAGACCAACCTACATGTATCATCACTGCAATCTAAATCAGCACGGTAATCGCAGTGAACCTTCCAGCAAACACCCCAATCAACATCCTTGGCAATATCAGCAAAGAACAATTCCTCAAAGAATACTGGCAGAAGAAGCCATTACTCATTCGCCAAGCGTACCCAAACTTCGAGCCACTAATTCCTGCTGACGAACTGGCCGGCATGAGCCTAGAAGAAGAAATTGAATCTCGCATTATTATGGAAAACGGTCCTGATTCGCCCTGGCAGCTGATGAGTGGGCCATTCGAAGAAGAAACCTTTGGCAGCTTACCAGAAGACAAATGGACGCTGCTTATTCAAGGTGTTGATCAATGGGTGCCAGAAGCCGCTGATTTACTGCAAGACTTCAACTTCATACCCAACTGGCGCATAGACGACCTCATGATTAGCTTCGCCACAGACGGCGGCAGCGTAGGCCCTCATTACGACCAATACGATGTTTTCCTTCTACAAGCCGAAGGTCAGCGTGAATGGCGCATCGGTCAAATGTGCAGCGAACAAGACGACTTCCTAAAAGAAACTAAACTGCGCATATTATCGCAATTTGAAGAAACTGAGCGCTGGGTACTCGAACCAGGAGACATGCTCTACCTTCCGCCTCGTCTAGCGCATTACGGCATTTCGCAAGGTAACTGCCAAACGTACAGCATCGGATTTCGCGCCCCTAGCCAAAGTGAACTCATGCACAGCCTAGTCGACCAGATCGATGCCAGCAGCAACGAAGATCAACGCTACGGTGATCCTGAATTAGCATTACAAGAACACAGCGGCGAGATCAGTGAAGCAGCGCTGCAACAAGTGCGTGAATTCATGACCAGGGCACTAGCAGACCCGATCTTATTAAGCGATACCATTGGCAAGTTAATGACCGAGCCAAAATACGACCAAGAACACTCGGATGAGGACCAGAAAAACAAGGAATCTTACCAAATAAGTGACCTTAAGTATGATCTTCAAGCCATTGATATACAAAGAGAACTTCACTCTAGATTTGCCTTTAATAGCCGTGAAAACAGCCACAGCTTTTATGCGGGCGGCAAGGTCTACCCGATCACCGAAAACAGCCTTGGCTTGGCACAATACCTAACCAAGCAACGCCAATATAACGGTAAAGAATTACAAGTGTTCAGCGAAGATAGAGACAATGGAAAACTGCTGCTAAACTTGTGGCAAGACGGGCATTTTTTTAGCGGCGAATAAGGCACCGATTAAGCATGGAAATCAGTATCGTTAAATGGGAAAACGCAGAATCAAGCCTGCGTTTAATCCGACAAAGAGTCTTCATTGAAGAACAAAACGTCCCAGAAGATTTAGAATGGGATAGCTTAGATAAGCAAGCCATTCACATCTTAGGGAAAGAAGGAAATCACCCTGTTGCTTGCGCACGCCTAGTCAAAGATCAAATACTTGGCCGAGTGGCTGTATTAAAGGATTATCGCGGACACGGCTGGGGCGATCGTTTAATACACGCGGCAGAGCAATACCTACTGGAACGAGGCAAAGCAAGACTCAGCCTGTCAGCGCAAGCAAACAGCTACCCCTTCTACTTTAAAAACGGCTATCGCCACGATGAAGAAATGGTCTGGGATGCGGGCATTCCTCACCTTAAAATGACGAAAATTTTAAGCCGCCCCAACCCCGCGAGCAAAACCTATTTATTGGGTGAAGACCAAGAAAACCATTATAGCGAGCAAGCCGTCGCAGCACCGGCATGGTTTCAAATAGCCAGCAGCCAAGCGCGCAGAGAAATAGAAATTCAAATTAAAGACCTTGCACATCCGGTCTTTAATAATACAAATTGCTTAGACAATATTCAGAGATTTATTCGTGAATCTCAGCAACGAAAAGTACGAATATTGATCAATCAAGAGATTCCGGGATTATCTGAACACCCTCTTATTCAGCTGCAGCAACGAATGAGCAGTCGGATTCAAATTCGCTGCATCAAAATGAAATCAGATGGTGATAATTATGGCAATCACATTGTATTTGATAGCAGCGGGCACCTTAGGTTTGATTATAAAAGTACTCGATGCTGTTTTGATGATCGCCTAAATGCAAAGCGATATAAGGATGGTTTTCAGCAGAATTGGGAGAAATCGAAACAGTTAATTGAAGGACGAACACTGAGAATTTAAAC
>CAWVSY010000092.1:0-7137 GCA_963933055.1 uncultured Oleispira sp.
GCCAGTTTTGTTATTACCAGCTTCGGGACGATCAAAGAACAATAGAAATACCTAAATGAGTAGAAAAGTATTAATTAAAGTACGCTGCCCACAAACATCATGGGCAGCAAATACTTATAACTAACTTTTATTCAGCTTCGTCTTCGTTGGTTTCTACCTGCAGACGAACCGGACGGCTAGGAACTACCGTTGAAATCGCGTGCTTGTAGACCATCTGACTCACTGTATTTTTCAATACAATAACGAACTGATCAAACGATTCAACCTGACCTTGCAGTTTGATGCCGTTGACCAAAAATATGGATACTGGAATGCGCTCTTTACGTAATGCATTCAAGTAAGGGTCTTGTAGAGAATGCCCTTTTGACATGTTCTTCTCCTTCGAAGAATTTGCTGTCCAATATACGGACAGTCAGAAATAAAATAATTAAAACCCCGTGTTGATATAATTATCTAATAAATTAAATATTTATATCAACAGCCTCTTTAAATAATTCAAGACGAGCGCTAAATCGCAAATTGGTTAGACTAATAACCGTATTATTGACTAAATTGTAGCCAATAATACAAATGCGGTTAAAAAACGTACGAAAAGTGCGAGCAAAAGCTCTACTTAATAGACTGTTAGTTAAATATGGCGCTCTATCGAAGTATTTTCAAGGCACTTTGCAGAAGATTTGGATCTTCTGTATCGAGCCAATGTAAATCCGGCCAACTTCTTAGCCAAGTAATCTGTCTTTTTGCTAATTGTCGCGTAGCAATAATGCCGCGTTCGACCATTTCATCGTAGTCGATTTCACCTTTCAAATACTGCCATACTTGGCGATAACCAACACAACGAATGGATGGCAATTCTTCATGCAAGTCATCTCGAGCAAACAGCGTTTTCACTTCTTCCACAAAGCCCTGTTTCATCATTATTTGATAACGTTGAGCGATGCGCTTATGCAAGGTTTTGCGCTCTTTCGGCATAACAGCAAAACTTATGACATCGTAAGGTAGCGGTTGTTCATCTTGCTCAGCCCAAAACTGAGTCAAGGTTTTGCCGCTGACTTCAAATACCTCTAATGCTCGCTGAATTCTTTGGGAATCCATCGGTTTTAAACGCTCAGCAGAAACAGGATCAACTTGTGCTAATTTGGCGTGCATGTGTGGCCAGCCAAATTCTTCACCTTCTGCCAGCAAGCGTTGACGAATGTCTTCATCAGCGGTCGGCAGCTTAGCGGCGCCATCCCGCAGAAATTTGAAATACATCATAGTGCCACCCACTAACAATGGCACCTTGCCTTTGGCCGTAATATCGGCCATTTCACGCAGCGCATCTTCACGAAACGTGGCTGCCGAGTATGCTTCGGCTGGATCAATAAGATCAATCAAGCGATGAGGTGCGCGCGCTTGCAGCTCGGCATCGGGTTTCGCTGTACCAATGTCCATCCCCTTATAAACCAAGGCAGAATCAACACTGATGATTTCACAATTATAGTTTTCGACCAATTCAATCGCTAACGCTGTTTTTCCGGATGCCGTTGGCCCCATAAGAAAAATAGCCTGTGGAAAAGATGTTTCTGGAGAAGACACTTAACGACCTCGTAAAAATAATTTATCTAGATCCGACATACTCATCTGAGTCCACGTCGGGCGGCCATGATTGCATTGGCCACTGCGCTCGGTATCTTCCATATCACGTAATAAACCGTTCATTTCTGGCAAGGTGAGCTTGCGATTGGCGCGCACACTACCATGACAGGCCATGGTGCCCAATATTTCATTACGATGGGCTTGAATTCGATCAGAGCTTCCGTGCTGCATTAAGTCGGCCAGCATATCCGTCACCAGACGCTCAACTTCAGCTTGCTGCAAAATCACAGGAATCTGACGAATCATAATTGACTCCGGTGCAGCTCGCTGCAATACCACACCAAAACGTGCGAACTCTTCAGCAAACTGCTCAGCCGCATCCGCTTCGCCCTCAGAGACACTCAAGGTGATCGGTACGAGTAACGGCTGACTTTGAACACTCTGATTATCTACCGCAATTTTTAGACGCTCATACGTAATACGTTCATGAGCCGCATGCATATCAACAACAACAAGACCATGAGCATTTTGCGAAAGAATATAAATGCCATGTAATTGAGCAACCGCAAAACCTAATGGCGGTACGTCGCTATCCATCGGTGCGTTTATGGACACATGAGTTATTTCACCGGTTTCTGGATCAATGCGCTCTTCAACATTCAATGGCTGCGCTAACGACTGGTAAGCATTAAGGTGCTCTTGCACACCCGAGCTATTGAGTTGATTGCTTGTTTGGCCAAACTGTTGATTGGATAACGCCTGACCCGATAAAGGATCACGGCCTGGCAATAAGCTCATCCGCTCTTGCCCCGCAAATTCACCCGCCTGAATGCCAGTGACCGGCTGCTGACTATTGGCCATCAAAGCTGGCGATGTTAAGCCCGATGCGCTCACAGCGGCATCATCATTCAATACCCCCGAGCCTTGTAGACTGGTTGGCGCTACTTGATTATCAGGGCGTACATCCGCTAAGGCTTTGTGTAAGGTTCTAAATAAATAATCATGCACCAAACGACCATCACGAAAACGGACTTCGTGTTTTGTTGGGTGTACGTTTACATCTACCAGCGCAGGATCAACGCTTAGATACAATACAAATGCAGGCTGTCGACCATGATAAAGTACATCACGATACGCTTGCTTAATCGCATGGGCGACCAAGCGATCTCGAACGACGCGGCCATTCACAAAAAAGTATTGCATGTCGGCTTGGCTACGAGAAAACGTTGGCAAACCAACCCAGCCCGTTAAGCCTAAACCTGCGGCTTCAGCATCCACATGCAAAGCCGCATCAATAAACTTGGTTCCCAATAAAGCTGCGACGCGCTTTTCTTTATCGATATGACGAATCGCTGGGCGTAGAGAATGAATCACTTTTTGATTATGACGCAGGCTAAAGGCAACATCGTAACGGCTTAACGCTAAGCGCTTAAAATACTCATCAACGTGATTAAACTCGGTTTTTTCGGTGCGTAAAAATTTGCGCCTTGCCGGAGTATTAAAGAACAAATCTCGAACTTCGAGTGTTGTGCCTTTAGGATGCGCGGCAGGTTTGACGGTGGCCGCCATTTCTCGGCCTTCGACCTCAACCTGCCATGCTTGCTCAGGTTGATCATCTGCCGCGGTTGCTGATGTTAATGTGAGGCGAGAAACCGAGCTGATAGACGCAAGTGCTTCCCCACGAAAACCTAAGCTGTGCACCGCTTCCAAATCATCCAAGGTTGTAATTTTACTGGTCGCATGACGACTCAACGCTAAGGGCAAATCGTCTTTCGGAATGCCATGGCCATCATCACGAATGCGCAATAACTTAATACCACCTTGCTCAACGTCAATTTCAATACGCTGAGCACCCGCATCTAAAGAATTCTCAACTAACTCTTTAATAATATTGGCTGGTCGTTCGACCACTTCGCCCGCCGCAATTTGGTTCGCTAAGCGCGGTGATAATAAGTGAATTCTTTTCATAAGGCTTTAACAACACAAATTTCTGAATGGATAACAACGATGGCGCTATACACCTAACTGGCAGGCAGTGTTATACGCTGCCCAACTTGAATACGATTATTTTTAATGCCATTTAAACGGCGTATATCGCTCACGGATACATTATGCCTTTTCGCAATATGAGAAAGGGTATCGCCGCGTTTGATGGTATATTTTTTAACGGTGCCTGCGCTGTAATTACGAGTATTTGCAGCACTTGCAACCGTGCTACTGCCACCGTGTTTTTTCCAAGCGATGTAACTGCCTTCTGGTGGCTCTTCATTAAAATACTCCGTTAGCCCAAGGAATATTTCTTTCGCCATCTTTTTTTGATATCGCGATGTGGCTAATTTTTTGGCTTCACCCGGATTAGAAATAAAGCCTGTTTCGATTAACAGTGCAGGAATATCAGGGGCTTTTAAAACCATAAATGCAGCTTCACCCACCTGTTTTTTATGCAGACGAGAAATGGTATCCATACGCTTCAGAATAGACTTACCGACCGCTAAGCTTGAGCCGCGTGTTGCGGTCATCGATAAATCCAATAGCGTCATTGCAACGTGGTCGTCTTTGTCGCCCAAGCTGACCCCTCCCACTAAATCGGCTTCGTTCTCTTTGTCCGCTAAATAACGCGCCTCTTCACTTGAAGCTCCACGCTCAGATAAAACAAAGACAGAACTACCATGAGCTTGCGAGTTTCTAAAAGCATCGGCATGAATTGAAATAAATAAATCCGCATTGGCATCGCGGGCTTTGCGTGTACGTTCGCGCAAAGGAATATAATAATCTCCAGTACGGGTTAAGTACGGTTTATAGCCAGGCTCTTCTTTTAATAAGCGCGCGAGTTCTTTGGCGATTTTTAATACCACTACTTTTTCTTTGGTGCGTCGATAGCCGACAGCGCCAGGATCTTCGCCACCATGACCCGCGTCAATCGCAACAATGATGTCACGTTTATTGTGCTTAATTTTGTCGGCAACGGTTTTCACGACTACCACAGGTTCGACAATTTGAGGGTTCTTTTCAACCAGGTCAACGACCAAGCGATGATGAGGATAAGTGCTATTGGGGGCTAAGACTTTGCTTTTAGGATCGACATCTTCACGCAGCTGAAATACCATGCGTAAATCTTTATTACTGCGCTTACCCGTGCGCAAATCAACGAGTAAGGTACTGGCTAAATCAACCTCTGAAATATTGGGTTTAAATTTAGCGTCGTCAGAAAGATCGATGACAATACGATAAGGATTTCTTAAGGTAAAAATTTTGTGTTGGTGTGGTTTTGATAAATCAAATACCAGTCGAGTATGAGCAGGTGACTGCCAAACTCGCACACCGTCCACATCTGCTTTTACCGTGCTTGCGATAGCAAACAGCGTAAAAGCCAATATGATTTTTGTTATCTGTTTTATTATCATACTTTTTATAAATACTTCTCAAAATAAATACACGAAATAGCAAATCAATTTATTGCTGGGTGTTCATTCGACCATCACGATTTTCTGTAAACTATTCACACACTAATTGGCTTAAACGCTCGCACCAATTTTGACCTTTTTCTGTACCGGCCTGCCACGTTAATCGACGACCGTCAGGAATATCAATAATCGATAATACAAGATCTGCTATCGGTAAAAAACCTAAGCCCTTATCGGCCCACTCCATCAAACACAAATGCCCACCTTCAAGGTAATCACGAATGCCCATAAATTCTAATTCTTCAGGATCAGCAACGCGATAAAGATCAAAGTGGCACACCGTTAATGGTGCCGTTTGATCGGTTTTTAGAGTCGCAAGCACATCATAAGTTTCAACCAAGGTATAAGTTGGACTTTTAACCGCTCCCACATGACCAAATCCACGCATCAAACCACGACTAAAGGTTGTTTTACCCGCGCCCAAATCACCTTCTAAAAATATAAGCCCGCCGTCAATCGCTGCATTGGCAAATACGGAAGCGCATTGACCTGCAAAGGCCATCATTTTATCTTCACCCATCAAATCAATCATTTACTGTACCTGAATCTTCCATCACGTGATGTGTTTGAATCACACGACGGATATGAGGTAATAAATCCGTCGCTAATAAACCAATTTCACCTGTAATACTCGCTTCATCGGCTGCTTTACTATGCACGCAGCAGGCAAGCTTTGCCGCGGCCAAAGGTGACAAACCCAACATCATAAATTGCGCTAATACAGAACCAGTAACGCCTGCAAGAATGTCTCCCATTCCGCCAGAAGCCATACCTGGATTACCATCAAGGCAGCGATAGATTTGTAATTCGCCTCGGCTATTGTTACCCGCAATCAAACTGTGCTGACCTTTTAGAATGACACAGCAAGCAAATTTTTCGACTAAGGCTTGCACTGCGGCAATTCGATCAGCCTGAACCTCTGCGGTACTGATATTTAATAAACGTCCAGCTTCTGCAGGATGAGGGGTAATAATCACGGCATGCGCTGAAAAATCAATCTGAGAACCGGTAATCATCGGTTTCGCAGCCAGTAAATTCAAACCATCAGCATCCAATACTATGCCGCGAGCCGTGGTTGAGGATTGCAGCGTCTGGAAGACCGTTTGCAATAACAACTGACCAAATGCGTGCTTTCCTAAACCAGGGCCAACCACCAGCACTTTATCCTGATTAGGCTCACCGTCGATAAAAGGAACAAGCTCTAAACCCGAATTAATACCTGCAACCATTATTTCAGGACAGCGACTAATATACGCACCGATATGCTCTGGTCGTGTAGTGCATCCAACCAAGCCTGCGCCACTGACTAATGCCGCTTGCGAAGCCATTAGAGCAGCACCCGCATAACCATGATCACCCCCAATCACTTGCACATGACCATGGTTGCCTTTATGGCTATCCAATGCGCGCGCAGGTAATAACTGATCATGTTGCTGCAATAATTGCCAACTTATATCGCTAATCTTCTGGTTTGCCATGCGGTTTGTAAGAGGTAATGTCATTCTATGATGTATGCCTAAGCGTTTCTTTGGCAGAATTATACGTCCTTGGTGTTAAGATGGCGAAGGTATAATCAATGCGATAACGACAATATTCACATGACACAAGTAGCCCTAACCCAAAGTGAACTCCAAGACTTAGCCGATAAGGTGAAAGTATGGGGGCGCGAGCTTGGCTTTCAACAAATTGGCATTACTCACATTGAACTGGGTGATCATGAAATACGCCTAAAAGAATGGCTTGCTAAAGGCTATCACGGCAGCATGGAATACATGGCCGCTCACGATAATATGCGCAGTCGTCCCGCGGACCTTCTTCCTGGTACGCTAAGAGTAATCAGTGCACGCATGGATTATTTACCCGCCGACGCCCGCATAAAAGAACAGCTGCACGACAAATCTCTTGCCTACGTCTCACGCTATGCGTTAGGTCGCGATTATCACAAGGTCATTCGTAAACGCTTAACCCAACTAGGCAAGATGATTGAAGAAGAAGTCGGCCATGGCTATCGCGCCTTTGTTGATAGCGCCCCCGTCTTAGAGCGTGCTTTAGCGAGCAATGCAGGCTTAGGCTGGCTAGGTAAAAATACCATGCT
>CAWVSY010000093.1:0-6806 GCA_963933055.1 uncultured Oleispira sp.
TAATAATACAAAAAAACGATTACCAACCGACCAGCGAATAATAGATTCAATCATTACTTGAACTCCCATTATTGCTGGCTGGCATAGTTGACGATATTATTTCATTGATAACAAAGTCACCATTTACAAGGTTGAATCTGAACTCTAATGACATGGTTTCTTCTAAGGCTGACATATCTATATTTTCATCCACCAAAAAATTCAGTGTCGCAGCAGGTCGATTCCATTTTTCAACAGGGCCTCGTGAAATATTGAGCATGCGATGACCTACCATAATACTGTTAATAACACCCTCAACCTTGCCCGAGTTATCGGAACTTTCACACTCATTCAAAAAACAGGCTTGGGGGGCGAAGTTCAAAAGTACCGACAAGGCCAAGTCGTTAAAAACCCACTGGTAAGTGATTGCTAACCATACCGCCCTTAGCTCAGTTGGATAGAGTGTCGGCCTCCGAAGCCGAAGGTCGCAAGTTCGATTCTTGCAGGGCGGGCCAATTATACAAGATACACGTCTGGTTATTCGGCCCTAAGCCTCCTGGTATTTCTTAAAATTCTCAGCCTGGGCAAACACTTCTTTATACACCTCATCACGATCAACCGGCGGATAGCCGTGTTTTGCCAGTAGCATGATTAAATCTACCTTCATGGTCGATTTAATATCGTCGCGGTTATTCCAATCGGCGTATTGGGTAACGCCATCGACTTTCTCTTTCACCGCTTGTGCCAGTTCAATCAACTTATCTTCTGCAAAAGTGAAATCGTATTTCTTGGCGAGAGTAGCCAATATGTCGTAGAAAGCTTTTTCTTCAAAATCGATGCCCATGTCTTCATGCGCACCATATTCTTTGCGCACCATCGCCATTAAATCCATCATGCCATCAACGGCTTCTTCATGAACTTTATGAGTAAAGGCATTATCTTCTTTGCGCTCGTTATACTTCTCGACCAACGATTGCAGCTGCTTAGAAAAATCGACGCCTTTTATGCGATTGGTTTTTTTCAGCTCACCAATGGCTTGCTGTAATAATTTTTGCAGTAATTTTACTTTGGTATTGGGCAACTTAATTTTGTCGATTTTATCCAGATAATCATCATCAAACAGATCAATGCTACCGCCTTCTTCTTCGCCCATTTTGAAGATCTCTTCTACACCCTCACTCTTCAAAGCTTCGCTCAACATGCGCTGCACTTGCGCATTCATTTGAGCGGTATCAGGGGCATTGCCTTTAGTGAGTTTGTAGATAATGGAACGCACGGCTAAATACAGGTGAATGTAATCACGGTGCTTTTGCGTAAGTTGGTCGGTGCCACAACAAATATCGTAAGCGGCTTTTAAGCGTTTGGTAATATCCATAAAACGCTTTTGCACTTTCTCGGTCATCATCGCGTAATCGGCAGCGTGCTTTAAGCACTCTAAACGGGCAACAGGGTCATTACTGAAGTAATTTACTGCATCAAACTTATAAAATAACTGAGCCAACAAATCTAAATTATTTTTAACTTCCACTACCGACGCTTGCACATCTTCAAAATCGGTTTGTGCGGTTTTCGAATAATGCGCCATCGCTTCGTTCATGGCTTTTTTAATGCCGATGTAATCGACCACCAAGCCTTTATTCTTTCCTTTAAACTTGCGGTTAACGCGACTAATGGTTTGAATTAAGTTGTGTTTAGAAATTGGCTTATCAATATAAATAGTATCTAAAAACGGCACATCAAAACCCGTTAGCCACATATCCACCACAATGGCGATTTTGAAATTGCTCTTCGCCTGCTTAAACTGTTTATCCAGCTCTTTACGGTGCTCTTTGGTGCCTAATAAATCCCACAGTTCTTTTTCATCGTCTTTATTGCGGGTCATCACCAAGCATACTCGCGCACTGGGCTGAACTTCCTTCTGTTCTTTTTCCGAAAGGGTATCACCGTCGATACAGGTTTTTTCTTCAAACCACTGCGGGCGCAATGTTTTTAATTCTTGATAAAACAACCAAGCAACAGGACGAGCGCTGGAAACAAACATCGCCTTACCCGCAATGGTTGCGCCTTCTTCAATGCGAGCTTCATAATGCTTAACAAAGTCGGCAGCCAATGCACTAATACGATCAGGGTCGCCCAATATTTTGCCCATATTGGTCATGGCTTTTTTACTGTCTTCTATCTGGTGCTCGTTCGCGCCATCTTCTTCGCACTGTTTATAATAGTCTTCAATCTCTTTCAGTTTATCACTGTCGAGGGTTACTTTAGCGGCGCGGCCTTCGTATACCAACGGAACAGTGATTTCGTCTTTCACCGATTCAGTCATGGTGTAGCTGTCGACCACTTCACCAAACACATCCAGCGTGGCATCCACAGGGGTTCCGGTGAAACCCACATAGGTCGCATTGGGTAATGAATCGTGCAGGTATTTAGCAAAACCGTAAGTCACTTTGGCCGTGCCTGTGTCTTCATCGATTTTAACTTTTTGGTCCAGATTAATCTGGCTGCGGTGCGCTTCGTCGCTAATACAAATCACGTTGCAGCGATCGGTTAACAGCTCGATGTCTTCGGTAAATTTATGAATGGTGGTTAAGAAAACTCCGCCACTCTTGCGACCTTGAATTTTTTTGCGTAAGTCGGCTCGGCTCTCAACTTTTTGTACAATTTGATCGCCGATATAATTTTTAGCGTTTTCAAATTGCTCACTTAACTGACCGTCTAAATCGGTGCGGTCGGTAATTAAAACAATAGTAGGGCTGGCAAAATGCACGCTCTTCATTAACAGGCGTGATAAAAACTGCATGGTAAAACTTTTACCACAACCCGTTGCACCAAAATAGGTTCCGCCCTTTCCGTCTCTTAAAGAATCGTCTCGTAAAGAAGCATCGCCGCCACTGCCGGCGGGTAACTTTTGGTGCAGCTTGATGTTTTCGTACAACTTGGTCGCCGCGTAATACTGCGGATAACGACAAATGATTTTTACTTCTTGATGGGTTTTATCGGGAAAATAAATAAAGTGACGCATCACTTCACGCAAACGACGCGAATCAAACAACCCTTGCAACATGGCATGTAATGAATCGATGCCGTCTTTTTCGATCGACTCATCACCCGTGACTTTGCGCCAGCCGTAATAAAATTCATACGGGGCAAACAAGGTACCCATTTTATTATTCACGCCATCGCTAATCACACAAAAAGCATTAAAGACAAACAACTGAGGAATCGCGCGTTTATAGCGAGTCGCTAATTGAATGTATGCTTCGTGCAGCGTCGCTTCTTCGCGAATGGCGCTTTTAAATTCAAACACCACCAGCGGCAAACCGTTCACATACAATATGCCATCGGGAATTCGAAGTTCAGGATCATCGGTCTTGGGGCTATCAATTTCTAACTGATTCACCAACTTATAAATATTGGCGGTGCAATCGGCATGAACAGAATATTGATGTTGTTTTAAGGTTTGCTCACCTGGGCCTAATACATCCAGGTCGTCAGGCATTCGCATACTGGCAAGGTCAGAATAATCCACCAGCTGAATATAAATATCCTTTTGTTTGGCATCTTCGCGCTTTAATAAAAAGCCATCACTCAGCCACTTACAAAAGGTCTTATTACTGTCGTACAAATCACTGGCAGGCAAAGCTTGAAGCTTACGCACCACGGTTTCAATTTCATTCTCCGTAATGCCCTGCGCTTGATACTGCTTACGCAAAAAGGTTTTTAAATCGTCCACAATCAACACATCGGTGGGCGCACGTTGAATATCAGCGCCCAATACATGCGGGTAGCCTTGCTGACCCAGCAAACTGATAATGGCGCTTTCTAAAACCGCTTCGGTAAATTTACCTGTCATGAGGGTGGTACGTCCTTTTACTGCGTATTCTTGTTTATAAGCCCTGTATTCTGGGGCCTTATTTCATGGGCTTTCAGGGCAACTATTAGAGCAAATATTAGAGCTACTATTTCAAATTGTAATAGTGCAAGGTAATTGACAAGTTTGAAAATATACCAGCTTTGCACGCCTTTCTCTAATAAGTACGCTTACCTTATACTTAATAGATACATGTGTATCCAAAAGGTCGATTTTTACACTATAATAGATACTACTGTATCCATTAGGGTTGAGTATGAAATTTTCACTTTTAGATGACACCGATGTTAGCCAAGCGTTTGCAGCTCACCTTCGTGGTTTACGAGAGCACGCTAAGCTATCGCGAGAGGCACTTGCTCAGCGCAGTTGTGTGCCTGCGCCTACTATCAAAAAATTTGAACTCACAGGGCAAATTTCATTACGCCAGTTACTGCTATTATGGCAGTCACTTGACTCACTCGATAGGCTTTATCAGCTAACTCAAGTAAGCACAGACCGCTCTGCTTTGCCTACCAGCATAGAAGAGGTTCTTAAAGATGAGTTTTAAACCAATTCAAAAGCTCAATGTGCAACGAACGCTTACAACGGGTGAGACTGTGCCAGTGGGCGTATTAGCTCAAAACCGCCAAGGCGTATTCTTTCAGTACCTTGATGAATACATTCGTCAATTTGGAAATTTATCCCCATTTACTTTGCACGCTAATACGCAAGTTCAAGCAGCGCCTAAACAGCCCCACCAAGGTGTGCATGGCGTATTTGGTGATTGTTTGCCTGATGGCTGGGGCTTGCTGCTGCAAGACAGGGTATTTCGCCAACACGGCATTTTACCTGCGCAAGTAACAGCAATGGATCGATTAGCCTTTGTTGGTCATCAAGGCATGGGAGGGTTGTCTTTTACCCCCGTATCCGCATTTTCACCTGAGCAAACTCACAATATTGATATAGCAACACTTGGGCTAGAAGCACAAACCTTGTTTGATCAGTCCATTCTTGATTATAAAGGGCCTGAAGAATTGGAGGGTAAAACCCAGCAAGTATTAGCAGCGTTGGTCGCTGTGGGGAGCTCGGGTGGGGCAAGACCTAAAGCACAAATCTACATGCCTGCTGGTGATGCGCAGCAATGTCGAACGCATGCCCAGCCTGGCGATGAAGCATGGTTAGTTAAATTTACGTCGAAGAACTTGGCACTAGGCCATGAAGAAGGCTTATGTGAAGCTGTGTATTTACAAATGGCTGAACAAGCAAAGTGCCAGCCACCGGCTTGGCAATTAATTGCTGCGCCACCAAGCAGTGATGCCAAGGCCTGGCTAGCAGTTAAGCGTTTTGATTATTTACCTAATGAACAAGGATTACCGGCACATAAAGCCGATGGTAAACAACACACAGGGCGTTTGCATATGCACAGTGCCTGTGGCTTGTTAGATGACGACTTTCGAAGCCCTAGTTTAGACTATAGCGACCTTATTAAAGCCAGTCGTCAGTTGTGTAAGTCTCCTGCGGCAGGGCAACTTCAGTTTCGTCGCGCTGTCTTTAATTTATTGGCAGCAAACCAAGATGACCACAGTAAAAACTGGGGCTTTTTGCAAGGCGATGACGGTAACTGGCAACTCGCCCCCTTTTACGACGTTACCTTTAGCCCTCATCCCTTTAATGAGCATGCAACAGCCTTTGCAGGATATGGAAAAGCGCCCCCACTCAAAGTAATGCAAACGCTGGCTGCGAGTGCAGGCTTTGCCAATTGGAAAGAAGCACAGCAATGTATCCAAGAAGTCGTTGAAGCGATTGATAACTTTTCAACTCTGGCAATACAACAAGCGGTTAGTAAAACAACGGTATTAGCCATTGCAGAGACACTCACCCAGCGAAAAAAAGAGAACGCAGCGCTACTTATCTAGGGCTGCTAAGGTAGCTGTCCGGCTTGTCTGTTAGAGATGTCGGATAGTTCGATTCAATTATGATGTCGTCGACATCATAAATCTTTTGGTTATAAATAATTTAACTAATTGGTTTATTCAAGGTATAAGCTTGCCTAGGGTCATTTGGTGTTTTAGGGAAAGCAATACGGAGCTCACCATCTTTCACCATTTGAGCTAAATGATGACCTCTAAGAGTTTCACTATTTCTGTTCATTAATTCAGCCAAACAGCCAATTGTAATGAAATGGCCTAGTGTTAAATGTCTAACCACCTCTTTCATTATTTCCGGTGAGAGCCTTCTCTTTGTCCTAGGTCTTTCAGCCATAGCCTGTAAACTTTCCAAATATTCTGGCGACAAAGATTCTAAACTATCAACAAAGTTCAAGGCATGGGTTTTAGTAACCAGTCTACCTTCGCTATCTCGTTGACAACCTAGATTCACATCCACTATCTGGGAGCTCAAATCCGCTATCTGGGAGCTCGAGTCCGTTATCTGGGAGCTCTCACTGATAATCGTAGAGCTTGATTCCAGTACAGGCGAATCAAATACATCCTCCGGCCCAGGGATTTCAGGGCAACTATCCGGAATGACCGAATTGTTCGATTTCAGTGTTTATAGGCCTGTTAGGGCAACTGTCCGGAAATTCCAGATAGTTCGATTCAATTTTCAGGTCGACGACACTATCTGGAAGTTGAATCTTGCGCCAGTCTCGTTTTGGTCTGCTGATAATGCGTTTCTATATTCAACCAATATTCAACGCTGCGCCCAAGTACCGCATTCAGAGCTTTAGCGCTATTTTTATCAATAGTACTTTTTTTCGCTAATAAGCTCTTGATCTGGGCCACTGTCAACGTTGAGCTTTCAGCCAGTTTATCGATACTAATGCTCTGGCCTTCCATTTCATAAGCCAACATGTCGGCGAAAGAAACGAGGTAATCTGGCTGGTATTCTAACGGGTATTTATTGTTCATATTAATTCTTGTGTGGGTTGGCCTTTAGGCCAACATTTTGTCGGGCTAAACCCCGACCTACATTATTT
>CAWVSY010000094.1:0-6512 GCA_963933055.1 uncultured Oleispira sp.
CGCCGACATCCACCTTGTAAGGGTGGCGCTCTCCCAGCTGAGCTAATCACCCGCTCTTGTTTCAGCGAGGTGCATTCTACATTTATCCTAAGGCATGTCAAACATTTATTTTAAAAAAGTTTATCTTTTTCAGTAGCTTGCGTGAAAAACAGCGTTTGAATCGCTGCGTTTCTGGGCCAGCTTGTTATTGCGCTAATAATTTAGCGGCTTTCTTTGCTGCTCGCTTTGCTTTTTTATCTTCGCCAATCACTAATAAGCAAGGCGTGAGGACGAGGGTTAATATTGTTGCGAAGGTTAAGCCGCCAGCAATGGAGGTCGATAATTGCGTCCACCATTGTGATGAAGGAGCACCACTGGTGACGTGGTTATTAATCAAATCGATGTTCCATTGAAAAACCATCGGCAGTAAGCCTAAAACCGTTGTTATCGCTGTTAACAGAACCGGGCGTAAGCGTTGCGCTCCGGTTCTTAATGCCGCGTCGATGGCTGGAATGCCTTCTTTAATGAGCTGATTGAACGTATCGATTAATACAATGTTGTTATTTACCACGATACCTGCAAGTGCAATAACGCCCATGCCACTCATCACTACGCCAAAAGGTTCGCCTAAGATAAGGAGGCCAATAAGGACTCCGACGATTGATAATACAATGGCACTCAAAATAAGACCGGCATGATAAAAACTATTAAACTGTGTAACCAAGATGGTAAGCATTAAAAAAATGGCGATAAAAAAAGCTTTGGCTAAAAAACTTCCGGTTTCGCCCATTTGTTCAAAGTCCCCACGGAACTTCATATCAATGCCTTCTTGCCATGTTTGCTGTTTTAATGAGGCCGATAATTCTTCTATCTTGGCCATCGCATTCACATCATCACTCACATTGGCTAATAACTTATGGCGAAGTTTGCCATCGATACGAACTAAGTTGCTCACTTGTTGAACGGCTTTTGTTTGCATAAAGTTGGAAATCGGTACCAGTCCAGATGATGTTGATAAATTAATATTATCGAATTGCTGAATAGTTCGATTCTCGGTGGGGTAGCGTAAGCGAATATCTACCTCGTCATCAGTAATATCTGGACGAAAACTTCCCACGGTTAAGCCTGATGTGACCATCCGAATCATCGAGCCGGCCGTGGCGATATCAGCGCCATAGCGGCTTGCGCTTTCGCGATCAATGTTCAGTTCCCAGCTAATACCTTCTAGGGGAAGGTCATCTCGAACATCTTTTAATTCAGAATCTTGTTTGAATATTTTTTCGGCGATGGCGACAGCATTGACTAAATCTTCCTTATTATTCGAAGTGATTTGTAATTGAATGTCTGCACCAGCGGCTGGACCACCTTCTTTTTTCTGGGTCTCGATAATGATTCCTGGAATATCGGCTGTTCTAGCCGTTATGTCATTTAAAATGTCATCTGCCAGTCGGCGCTGCTCCCAGTCAACCAGTTCTATTTGAATGCGTCCTACAAGGTCATTAGCGGCATCATTTGGCGCTTTGACAAAGGTGGAGGTATAAATCGATTCAATCTCGGCCATGTCGAATATTCGACGTTCAACCAATTCAACCAATTGATCTCGTTCTTCTAGAGATAAATTTCCTCGCGCTCGTACATCGACTAAACCAATATCAGCATCAACATCTGGGAAAAACTCAACGCCATGCCCTAATTGTGCATAAATGCCAAAACTGATAAATAACATACTCAGCGCCGCGAAGAATACTTTTTTAGGGTGGTTTAAGGCTATCTTTAAATAGTGAATATAACGACCAGTAAAGCCTGGAATGTCGTCAAAGCGACCTTCTTCTGCAGCGCACATGGTCGCTAATGAGTCGTCGTTATGGTCACCACGTTTACCGATTAATACACCAATCGTCGGTACAATAATTAAGGCCATGAGTAGTGAGGCTGATAAGGTAAAGAGCAGCGTTAGCGGCAAAAACATCATAAAATCGCCAGTAGTGCCGGGCCAAAATAAGAGGGGGAAGAATACCGCCAGTGTTGTTGCTGTTGATGCAATAATCGGCCATGCCATGCGTTTGGCGGCTTCGCTATAAGCATAAAATTTATCAGCGCCTTCGGCCATGCGACGATCCGCGTATTCGGTAACAACAATGGCGCCATCAACTAACATGCCGACACTTAAAATAAGAGAGAAGAGAACCACCATGTTTAGGGTATACCCCATGGCATTTAATAAAAGAATGCCGATTAGGAATGACCCCGGAATCGTTAAGCTAACCATGCTTGCTGAGCGAACGCCTAAGCTGCCTAAAACAATAATCATTACTAAAATGGTGGCAACCAGCACATTGTTAAACAAATCATTTAGCATGTTTTTAATATTCTTTGATTCGTCTTGGCTATAGCTTATTTTAATACCTTCTGGCAGTAGAGGTTTTGCTTGTTCAATAATGAACTTAACCTGATCTAAGGTTTCAATGATGTTCGAACCAATGCGTTTTTTGATTTCTAATACCACCGCGCTTTTGCCATTAATGCGAGCAATGTCTTGGCGATCTTTATAGGCTAAGCGTCCAACGGCAATGTCTCTAAATTTAACGACGGTATCACCATCGGTTTTGATCGGCATGTTTAAGATATCGTTGACGTCTTCAATAAGCCCCGGAACTTTTACAGAAAAACGACCGCTGCCAGTATCTAAATCCCCAGCAGCCACCAATTGATTATTATTTCCTACAAGGGTGGCTAGTTGAGAAAACGATAAGTTGTAGTTATCCATGCGAGCGGGATCAACGATGATTTCTGCAAGCTCTTCCCGTTTACCAATGATGTCAGAACTTAATACCCCAGGGATGGCTTCTAAGGCATCTTTTAAGCGATTCGCGCTGGCATAGAGTAAGCTCTCATCGACATCTCCTGATAGAGTGACGATCATGACCGGAAAAAGAGCGACATTGATTTCTTTTACGATGGGCTCATCGCTGTCTCTTGGCAGGTCTTTTTTAGCGGTGTCAACTTTTTCTCGAACATCAATCAAGGCTTGATCGATGTCTGCGTCGCCATAAAATTCAAGGGTGATGGATAGGTGCCCTTGAGAGGCCGTGCTGATCATTTCTTTTAAACCATCTAATGATTTTAGTTCGCTTTCTAAAGGTTTATAAATCAGGCGGTCAGCATCTTCAGGTGAAATACCTTCATGGCTTACGGATACATAAACAATCGGGACCGTAATGTCTGGGCTGCTTTCTTTGGGAATGGTATACATCGTCACCGAGCCGATAATCATGATCAGCACGAAAAGCATCGATACAGTACGGTGGCGGTGTAAGGCGGCGTCAATAAGCTTATCCATCAAGCTGCTCCGCGTTATTTATTTTTTTTACGCCCGTTTTATAAACAGGAAATACTTTTTCATCGTATTCAACAAAGCCTTGGCCAACGGTGATGATTTTACTTTCTTCTTCAAGGCCCGTAATCCAAATGCCATCCTTTACAGCTTTGATGATCTTAATCGCATGAAAAATAACCTGGTTGTTTTCGGTTAGCCCTTTCAGTCCTAATTCACCTTGATCATTTAAAATAAGTAACGCCGGTGAAACAAGGTGTGAGAATAGCTTGGGTTGCGGTACGAGAATTTTGGCCGTTAAGCCACTCGTCATGCTTCCAGATGGATTATCAACCACCATCTCTACTGGAAATGTTCGCGTGCTTTCATTCGCTTCAGCGGCAATAAAACGGATGTGCCCTTGAATGATATCGCCGGTAATTAACTGGGCCTGTGCAGGGTCGCCAATATTAATAAAAGAAGCGTCTTTTTCCGCGGCATGGCCAATCACTAAATAGGGTGAAAAATCTAATATTTTAACGATATCTGTGCTTTCTTTAACGTAATCGCCTAATTCAACATAGCGTTGATCGACAATGCCATCAAAAGGCGCGGTAATTCGGCTGGCAGCAAGATTAATTTGAGCGCTGGTTAAATTTGCTTTTGCGTTTGCCAGAGCCGTTCTTGCTTGCGCAATTTGAGCTTCGTTGACTAACCCTCTTTTGAGCAATTTTTGTGAGCTTGCATATTCTATTTCATATTGACGTAGGCTAGCCTTGCTTTGTTCGACGCGAGCAGGCCAATCACGGGCATTAAGTTCAACAATTAGCTCGCCTTTTTTAACCCGCTCGCCTTTTTTCTTATGAATGGCTTTTACCGTGCTGCGAATTTCTGATTTGAGTTCAACACTGCGATTGGCGGCTGTTTTTCCAGAAATACTAATGGCGCGTTCAACCAGCTGGCCTCGCATGATTTCAACCTGGACCTTTTGCAGGCCATCGTCCATTACAAGAGGGCGATTATTAATATATTCTTCATCGCCTTCACTCAGGCCTATGCTTAGCCAAAGGGTAATCAATAAAATTAAAGATAAGGCAATTATGTGCCCTTTATTTAAGTGGATTGTCATTATATTTATTTCCGCAACGGTATCGATCAGTCAGTTTTTGCTGAGCGAGGCAATAATTACAGTAATTGCCTAGGCCCACAAGCAATTATTATGCAATAAAGAGTAAACATCCTACGGTCCTTAAATAAAGCAATAAATCATCTTTGACTGTATCGAATTGCATGCTGAGCTTCGGGTTAAGGGTGAAAGTGCGTATACTGACGCCAATTTCTAGATATCTATTCTTCTGAGTAAAAAAATATGGTTTTGGTTCGATTAAAGGGCGTTTCTTTGGCTTTCGGTAATCAGGTATTACTGAATAAAGTCGATCTTGATATTAATGCCGGTGAGCGAGTATGTGTACTTGGTCGCAATGGTGAAGGTAAATCAACCTTACTAAAAATCTTAAATAAGCAGATTAAGCCTGATGAAGGCTTGGTGCAGCATGGTGATACGTTAAAAGTCGCGGCGTTACAGCAAGAGCTTCCGGTTACCGACCCGCAAACGGTTTATGAAGTGGTTGCTTCAGGTTTAGGCGAGTTAGGTGAAACCATCTCTGCTTACCATGAGGAAATTCTAAAAGGCGAACATGTTGATCTAGTCAGACTTGAGCGTCTTCAGCACGTTATTGAAGCCCATGATGGCTGGTTGTGGCAGCAAAAGGTGGATGCGATTCTAGATCGTTTAGATCTTCCTGGTGATGCTGCGTTTGATTCTATGTCGGGTGGGTGGCAGCGTCGTGTGATGCTGGCACAAGCGTTGGTTTCTGAGCCTGATTTATTGATTCTTGATGAGCCAACCAACCACATGGACATCGCGACCATTCGTTGGTTAGAAGAGCAGTTGGTGCAATTTAAAGGTACGTTACTGTTTATCAGTCACGACCGTGCATTCGTACAAGCGCTATCGACTCGTATCATCGAGCTTGATCGCGGCAGTATCTATTCGTGGAAAGGGACTTATCAAGGTTTCTTGGACCATCAAGAGCAGCGTCTTGCGGCGGAAGAAACTCAAAATGCCTTATTTGATAAGCGTTTAGCCGAAGAAGAAGTCTGGATTCGCCAAGGCGTTAAAGCGCGTCGAACGCGTAATGAAGGTCGTGTTGAGCGTTTAAAAGAAATGCGTAATCAACGCAGTCAGCGCCGAGAGCGCCAAGGCAGTGTGTCTTTAGCGATGAATTCCGCAGAGAGCTCAGGCAAGAATGTATTTGAACTTGAGAATGTATCGTTTGGTTTTGATATCTCAGGCGATCAGCGTAAAGAAATCGTGCGTGACTTTACCAGTGTGGTAATGCGTGGTGATCGTATTGGTCTTGTCGGTCCAAACGGTGCTGGTAAGAGTACCGTGATGAAGCTGCTGCTTGAGCAGATTAAGCCAGAAGCCGGCACCATTAAAGTGGGTACTAAGTTAGACGTTGCTTATTTTGATCAATCTCGTAGTTTACTTGATCTTGAAAAATCCGTGGCTGAAAACGTTGGTGATGGTAAAGACGAAGTTGAAGTAGCTGGACGCTCGCGTCACATCTTAGGTTATCTTCAAGATTTCTTATTTGAACCTGCCCGTGCGCGTACGCCAGTTAAATCGTTATCCGGTGGTGAGCGTAACCGCGTATTGTTAGCTAAGTTATTCTTGAAGCCTTGCAACTTGTTGATTATGGATGAGCCAACCAACGATCTGGATGTCGAAACTCTAGAACTTTTGGAAGAAAAGCTGGTGGAATACGATGCGACTTTATTATTAGTCAGCCACGACCGCGCTTTCTTAGATAACGTTGTTACTCAGCTTTGGGTATTTGATGGCAAAGGTAACATCGATGAACAGGTTGGTGGTTATTCCGACTGGGAGATTCGTGATAAAGCGACGAAAGCTGAATTTGATGCGGCAGTAAAAGCAGGCTCGAAAAAAGCGAAAGCACCATCGCAATCAAAAAGCCAAAAATCAGCGTCAGCTCCGGTTGAGAAAAAATCATCGGCCAAAAAATTGAGCTATAAACTACAGCGTGAGTTGGATGAATTACCTAAACAGATCGAGCAGCTAGAAGCAAAACAAGCGGAGCTTGGAAGTGAGACAGGCAGTGCGGACTTTTATCAAAAAGATTCCGACTATGTCGCG
>CAWVSY010000095.1:0-6214 GCA_963933055.1 uncultured Oleispira sp.
GACGACAACTCCAGAACCTCCTATCGTTGCTGATAACTCGAAAGCAGAGCCAACAGTGATTGAACACGCTTTATCGCAAGTAACCCTGCAAGTAAAAAATTATTTTACACAGGGCAATCAAATTGTACGCATCGGTATCGTTGTTTTATTCTTCGGGATGTCTTTTTTAGCAAAGTATTCCATTGAAAACTCTTTAGTTTCTATTGAAGTTCGTATGGCAGGCATTCTAATTGCGGCTCTTATTATGTTGGCAATTGGTTGGAAATTACGAATAAAAAATCCAGCCTACGGTCTGATTATGCAAGGCGGTGGCATTGCCATCAGTTATATTTCAATCTTTGCCAGCTTTAAACTTTATCAATTAATACCTGCTGAATTCACCTTCCCTTTATTAATCGTATTCAGTTTGGCGGCTATGTCGCTGGCGGTATTGCAAAACGCTAAGGCATTAGCGGTTACTGCAATGGCCGGTGGTTTTGCGGCTCCAATACTCGCGTCAACAGGCCACGGAAGTTATGTGAGTTTGTTCAGCTATTACTTAGTTTTAAATTGTGCCATTTTCTTTGTTGCTTGGTTTAAATCCTGGCGCTTACTGAATGTTATTGGCTTTCTGTTTACGTTTATTATTGCATCCGTTTGGGGGGTTACTCAATATCATGCTTCGCAATTTTCGACGACAGAGCCTTTCTTAATTGCCTTCTTTTTAATCTATGTTGCGATCTCTATTCTATTTTCTATCAAGCAAAAGCCTGAACTAAAAGGCTATGTTGATGGTACGCTAGTATTTGGTGTGCCGATGGTTGGCTTTGGTTTGCAATCCGCATTAGTCAATACGATGGAATATGGCCTTGCTTATAGTGCTGCCTCGTTGGCAATTTTCTATTTTCTGGTGACGTATTTGCTGAAAAAGAAAGCGCGCATAGGGCAAGAAAGCGGTGAGAATTTGCAGTTAATGTCTCAAGCCATGTTTGCCTTGGGAATTATCTTTGCAACACTGACAATACCTTTTGCACTCGATGGGCGCTGGAGTGCTGCATCTTGGGCGATAGAAGGGGCGGGTTTTGTTTGGATTGCATTACGCCAGCAGCGTGAAATTTTAAAATACGTTGGTTTGGCGCTGCAATTTTTGGGGGGTTTATTATTTTTAGCCGACTATCCCTACAATACCAGCAGCTGGGCATTTATGAATGCTGAGTTCATGGGCATCGCAATAATAAGTTTATCGGGATTGTTCACGGCGCGTATTTTACAGCAAGCGGGAATTGATGAATCACCTAAACAAAAAATCGATAAACCAGTGGCTTCTGGTCTTATAATTTGGGGAATCGTCTGGTGGTATTTTGGTGGCCTTATACAGGTAGAAGAGCACTTAAGCATAGATTATGAGCTTGTCGCTTATGTGGCTTTCGTTACCGTTTCTGCCGCTTTATGGTTAATGGCTAGCTTACGCTGGCAATGGCAGCAAGCGAACTTTTTCCCATGGTTATTGTTATTGCCTTTATGTCTTTATTTTTGGCCGACTATTTTTAATACACACTTTTTTGCGGATTATGGTTATATCGTTTGGCCCTCAAGCCTCGCGTTGCTATATGGCATATTTTATTACTCTGACAAGGCCAAATACTCTTTATTTAAACCAACGGCACTGCACGCTATTAGTTACTTGTTAGTGCTTAGTATCAGTGCTTATGAAGCCTCTTGGTATATTAATGATTTAAAACTTGCAGATGCTTGGTTGGCTATTGCAGTTATGACGGTTCTTATTATCGGACTGTATGCCATTAATAAATATCAACGTTGGCCTTTTAAATATTATGCGAAAGCGTACTACCAGATATCATCTGTTGTGATTATTGCGGGTATGATGATTTGGGGATTAGGCTTCAATTTCTTAACGGTACTTGAAGCAAGGCCTATTCCTTATTTGCCATTATTAAACCCTATTGATTTGATACTTCTGGCTGCGGTATTGACCGCCGTGCAATGGTATCGATTACAAGGGTATGCATTATTTGAAGACTTTTTTGCAAAAAAAAGCAGCACGGTTGCTATGGGGTTATTAGCCAGTTTTAGTTTTGTTTGGTTCAATGTACTGCTATTAAAGACAATCCATGTTGTCACTGGCATTCATTACGAATTTGAGGCGTTATTTGGTTCTGCAATTGTACAAACGACATTATCGATTGCTTGGACAGTGCTGGGTTTATTAATAATGATATTGGCCTCTAAGAAGTCGATACGTCAGCTTTGGTTTACCGGTGCTGCATTAACGGCGGTGGTGGTTGCTAAACTATTTTTATTGGATCTTGCCGGGCAGGGCACCATTGAGCGAATAATCTCTTTTATTGTTGTTGGTGCTTTATTATTGGTGGTTGGTTATTTCTCTCCAATGCCTCCGAAATTAGCAATTGAAGAGAGTATATTAGATGAGGCTAGCGCTTCGGAATAATAATTTCTAAGCCGTTCGGTTGCAATAATATCGTCGTTGGAGCCATGCCAAACATGGCTTTAAACGTATGCGAAAAATGTGCAGAATCAGTAAAACCTGCATTGATCGCAGCTTCTGTTAAATTGCCTCCCGAGGCCATTTTAACAGCGGTTACGAATAATCTATGCCACAAACGATAACGGCGCATCGGTACTCCCGTTTGTTTCTTAAAAATCTGTACCAATCTTGGCACTGACAAATTAACTAAACGGGCAAGATCATCAACCGATAAATTATCATCAGCCGTTTGTTTGATTTTCTCTACCACCTTCGCCACTCTGTTATCGATGGCGTGAATTGGGTAATGTTCACTAAAGCGATTTTCGAGTAAATCTTTCAATAAGCTATAAGCACTTTCAGAATCTAATTGTTCTTTGTGTAATTTACTATAAACCTGCTTGAAGTCGCCGTGCTGCTTGAGATTGTATGAGATTTTTCCTTCTTTATTTTGCATTAAAGTACTTAAAGCTGAAAAATCAGCACCTAAAGGGTCGAGATTGCAGCTTGCGATAATTGCGTCTCCCGTATCGATATTAACAGACAGTCCTGCGGGCAATAATAGGCTTGTGCATTCAATTTTTTTCGATCCATTATCAATATTAAACGATATGTTTTTATCCAGCGAGACCAATAATGTCGCGGCTCCTTGGGTCAATTTAAGCGGTTCAAATAATGGACCAATATATAGAGTACGTTTGTCCCACAAATAAAGTAGTGAAGAAGTACCAATGTTTTTTTGACTGGAATTCATTAATAAAATCTTTTTTTATACTTAGTTTTAAAAGGTAGCAATATTCATCAAAACGTACAAGTTAGATAAAAAATCTAGGTCTAGGCTGCAGTTGTACTTTTTACTAATAACAATAAATTAAAGGTCGACTATGAAAAAATTATTAATTGCAGCGGTTACTACTTTGGCTTTTTCTGTACCTACTCAAGCGGGTTGGTTCAGTAATTACTTTCAGTATACCAAGACAAAACATCCTATCGTTTTAGTGCCGGGTATTTTTGCATTTGATTCGATAGCAGGAATTGATTACTGGTATCAAATTCCATCAGCCATTGAATCACGGGGGGGGCAAGTATTTGTTCCCAAAATTAATGCCTTCGAGAGTTCGTCAGAACGAGGGGAGGAATTAATTGCTCAGTTAGAAGAAATCAAAGCTAGTTCTGGAGGTCGCATTAATAAGTTTAATTTAATGGGACATAGTCAAGGAGGGATGACCTCTCGATATGTGATGTCAGTACGTCCAGATCTTATCGCATCAGTAACGACCATGGCGACACCTCATACGGGATCCCCTGTGGCGGATATAGCGACGACTCTGGCACCAGAAGGAACAGGGCAGGCCAGCTTGTTTGCCTCTGTAGGGAATGCGATTGGTAACTTGGTTAACCTGTTGTCCAATAATAATGCCAGTGAATCTGATCTTTATTCGATGCTAAGTGAATTTAATGAGGCGGGTTCTGATGATTTTAATTCACGTTATCCATTAGGTTTGCCAACTCAATCATGTGGAGCGGGTGCAAGTTCAGTTTCTGTTAATGGCCATAATATAAAGCTATTTTCATGGGGCGGAGTCTCACCAGTGACCAATGTTTTAGATCCATCAGACTTACTGTTTGCAACGACTTCGCTCGCCTTTACCGGTACTGCCAATGACGGTGTGACAGGGAAGTGTGCCAATCATTTCGGTCGCGTACTGCGTGATGATTATTCAATGAATCATCTTGATATTAATAATCATGTATTAGGTGTGGTTTCAATTTTTGAAACGAATCCTAAAACGGTATTTAAAAATCATGCGAATCGTTTAAAAAATATGGGGCTGTAATACGCCAAGTTATGCACTTGTGATTGCGACTTATGCATTGTTATAAGTCGCAATTTCTATATCAATGATAATTTTTTAATGACTGATTTTGAGTACTCATGAATAATAAAATTACAGCACTCTCTTTATGTTTTATCACCCTAATTTCATTCGCTCTATTTTTAATGACGAATACCGATGGTATTGCTATTCCAAAAATGGACAATGAATTTCAGCCTATTCTAGCCCGTAATCAATTTGCTTTTGAAAAAATAGCGAATGGACATTCTCATGCAATAAAAGACTTTGATAAAACATTGCCAAAAAGTTTAGAAGGCATTGATTTAAATATCGCGCTGCCGTTAGATTCCGATGGGAATTTGATTGTGGGGATGGAGCTAAAAGACCTTTTCGAATTGTATTTATCTGCGATGGGTGAAGAAACTCTTGATGATATTTTGTTGCGTATTCAAAATGCTTTAGCACAACAATTAACATCACCCGCGTTAGAGCAAGGTTATGATGCGTTAAAACGTTTTATCGTTTACAAGGTAGAACTGGCTAACTTAGAGAATCAGCGACCAGATGACAATTTATCCAATCTAGAAAATATTCGTCAGCAAAAACACATTGTTTCCGCAATCCAAGCCGAATATTTTAGCCCAGCCGAAAAAGAGGCACTCTTTGCTGCAGAAACGGAATACGATGCTTTTATGCTCGAACATTTAACCATACAAGAAAATAATGATTTAACCTTGCTAGAAAAGCAGCAACAAGTTGAAGCGCTAGCAGCCTCTTTGCCAGAACATATTAGAGTAGGGCGAGAGCGTGCCATGGCACCTGCAAAAATTTACCTGCAAGCACAGCAAATGAAATCGGCAGGCCATACAGAGTTTGATATCTTCCAAATGCGAGCGGATAAGTTGGGTGAAGACGCGGCTACTGCGCTGGCTCAGCTCGATAACGACCGTGAGCAATGGCAGAAAAGACTGGCTATGTTCAAATTGGAGTATCAGAGCATTATTCAATCAGGCCTAAGTGAACAAGATCAGACAACCGCAGTGAGTGCCTTATTGATGCGTAATTTTAGCGATACTGAATCTATTCGAGTACGTGCTTTAACAGGGCTCTAGCTCATATTATATTTACAGTGTATATTTGAGGTGTTTTTCAACAGTATTTTCAAATAGAGAGTGCCGCTATGACATTGTCAGATACAACATCCACTGAAACAACACTGCAACGCTATAAAAGCTTCAACGTGAGCCTAGATAACAAGATTGCTCATGTACAATTTTCCCGCCCAGAAGCCATGAACTCGATGGATAAAGCCTTTTGGGTAGAATTACCTTTGTGCATGCGCGATATCGAAAATAATAGCGATGCACGAGTCATTGTTATCTCTTCTACAGGTAAGCATTTTTCAGCAGGAATGGATCTTGGTGTATTCAGTGATGGTTCAACCATGCCGCCATCAAAAGATCCTGCACGTATGGCAGAAGGCTTACGTCGCTTAGTTTTACAGTTACAAGCCACATTAAGCTCGTTAGAAGAAATTCGCTTGCCTGTATTAACCGCCATTCAAGGCGGCTGTATTGGTGGGGCATTAGATTTAGTGTGCGCCGCAGATAGCCGTTATTGCACCGCCGATGCGTACTTCACTATTAAAGAAACAGAACTGGGTATGACCGCCGATGTCGGCACATTGCAGCGCCTACCTAAATTGATTCCTGCGGGCATCGTAAAAGAGCTAGCGTTTACAGGGCGCAAATTCAGCGCAGACGAAGCGCAACAATTTGGCCTTGTGAATAAAGTCTACGCCGATCAAGAAAGCATGTTGGTAGGTGTTATGGAAATTGCTGCACAAATTGCCGCGAATTCTCCGCTAGCCGTAACGGGCTGCAAAGAAATG
>CAWVSY010000096.1:0-5983 GCA_963933055.1 uncultured Oleispira sp.
TGGTTCCTGCATACTGAAGAGTGTATGATACCTGATCCTAGTGGATCTAGGGTAATTTCTGGTAAGGATTCTCTGTTGCTGAAACCAGAACAGCAATGTTTATTAAGGCTTATTATGCAAAATTATCAACGTGACTTCATCGAATTTGCTATTAAACAAGGTGTTTTGAAGTTTGGTGAGTTCACTCTTAAATCGGGTCGAGTAAGCCCATACTTTTTCAATGCCGGTTTGTTCAATACGGGTAAGGCCTTAGCAGAGATTGGTCGTTTCTATGCCGCTGCTCTTGAGGACGCTGGTGTTGATTACGATGTTATTTTTGGCCCAGCGTACAAAGGCATTCCTTTAGCGACTACCTTGAGCGTAGCTCTTTTTGATAAATATGGAAAAGATGTTCCGTATGTTTTTAATCGCAAAGAAGCAAAAGCTCATGGCGAAGGCGGTACATTGGTTGGATCGCCACTAGAAGGGCGAGTTTTGATTGTTGATGATGTGATTACGGCGGGCACTGCGATCCGTGAAGTGATGTCTATCATTGAAGCGGCTCCAGACGCAAAGCCAGCTGCTACACTGATTGCATTAGATCGCCAAGAAAAAGGCAAAGCAGAAGCGTCTGCGATTCAAGAAGTGGAACGTGATTACGGTATTCCAGTGATTAGTATTGTTAAACTGGAACAAGTATTGGCGTATGTTGCTAATCAGCCAGAACTGCAACAATATGCCGCATCAATAGAAGCATATCGTAAAAAATACGGAGTATAGGTATGAGGCTCGTAACGAGCGCTTTAATTTTAGCTTTAATAAGCCCAGTGGCTTTTGCAGCAAGATTGTATCGTTTCAATGTTGATGGCCAGATGATTATGAAAGATCATGTGCCCCCTGAATATGCGCAAATGGGCTATGACATTTTAAATGATCAAGGCCTTGTGGTTAAGCGTATTTCACCAGCACCTACGCCAGAAGAGTTAGCGGCGTTGGCTGCGCAAGAAGCGATAAAAAAAGCCCGTCTCGAGCGCATACGTATTCGTAGAGAAGCGGATCAGGCTTTGTTGAGAGTTTATTCCAAGCCTGCCGATGTTGAGCGTGCGCGTAAGCGCAAAGTTGGTAATATTGATGGCTATATTAGTTTGCAGCAGCGCCGCATTGTCGATCTAACTGAAAAATTAGAGCGTGCTCAAGCGCGTGCGGCTAACTATGAACGCTCTGGTCAAGAAATCCCTGTCGATATGCGTTTAGAGATTGCGCAGTTGCAAAATCAAATTCGTGAAAGCCATTCTAATATTAAGACTCGAAATATGGAAAAGGTAGAGAGTACCAAGGTTTATGCTGAGGAATATTCGCGCATGCAAATATTGTTGAAGTATCCTCCAGGTACTTTGGAAAGTGATATTCCTTTGGATGCGTTTGATTAATAGCGTACGTGCATAAAAAAAGAAGCTCTAGGGCTTCTTTTTTTATGCTTGCTGTTTTGGTTTATTAGCCAATATCGCGCAATAAGTGTTGGCTAATCAATTGCCATTGCTCAGGCCAGTATTGCGTAGGCTTAACGCTGAACTCAGTACGCACGTATTGGCGAATACGACCTTCGACCAAGGCTATTAGTAAGTTAGCACTGGCAGATAATGGCATGCATGTTACTTTTTGCTCTCGCAATTCTGCTTCGCGTAAAATTTGCTTAAGTTGTGTTTCTAAGCGTTCAAAAAATTGATGGATGCGCTGACGTAAGCGATCAGTTTCACCCGCTAAAGCATCCCCTGATAGCAAACGACACATGCCAGGATTCTTTTCTGCGAAAGTAAGAACCAAGGTGATGGTTTGTTCACAGCGCATATCGGCTTTTTGAAAATCTTGCAAGATTCTACTCGTGCGAGAAAAAACTGCATCTTCGATAAACTCAATTAAGCCTTCAAACATTTTTGCTTTGCTTGGAAAGTGGCGATACAGTGCCGCTTCCGATACGCCGACCGTTTTGGCAATATTGGCTGTTGTGATTTTCCCACCTGGATTGGCCTCCAGCATGTGCACTACGGCTTGTAATATTTGTTCACGACGGGATATTTTGACTTCCGTTTCGCTCATTATTTTTTCTCCAGTCCAGTGACTATCAACGTGCTTTACGGTTGGTGATTAGCGTACCAACCCCTTCGTCAGTGAACAGTTCTAATAGCGTTGAATTAGGAACTCGGCCATCAATAATGTGAGCGCTGGTAACACCAGCATGAACAGCATCAAGAGCACACTGGATTTTAGGTAGCATGCCACCATAAATTGTACCGTCAGCGATTAAATCATCGACTTCTTGAGTGCTTAGCCCAGTTAATACTTCACCACTCTTATCTTGCAGACCTGAAATATTGGTCAATAAAATCAATTTCTCAGCCCGTAATACTTCAGCGACCTTGCCGGCGACGAGATCGGCGTTGATGTTGTAGGAAGCGCCGTCTGCATCAACTCCAATCGGGGCAATAACCGGAATAAAATCGCTGTGAGATAGCATGTCGAGAACCTGAGTATTCACTCGGGTTACTTCACCAACATGGCCGATATCAATAATTTCTGGCGCCAGCATGTCGGGTGTCTGTCGAGTAACCTGCAATTTTTTAGCGTGTAGCAGTTGACCATCTTTACCCGTAAGACCAATGGCTTTACCGCCATTTTGGTTAATGAGGTTTACGATGTCTTTATTCACTTGGCCGCCAAGCACCATTTCGACAACATCCATGGCTTCTGTGGTGGTCACACGCATGCCGTTGATGAATTCGCTTTTGATATTCAGCTTTTCAAGCATTTCACCAATTTGTGGGCCGCCACCATGAATAACAATGGGGTTAATGCCAATCAGTTTCAGCATCACCATGTCGCGGGCAAAGCTGTTTTTAAGTGTTTCGTCCGTCATGGCGTTACCGCCGTATTTTACGACGATGGTCTTGCCACTGAATTTTTGCAGGTAAGGCAGTGCTTCACTAAGCACCTTAGTCGTAATAACTGCTTCTTTGCGACTCAATGGCATGGAGTAGATTTCCTAGTAAAATTAAGAGAGAACAATAAAAAATATAGGCCGCTCATTATAGCTTGGCCGCCTATGAGAATCATCCATCGAATGACGATGATATGGAAATATTATGAATATCTGGTTAAGCGCAGCCCTTTAGAAGGGCAGCTTCAGTTCAGGGGCATGGCGATTCAGTGCTTCTCTGAATAAAGATTTTATGCGTTCTAAGCTTTCAGTATTATTGCCCGCAAAGCGCACGGTGAGTGTGGCTGCGGTATTTGATGCTCTGACTAATCCCCAGCCGTCAGCGAAGTCAGAACGAACGCCGTCTATCACCGATATGCGGGCCTCTTTTTGCAAATTAGGATCAGAAGCAAGCAGCTGAATAATGACGAATTTACGTTTATCGTCAGCGTCGATGGTGAGTTCAGGTGTTGATATATCGTCAGCAAATTCTTCGAAAATCTTGGATACAGACTCGAACTGATGACTCAGCAATTCTAATAAGCGTGCGCTGACGTATAGGCTATCGTCGAACCCATACCAGCGGTCACGGAAGTAGATGTGTCCACTCAATTCACCCCCTAACAGTGCGTTGAGTTCTTCCATTTTCGCTTTCATCAGGCACTGACCGCTTTTCCACATGGTCGGACGACCACCTGACTGCGAGATCAATTGGCTCAGGCGGCGTGAAGATTTGACGTCATAAACAACGTCACTACCAGGTTGGCGGCTTATGATGTCTTTCGCTAAGAACATTAAGATACGGTCAGGGGATATGATTGCGCCTTGCTCATCGACGATGGCGATGCGATCGCCATCACCATCAAAAGCAATACCTATGTCGGCTTGCTGTTCTTTAACCGCATTTTGTAAGGCAATCAGGTTATCGGGCTTGCTTGGGTCTGGCTGGTGGTTGGGAAAATTACCATCAATATCGCAATACAAGGGGATGACTTCTAGCCCCATGGTTTTTAATAACTGTATGCCTATGGGACCCGCAATACCATTGCTACCATCCAATACGACCTTCAGAGGACGACTCAGCTGAATGTCACTTTGAATGCGTTCGATATAGGTACTCGCGATACTCTTCTCTTCAACTAGCCCTTGGCCGCTGGTGAAGTCTTGGCGCTGTATTCTGTGATAAAGCGCCATCAATTGTTCTTGCATCAGAGGCTGGCGGTTGATGACAATTCTTAAACCGTTAATATCTGAGGGCTTGTGGCTGCCAGTAATCATAACGCCATTACTGCTTTCAAGTTCATGGCAGGCGTAATACAGCATGCCTGTCGTGATGGCGCCAAGATTGATCACATTGACGCCAGACGCTAATAAGCCTGCTTGTAATGCGCTTGCCATGGCCGGGCTCGATAAGCGTCCGTCCCAGCCTAAAATGAGGCTGTTTTGATTGCGCGCTTGCAGCTCGCTGCCAAGTGATACACCTATCTGTTCGATAATGTCATCATTGATATCGCGGCCAACATGGCCGCTGATGTCGTACGTGCGAAAAATATGTTGAGGCATGGCCATTTTATTATGGGTAACCTCCTCGACCATCACTTGAGGAATAGATTGGCTATGGTTATTCGATAGGTCTCTATTGGCTGTGATTTTTGGCGATTGCTGAGTCAGGTCAATATTTTGCTTTTCTCGGTCGATGGTTGGCTGGTTGGTATTTTTCTCGCTGGTCTGAGCGATGCCTTTTGAATGGGCTAAATGCTCCATGGCTTTGGCTAAGTCGTGGAAGATTTTAATATTAAATTTTGGCCATTCGCTTTCACCTTTGCGATATAAATGGCGGGTATAGTTAAACAGCATTAACTTATTGCGATTAATTTCACGCTTCTGTAACCAAACGAGCATAAAGAGAGTGATAAGCGTGCCTACTAGGGCAACAACCCAAGGGGTGACAATGGTTGCGGTAGCCAGTTGTGGTCGAGTATCAGCGGGTATGAAGGTCAAAAACCAATAATCGTTAATGGATTCGGTCACTACGGTTAACTGTGAGTCGCTTTTTCGGCCAATTTCAAACAGTTGTAATCCTTTCGTCGGATTATCACGCAATACTTGGCGGGTAGAAATCAAACCGTGTTTTGCGGCTGCGCCAGAACGCAGCTGATCGAGCCAGTCGGTGCCGTATTCTATTAATAAAATGCCTTGCACGGTATTGGAGTAATCTTTGATTGGCGTCGCTAAGTAGAAGTGAATTTCGCCATTACGCTGCACCGCTTCGAGTGGGAATTCTTTGCCTTTTAGTGTGCTGGTCGCTAGCTCTTGTACGGCGTAGCCTAACTTATCTTGCAGCCCTATTGCGCTAAGATTGTCTAAAATAAAAATTTGTTCTGAACCCGTGATTAGCGATTTGAGGGTTCGCTTCCAAGAAGCATCTGGGTTGTCTAGATAGGCAATGGTATTGGCGTGACGCGCCGCATTTTTTTGCTGTATTTGAGTTTCCGCTAATTTAATCCGCAAACTATGAGCCATCTGCTGGGCCATGGCTTGGGCGTATTCTTTATCGAGAGTCGCTTGGGCAAATAAGTTTACCTGCAAGCTTTGCATGGAAAGACCAAGGGATATAAATAATAAAGCGACCCAAATTCCGAGTCTGTTATAAAACGCCAGCGTGCGTTTAGGAGTTTTTATATCCACGGCCAATTATTTCCTGTTAGTTATTCTTGGTATTCTAATCAGATTAGCAGGAGACCGTAGAATTAGAGAGGTCCTCTAATGCCTTCATTGGCATCTCCTGCGATATAGGCGCTGGTTTCTATCGTTGAAAGTGGTTTTTTACCTAAAGCATCACTCTTTATAGATTAACCTCTACCAGAATGACCAAATCCTCCTTCACCTCGATCTGTGGCTTTAAATTCTTCAACAATATTAAATTCAGCTTGTACCACAGGTACGATGATTAGCTGAGCTAATCTTTCACCTATTTCGATTGTAAAGGCTTGTTGGCCGCGATTCCAGCAAGAAACCATAAGCTCACCT
>CAWVSY010000097.1:0-5949 GCA_963933055.1 uncultured Oleispira sp.
AGCTTCTACAATGCGCTTCATATCAGTCATGTAGCCACGTAGCTCTTCACCAACATATTCAACTGGGTGATTACGGATTTCGTCGTTAACTTCAACTAGACGAGCGTTATCAACAGAGTTAGAAGTCAGGTTTAAGCCTTTACCAATCACTTCAGTCGTGATGTTTGGCATGAACTTCTCAGCCAATAGAGGCACTGCTGCGTGAGCAAACAAGTAGCAACCGTATTCTGCCGTATCAGAAATCACAACGTTCATTTCGTAAAGTTTCTTACGAGCGATGGTGTTAGCGATTAATGGAGTCTCATGTAGAGATTCGTAGTATGCAGATTCTTCAACGATACCAGACTCAACCATTGCTTCGAAAGCAAGCTCAACGCCGGCTTTAACCATAGCAACAAGCATGATGCCTTTGTCGAAAAATTCTTGTTCGTCGATTGGAGTGTCACAAGCTGGAGCTTTTTCGAAGCCAGTTTCAGCTGTTTCTTCACGCCATTTAAGAAGGTTAACGTCGTCGTTAGCCCAATCTTCCATCATAGTCTTAGAGAAGTGACCCGTGATGATGTCGTCTTGGTGCTTGCGGAACAATGGACGCATAAGGTCTTTAAGTTCGTCAGCCATATCAAAAGCAACGATTTTAGCTGGGTTAGCTAGACGATCCATCATGTTAGTGATGCCGCCAATCTTCAATGCTTCAGTTACAGTTTCCCAACCGAATTGGATCAATTTAGCGGCGTATGGGCCGTCGATGCCGTCAGCAACCATTTTTTCGTAGCCCAAGATGGCGCCAGTCTGCAACATACCACAAAGGATAGTTTGCTCACCCATAAGGTCAGACTTAACTTCAGCAACGAAAGAAGATTCAAGACAACCCGCACGGTCACCACCAGTCGCTGAAGCGTAAGCTTTAGCAAGATCCCAGCCTTCGCCGCGTGGATCATTTTCTGGGTGAACAGCAAGCAGTGTTGGAACACCAAAGCCACGCTTATATTCTTCACGTACTTCAGAACCAGGGCATTTAGGAGCAACCATGATTACTGTGATGTCTTCACGGATTTGCATGCCTTCTTCTACGATGTTGAAACCGTGAGAGTAAGCAAGTGCAGAATCTTTCTTCATTAGAGGCATAACGGCAGTAACAACGGCCGTATGCTGCTTATCAGGAGTCAAGTTAAGTACTAGGTCAGCTTGAGGAATCAAGTCTTCGTAAGTACCCACAGTGAAATCATTTTCAGAAGCGTTTACGAAAGAAGCACGCTTTTCAGAGATGGCTGCATCACGTAGAGCATAAGAAATGTCTAGGCCAGAATCGCGCATGTTCAAGCCTTGGTTAAGGCCTTGAGCACCACAACCAATGATTACGATTTTTTTGCCTTTAAGGGCTTCACAACCGTCAGCGAATTCACTGCGGTTCATGAAACGACAACGGCCAAGTTGATCAAGCTGTTCACGCAAGTTTAGCGTGTTGAAATAGTTGTTAGACATGAGTCTCTCCAATCTATAAGTGTTAATAGTAATTTGGGCGAATGCTATATTCGATGGCGTGCATTCTAGGCTAAGTTGCTCGTTGCGTAAAATGCTATAATTGCTTTTTATCGTTGCAGTTATTGCAATTAGAGAAGCGTGTTGTTCAAAAATTGGAATGGCGCTTGTTTTTTACATTTCTACTCGGAGGTTTTGCTATGGAATACAAAGATTTAGAAGTATTTGTACAATTAGCGGAGCATCAGCATTTAGGCGTGGTTAGCCAGTTGGTGCATTGCAGTCCTTCGACCTTGAGCCGTCGCTTGAAACGCATGGAAGAAGGTGTTGGCAGCTTGTTATTTAATCGTGAAGGGACTCGTTTACGGTTAACCGAAGAAGGGGAGTTATTTCGCCAGCACGCTGAGCAGGTATTAGAACTTTGGCATCAGCTTAAGCTGTCGATGCAGCGCCAAGCTAGTGAACTGCAGGGGCAGCTAAGTATTTATTGTTCAGTGACCGCGAGCTACAGTTTTTTATCCGAACTATTAGGCCGGTTTCGGGCGCAGCATCCGCTGGTGGATATTCGGTTGAAAACAGGAGACGCCGCTGAATCCATTGCCCATGTTCAATCGGGGGATGTCGATATGGTGATTGCTGCGCGCCCTGATCAGCTAGCGGCGAATCTTACTTTTAAAACGATCACGCCTGCCCCTTTGCTTTTTATTGCTCCTGTTTCTAATCAGTCTGTTCCTGAACTATTGGAAGAGCCTATTCGGTGGGATAAGGTGCCTTTGGTTCTTTCTGAATCAGGTTTAGCACGTACACGCGTCGATCGTTGGTTTAAGCAGAAGCGTTTAAGACAAAATATTTATGCGCAAGTATCAGGTCACGAGGCGATTGTCAGTATGGTGAGCCTAGGTTGTGGTGTTGGGGTTGTGCCAGATCTGGTATTAAAAAATAGTCCCTTGATGAATAAAGTTCGTATTCTCGATATTCAGCCGGAATTAGAGCCCTTTGCTGTGGGGCTTTGCGCACAAAGTAAGCGTTTACATGAGCCGTTGATTTCAGCGTTGTGGCAAACTGTGATGTGGGAATAACTAGCGCTTCTTTGCTCATCTCAGTAAGATAGAGGGCAGAGATGGTATATCTGTAACCTATTAGCGATGTATCAGCGCTCTATCGATGCAGGGCGCTTAGCCATAAGAACTTAAATGTGGCAAACAGCATCTATCTATTTAGTAGGTATGATTTTAAATTATGAATGATCAAGATGATAAGGTAGTTAAGTTGAACGACGATATTCAAGAAAATACTACAGAGTCTAGTGATGCTGAGGCATTTGCTAGCCCTAAGCCTCGTAATAAAGGTATTTATTTATTACCTAACTTATTTACGACAGGGGCATTGTTTTCTGGGTTCTATGCCATCGTTGCGGGTATGGATGGTAATTTTGAAAGTGCTGCGATCGCGATATTCATATCCATGATTTTAGATGGATTAGATGGTCGAGTTGCGCGTATGACTAATACGCAAAGCGACTTTGGCGCCGAGTATGATAGCTTGGCCGATATGGTCTCTTTTGGTGTTGCTCCCGCACTTGTGACTTTTAGTTGGGCGCTGCAAGATTTAGGTAAGGTGGGTTGGGTTGCTGCATTTGTGTATGTTGCAGGTGCTGCTTTGCGCTTAGCGCGTTTTAATACGCAAATTGATACGGCTGATAAAAACTATTTTACTGGCTTAGCAAGTCCTGCCGCTGCGGCCATTGTCGCGGGTACTGTTTGGGCATTTAGCGAAACCGGTGCTGCGGGTCAAGATGTTGCATGGGTTATGGCTATTTTGGTTCCACTAGCGGGTGTTTTGATGGTGAGTAACTTTCAGTACCACAGTTTTAAAGGTCTAGATCTTAAAGGCAAGGTTCCTTTTGTCGCGATGCTCGCCATTGTTATGATTTTTGTCGTGGTATCGATTGATCCTGCGAAAGTATTGTTAGGTGTCTTTATGGCGTATGCTTTTTCAGGCCCTATTGTGAGTGCTAGAAAGTATTTGAAAGAACGTAAATCATAATATTAGCGTTTGTTTCTATCATTAAAGGCCTCTTATGAGGCCTTTTTTGTAGCTGCTATAAAGTAAATTATTGCGGCTATTGGAATTTTGCAGGCGAAAGAGTGTCTATTCTTATAATAGCTTTGATATATGAGTTATTAGCAATTATTAAACAACGATGAGTCTCCTATGTTAATTAAGCCTGCTATTGATATTCCGTCCTCTGAAATAACCTCGCATTCTGCTTATTTGAATCGACGAAAATTCATGCAGCAAAGTGGCGTTGCGCTTGCCGCTATGGGCTTGGCATCCACCGCAGGAGCGTTAGAGACGCATACTGGCACGCCACCCACATTTGGCCCTGATTGGCTAAATAAGCAGGTATTGGGTGCGAAAGAAACTGCTTTTGGCAAAGAGGAGAAGCTAACGCCGTATCGTGATGTTACTTCGTATAATAACTTTTATGAATTCGGTACAGGTAAAGACGATCCTGCACGTAATGCGGGTTCTTTAGTTACGGATCCTTGGTCGGTCACGATTGGCGGAGCGTGTGAAAATCAGGGGACTTTTAATTTAGAAGACATTTTAAAGTCAATGCCGCTAGAAGAACGTATTTATCGACTGCGTTGTGTTGAGGCTTGGTCAATGGTGATTCCATGGATTGGCTTTCCTTTAGCAGACCTGATTAAGCGCTTTAAGCCTTTATCCACCGCCAAGTATGTGGAGTTCACGACGCTGGAGGCGCCAAAGCAAATGATTGGCCAGCGTTCAAGGTTTTCTACTATTGATTGGCCGTACGTTGAGGCGCTGCGCATTGACGAGGCGATGAATCCGCTAACGTTAATGGCGGTGGGCTTATATGGAGAAATTCTTCCTAAGCAAAACGGTGCGCCCATTCGTTTGGTCGTACCCTGGAAATATGGTTTTAAGAGTATTAAGTCGATTGTGAAAATTCGCTTTACTGAAACGCCACCTATTAATACTTGGCAGGCAATCGCTCCTCGGGAATATGGCTTCTATGCAAATGTTAATCCTGAGGTTAGTCATCCACGATGGAGCCAAGCGAAAGAGCGTCGCTTACCTTCTGGGCTATTTAATACCAATAGAATAGAAACTCAGATGTTTAATGGTTATGGCGATCAAGTTGCTCATCTTTATAAAGGTATGGATCTAAGGAAGCACTATTAATGACAGTGTTTATTAGGCGCTGTCTTATTTTTTCAGCGCTATTTATGCCTTTTGCTTACATCCTTGCTCAGGTTATTGCGTTGCAAATGGGTGATTACGATATTCTTGGACCTGAACCTGGCAAGGCGATTACTTGGTTTACGGGAGAGTGGGCCTTTAACATTTTATTGTTAACGTTAGCGGTCACTCCTTTGAGAAGCTGGTTTGGCTGGAAATGGCTTTTGCCTCATCGTCGCATGCTGGGCCTATTTGTGATGTTTTATGCGACCTTGCATTTGCTTTCTTATATGGCCTTCTTGCTAGGCTGGGAGTGGGGCGATATTGGCAGCGAACTTATTGAACGTCCTTATTTAACTTTAGGGTTTCTGGGTTGGCTTCTTTTGATCCCGCTTGCGGTGACTTCTACTAAAGGGTGGCAGCGTCGTTTAAAGAGAAAGTGGAAGTCGCTACACAAGGTGGTTTATTTGATTGCTATCTTATGTGCGGTTCACTATTTATTGCAGATACGATCAAATTGGTTTGAGCCTACTCTATATGCATCAATTACGGTGTTTCTATTAATGCAGCGTTTTTCCTTGGCTAAGTTCAAAGGGTATTTTGCTAGATCAGCTTAGATTTCTAAGCTGGTGGTTTAAGCGTGATTAGTTTGGATTATTTATTCGTAATTAGCTGCGCTCACGATGGGCATTGAATTTTCTACGGCGCGCTGCAAGTACTTCCGTGTAAGCTCGGCTAAAAGATCCCTCTTTTAGGACGTCCTTGAAAATTAATCCCCATCGCTCACCGCCAATCACTCAAAACTTTCCAAATTTAGAATTGATACTTCAAAAAAAGCGCAGCTTCTTAGTCAATTTTTAGCCGTCATTACTTAGAACAATACGAAGATGTATCAGCAGTTCAGATTCTGGTGGCGATGGATTAGTGTTGTTCGTTCATAGCCCATCTCCCGCAGGGAAGCGGGGGCTGAGCCCTCATGGACGAGTTTACGGCGTGGCAAAGAACGAATAATCTAATGCAGCGCGTGAAAAACCATCTCGTTACGGCTTTTGCTTTATTTATTAGCTTTTAATCTCTTTTCTCGAACAGTCTTGAACCTACCCAAACTTCAACTAATCTAAAGCTTCTGCTATAAATCTGACTTTGCCTGTTTGGTTTTTAATCAAAATAGCCAGTTTTTAAACTAATTCCGGTCTTTTGTAGATAATTTACAGAAAGCAGTTGACGGGGCTGTGGATAAGCGTATTATTCGCCGCCTGC
>CAWVSY010000098.1:0-5893 GCA_963933055.1 uncultured Oleispira sp.
CTGCTGAGTATTGCTGATGTTGCTAGCAGTTTAGAAAATGTGTTCTTTTTCATACTTAATTACCTTTATTTAATTTCTATTTATCTTTTATCTGAGTTGCTGCTATTGAAGCTGAACTCGAAATTTAATGGTGAATTGAATAGGACTTTCTCCAGCAGCAGGTGCCTGAAAAATTCCTTTTGGATTTATTCTAAAATGAGTGATGTTTTTGTCTAAACCTTCGCTATCTTCTACTGGGCTATAGTTAAAGTTTGCACCCTCTGAATTTGAAAATTCTATGTCATCACTTGTGCTGTTTAGTGCTGTAAATTCATACGTTAATCCGTTTGAAGTACCCGCTGTAGTGTCTTTAATAGGGCCTTGGCCATTAACATCATCGTAATCAGTAACGATCATATAGGTATTATCAGGTACGGCATCGCTAATCCAAATTGAATTATTTTGAGCAGTTCCTTGGCCTGTGTTTTCAGCTGTCACGGTATAAGTCAAAATGGCGCCTGGAAGTGCTTTAGCATAATTATTAGCATTATTCGTGCCGTGTATAGGGTCGGAGTAAACTTCGACGGTTTTTTCTACCTTTATATTCGGTAATGATTGCTTTACTAGTAATACAAAGTCGCTGCTATGTTCAACCGTATTTTCAACGCCTTCTTTGGCTCTAACCGTAAATTTAAAGGCCCCTGCTTTACTATTAGAAGGTACGGTGTAACTGAAGCTGAAAGTTTTTGTTGCTGCCTTTGAATCATTTAATACGGTCATCTGACTATTGCTGAAGATGATATTTCCGTCTGGCCCCGTTGCGCTGATGTCAGAAGAGTTAATATCGAATGATCCGAATGGATCACTAACAATTGCTTCAAGTGATATTTCAGAACCTGGAGGCACATCATCAGTAATAGGATTGCCGGAGTTATCTTTTGCTGTAATGCTATCAACATTAATCACCGTGGCAGCGGGTAAAGAGACGTAGCAATAGTTGTTTGGCATTTTGGAATAAACTCTAATGCCTCTGAAGTTACTATTGCTAGTATTGTTATTAATTATCCTAAGCTCTAATGTATCCAATGGAGATATTTCTATAGATTGATTATCAAGTAGAAATGAAAACGTGAATTGTTCAGTGTTTTCGTTAAGGCTTGGAAGATTGACTTGCTGTCTTGACCGTTCAGCAATAACGGTATTTACGCCAGCTGCTGATTTAAGAATTAATTGAAGAGTTAAAGGTAAGTTCCTTCTACGCGAACTTGTAACCTGTAAGCATAAATTAACGTTAATTTCTGGTTCGTTGAATCTAAACTCTGATTGAAAATTTGGGCTTAGTATCCAACTGTCGAAGTTATTTGATCTTATAGTCTGATATGAGGATATGCCTATCGTATCGATTCTATCACGATCTCGGGTTAATGAGTTTGATGTTGTATCAAGGTATAACCATTTATTACCAGTTGTTGGGAGTGTTGGCGTTGTGCTTGATCCAACCACATAAGATTCAGTTGTCGTGTTGTTTGATAAAATATTATCAAACAACACGCCTGTTATTGTTCCGGTTAAATTAACATTACCAGAAGTAGCTGCGTTATTATTAAGTAAGAATGTTAAAGGCAATGAAACATTGCTTCCTGCATCTATAGTGCCTGTATAAAGGCATACAAGATTGTTACTGGTAGTCGTGCAATTCCACATAGGGCTGCTTGTCGATACAAAGCTAAAACCTTGAGGAATGGCGAAGTTAAACTCTGAATTTTCAGAAGCAGTATTTGGCCCATTATTAGTTACTGTAAAATCAATCGTATTTTCTTCGCCACGAAGAAGATTGGTAGGGCCTGATTGCTGTATGGATAGTTCGGCTACAGGTTCGTTTGGAATGCTAATTATTTCGGCCGTTAAGAAGACATAGTCTTGTCCCGATGAATAGCGGGTTATAACACTTGTAGCTCCTGCTGTTAGATAATCACCAATTAGGTATTCATCAATGTCAACGCCACTAGTGTTTCTAGATATCACGTTTGAATAGCTATTGAACTGATTGCTAGTAGGATTACCTGTCCCTGTTAAATCATTAAAATTATTATTGCTATTTGTACCGGTACCGTTAAATTTAAATGATTCGGATAAAGAATTCCTTTGCTCAGAGTTGCCGCTATCGCCTTCCCAGGTAATGTGAGCGTGTTTGCCATTAATGTTTGAAGGGTTGCGAGCAACAATGAACCCCTTTAGTTCGAGATCAAAGCTTTCCCCCCAAAAGTTTTCAAACCCATCGGCTACCTTAACTACTCGTAATGCTTCGTCAGGATGCTCATAAATTACAACGAGTGCCCAACCACCATAGGATGTACCTATATCGCAATAATCTTCCCCAGTATCGAATGTAAGATTTGATACCGTGTAATTTCTATTTGAGTTTGACACAAGCGATGTTACGTCTGCTTTTGCACTGTAGTAATCTAAATTATCATCAGTGTCAGTGTAAGTGTAGGTAGTACTTCCAGGCGCTCGCACTGTTCTGCCAGCAAAGGTGATTTGGTTATCTATTGAACCTGAGCCAGACCAGTATAAATAGGCAGCTTTGACCGTTGAATCATTATCAAGATTAAGTGTACTGCTTGAGCTTGGTAAAATTGTGCAGACAGAAGAGTTGCCACTTCCTGATGTTGTTCGCTGACTATTTCCTGTCAGCTTAAATGACACATTGCCTTCAAACGTATGTCGGACTATTACTGTTTCAGATGCCTTTGAAATTAGCGGGAATGTCGAAAATAATAAAATAAATAAGAATAGAGCATGGGTATTTTTAACAAAACACAGTGGTACCATCGTGCTAATAAAGCACTGTAATTCCCGCTGATTTATTTTATTAAAAGTTATTGGCACTTATGTCTCAATCTGTCTATGTTTATGAATAGTGATTTTATTGATGAATGTGAACCACGTCAAATTAACGACCGTTAAAGTGATTCAATTATTAACTTGTGTAAGGGCTTAAAATCATTACTTTTTTAGAAATCTCGAATTAGAACTGAGTTTTTTGGAAATAATATGTATGTAAGCGGGACAAAAGGTATGAAAACAGGGCTAAAGGGTGTCGAAAAAGCAAACTGAGTGACAAATTTTGTCATTGTTGGAATGTGAAATTAGTTTGTTAAATATTGTTAATTCTGTGTCGAGAGTCTCAATTTTTGTCTTTCATTGTATCTTTTTAGTAATTACGGGAGGGTGGAGTGTCAAATAATCATGTAAATAGCTCTATACCTTAGTCTAGTATTCACTATGCTTGTCATGATGTAAGGTAAGCTTTAGAACGATAAAAATAATGGAGTTTAGTTATGAGTGACGTGAATATTTATCCGGTTAAAAGCCATATTGCTACAAATGCGCTGATCAATGACGAACAGTATCAGGCAATGTACAAACACTCTGTTGAAGATTCAGAAGGATTCTGGGCTGAGCATGGTAAACGCATTGATTGGATTGAGCCTTATACGCAAGTGCGTGACATTTCGTTTGATGAGCACAAGGTTGATATTAACTGGTTTAAAGACGGCACGCTAAACGCTTCGGCCAACTGTCTCGATCGTCATCTAGCGACCCGAGGTGATCAAGTTGCCATTATTTGGGAAGGCGACGAACCCACAGATCATCGACACATTACTTATAAAGAACTCCATGCTGAAGTTTGCCAATTTGCCAATGCGTTAAAAACTCAAAAAGTTCGCAAAGGTGATGTTGTCTGTATTTATATGCCGATGGTGCCACAAGCGGTTGTTGCGATGCTTGCGTGTGCTCGTATTGGTGCGATTCACTCGGTTGTATTTGGTGGTTTCTCTCCTGAGGCGCTAGCCGGTCGTATCGATGATAGCCAAGTTAAAGTTGTTATTACGGCAGATGAAGGGGTTCGAGGTGGTAAGGCTATTGCTTTGAAGAAAAATGTCGATGAGGCATTAACCCACCCGAGTGTTAATACTGTCGAAAAAGTGATTGTTGTTAAGCGTACGGGCGCGGATGTCGAGTGGCACAGAACGCGTGATATTTGGTATCACGACGCAATTGCCAAAGAAGCTAAGCACTGTCAGCCAGCAGAAATGCGTGCTGAAGATCCATTATTTATCTTGTATACCTCGGGTTCCACCGGCAAGCCTAAAGGCGTTGTGCATACGACGGGCGGCTACATGGTTTACGCGTCAATGACGCATGAGTATGTGTTTGATTATCATGAAGGTGATGTTTATTGGTGTACCGCAGATGTGGGCTGGATTACAGGGCATACCTATTTGGTTTATGGGCCACTTGCAAATGGTGCAATTTCACTGATGTGTGAAGGGCTGCCAAACTATCCCAATATTAATCGTGTTGCTCAAGTTGTTGATAAGCATGAAGTCAATATTCTGTATACCGCACCTACCGCCATTCGCGCATTAATGGCCGAGGGTGATGCGGCAGTAACCGAGACAAAACGCCATTCGTTAAGAATTTTAGGAACCGTGGGTGAGCCCATCAATCCAGAGGCTTGGGAATGGTACTACCGCACAATTGGGGAAGAGAAGTGCCCAATTGTGGATACGTGGTGGCAAACCGAAACGGGCGGCATCATGATTACACCGTTACCCGGTGCTACGGCATTGAAACCAGGTTCGGCAACTCGACCTTTTTTTGGTGTTCAGCCTGCATTGGTTGATGCAGAGGGTAATCTTGTTGAGGGTGCAGGAGAAGGTAATCTTGTGATGGTTGATAGCTGGCCGGGTCAATCACGTACGCTTTATGGTGATCATGAGCGCTTTATGCAAACCTATTTCTCAACCTATGCAGGGATGTATTTTAGTGGTGATGGTGCGCGTCGCGATGAAGAGGGTTATTACTGGATTACTGGGCGTGTTGATGATGTATTAAACGTGTCTGGTCATCGTATGGGAACCGCCGAAATCGAAAGTGCGCTGGTTGCTCATCCAAAGGTCGCAGAAGCGGCTGTTGTAGGCTTTCCTCATGATATTAAAGGCCAAGGTATTTATGTGTATGTATCGCTTAATAAAGGTGAGTTGAGCGAAGATGATGCGGTTAATGATGCGCTTGGATTAGAGTTGAAAAAGTGGGTGCGTGCAGAGATTGGTCCGATCGCTACACCAGATATTATTCAGTTATCATCAGGTTTGCCAAAAACACGTTCAGGTAAAATTATGCGACGTATTTTGCGTAAAATTGCTGAGAATGAGTTTGATGCATTGGGAGATACGTCTACTTTGGCCGACCCTTCTGTGGTTGATGAATTAATTGCAGGGCGCAGCCGTTTATGAACTTAAATTTATGATTTTTTGGGCTGGAGCTATCTAGTTTAGAGTACGTTTAAGTACAAATATACAGAGCCACTTTAGTGGCTCTTTTTTTTGATAGTCCATAATTTTTTGTTGAAAAGTTAATCAACTATTTCAATATCGAGGCCTGCTAGAAGATTTAATGCTTGGTCACGGCTGAATTTAGCTTGCTTAATATTGTTATTGAAAATGTCGATATTATAGTTGCTAGCGTCACTAAAATCAGTTTCGATTAATTTTGTATTATTAAATAAACTGTAGCTAAAATCACTGTTCCTGAAGTTGCTTTGGCTAAAATCCCCCTCGCGAAAATCGACGTCTTGTAGCTTGCAGAACTCAAGTTGTAACTCGGATAGTTTTAGCCCATAAAATGATGAGTCATTTAAAATACATTCACTGAATTTAAGCGGAGAGGCTAGTGCTAAATTGGGCCAATAAGCCTTAGTCCAATCGATTCCAAGCATTTTGCAGTGTTCAAAAAATACTTCGTTAAAACGACTGTAACCTATTTTTATGTTACTTAGATTACACTGAAAGAAATGACATTCTATGAATTTACAATGCTTGAAATGAGTCTCTGAAAAATCACA
>CAWVSY010000099.1:0-5700 GCA_963933055.1 uncultured Oleispira sp.
CAATAGCTTTATTTACATTCCATATTCTTTAAATCTGATATGTTAGAGACCTTATAAAATTCTTGATAGGCTTTAATCATTATCGTTCCAAGAATAAATAATGAAGATGCGGAAAAACGCTGTTTAAGACGATCATCCTTGTGTCTTCTTGTTGGCTGTATTTATGCACCAATCTGCCAGAATTATTCAAAGTTGCAACCAAAATTAAGCCGCTATACCTACGACTAACTCCCAAGCCGACAGTATAAGCATCGCAATCAATGCAAAGCAGCCAAGTAAAAACAACCGAAGTCTCATAGGGACATAATTAGAACCAATGTGCACATACGCATGAGCGAATCGACTCAACGTAAATACCCAAGCCAAAATAATGGCTGTAATACCAACAGCATCAATGCTAAAAAAGACTAAACAAAGAACATAAAACAGCACAGGGGCTTCAAATTGATTAGCGATATTATTAGAAACTTTCACTACACTCTCTGGCCATACTCTATTATTTAAAGCAGCCTGTTTACGATTTACCTCACCCGCTTTTATTGCCTTGGCTTTCCTAACCCCCAGCATAATGAACATCATGAGAGTCAGCGAAATTTGCGCAAGAACAGGCCAAATAATAAGATTTGAATTCATAGGATTCTTCCTTATTGTAATCAGTTAATAACACATTAGCCTCAAGGGCTTTGCCATTTAAAAGTGAGCATTCAACTTGGTTCAAATAGAAGGCGATGTTAAAATGGACAGTGTCAGTATGGTGAATAAAATGGACAGTGTCAATTTGAAAGCAAAACAGAAGCGTACCGCAGGACAAAAGCACGGCGACCTAAGGCTAGTTCTGCTTCAAGAAGGATTAAAATTACTCGATACCCAAGGGATTGAAGGCATCACGATTCGTGCTGTAGCGCGCAATGCTGGTGTGGCACACTCAGCACCCGCAAATCACTTTCCTAACCGGCGAGCGATGCTGACAGCCATCGCCGCGGCGGTATTTTCCGACTTAGCAGACCTCACCATAGAAGCAATAACCGACTTAGCAGATAAACCAGCACAAGCGATACAAGCTTTTGCTGAAGCCTGTTTTCAGTTTGCTTTCGATACCCCACATCGCTATCAACTACTTTGGCAGCGCCAATTGGTCGATCAAGATGATCCCGCTGTTGCGAAAGAGATGGATCGCGTTTATTCAGCCTTGCTTTCATTATTACGCCAGAACAAAGTAAATCACCGCGTAGATATAGAAACAGATGCAATTGCGATATGGTCAATGATTCATGGCTATATAAGTATGCGACTGGATGGAAACCTTGTCGCGGCTGAAGATACAATAACGAATTTGCCACGACATAAAGCTATTCTGCTATCACTTATTGACGGTATTTGCAGCGAGGGTTAACGACTAAAGCTGGGGGGCTATAAACTGGTTATACACGGGTAAAAACTTCTTCCAGAATTTCGTTTGTTTCAATTTGGTCAAATATTTCAGGATCAAAATAGTCTCCAGCCCATTCATTCAGCTCTTCGTGTTCAGGATGATCTTCATCGATCCATTTTTCTAGGAAATCAGCATATCCCCACACTCCGCCAACATCTTCAGGCGGGCAGCCTCGCTTTCCTTTATTGCAAAATGGTAGAAATTGATCCTTATTGTAAGGAAGGATTTTCTCTAATGTTATTTTGTGTTCCCAGCCATCACCAAAATCATATTCATATAAAATTGAATCACCTTCATTTTTTATAATATTTTTTACTTTGAAATTGAGTTCATCTTGTAAATCATCATCCCACTCCATGCCAAACTCAGGATCTACCATCCCATATCTTGCTTTCCCAGAAATGAACTGATGTAAGTGAGAATTCGTCCAGCCCATTACAATTTGAATTGCGTGATGAAATTCTTCAAGTGTAGCTGTATTGGATACTAGAAAACGCCTCCAAATTGGAGGGCGAATCCCTTTTAATTGGACTTTCAGTTGATAGACTTCTCTTAAATTACTAACCATGGATTTGCCTTTTTTTACTTACCTTTTAATTAAGATTGGCGACGAATACGCTTTAAGTCTGCGCGCTTTCACCATAGCGTTCACTAGCTATAACAGCCTCCTCTGACTCATTATATAGTTAAAGAGTGTCTAGTGAGCTAGGGGCGATTCAGTATATGCCTTGCCAATAAGTTCACTTGGGACAACAACCTCTACGCGCTTAGGATTAGATGAATCACAACTTACGTAAACTCCTGCTGCCAGAATTATTAGAAGTATTACCAACGCACCTAATGTCAAAAATATAATTTTCAAAACTTTCATATAATTTAACGCCTCAAACAACGGCTTGGTAAAATTGGCGGCCTTTTGCCCATGCAAAAAAGCTGACAGCTTTACCAAGTACGCTTGCTTTGACTTGTTAAGTATTCAAATTTATGGACACTTAGACGCCCAAATAGCATTGGCGGCTAGAGTTAGTTTGCATTGATCTTCTGCTGTAAAGACACCAGGGATTTCCCTACCACAAAATCGCTCATATTTTATGGCAGTATCTGAATGGTAATATAAACGGCAAGATGAAGATTCAGACGATTTTCTAACAGCGACCGAAGCGATGCACTCTGCATCAGCTGCACAGAGGTCCTGGCACCCGCCATTAACTGATTCAAATATAGACATAGTTCCTGATTTAGCGATATATCCTCCCTCTAGCTCCCACCACCCTTCCTTAACGGTAACGCCATCTGAGTTTACGAAGTCTCGTAGGCTTATGCTGAGTAATCCATTGCTTGGGCTATCGCCACAGCTTAGAAGTCTATTGCCCGTACCATCATCAAAAAAGTTTGTAGCTATCATTCTTGTCAATGTGCCGGTGGGGACTGTATGAGTAGCAGAAGGGCAGCCTACTGGATACTGAGGTGGTGTTAGAGATCTAAAAGTTTCACATATGTGTTGATGGTTCAGTTCTACTGTCGGGTTTTGTGACAAGTCAGAATTGAAACCACAATCATATGCATTCCATAATCCATCATGATTGGTGTCTTCATCCCTATCATTAGTTCCATTACCATTTAGATCCCAGCAATTAATGCCTGCAACTCCAGCCGCTCCTTGCGGTCCTGTCGATCCATTATCACCTTCTAGGGGGCAACCTGTAAGAAGAAGTGTTAAAAGGGATATGGTTATTAGTTTAAATTTCATTTTAAAAATCCTCGGTTTATTGAATCAATACGTGCTATAGCAGATTTCAGTTTACGAAGTCCGCTGCTTTGCCTGGTTATGAGCTTGACGGTGCATATTGCCCCCATAAAAGCTCGAATTCTGGCTGAGTTATTGTTTTACCTTTGAACTCTTCTTGAGAATTAATTTCTTCGAGAGTAGGAACTTCAACAAAACCCAACATTGTTTTTTTAGTGTAGATTTTATCGGTAACAAAGCCAACTTCGCCATTTCGAAAGAACTCCAACTTTCTAGTTTCAAAGTCATCGAAACCCATTTCGGATACAAGCCTATACGGTTCATCTTGTAAGTCGTGCAACCAATTGACGTCGATGTATCTCATTTTATTATTGGCATGTTTTACCTACCTTTTGATTAAGATAGGCGTCTACTTTATTGGGTAAGCTCTCAGTGTAACCGTCCCAGCCCCGAAGGGGCTATGCACCAACGCCTTGTTAAATGCGATTTTTAGGATACCAAATAAAGACTCTGTTGCTTTTGTCTGTAAGCCTAACTCCGTCTACGATAGACGAATCCAATGGATATAGCTCCATTGGATTAACACCTGAGCCATAATAACTTTCGTGAAGTATACTTTTAGCAAAGTCACGCATAGCTTCACGGCTTGAAAACTTCAGGTGCACATCACTATTATCTTCATCAGAAGTAACATTTAAATTATGCTGAGAATTGTTTAGAACTTCATCACACGGAATATCATCAGCGTCTTCAGATATTTTTATTAAGTAAGACATACACACCTTCTGACATTTAACGCCGCTAACAACGGCAGATTTGTGATTGTGGATTTTGTGCAACAATGGCGTAGCCATGCACAAAAGGTACGAGCGCAAAACTGTCCAAGGAGCACAGCGACTGATGTTGCTTGGCCTTGTTAAAGCCTTTTCTGATAATACCATTTACTGAGTCTATGAAATATAAATGACATACCACAAGAACGGCAATAAAACGGGATACGCATTGCATGTACAGTATTACGACCACAAGCTGTACAGTGATACGGGTCAGATATTTTGACCCCCGATATAACTGCAAAAATTATTGCTAAAGGTGGAATAGCAATTAACGCAACATGATTATAATGCTCCTTTAATATTACGTAAGGAGAAAATGCAATAATAAATATTATAAACATAATCAAAAAACATGAAAAATAGCGCAACCACCATTTAACTTGCGCAGCTCTTCGATAGGACTTACTAGTAATTAATGCCTGAGCTTCCTTTATGCTTATTTGTTCTTTCTTGAATATCACTAATTTTCCATTGGACTTTAACGCTTTAGCTAATGGGCGCGCGTCTAGCGCGTCCAGTGGAGGCCGTCTTTTTGGCCGGAACAACATTCAGCGTATTGTTAAATGCTATTTGGCTAAGAACATACCACGCGAGCGAACTGAACTATATGTTGTCTCATCAAAAACAGAGTATTGTTCAGTCATTTCATTTCTTAATAATTCATATTTTTTGTTATCATGAGATAGTAATGCATCACCTAGAGCATATGCTTTACTTAAAATTCCTTTACACTGTTTTTCGAGAAATAGCTTTTTATCTATTGTGATATTAGAAAATACGAATTCATATGGAATAACTGGACATCGAGTACCGTTAGGTAAGTATTTTCGTGAAACAGTATTGTAGAAATAAACTTCAAAGAATGCATCAGGCTCTGGAAGGCCTTCCAACTTAGAAATTATCCTCTTTTGATCTTCATTACAGCTACTCATAAACTTCCATTTGTATTTAACGCCAGCCATTATGGGGTATCCCATACATGGCTTTGTTAGGCTATCTCTGATTGTTCGATGTAAGGTGAAATTACCGACATACAATGAAACACTGTAGATTCTTTTTCTCCAACTGGAGCTACATACTGAATAGCTGCCTCAGCAGATTCATTATCAGCTAATTTGGCAATTATCCACGCTGCTAGATATTGAGAAGACATACATCCTCCTGCAGTCGCTATATTACCCTTCGCAAATAAAGGCTGGTTCAAAACTTCGACGCCAGCATCAACAACCCAAGGTTTCGTTGTTAAGTCGGTACAAGCCGGTAGACCATCCAAAACGCCTAATACAGACAGAAGTAATGTTCCTGAACACTGCGCGCATACAAGTTGTTTTGATGGATCTAATTTCAACCTATTCAATATCGCTTTATCATTTGCAATGTCTCTTGTGTAGATACCACTACCCACTAAGACAACGTCAGCATTGTTTGCAAATTCTAAGGGTTGTTGTGCTTCGATCTTGACACCATTCATTGAAGTTACAAAATCTGAAGGGCACGTAATTTGAACATTCCACCCAGAACTTTTCATTCTATTTAAAATTCCTACAGCAATGAATGAATCAAGTTCGTTGAACCCTTCAAATGTTAGAATTGCGATATTCATAATTTATTCCTATGATGCATTCAAACGCCTAACCAGGCTGTAGAAAAATTAACTTTTGAGCAAGTAAATCTTTATACAGCCA
>CAWVSY010000100.1:0-5496 GCA_963933055.1 uncultured Oleispira sp.
TGCGCTCTCCCAGCTGAGCTAAGGCCCCGTCTCAAAACGTGGGCGTATAATATGCGCAGTGTACGAAGGTGTCAACGATTTATTTTTTATTTTATTAGTTTTTTCAAAGAGTTAGCATAAATGTCGGCCTAAAGACCGACCTACATTTATATATTCAAATGTAGGTCGTGATTTATTGCGACGGTTACGTTATGCAAATTGTAGGTCGTGATTTATTGCGACGCTTACAAAGCGGCTTCAACCGCGGCTTCGTGCCCACGGTAGGCTTTTTCCATTTTCTTAAGTTTCTTCTTCCCTACTCCACCTAGTACGTTAATCGCGTGGCGTAAGCGTGCGCGACTCATGTCTGGACCTAGTATTGCCATGCTGTCTAGTACAGAGATGGTTTCACTGGTTCCGGCAATGGCAATAAACAAAGGATTTAAGAAATCTTTTGGCTTAATCTCCATATCTTTGGCTAAAGCAAACATGCGCTTTTGGATTTGATCACGATCCCAATGGCGTACGGCTTCTAGCTGCCATAATGCGAATTGCAGTATTTCTACTTGCTGTTCTTGTTCTAGGGTTTTATGGGCAAAGCTTTCTTCGCTAAGATGGGTCATGCCAGCTAAGAAGTGCCCTGCTAAACCAACAACATCGGCAAACGTATCAACACGCGTTTGAACGTGTGGTACTAGCGGCATTAGGCGCTCTTTGGTTAAGCCCCACGCGGCGAATTTTTCAGCGAAGTTTTCAGCGTCTAATTCACGCAGCCATACGCCGTTTAACCAGCTTAGTTTTTCGGTATCGAAAATTGGGCCGCCTAGTGATACGCGCGAGATATCGAAGTTATCGAACATTTGTTGACGGGTGAATTTTTCACTTTCGTCAGGCATTGACCAGCCCATACGGCCTAGGTAGTTCAATAACGCTTCTGGCAAGTAACCCATGCGTTGGTAGAACATAATGGAGGTTGGGTTTTTACGCTTACTCAACTTGCTCTTATCGGCGTTGCGCAATAATGGCATGTGGCAAAGTGCTGGCATATCCCAGCCGAAGAATTCATACAGCAGCTTGTGCTTAGGCGCGGAGTTGATCCATTCTTCACCACGAATTACGTGTGTAATTTGCATTAGATGATCGTCAACAACGTTGGCTAGGTGGTACGTTGGCATACCATCAGATTTTAGCAGGATTTGAGCGTCGACCATTTTCCAGTCTAGTTCGATTCCGCCACGCAGCATGTCGTTCACATCGCAAATGCCTTCTTCCGGCACGTTCATACGTACTACAAACGAGTCACCATTGGCTGTGCGCTTAGCAACTTCTTCGTCGGATAATTTAAGATCACTTGGTTTTAAGGCGCGACCCAGGTCGGCAATGCCTTCGCGCAATTCGTTCAGTTCTTCACTGGTACGATAGCAGCGAAAAGCGTGCCCTTTTTCGATAAGCTGTTCGGCGTATTGGGCATAATCATTTTTACGTTCGCTTTGACGATAAGGACCAAATTCTCCACCTACGTCTGGACCTTCATCCCACTCCAAACCTAACCAACGCATACTATCAAGAATGGCTTGTTCTGATTCTGGCGTACTGCGGCTTTGATCGGTATCTTCGATACGCAATATAAATTTGCCACCGTGTTTGCGTGCAAACGCTAGGTTAAACAAGGCAATATAAGCTGTGCCTACGTGAGGATCACCGGTTGGAGATGGCGCAACGCGCGTACGAACTGTCATGTAAAATCTCTAATTTTAAATGTGATTAACTTGAATTTGGTCGCATTATAGCACTAGACCCCAAGCAGTTGCTGCCTTAATATGTGACCACATGTGCAAGTAATTATTATTCGCATGATTAGGATTGTTTTGTTAAAAGGATTTTATTGTGTCAAATACCGCTGGCAAAGCCTACGCGATGAACGTGATCACACCAATCCCTTGGTGGAAGGCCATTTGGCAGCGTATCGTTTTTAATTTTGTTGTTTATTTCCCCAGTTTTCTTAAAGGCTTAATCAATCTTTCGTTGATACATTATGCGCGCTGGACACTTATTGGCCGCGATAGTTTTCCTCGCCTTTCCTCTAATCAGCCTGAGGAAGATCTAAATTACAGCTACATGATGTTTGAAAGCAATTTTAACGGCAGCTGGGATCAGTACATTGATTCGTTTTCGTTTGCGATTCCTACCGGTTTGGATTTATTTTGGAAGTATAACGTTGACTACCCGAAGTCCATTCCGCTGCACGAGTTTTATGATTACATTCGTTTCAATCAAGTAGAAACCAATCACTATTACAATGCCTATCCTTGCGCCAGCGCAAACGATGTTAAATCAGCAATGAGTTTATTCGATAATTTAAAAGCGTTTACTGAGAAAAACATGTCGCTTGAAGATGATGATTTTCTAGAGGCTTATAATCAGCTTTTAAACGACAATCAACATTCTCTTGGCAGTATGGGGGCGGTGAGTCATGGCGAATAAATCAGGTAAAGCTTACGCGTTAACGACGCTTTGTCCTATTAATGATGGCCGAGTGGTAAATGACAAAGGCATAGAGTGCGAGTCTTACGACAAAGCTGTTCGTCGCTTATTGCAAGACATTCCTTTAAATGAAGACAGCTTTTTTGCACGAGTTGATAATACTTACTTTGCGCGTCTTTTTATTTTAAACGATGTATTTTTTCAGCAAGGGAATGATTTTCAACAAGATCATTTAAAATCAAAATACCTTTGCTTTAATAGTAACTTTCACGGTGAGTTAGAACCTTATTTAACGCAAATGTGGAATGATTGCGAAGCAGAAGTTCGTAATGTTTGGCAATACTGCGTTGGTTTTAATCGCGTTAATACCGCGCTCGAATTTATTACCTACATTAAAGCGTGTCAGTTAAAAACAACCTTATTTTTTAATGGTTCGAATGATGAAAGTTTGACCAAGCAATTAAAAGCTTTGTACGTGAAGCAGATGTTCAGTGAGTTTGTTTTAACGCTGCAAGGTAAAAGCGCCAGCGAAACAAAAACGAATTTCAAATATTTTTTACAGCGGGTGCAGCTAAACAATTTAGAAAGCCCAAGCTGGAAACCCGCACAAAGTGAGCTAACCCCATGAGCAAACAACTGGATTTATACGATATTCAGGGCAATATCTGTAAAGGCTATGGGCGTTATGGCTACCCAAAAGCTCGCTATTGTTTTTTACGTTTTGACGATCCGAAACAAGGTCGTTTATTTTTACTCGATTTAATCAAAGACATAACAACTGCCGAGGCTTGGGAGGCGAAAGAAGATTCTCCTAACAAGCCTCCGTGCACAACCAACATTGGCTTTACCTATTCTGGGCTTGAAGCACTGGCAATTCCTCAACGCAGCTTGAAAGGTTTTCCTGTTGATTTTACGGCAGGAATGAAAGCACGTAGCCACATTCTAGGCGATACAGGCTGCAATAGCCCTGAGAATTGGGATGAGATCTGGCACGGCGGCCGTGTTCATGCGTGGCTTTCTATTTATGCACGCGATAGCAATATGCTTGAATCTCGCTTTGACGCTTTTTTAGAACAATTGGCAACCTTTGCTGGAGTTGAATTACTTTCAGGACATCGTGGCCCTAAGGGCACCACCTTAAATTATCAAGATGCTTCCGCGGTTTATGACAATGGCATGCCTACAGGCAAAGAACATTTTGGTTTTACCGATGGTATTAGCAATCCGTTTTTTGAAGGTAATGGCCATAAAATCAGCCGCCTTGCGGGCCGTGGTAAATTAATGCGCGATGGCAGCTGGCAACCGCTGGCAACCGGAGAGTTCATTCTTGGCCATGTCGATGAGGCACGAGAATATCCGCTCGCACCAGAGCCCAAAATGCTATCCCGAAACGGCACGTTTATGGTGTATCGCAAGCTGCATGAGAATGTTGATACGTTTGCGCGCTATATCGATAATCTGGCAAAAGATTTTGACGGCAGTAAAGATTTATTGATGGCAAAGATGTCGGGTCGCTGGCCTGATAATGGTGCTCCCCTCACCTTAGCCGCAACCGATGAAGAAAAAGCCGAACTTGATTCACGCATTGCTGATTTAAAATATCGGTCTTTAGAAGGCGACGAATGCGCAGCTGCACAACTTGAGCAGTTGTATATCACGTGGGTCGACTTTAGTTTTGATGGCGATAAAAATGGTTCTAAATGCCCTATTGGTGCACACATCCGTCGCACGAATACGCGCGGCTCTCTCGAACATGAGAAAGGGGCATTTGATCGACCAGGGGCGTTGGTCGATCGTCGCCGTTTGATGCGTCGGGGTTTACCGTATGGCGGCATCGATGAAGCAACCGCAGACTCTGCCGAACAAGGTATTATTTTTATGTGCGTGGGTTCGAGTATTGAGCGTCAGTTTGAATTTGTGCAACAGCAATGGGTGAATTATTCCAATGATTTTAAATTAGGCAATGATAAAGACCCGCTGATTGGCAATCACGATGGAAAGCTTACGGATAAGCATCTTATTCAGGCCCCAGAGAAAAAGCTGTTCGAAGCGGCCAAAGCGCCCTTCTTTTGTACAGAGTTGCCGCGTTTTGTTGAAACGCGTGGTGGTGACTATTTCTTTATTCCAAGTCTTACAGCCTTGCGGATGATTGCCGAAGAGATGATTGACCCTAGCTAGGATTTGTATGCGCTCTCCTGCGCTAGATCAATGAGGCCCATTCTCAAAGGTTAACGAACCTGCGATAATAGGCCTCATTTGTTTATTTGCTGCTGCTATGTCTGTTGAAATCACTGCTTCCACACCTGATTCTACCTCTAATACTACAACTCACTCCGATTCTATATTAGCGGGCTATTCTGCTGCTAAGGATGTTGATCCTAAAGATCTTGCTGAGCTGATTCATTTTTTGCCCTGCGAAACACCGGATGCTTGGGTTGAAATGGCGATTCAACGCCAAGACACTCTGCTCATCAACCATGCTTTTTTGGAACTGTGCGCAGCTAGAACCGCGCTGAATTTGATGTTTATTTATCCCGACAAAGCCGATTTGCAAGGCAAAATGTCGCGCCTAGCCCGTGAAGAAATGGTGCATTTTGAACAGGTTCTGAAAATCTTAAAAAAGCGTGATATTAAATATCGCGGCTTAAAACCTGCTCGTTATGCGGCATTGATGAATACCGGTATTCGCAAACCATCCCATGAACGCTTAACGGACAGTTTGATTGTGGGCGCGTTTATTGAAGCTCGATCGTGTGAACGTTTCGCGAAATTAACCCCTCATTTAGATGCTGAGCTAGCGAAATTTTACACCTCGCTATTGCGCTCTGAAGCTCGACACTACAAAGATTATTTAACGCTAGCCCAGAGCTATAGCAAAGAACCGATCACTGAGCGCGTCGCATTTTTTAGAGAGATCGAGCAAGATGCCATTTTAAGTGAAGATGATCAGTTTCGTTTTCATAGCGGCGTTCCGTCGGAATATTTGAAGAATCGCCGTTAGATTTTTGTAGGTTGGTCTTTAGGCCAACAATT
>CAWVSY010000101.1:0-5382 GCA_963933055.1 uncultured Oleispira sp.
TTGGCGCAGGGGATTACGTTGCGTGATGGTCCAGAAGGGACGAGCTGGACTCAAGGCTAAAAGATTGTCGTACGACTGTCGCCCTAAAGGACGACCTACATTGAGCTTTATCTCTTTGTAGGTCGCGGCTTTAGTCCGACAGGTCTTTGTTTTCTAAATTTTAGTATGCAATTCTTCGCATGCTTGCAAAGTATTCTCTAAAAGCTTCGCGCGGGTCATAGGGCCAACGCCGCCTGGTACTGGAGTAATGTGGCTAGCGTTCTGCGAGGCTGCTTCAAATTCAACGTCTCCTACAAGCTTGCCGTCTTCTAAGCGGTTGATGCCTACGTCAATTACGATGGCGCCTTTCTTGATCCATTCGCCTTTTACGATGTCAGGGCGACCAACGGCAACGACTACGATGTCGCCTAAGCGAACGTGGCTTTCAAGATCTTCAGTGAAGCGGTGGCACGTCGTTACTGTGCAACCTTTCAGTAATAACTCTAACCCCATTGGGCGACCAACGATATTAGAAGAACCTACGATCACGGCATGTTTGCCTTTGATGGGTTCTTTGGTATTTTCTAATAGTGTCACGATGCCAGCCGGTGTGCAGGGGCGCAGTAGTGGCATACGCTGAGCAAGGCGGCCAATATTGAAGGGGTGGAAGCCATCAACATCTTTATCTGGCGCAATGCGTTCTAAAATTTCATCTGATTTCAATTGCGCAGGTAATGGTAGCTGTACCAATATGCCATCAATTGTATCGTCGTTATTCAATTCGTCTATTAGGCTTAGTAGTTCGCCTTGAGAGGTTGATACGGGTAAGTCATAAGCTTGGCTATTGATGCCAACTTCTTCGCAGTCTTTACGTTTGTGTTTAACATAGACTTCGGAGGCAGGATCTTTACCGACTAAGATAACGGCTAAGCCCGGGGCTCTTAGTCCTTTGTCTAAACGCTGCTGTACGCGTTCGGCAACTGTTTTACGAATAGATTCGGCAGTAGCTTTGCCATCAATAATTTGAGCGCTCATGTAAATCTTTAACCTTGCAGTAGATCAGAAGAAATCTGGTGTGATTCGTTGGCGTGATTTTCTCACGACTGACTATTAAAGCAAAGTAGGGAGGTGAGTTTATTCCACCGAATGCTGAATTATTAGGTTAACCCCGTTGTTTTTATTAACTTTTTAAAAAAATAACTCGAGAAAGAGGTTGACGCAGTCAGGGGGCGTGGGTAATATGCGCACCACTTCAACGAGACGGTGAAATCATTTACCTCTTGAGGATGTTTCGGGATATAGCGCAGTCTGGTAGCGCGCCTGCTTTGGGAGCAGGATGTCGGGAGTTCGAATCTCTCTATCCCGACCACTAAATCTAACGCTAGTTAGATGGCCATGCGCCTATAGCTCAACTGGATAGAGCATCGCCCTTCTAAGGCGAGGGTTGCAGGTTCGAGTCCTGCTGGGCGTACCAATTAATTTGGATGGTCTTTTAGGTTATTAGTGGTTGTACGATGAATATCTGGTGGCTGTAGCTCAGTTGGTAGAGCGCAGGATTGTGATTCCTGTGGTCGAGGGTTCGATCCCCTTCAGCCACCCCATTTATTTTTCGATATCGTGTTACCGTTATGGTGGCTGTAGCTCAGTTGGTAGAGCGCAGGATTGTGATTCCTGTGGTCGAGGGTTCGATCCCCTTCAGCCACCCCATTTCTAGTAAAAATTTTACACTTCCCCTTGAAATTCAAAACATTAGCCGCAATTAAGATAATTACTTAATTTATTCGTGCCGCTGAACCCTATGCTTTATGGCTATGGTTCTAATGCTAAGCATGGGATATAATACGCGACTTTTATGATGTCAGGTGCAATGAAAGCCTATTTAAAATACCTATATGGCTACCTGTATTCCAAGACCAAACGTTAATTTAACTGAGAGAAAAACATGCAAATTTCTATCGAAACTACTCAAGGCCTAGAGCGCAAGATGACAATTGGCGTTCCTGCCGCTGACGTTGACGGTCAGGTTGTTGTAGCTCTTAAAAGTATGGTTAAAGGTCGTAAAATTGATGGTTTCCGTCAGGGCAAAATTCCACCAAATGTTGCGCAAAAAATGTTTGGTAAGCCAGCTCGTCAAGAAGCTGTACAGCAAGTAATGCAGCGTTCTTTCTTTGAAGCGATTTCAAAAGAAGGCGTTCAGATGGCGGGTATGCCAACTAACTTCGAAGCCACTGTTAATGAAACAGGTAAAGATTTAGAGTTTGTTGCTACTTTCGAAGTTTATCCTGAAATTGCTTTGGCTGACCTCGCTAGCATTGAAGTAAACAAAAAGAAATCTACAGTAACGGATGCTGACGTTGAGACTATGGTTGAAACGCTTCAGAAGCAGCAAGCTAAATGGGAAGTTTCTTCCGACGCGGCTGTTGATGGCGATCAAGCGGTTGTTGATTTTGATGGTTTCATCGATGGCGAAGCATTTGAAGGTGGTAAGGCTGAAGGTTATAACTTAACTCTAGGCTCTAAATCAATGATCCCTGGTTTTGAGGCGGGTATCGAAGGTCTTAAAGCTGGTGATGAGAAAACGCTAGAGCTTTCTTTCCCAGCGGATTACCACAAAGAAGATCTTCAAGGTAAAGCAGTAGAATTTAAAGTTGCTGTTAAAGAAGTTAAAAAGCCTGAGCTTGCTGAGCTAAACGAAGATTTCTTTAAAGGTTTTGGTGTTGAATCAAAAGATTTAGAGAGCTTTAAGGTTGATATTCGTGCCAATATGGATCGCGAACTTGATCGTGCTATTCGTAATGATGTTAAAAACCAAGTTATTGAAGGTTTGGTTGCGGCAAACGAAATTGAAGTACCAACGGCTTTGGCTAATCAAGAAATTGATCGTCTTCGTCAGCAAGCTGTTCAGCAGTTTGGTGGTGGTCAGGGTATTGATGCAAGTATGCTTCCAGCAGAATTGTTCAAAGACCAAGCTGATCGTCGCGTACGTGTTGGCTTGTTGATGAATGCTGCGATTGAAGCATTTGAATTGACCGCTTCTGAAGAAAAAGTAGATGCATTGATCGAAGAAGTGGCTTCTACTTATCAAGAGCCAGAGCAGGTGCGTGAGTATTACAAAAATACTCCAGAGCAAAAATCTCAGGTTGAAGCGCTTGCATTAGAAGAGCAGGTTGTTGAGAAGATTCTAGAAAGTGCAAAAGTGACTGAAACTGAAGCAGCTTACGAAGAAGTTATTAAGGCTGCTAACGCACCTCAATAATACGTCCTTCGAGTGACTGACAACTTTCAGAACACCGACTAAACTAGAAACAGTTACTCTTATGGAGTAACTGTTTTTTTGCTGATAATAATGAGTCAGGGAGTGCTTGGATCGATGTTTGATTCGAATAATAGTAAAGACATCATGGGTGCATTGGTCCCTATGGTGGTTGAGCAGACAGCTCGCGGTGAGCGTTCATACGATATTTATTCACGTTTATTGAAAGAGCGTGTTATTTTCATTGTTGGCCAAGTGGAAGACCACATGGCGAATCTGGTTGTGGCTCAGATGTTGTTTTTAGAGTCTGAAAATCCAGATAAGGATATTCACCTGTATATTAACTCTCCAGGTGGTTCTGTAACGGCTGGAATGTCTATTTACGATACCATGCAGTTTATTAAGCCAAACGTTAGTACGATGTGTATTGGCCAGGCATGTAGTATGGGTGCATTTTTGTTGAATGCTGGCGCGCCAGGTAAGCGTTTTTGTCTGCCGAATTCTCGCGTTATGATTCACCAGCCAAGTGGTGGTGCTCAGGGACAGGCGACGGATATTCAAATCCAGGCGAGCAATATTCAAGAAACAAAAGATCGACTGAATCGAATTATGGCCAAACATTCTGGTCAAACGATTGAGCAGGTCGCTCAGGATACTGAGCGTGATAACTTTATGAGCGCTGAAGAAGCGATGAAGTATGGTTTGATCGATCAAGTATTAGAGAGCCGTAGCGCTGAATAGCGTGCGGCATCAAACGAAAGTTAATGAGGCAGTCGAATGACCGACGACACTAAAGGCAAAGGCGAAGATAACGGCAAGTTGCTGTACTGCTCCTTTTGTGGCAAAAGTCAGCATGAAGTGCGTAAGCTGATTGCTGGCCCTTCTGTATTTATTTGTGATGAGTGCGTTGATTTATGCAACGACATTATCCGTGAAGAAGTTCAAGAAGCCGAAAATAAAGGCGATTCGGATACATTACCGACGCCAAAAGAAGTTAAAGCAACTCTTGATGAGTATGTGATCGGCCAAGATAAAGCAAAGATCGTTTTATCGGTTGCTGTTTATAATCACTATAAACGCTTACAGTTTGGTGAGCGTAAAGGTGATATTGAGCTTTCTAAAAGTAATATCTTATTAATCGGTCCAACCGGTAGTGGTAAAACATTATTGGCTGAGACTTTGGCGCGTTTGTTGAACGTACCTTTCACTATTGCTGATGCGACGACCTTAACGGAAGCCGGTTATGTGGGTGAAGATGTTGAGAATATTATTCAGAAGTTATTGCAGAAATGTGATTACGATGTAGAAAAAGCTCAGCGCGGTATTGTCTATATTGATGAGATCGATAAGATTTCTCGTAAGTCTGACAATCCGTCCATTACTCGTGATGTATCGGGTGAGGGTGTTCAGCAAGCTTTGTTGAAATTGATTGAAGGTACGGTCGCTTCTGTTCCGCCTCAGGGTGGTCGTAAGCATCCTCAGCAAGAGTTCTTGCAAGTTGATACTTCAAATATGCTATTTATTTGTGGTGGTGCGTTTGCGGGTTTAGATAAGCAAATTCGTGATCGCTCTGAGAAAAGTAGTATTGGTTTCTCGGCTACCGTAAAAGGCAAGTCTGACGAGAAATCTGTTGGAGATGTTTTACGGACTGTTGAGCCAAGTGATTTGGTTAAGTATGGTTTGATCCCTGAGTTTATTGGTCGTCTTCCTGTTGTTGCAACATTAGACGAGCTAGACGAAGCGGCATTGATTCAGATTTTAACTGAGCCTAAAAACTCTCTTGTTAAGCAGTATCAAAAACTGTTTGATATGGAAGATGTTGAGCTTGAGTTCCGCGAGTCGGCCTTAAAGGCTGTTGCTAATAAAGCAATGGAGCGCAAGATTGGTGCTCGTGGTTTACGTTCAATCTTAGAGGGTATTTTACTGAACAGTATGTACAAAATTCCTTCTGAAGAGAATGTGACTAAGGTTGTCATTGACGAAGGCGTAATTAATGGTGAATCTGAACCATTATTTATCTATGAGTCTAGTGAAGCTGATAAAGTCGATAAAGTTGCACCAGATGATGTTTAATTTCTAATCAAAATCTGTTCGCTTTATAAAAGAAAGGGCCGTTAGGCCCTTTTTTTTCGACTTTTTTTCGACTTTTT
>CAWVSY010000102.1:0-5214 GCA_963933055.1 uncultured Oleispira sp.
TTACTAAGCTATAGCCTAATCAACTTATCCGCAGCCAATATGGGAATCGTTCTCGCTGGGTTACCCATTATCACCAGCGTATGTGCGGCCTTAATTATGGGTGAACGATACACCCTAAGATTTTGGCTGTCTTCAGGAGTCGGGGCTGGTTTATTAGCCGTCTACTTTATCAATGGCAGTCAGTATTCTGGTTGGGATCTAAAAACACTGGGTATATTAATAGCAGTACTCGCGTTTGGCGGATTGGGCTATAGCGCTGGCGCAAAAGCAGCTAAGAGTATTGGCGGTTGGCAAACTATCTGCTGGATATTGGTTTTGTACCTACCCTTTTCCGCAATTTCCTTTGGGTATTATGCGGGCGATGAAATTTTTATTATTGAATTTACTCAGGCAATGAATAACCCTGAAGCACAATACCGGTTTTGGCTGCCCATACTGGGCTTGGTGTATTTAGCCGTTATTAGTCAATGGTGGGGGTTTCGTTTTTGGTATCAAGCAATGGCTGAAGCGGGCGCTGGACGTATTAGTCAGATTCAATTATTACAGCCGTTTTTCACCCTATTTTTTGCTGCTGTGTTTTTGACCGAAACATTAGAAATTGAACATCTAATATTTGCTGGGTTAATTGCACTGGCTGTATTTACTTCTCTTCGGGCCAACAATTAATGCGCTGATAATGTATCAGTATTCAAATATAAAATTCATTTGACACGTATTTGCTAATATTTCACCAACAGCTATTAACTGTTGGTGAAATCACTACGTTAGCGAGCACAATAAACAACTATCTGAATTCAGACCAATATTTCATGAGTTATAGGTTGACCTTTTGGCTGCTTCGATAAAAGCAGGCACTCCCGAATTTAAATTAGCTTGCTTTGCCAAGATCAACTCTTCTTTTGAAGCGTATTTTTCATCCCAAGCAAGTACCTTAGGCACCATTAAATAATGCCATAATGGAGGAATAAGTGTCACAAGAATTGTCGTCAAATACCCATTTATCATCATTGGAGCATCTTCATAAGGTCGCAAGTCCTGATAAGGCACATTACCATCCGCATGATGATGAGAGTGGCGGGTAAGGTTAAACATAGCCCACGAACTAATACGCTTATTAGTATTCCATGAGTGCCTCGGTTGAACAGGAACTTTAGGGTTGCGTACCATGCCATAGTGTTCCATATAATTAACGATCTCTAATAGAGCTTTTCCAAACAGTGCACAAGCCGTAAAAAATAAAGCACCTACTAAGCCACCAATAAAATAGGCAAGAACGACTAATATAATACTCATCAAATGACCTCGAATAACACCATTAGAAAAAGAAAAAGGCCCTTTTCCAAACTTTGCTAAGCGTTCCTTTTCTAAATGCCAAGCACTGATATTACCTTTGATGGTAGACGCTAAAATATGGAAGTACACATTACGTCCTCGCGGAGCTGTCGCTGGATCATTAATCGTCGATACATAGCGATGATGTCCATATACATGTTCGATTGAAAATATCGTGTCAAAGCTGAACGCTAATAACCAGCGACCAATAAACATCGAAATGGGATCCCAAGTGCGGTGTGTTAATTCATGCGCAGTAATGGTTCCCATCATTCCAATCATTAAGCCCACGATAATGAAAGTTGATACGCTATGAATAATCGTAGATGTTTCGCGTTGAGCAAGCAAATCATACCCAATAATGCCGGATAGATATTCTCCAAAACCCATTACATCAGTAGTGCTCACACTCCAGATTGATACAAATACGACTAGCGATAATAATGGCAGCGCTAGCCATAACTGAAAAGTGAGAATCTCTGGTTTCTTAAAATCTGGGGTCGCAATATCGTCCCCACCCAATGCGTCTCCTAGAATGTAAGCCACTAAAATAGCGAATAGACCAAAAATGATATAAGAACCTCCTGCCAAAATGGCGACTAAGGCTAGAATGCCAATAATGTGAAATAAAAAATATTTTGAATAATGGAATAACATAAAAAATCCTTACTATTTTGAGTTAACAATAAAACGGTCAGCGAACATTTCAGAGGAGGGGATGCCCATAGACGATAATGTATTTATACAGTCATCAATCATTAATGGTGGGCCACATAAATAAACTTGAGAGCTGTACGTTGCAAAGGATCTTAAATGCTCTCCTAAGTACCCTCTTGGTCCTTGCCATGAAGAGCCCTCAGGCTCCTCTGACAAGACTTGTTCGAACTCAAACGAAGCGGGCCAGTTTTTACTAATTTTTAATATCTCTTCTAATCCGTAAATATCAGCTTGGGTTCTAGCGCCTAGTATTACTGTCACCGCTCGCTGGCAATTCTGTTCTTTAGCCTGCTCTAAAATTGACAATATGGGGGCTAATCCACTACCACCAGCAATCAACAACATATGATTGTCAGAGTCTCTTAAAAAGAAGTCTCCAAACGGCCCTTCCAATTCAATACTTTTGTTGACTAAATCCTCCCTTTTAACCAAACCAGAAAACTCACCATTAGGCACATGGCGTATAATAAATTTTACACGTGTATTTTCAGCATTAGGTTTTGATGCAAAAGAATAGGCTCTTGTTACCCCAGGTAGACAGTCAAGACTTAACTTAGCATATTGCCCTGCCTTAAAAATCGGCACTTCATCCAGTTCAATTTCTATCGCAGTAATGTCGTGAGTTAATTCTGTTTTACCGACTATTCTTCCTCGATTTATGCGTTTCTTAGCTCGACTCAGGTCGACCTCAACTTCAACATCATCCGTTTTTGGTACGCTCTGACAGGCGAGTATATAACCAGATTGGACTTCTTCTGCCGTTAATAGATAGCTTGCATCAGTAAACTCTTTTACCTTACCTTTGATTAGTTTGCACTTGCATTCAGCACAACCACCAACTTTACAGCTATAGGGAAAATTAATTCCGTTCCGCAAAGATGCACTGAGCACTGTCTCTTTTTTTTCTAAAGAAATAGCGAGTTGATTCACCCGCATCCCTTCGGGGCTAGCGCTAGAAAATATAGACTTGATAAATGACCGCATCATTAGGGGTTTCCTTTTTATTATGTACATCCAGTTTAAAGCCAATGCATATATTGGTAGGCGGCATATTCTGACAAGTCAGGGTCATATTTTGACAAGCAGGAGTCACATATTGACAACCCCTATTTTCTAAACGATGCTAATAATCAAAATAACAAAAGCGCTCCCTATGATAATTCTGAAGCAGGCCTCTTGATGATTCACACAAACGCAAAAATACCTGGAGTGTACTTACTCGCCGTAGCTGAATGCATGGCAGACTTTGGCATCAATCAAAGAAAGTGGTTAGATGGGAGCCCATATCAAGTCATTGATGCAGGCATGCTTGATGCAACGGTTAGCTATGAAGCACTTTATGACTTGGTTATTAAAGCCGTTGAACTATCGAACAATACTGCGATAGGTGTGATGGTTGGACACCGATTAACATTGCAGTCTCACGGTATACTTGGCTACGCCTTAATGAACTGTGAAGATTTAGTATCAGCCGCTAAATTACTTGAGCAATATATATCATTACGCTTTCCCCTTATTGACATATCAACTCGGTATAACGATTCAGAATTCATCATCGAACTTAATGAAAAATTCCCGCTCAATGAAATACGAAATTTAGTATTAGAAGCGATACTGGTTACGATTAAGTCGGCTCTCGACCAATTAACACCTAAAATAAAAAAAAGCCTGACGATTAGTTTTCCCTATGCTAATAATCAAACAAATGCTTATCATAGTTTGACGGATTGCAAACTCATATTTAATGCACCCTGCGCAAGTATCAGTATTACAAAAGAATTAATGCTAGAACGAATTCCACTTGCCAATTTAGCCGCTTATAAAGAGGCAGAAATTTTATGCGCGAAAGAATTAAAAATCATTAATCAAGAAAGTAGCTATAAAAACAAAGTTAAACAAAAAATTCTGGCAAACAGTGAAAATTTTCCGACACAAGCAGTGATGGCATCATGGTTTAATATGACCTCAAGAACTTTGCACAGAAGGCTTGTCAGTGAAGGTGTGTCTTACCGTGAAATTTTGGAAGATGTAAAAAAAACGCTAGCCATTTCTTATCTTAAAAATACCGAGATGACGATTAAAGAAATTAGCTATTTTTTAGGTTATGAGGATGATCGAAATTTCAGCCGTGCTTTTAGACGCTGGCAAGGCATTTCACCGTCAAGGTATCGTTCTGAATGTTAATGTCGATTAATGAAAAAGCGCTGCATAAAGAAAAGCAATTGAATGCCTTTACAGCATGCAGTTTTAACTTTTTATCTTTTTGGCGTACTTTCTAGCAGGCGGCTTGCGAGCGCTAGGTTTCCCGCCACTTGATTTCTTCGCGCCCTTTTTTTTGAACCCAGCACCTTGCCCCTTTAATCCCTGCAATGCAGTCGGTATGTACTGCTTAGCCTGTTCAATCAGCGCCAACAAATGATGATTCAGCGGTTGCATAAATCCTTGGTAGTTAAGCTCGCGCTGGCTGATCGCGTTCAGCTGCTGTTCCCACAAAGCCGTCATATCAGGCGTAATGGCCGATTCAGGTAAGCTGTTGATTAAGCCCCTACCAATATCCGTACTGCGTATCTGCTTGCCCGTGCGCTGTAAAAAGTTACGCCTAAAAAGCAGCTCAATGATTCCCGCTCGCGTTGCTTCAGTACCAAGACCGTCGGTTTCTTTTAACGTCTTGCGAATTTCAGCGCTGCTGACATAACGAGCAATGCCGGTCATTGCCGTCAGCAAGGTGCCGTCGTTAAAATATTCGGGCGGTGTGGTTTGTTTTTCTACTAAATTGGCGTTATCGCAAGTCCAAGCAAACTTTCCGTATTGCTTGTCATTTGAGTCTAGGGTGATGGGCGGTAAAGACTGCCCAGTATCTATTTTGTTAACGTGCTGACCACCCGAGCCGTTTTTATTTCCATACAGTACTTTCCAGCCTTGCTTCAATGGCTGCTTGGCTTGAGTCTTAAACTGGCCACCCGCAATAGTCGCTTCGACTTTGGTTTCGGCATATTGATAGGCTGGGAAAAACTGCATCAAATATTGGCGCGCGATATGACGATACACTTTTTGTTCAAACTGGTTCAATTTTGAAAACTGTTCAGCCGATATTGATTTTTCACTCGGCACAATCGCATGGTGTGCTTCTACTTTGCTATCGTTAAAGGCTTTGCTTTTTAAATT
>CAWVSY010000103.1:0-5136 GCA_963933055.1 uncultured Oleispira sp.
ATTATTGAGGGTATTTTACCCCATTAAGCTGTCCAGGATTATTAAGCCACTATAAAGAGGATTCATAAAAAAGGGAGGTGAATTAACTTCACCTCCCTTTCAATGCAACAATACTGAGATTAAATAACTGATATTAAAGAGAAGCGGCTAATTCACTCGCAAGTTTAATACAACGTTTTGCATCCAACTCACCCGCAAACTCAGCACCACCTACTAGGTGTAGATTAAAGGTTTTGCCCAAATCTTTTTCTAGCTCAATATGAAGCTTATTAACCGATACCTGGCCTGCGCAAAGCACAACATGATCAACGTCTAAAATACGTGTCTCAACCGTCTGTTTATCGTCTTTGCCCGTGGTGATTGTGATGTGTAAGCCTTCATCATCTACTTTATCGTAAGAAACACCACCGATCGTTTCAACACCCTTCATTTTCACAACAGCACGATGCACCCAACCTGAAGTTTTGTTCAAACCTTTACCGAAGCTAGAGGTTTTACGCTGCAACATGTAAACCTCACGTGGAGACTCTTCGATTTCCATGGGTTTTAAGCCGCCGCGGTTTTCGTTAGCGCCATCAACACCCCACTCTTTCATCCAAAGTTCTTTATTCAGAGTCAAAGAAGGGCCTTGGTGCGTTAGATATTCACACATATCATAACCAATACCACCAGCGCCCATAACCGCAACGCGCTTACCAAGCTCAAGACCTTCACCTAATACTTGCTGATAAGTCACTACCTTCTCATGATCAACACCCGGCATATTTGGAACGCGCGGAGCAACACCCGAAGAAATAACAACCTCATCAAAACCCGCCGCTTTTAATTGCGCAGCAGTAACATACGTATTCAATTTCAAATCGATATTTAAAACTTCGATTTGTTTTAAGAAATAACGAATAGTTTCTACAAATTCTTCTTTACCCGGAATCTTACTGGCGTAGTTAAACTGACCCCCAATTTCACCACGAGCTTCAAATAAAGTCACTTTATGGCCACGCTGTGCCGCAACCGTTGCACACGCCAAACCTGAAGGACCAGCACCAACAACGGCAACTTTCTTAGCTTTAGTCACAGGAGTATAAAGAAGCTTAGTTTCATGACCCGCACGCGGGTTAACCAAGCAGCTTGCACGCTTCATCTGGAAGGTATGATCCAAACACGCTTGGTTACACGCGATGCAGGTATTAATCTCATCAGCACGACCTTCAGCGGCTTTATTAACCCATTCAGAGTCTGCCAAGAATGGACGCGCCATAGAAACCATATCAGCCTTACCAGAAGAAATAATTTCTTCAGCCACATCTGGCATATTAATACGGTTAGACGCAACGCAAGGAATGCTTAATTCTTTCTTAACACGGCCCGTGATATCAGCAAACGCAGCGCGAGGTACAGAAGTAACAATTGTTGGTACACGCGCTTCGTGCCAACCAATACCCGTATTAATAATGTTAATACCGGCTTTTTCTAATTCTTTGGCAAGTTCGATCACTTCGTCAATTTCAGACGCTTCTTCAACTAAGTCCAACATCGATAAACGGAACATCAAGATGAAGTCAGTACCCACTTCTTCACGAATTTGACGAACGACTTCTAATGGAAAACGCATGCGATTTTCATAAGAACCGCCCCATTCATCATCACGCTTATTCGTGCGTTTATTCAGCATTTGAGTAATGAAGTAACCTTCACTGCCCATGATCTCGATACCATCGTAGTTCGCTTTCTTAGCCAACTTAGCGCAACGTACATAATCACCAATCGTCTTAGTGATTTGCTTAGCGCTTAATTCTTTCGGCTTAAACGGCGTAATGGGGGATTTAACCGCTGAAGGTGCAACATTCAAAGGCGTATAGCCATAACGACCGGCATGCAAAATTTGCAATAAAATCTTACCGTCTTCCGCATGAACGGCTTTTGTGACTTTCTTATGAAAATGAACCTGCCAGTTATGCATCAACTTAGAACCAAAAGGTAATAAATCACCCGCTCGGTTAGGGGAAAAACCACCCGTTACCAATAAACCACAACCGCCACGAGCACGTTCAGCAAAATACGCCGCCATCTCTTCAAAGTGCCAAGGGCGATCTTCAAGACCAACGTGCATAGATCCCATAATGACGCGGTTCTTTAAAGTCGTGAAACCAAGGTCTAATGGCTCCATTACGTGTGGGTAATGTGGATTCTGTGCTTGTGTCATTGCGCTAACCTTTCGGACTAATTCGATTTAATACTTTTTATTTATACAGCTAATACTTTATGCAGCTAATATAGGTGTGAAGTGCTGACAGGTAAATGACTAATCATTGCAAATCAATGTCTTTTAATAACATCTAATGCAATCCCCTTAAAATAAACCAAGACACCCTGCAAGCCCACTGAACTATATGAAACATGAGCGCTCCAAACATTAACGTTTAAGTTTACATTGAGGAATATCGACCATGGCAATACCAAAGAAACTAGGGCTTTCAAGCCTATTATTGCTAATGGTAGCAGGATTCAACTGCGCCCATGCAGAATATACAAAAACGCTTGAGCAATTAGCCAATGCAGATCATCGCTCGACGAATAACATTGCTCGTAATCAATATCGCCATCCCGTAGAAACTCTTAATTTTTTAGGTTTAACCGCCAATATGACCGTGGTAGAAATTTGGCCTGGAGGTGGTTGGTACAGTGAGATTTTAGCACCCGCACTAAAAGATGATGGTAAATATTACGCTGCTGGCTTCTCTCTTATTGCTAAACGCACACCTGATTGGCGCAAAAATTATCAAAGAAAGTTTGAGATGAAACTCAGTGAAAACCCTAGCATATACGGCAATACCGTGATTACTGATTTATCCATACCAGAACGCCCAGAGATAGCACCCGCAGGCTCAGCAGACTTAGTACTCACCTTTCGTAACGTTCACAACTGGATGAAGGGGGAATACGCGCAAGACGTTTTCGATTCGATGTATAACGCACTAAAACCCGGCGGCGCACTTGGCGTAGTAGAACACAGAGCAAAACCCGGTACGACCTTGCAAGACATGATCAGCTCAGGCTATGTTACGGAAGCGCATGTAATAAAACTGGCTGAAAAATCAGGTTTTAAACTGGATAAAAAATCAGACATAAACGCCAATGCAAAAGACAATACACAACACCCTAAAGGCGTCTGGACACTGCCACCTTCATTAAGATTAGGTGAAGAAGACCGAGAGAAATACCTAGCGATTGGAGAAAGTGATCGTATGACGTTAAAGTTTATCAAGCCTAGCTAAAGCTTCACTCAACACCTAATACAACTCATACACTAATCTTTATCAACAATCTGATACATGATGTTCAGATTGTTGGATAAAGTTTTCCATATAATCTCGTAAACATACTGCTTTAGCGCTGAGTAATTTTCCACTTGGCCATACGGTATAAAGATCTCGATCAGGCCCCTGCCAAGGCTGCAATATACGAACTAACCCTCCTTTTTTAATTAAATCACTCACTTCGCTGCTCGGTAAAAGCGCAATACCTAAGCCATCCTGAACAAGTTGCGTGACCATTTTTACATCATTTACAAAAGTCGAAAATCGCGGACGTACTTCCTTTTCCATATGAGTATCAGAATTCATCATCTGCCATGTTGCCAATGTATGAGTTCCAATTAATCGATGCTCATTTAAGTCTTCTAAATTGCTTGGCTCACGATTAATAGCAAGATATTCAGGTGCTGCAACCAATAGGGTTTTCAACGACCCCAAACGTTTTTGATAAAGCATAGACGATGCCTGAGGTCCAATTCGTAACGCCATATCTGCACTAGACGACAACATGTTTTCGACGCTATTGCTAAGCACTAACTCAAGTTTGATGTCGGGATGCTCCCTTATAAAACCAGACCACATAGGCTGCAATAACCCTGTTGAAATGTTGGTCGGTGCCAATACCGTTAATGGCCCTGCTAATACATTCAACTCACCGCTAAGTTGTAACTGAGTTTGTTCTAATTGCTCAACCAGACCAGCATAAGCTTGATAAAAAACCTCACCTTCCGCCGTGAGTGAAAATTGACGCGCAGAGCGATGAATTAATTGACGAGTAACCGCTGCCTCTAAACGTTGCAATCGTCGAGTCACCGTTGCTGCGGGTAAATCCATTTTTTTTGCGGCAGCGGCTAAACCCTGCTGCTGAACAATATGAATGAATAAAACAATGTCGTCGTACATGATTTCAAATCTGCAATTATTGATTGATATATCGAGCATATATTTCATATCAGCAAGAGTCTATCGTTAGATTCTGCTTACATACGGCTAAATACAGGAAATAATGATGTCAGAATCAAATAAAACTCCCTACTCTACTTTGAGCACAACGTTATGGGTCAGCGCTGGCCTAAAAGTCTTTGCTACAAAATCCGCTAAAGTGGCTAAGGAAGAATTAAAGAATTTACAACTAGAAACCATCAAAGAAGCTGGGTGTATTTTTTTTGATGTCTTGCAGCATAGAGATACCCCCAATCTTTTTACCCTTTGGGAAGAATGGGTTAATGAGGATGCCCTAAAAGAGCATTTTAATAAAAAGCATACCAAAGACTATCTAGCCAAAGAACTGACAGACGTTGTCTATATAGAAAAATTGGTAAAACTAACATGATTCATCGAATTTTATTTGCGCTGTTGATGTCATTGCAGCTGTCATTTTTAATGTCGGCTTGGGTCACTTGGATCAACCTAGGTTGGACAGAAGCATTTTACCAACAATGGCTTCACGCTTTTGCACTAGCGTGGCCAGCGGCAGCACTCATTTCATTATTTACCGCACCAGAAATACATAAAATAACGGCAAGCCTGAGTAACAAAATCATTAAAAATAAAACGAATAAGGAGGGTCTGTAGCAATAAAATAACGGTCACGATGACGCACGCTATTAAGATAAGTTGCTTCGAACCTTTCGGCTAAAACTATCCACCGCTACATTTAATAATGCAGAAATAATAATTAGGAAAAGTGCTCGGTCATAACGAATGTCTTCAAAGGCCGAGTCGATATAAAACCCTAATGTGGTGATTCCTAAAATGCCTAAAATTGCACTTTCACGAATAATCACTTCCCAGCGATACAATAACAAACTTAAAAAATGAG
>CAWVSY010000104.1:0-5092 GCA_963933055.1 uncultured Oleispira sp.
CTTCGGAGGCCGACACTCTATCCAACTGAGCTAAGGGCGGATCAGTGGCAATGGTATTCCGTTCTGCCTTCTGCGTCTAGTACCCTGCTAAAAAACACGGTATGTACTTGTTTTGTTAGTAGTTTTTATAGAAAAGCTGTTCTTTCATTAGGCTGGGGTTTGCTCTCTATCGTTATTGCTAAAGCGGTGATATATCAACTTTCGACTATAATTTCTTACAGATTGTATGGAATAATTTTAATCCAGTACAAAATGCCGCTATAATCTGCGCCAGAAATTTAAAATACACGGATTAACCGTGATAGCTGAGAGGACTTTTCTGTGAAAATGTTACAAGCAATGATGTTATTCGTAGCCACTTTAGTGATGGCTCAAGCAAATGCTTCTACGGATGCATTGACTGATGCTCAAACGGAAAAGCTCCGTGAGCGCATTAAGCCAGTCGCTGAAGTATGTGTTCAAGGTGATGATTGTGGCGGACCGGTTGTGGTTGTTGCTTCTGGCCCTCGTTCTGGCGAAGCAGTTTATAATGCGGCATGTACTACGTGTCACGCTGTTGGCGTTGCAGGCGCACCTAAGAAAGGCGATGTTGCGGCTTGGGATAAGCGTTTAGCGAAAGGTTTCGACGCTACGTTGGCTAATGCTATCAATGGTCTGAACGCGATGCCTGCTAAAGGTTTGTGCATGGATTGTTCTGATGATGAGCTAACCGCTGCGATTAAGTTCATGTCTGGTCGTGAGTAAGCGTTAATTTTTAGATACGCTGCTTAGAGTGATCATAAAAAAGCCTTAAGTTTTTGCTTAAGGCTTTTTTTATGCTCTTGAACTAAAGAATCGAATTAAAAATCCGCCATCAAGTTCTTCAAACTCTTCATGGTTTCTTGGCCTCGGGCTTTTTGCTCTTCAGCAGATACTTCTGTTCGACCTTCCCATTCAACATCGTCTTGCGGTAATTCATCTAAGAAGCGACTGTGGGTCGTATCTAGAATTTCCCCAAACTGCTTACGCTTCGCGGCGTAGGTGATCGTCAGCGTGCGTTGTGCCCGAGTAATCCCTACGTACATTAAGCGACGTTCTTCATCGATGGTATCGGCTTCAATGCTGTTTCTGTGTGGCATCAATTCTTCTTCAAGCCCCACCATGTAAACATGCGGAAACTCTAGACCTTTTGATGCATGTAGGGTCATCAGTTGTACCTGATCTTCTTCATCTTCGTCAGCTTGGCGTTCTAGCATGTCGCGTAGAATCAGCTTGCTGACCGCGTCTTCAATGGTGACTTCATCGCCCACTTCATCAGCTTTCTCGATCATCTTTGAGATCGAGTCGACTAAGTACCAAACGTTGCTCATGCGGCGTTCTGCCTGATGTGGCGTGCCGCTGGTCAGGTTAAGGTGCGCTTCGTAATCGAGGTCTTCGATCATTTCTTTTACGGCGGCTACTGCATCATCGGCATAGGCCATGCGGGTGATGTTATTGAGCCAGTGACCGAAGCGTCTTAGCTTATCTAACGCTTTCGGCGTTAATAGTTGTTCAAGACCCAGTTCGGTGGTGGCCGCCATCATCGAGATGCCGCGACGAATGCTGTATTCGCTGAGTTTTTCGATGGTGCTTGGGCCGATTTCACGGCGCGGGGTATTAATGATTCGCAAAAATGCGGAATCATCGGTTGGGTTAATCAATAAGCGTAAATACCCCATGATGTCTTTAATTTCACTGCGGCCAAAGAACGACTGGCCACCGCTTAATTTGTAAGGCACCTGATGCGCTTGCAGCTTCATTTCTAAAATGCGGGATTGATGGTTGCCACGATACAGCACAGCGAAGTCGGAGAACTTGCCACCATAGCGCATGCGACGTTCAACGATGCCGGTAACAACACGCTCGGCTTCGATTTCATCATTCTTACATTTAAGAATTTTAATCGGGTCGCCGTAGCCTTTATCCGACCACAGTTTCTTGATCAGTTCGTGCGGGTTGTTATCAATTACCTTGTTGGCAGCGTTTAGAATCAAGCCCGTAGAGCGGTAGTTTTGCTCGAGCTTCACCAGCTTTAAGTGTGGATAATCGACTTTCAATAAATTCAGGTTTTCTGGTCGAGCTCCACGCCAGGCGTAAATCGATTGGTCATCGTCGCCTACCACGGTTAATCCGCTGCGGTTGCCGAGTAGCATTTTTACCAGTTCGTACTGGCTGGTATTGGTATCTTGATACTCATCCACAAGCAAGTAGCGGATTTTACTTTGCCAGCGCGTTAATACGTCGGGGTGGTTTTTAAACAGCATGGTCGGGACCCAAATAAGGTCGTCGAAATCCACCGCGTTGTAGGCTTTCAGCGTGCGCTGATAAACCGAGTAACATTGAGCAATCATCATCTCTTGCGGGTTTTCCGCTTTGGCGATGGCTTGTTCCGGCTCTAGCATGTCGTTTTTAAGATTAGAGATGGCGCTTTGTACCATGTCTAACGCGTCATCATCTTGGTCATGATCACGCATCATGATGTCTTTTAGAATGTTCTTCGCATCATCTTGGTCGATGATAGAAAAGCCCGTTCTGTAGCCAGCGGCTTTGTATTCGGAGCGAATGATGTTTAAGCCGAGGTTGTGAAAGGTGGATACGGTTAAGCCTCGGCCTTTACCGCCCTGTAAGAGCTGGCTGACACGTTCTTTCATCTCGCGCGAGGCTTTATTGGTAAAGGTTACTGCGGCGATGTGGTGGGGCTTAATGCCGCAACTTTCGATCAGATAGGCGATTTTACGGGTGATCACACTGGTTTTACCCGAGCCTGCACCAGCAAGTACCAATAAAGGTCCATCGATGTATTTAGCGGCTTCTTTTTGCCTTGGATTTAGATGACTTAAGTCGACCACAAATATTCCTCTCTCATTCAGGTCGCTATTCTAACAACGATGGCGAAATTTGATAGCTGTCCGTCTTAATGGGCATGAAGAAAAAGGTGAGTAGTGCCTAATAGCCCTAATTTATTCATGGAATTACAAATGTAAAACCTGTCGATAATCACTGAACGCTAGTTTGTATTATCGTTAAAGCTGACTAAGTTTAAATAATGATCTAAGAAAAATTCACCATTGAGGCCAATATGCTCAAAAACTTAAAACTTAAAACTTAAAACTTAAAACTTAAAACTTAATATGCAAATAAATCTTTCCTTTGGGTTAGTGATTGCTTTGCTATTTGTCGTATCTATCATTGCTTATAGTGGTCTTTCTTCAACTTACTCCCAGTTTTTAGAGTATCGAAGTTTAGCAGATCACAGTAATCTCGCAGGTCGAATTCAAGGGAATATGCTGGCGATGCGTTTGTCCGTTTTAGGGTATATGAATCAGCAGAAAGCTTCTGATATTAAAGAATTTGAAAACCGTAAAATAAAAATGTACGAGTTTTTGAATGAAGCAAAAGTTGAGATTAAAGATAAAAAGAGTGCTGCTATCATTTCTGAGGTCTTATCAGAAATCGTAATATATGAAAAAGCTTTTTACGATGTCGTGGATCTTTATGTAAAAAGAAATGAGCTTGTATTAGGTAGCTTAGACCCCGCAGGTTTGACAATGCGAAAAACGATTAGTGATATTAATAAGCTTGCATACGAAGACGGAGCAGAGGATGAAGCCCATTATGGGGGGCTAGTACAAGAACATTTATTGTTAGGCCGACTGTACGCAACCAAGTATTTAGTGACAAATAATAGCCTGGATTCATCAAGAGCATTAGATGAATTAGAAAATAAAATGGTAAAAGCATTACAAAAATTTAATTCGAAAATTGATGATCCTCAACGCCAAGGATTACTTGATCAAGTAAAAATGAATCATCAAAAATATTTCGCTACATTTAAAAACATTGAAAAAATAATCGCGACTAGAAACGATATAACGACTAATGCACTTACCAGTATTGGACCTAAGGTTGCTAATAAAATTGAGGAGCTAAAACTTCTGTTTAAAGAAGATCAGGATAAATTAGGCTCAATTGTGCAGAGTGATACTGAAAGTGCAAAAGTATTGGTCGGACTGATTTCATTAATCGCATTAATTGCAGCGATCATTATCGCGGCCTTTATGGCCAAGTTTATTAAAAAGCCTATTGGTGGTGAGCCAGCAGAGATTGCGGAAATGGCGAATCGTATTTCACAAGGTGATTTGACTGAGAAAATAATATTAACCCGAGGCGATTCAGGAATATACCGATCAGTTGCGGAAATGTCACAACACTTGCGTGAGTTAATTAGTGAAATACTTAGCAGCAGCAAAATCCTTACAGACTCATCCAATAATAGTTCTGAAATGGCGACGGAAAATAGTAGAACCGTGCAACAACTGCAGCAAATGGTGGAATCAGTTGTGGTCGCGGTGGAAGAAATGTCAGCCAGTATTCAAGAAGTTGCTAGAAATGCATCTGGCTCTGCTAGCAAAGCCGAAGTAGGAATGAATGAGGTATCTCAGGGTCGAGATCTAGTCAAAATGACCGTTGTCGCCGTTAATGAATTATCTGATAACTTATCTACATCGATGGATGTTATTGATGATTTAGATAAGCAGAGCAATGATATCGGATCATTTATTGATGTGATTCAAGGCATCTCAGAACAAACTAACTTACTGGCTTTGAACGCGGCGATTGAAGCCGCTCGTGCGGGAGAGCAAGGGCGTGGATTTGCGGTTGTTGCTGATGAAGTAAGAACGTTGGCACAGCGTACGCAAAATTCGACAGCTGAAATTCAAGCCATTATTGCTAATTTACAGCAAGGTACAGCGAAAACAGTTGTTGCGATGAAGCAAAGTATGTTGCAAGTAGAGTCGACAGCCAAACAGGCTGAAAATACGGATTTATCGCTTGCAAGCACGCATGAAATTATTACTGAAATATCAACAATGAATATGCAAGTTGCGGCAGCAGTAGAAGAGCAAGCGAGCGTTTCATCTGAAATAGCAGGGAATATGGCAGCCATTAGTATCAGTCTGGATAACATTAAAGAATCCGCTAACCAAAACCAATCCGCCAGTATCGATATTAATAATACAGCCGTCGGACTAAATACTTTGGTAGCTACTTTTAAAGTATGAGGAGGAATTAA
>CAWVSY010000105.1:0-4567 GCA_963933055.1 uncultured Oleispira sp.
GATAAGTTATAACGCTTGCCTAATTTTTCGTCATCGTCTTTTAATAAATCATCAGGATCGGTATTCGCAAACATAAGCGCAGTGAAAGCACCCGATACCTTAAACTCATTAGACATACCCACTTGAGAAGTATCATAGAGCTCGAAATTCGGCAAAACCAACTCGATATAATCAGGTACTCGTGACTCATCAACAGATGCGCCCTTACCGCCTATAATCTTCTCAGGTTGCAAAGGTAGCGCTGGCGTAACGACAGGATAAGAAAAGCGCACACTGCTTTTAACGCCTCCTGAGTTTTCAGAGGTAAAATCAGACAACTTAAGAAGCAACCCATCAAACTCTAAAACGCCACTAAGAAATAAATCGTGCGCATTAGTACTTGTTGAACCTTCAGGATTTTTTTTATCAAATACAAGACCTTGGCTTACGACTAAATTTGTACCTCCAGATTTTACAATGATCAACTTCTTTTCACTTTCGACATAAGTATTACCCGCACTACCATCAGCGCTGTGCCATTCACTTTGCGTATCACAAGCGGCATGCGTGCACGAAAGATAATATTCATAAATCGACAATAACTTATTAAATATTTTATCAAATTTAGGAGATAAACGACGGGTTTCTGCGGTCACTAAATCTGATGATGCTTTTATACTTTCTCGATATTCTGCCGTTGCAAAGTTACTTTGAAGGTCACTAAGATAATTAACCATCGCTTTGGTTTTAGTAACTGCATCAAAATAATCGTCAGTATAATGCTTTGGAATTACCGGTTCAGCCTCCGTTAACTGCCCATCTTTTAAGAGCGCAATTTCAGACTTAAAACGATTAATTGCCAGATCTATCTCCTTTGGAAGTGATCGTGCAAGACTTGAATGATAGGTTTTAACGGCCTCTAAATTTGAAAGAGCGGCTTGATACAATTTCTTTAACGTTAATACTTGACCATCAAGCGCTGCTGCTTGATACAGCTGCCCCTTGTTAGCAAGAAATTCAGGAATAACTTTCTCTTGAAAAGAAGTTTCCGTTTCGAGTAAATCTTTATTGAACTCTAAATCTAGCTGCTGCCAAGCTGCCAGCAATGCACCATAACGAATACTCTCTTCAATACTCGAAGAAGAACTGACATTGAGAGTATGTAAAAGCGCTAAATTAGCTGGCTCTGTGGATAAAACATCACCCAAGCCAAACAATGCTGCAGTCTGAGAATTTGCCTTTGAAATACCATAATTGCTGTAATAATTTTTCGCGGCTTTATCCGTTTCACCTAAATCAGCATTAACTCCATCATTCACATAAGCAGTATAAGCAAAAATAGTAGCCATTTCGGTAATGGAATTAATGTTAATAAACTGCCCTTTAGAAACAGACGCTATCGCTGCCTGCCACTGCGACTTTAATGGCAATGCATAAAATTCGCCAAATGAAACGGTTTCCGTTTTCAATAAACAGCCAGCAACCAATTGGCAACTCATTTCAGCCGTTCCTACCAAAGGTTCAGGTTCATCCTCAGATGTTGCTGGTGTAGGAGGTGTAGCCACTAGTACATAGGGCCCAGCATCCCTTAAACTAAGACTAAAGCCAAAATGCCCACTATCATCACTAAGCTGGCTTCGTGATTTAGCTGTATTACTTTCATTGTTAGCAAATTGCCCATGCTTTCCAATCGGTAATGCAGACACCGTAATGCCTTTCACCGATGAATTGTTAACAACCCCCGTAAAATATTTTATTTCGTCACTTTTTTTCAAACTGGAAGTATCAGAATTACCACTACACCCAGCTAGAAAGACGGCAATACAGGAACCTAAAACTTTTAACTTAATACCCATAACCTACCACTTTGCCTTTTATTTTTATATTGCGATTAACTTAAACCATATTATGAAGCACTACTACAAATCAATTTACGATTGTTTTACGCCTGTTTCTTACTTCTCTTTTGTTGCACCTCTTTTACACCTCTTTTTATACTTCTACTTTACTAAAGCAAATACGCATAAAAAAGGCCGCTCGATTATTCATCAGAACGGCCTTTCTTTGTATGCACCTATGCAGCTAGGTATTGATTATTTACACCAAACACGAGCATTGCGGAACATACGCATCCAAGCGCCATCTTCGCTCCACTCTTCTGGTCTCCACGAGTTTTGTACTGCACGGAAAACACGCTCAGGGTGAGGCATCATAATAGTGACGCGACCACCAGCGGCGGTTAAACCGGTAATCCCTTCAACCGAACCGTTAGGGTTCGCTGGGTAGGCTTCGGTGACTTGACCGTAGTTATCAACATAACGCAGCGCGACTTGTGAATTATCATTCACCGCAGTCTTGTCGGCATCACTGGCAAATTCAGCATGGCCTTCACCGTGAGCAATGGCGATAGGCATACGCGAGCCTTCCATACCTTGTAACAAGATAGAGTCAGACTTCTGAACTTCTACCAAGGCAACTCGCGCTTCAAACTGCTCAGATTGGTTGCGCACAAAGTGTGGCCAATGCTCAGCACCGGGAATTAACTCGTGTAAGTTAGACAACATCTGACAACCATTACACACACCTAAAGCAAAGGTATCTTCACGCTTAAAGAAGCCTTCAAACTCTGCTCGTGCAGTGGCGTTGAACAAGATCGACTTCGCCCAACCTTCACCGGCACCTAATACGTCACCGTAAGAGAAACCACCACAAGCTACCAAGCCGCGGAAGTCTTTCAACGATACTGCACCAGACAACATGTCACTCATGTGCACATCAATGGTTTCGAATCCGGCGCGGTCAAATGCTGCGGCCATTTCGATTTGACCGTTTACACCCTGCTCACGCAAAATCGCAATGCGTGGACGTTCACCAGCCACGCGTGAGTAATTAGCAGTAATATCTTGGTTAATATCGAAGGTTAACTCGGTATTCAAACCTGGGTCTTCAGCGTCTAATAAACGATCAAACTCTTGCTTAGCGCAATCTGAGTTGTCACGAATAGATTGAATTTCATAAGAGGTTTGCGCCCAGAAACGCTGATAAGTAATGCGGCTATTGGCCAATACTTCTTCATCGTTAAAGTTGAATTCAATTTGATCGTCTTCGTTCAATGTACCAATTACGTGAGACATCTCACCCAAACCAGCACCTTGTAGCTGAGCTAATACAAACTCTAGATCGCTACGACGAACCTGAAAAACAGCACCCAATTCTTCGTTGAATAATGCGCCCGCAAGTTCTGCTTCGCTATCAGCCAAAGTATCTAGCTTAACCGTCACACCGGTACGACCGGCAAAGGCCATCTCAGTGAGCGTTGAGAACAAACCGCCGTCTGAACGGTCGTGGTAAGCCAACAACTTATTGTCTTGGTTTAAACCCTGAATCACTGCGAAGAGCGCGGCTAAATCTTCAGCATCGTCTAAATCCGCTGAGGTTTTACCGACTTGGCCATAAACCTGCGCAATACAAGAAGCGCCTAAGCGGTTTTGGCCATTACCTAGATCGATCAAAATCAGGTCGGTGGCTTCTTCAATAGTTTTTAATTCAGGCGTCAACGTCTTAGACGCATCCATCACTGGCGAGAACGCCGTAATAACTAGCGATAACGGAGCCGTTACTGACTTACTTTCTACCTTACCGTCAGCTCCATTCTCTTCCCATGCCGTTTTCATCGACATAGAGTCTTTGCCCACCGGAATCGTGATATCCAATTCAGGGCACAATTCCATACCAATCGCTTTCACGGTTTGGTAGAGCTTTTCATCTTCACCTGGGTGACCAGCGGCGCACATCCAGTTGGCTGACATTTTAATGTCAGATAATTTTTCAATATTGGCTGCAGCAATGTTAGTCACCGCTTCACCGACCGACATACGACCAGACGCAGGGGCGTTGATCAAGGCCATCGGCGTACGTTCGCCCATTGCCATCGCTTCGCCGACTAGAGAGTCATACGATGAGGTTGTTACCGCACAATCAGCCACAGGCACTTGATACGGGCCTACAAACTGATCACGCGCCACGGTACCGGTAATCGAGCGATCACCAATGGTGATTAAGAAGCTCTTACTAGCAACCGTCGGCAACTTAAGAATGCGTTCAGCAGCGTCGGCTAAATCCAAATCCGCGCCCGTGAATTCTTCTTGCTCGGTTTGTAAGGTCACAACATCTTTATGAATGCGTGGGGTTTTACCCAATAGCACATCCAAAGGAAGATCGATTGGGGTATTTTCAAAATGGCTATCGGTAACCGTTAAGTGCTCTTCTTCTGTGGCGATACCGACTACCGCATACGGGCAGCGCTCACGCTCACAGATAGCATCAAAAGCGGCCATGTCTTCTTCAGCAACCGCCATTACATAGCGTTCTTGCGATTCGTTACACCACAACGCAAGTGGGCTCATGCCTGGCTCGTCATTATGTATTTTACGTAACTCAAACTCACCACCACGGCCGCCATCGCTAACAAGCTCTGGGAAAGCGTTAGACAAACCGCCTGCGCCTACATCGTGGATAAAAGCGATTGGGTTAGTATCACCCATCTGCCAGCAGCGATCGATCACTTCCTGACAACGGCGTTCCATTT
>CAWVSY010000106.1:0-4513 GCA_963933055.1 uncultured Oleispira sp.
CTCCCCCTTTAGTACAAGTACTAAAAGCGACGATTGCCTAGGCATCTCCGGCGCGAATACTAGCAGAATCTCTTTTCTAATACTATTGAAAAAGAGCTTCTGCTAGTAATCGTTTCCCTTATCCTAAGTACTCAAACTATGAAGATTTTTCTACCAGTTCTCTCGCGATGTCTTTGGCCAACAGCACGGAATCTTTATTACCACTAACATGGGCTTCAACAATCGCACCTTCCAATAATAAATTGATTTTTTCCGTCAGAATCTCTGGCTCGATAATATTGACCTCTTTAGCAATGCTGCAGATGTAATTTTTGATCAGTGTTTTATGCTCTGCACAAAGAATATGCTTGGGATCTTGCTGCGATGAAAATTCAGCAGAAGCATTGATAAACATACAGCCAGAGAAATCTTTTTCATTAAACCAATTATGATGAGCATCAAAAATGGACAGCAACCTTTCTGCTGCAGTACTCGCTAGGCGCTCAGTTTCGCGCATGATTTTATTTCTAAAAGTTTCATCTCGCTTGCGTAAAACCACCAAAATCAATTCATCCTTCGATTTAAAATGATTATATAAAGTTTTCTTAGAAACTCCCGCCTCCGTAATAATACGGTCTATCCCAGTCGCATTGAAACCATCATGATAAAACAATTTAAGAGCAGCAGAGATAATCTGCTCTCGTTTTGAAATAGCTGGCATATAGATCTTTCTCACTAAATAGATATACAGATTAGTTTACATTAAAATTCGCAGCCAATCAGCCAAATAATGAACTAAAGAGCATGATATTGACCTAGACACCCTTAAAATAACAAGAGAGTTTCGTAAACTTAGTAAAAATAAAGTTGACAAAGTAAACCGAGCTGTCTATCTTTAATTCAAGGTATACAGATCGGTTTATTCAATCAGGATGTAAACCGCTATATCACTGCTGTATATCACGATAACAGCAGCCAATTGATATTGGGCAAGTATTACAAACACATAACTTCGTTAATTTTAAGGAATGATCATGTCAACAATTAAACTATACCGCCACGCACTTTCTGGTCACGCACACAGAGCTGAAGCTTTGTTATCTATTCTTGGCTTAGACTTCGAGCTGGTCAATATTGATTTGGCTAACGGTGAGCACAAAAAAGAAGAGTACTTAAAAATAAATGCCTTTGGTCAAGTACCTGCATTAAAGGATGGTGACAGCATTATTTCTGACTCCAATGGTATTTTGGTTTATCTCGCCAAAAAATATGATGCGAGCAAAACATGGCTACCTGAAAACCCAGAAGCAGCGGCTGAAATTCAAAAGTTTTTGTCAGTAGCAGCGGGTAAAATTGCCTTCGGTCCAGCCGCTGCCAGATTAGTTAATGTTTTTGGCGCGGGTCTTGATCATCAAAATGCGATCGATATTTCTCATGCTATTTTGGCAGAGTTTGATAAGCACCTAAGCGGACAAAACTGGCTAGTAGGCAACAATCCAACCATTGCTGATATTGCAAATTATGCCTATATCGCTCATGCACCAGAGGGTGATGTTTCTCTCGAAGCATATCCACATGTTAGCGCTTGGTTAGGTCGTATTGAAAAACTGCATGGCTTTGTGCCAATGCAGTCAACGGCTGTTGGTTTAGCTGTTTAATCGCCTCTGATACCAGTCTGTGTTTTACATGCTGGTTCAACTTTTTATCTTAGGAGAACGGCATGTCAAATGAATTATTAATCAGCAGCGGAGGTCCAATGCAAAAAGATACTTCTAGTACTCGTTCTCCATTTCACATCGGCGAACAAAAAATTCAGGAGCGCTTTGGCATAAGAGATAAAATGGAGCGCTTTGGTCGTCAAGTTATTCGTGACCATTTACCAGAGCAGCACCAAGATTTTTATTCTCAGTTACCTTTTGTATTTGTCGGCCATGGAGACAAAGAAGGTTGGCCATGGGCCTCTATCTTATGCAACTCACCTGGCTTTATTCAGCCTATTGATGATCGCTCTTTAAATGTCACTGCGCGACCAGTATTAGGAGATCCTTTATCACTGGCACTCACCCAAGGTACTAAGCTGGGATTACTCGGAATTGAATTACCAAGTAGACGTCGTAATCGCTTATCGGCTCATGTCATCGAGGCAAATGAAAACGGCGTTCAATTAGCCGTTGATCAATCTTTTGGCAACTGCCCTCAATATATACAGGCCAGAGAAATTGAACATCAAGACTCTGACTCAACATCTGAATCGATACCCGAATCGATAGTAAAAAAAATTGAATCTTTCGATCAATCATTAAAAGAATTAATTGCTACCAGCGATACATTTTTTGTCGCTAGTTACTTAGCCGATGGCAGTGGCAATGCCAGCGAAGGCGCTGACGTCTCACACCGAGGAGGACGACCGGGGTTTGTGCGTGTAGATGATGATAGAACTCTGACCATTCCCGACTATTTAGGTAATAACCATTTTAATACTTTTGGTAACTTTCTGGAAAATGGCAAAGCTGGATTATTGTTTTTAGATTTTGAGCGTGGCCATGTTTTAACATTAACCGGCACCGTAGAAATATTGTGGGACTCGCCTGAGGCAGAACATTTTGAAGGCGCCCAGAGCTTGTGGCGGTTTCATCTAGACCACGGTTTTTGGTCGAAGAATAGTTTGCCTTTACGCTGGAAACTCGACAGCTATTCACCAAACTCTTTATTAACTGGCACTTGGTCTGAAGCCGAAGAACAACAACGAATAGAAAAACAAAGAGATCAATGGCAATCTTATGAGGTGTCCAATATCGTCGATGAAAGCAGCGTAATAAGATCGTTTTATTTGAAACCAAAAACGAGCCAAGTCGTTGCAAAATTTGAAGCGGGTCAGTTCTTAACGATAAAGCTGCCTATCGGTGGCAAAGAAGTCATCAGAACATACACAGTTTCAAGTGCCCCTGCGGATACAGAATTACGTATTAGTATTAAGCGTGAGCCCTCAATTGCGAGCGACCAACCTGAAGGGCTATTCTCAAACTTTGCCCATGACAATTTACAGCTAGGCAGTGTGGTACAAGCAAAAGCGCCAACGGGGGCGTTTACCTTTGATGCGGCAGACGAGCGTCCTGCGGTACTGTTGGCTGGAGGTGTGGGCATCACACCAATGGTCTCTATGGCGCGACATGCTTTGATGGAAGGTTTTCGTACTCGCTCCATGCGCCCAGTCACACTGATCAACGCTGCTACTAATGTTGAACAGAGAGCATTTTTTGATGAATTAAACCAACTGGCGGCTCAATCCTCCGGTGGCATACGAAGCTTCTGGTGTCTAAGCCAAGTAGAACGAAGCAGCCAAGCAGGGGTGGATTATCATCACTCAGGCCGAATTTCGAAGGAATTTTTACAGGCAGTATTACCGCTGGATAATTACCAGTTTTATTTATGTGGACCACAGGCATTTATGCAATCCATGTATAACATGCTGCGTGAACTGGGCATCAACGACTCGTCGATTGACGCCGAAGAATTTGGACCTGCATCATTAAAACGAGATAAGGCTCAAGAAACCGCTCTACTAAATCAGGGAGCAGAAGCAAGTGAGGCGATTATTACATTTTCTGATTCCCAAGTTGAGCAAGCCTGGTCTCAAGCAGATGGCAATTTATTAGACTTTGCTGAGTCCCATGGCATCTCCCCTGAATACGGCTGTCGTAGCGGGCAATGTGGCGCATGTAAAACAACCATTACGGCAGGCCGTGTCATAACAACGACAGCAGTGAGTTATCCACTCAATGATGATGAGATTTTGCTTTGCTGCTCAGTCCCAGCTGCAGAAGGCGATGATATTGTCAGACTAGAAATTTCTCTATAATGACCAGTAACATCTGCACAATCACTATCCGTAAGATATTCACAAAATATGTGAGGCTGATTAACTATATGATTTTTCAAACTTGAGGCTTAATTTTCTATCAAGGTTTTGCTCTAGCTCGATACGATAATGGAGAAAAACCTGTCTCTTTAAAGAAAAAATGATTCAGCGAGCTTTGCTCCTTAAAGCCTAGCAACTGACTAATGTGCAAAATACTCAGATTTGAATATTGAAGATAATCGTAAGCTTGCTGAAGCCTGACGGTAGTCAGAATTTTCTGGAAGCTCACATTCTGAAGTTTCAACTTTCTCTGCAAACTCCTCTCGCCTATCCCAAGCATGGCGGCAACTTGCGCTAGCTTTGGGTTATTCATGAGGTTTTGCTCAAGCTGATGCTTAACCTGATCGATAATACTTTCTGTCGTTACCGCTTGTAAGGCCATATTGCCTTGTTGTCTTAATGGCCAAGCCAACACCTTTAATGCGATGACAATGCTGTTGGTCTTTTGCCCAAACTGACACTCCGAGCGGAATCCTTGCTGGTACCCTTGCTGTTGATAATCTTGCGGTTTCTCATGCACAAAACTGACTTCACGAATGGGAATAAGTCGGCCAGTGAGCTGCTGAGCCAAGTGAATGATACCCGCTAAAACACTTTCGGCCACTAATCTGGCGG
>CAWVSY010000107.1:0-4470 GCA_963933055.1 uncultured Oleispira sp.
TCTTCCTTAGTCTGATTCCTTGTTAAAACCATTCATATGAATAGGTAACAATTTCAGTACAGCAGGGTTTTTATGGCGTGGAGTCGATTTGTATTAAGAATCAGTCGATTGCCCTAATAGAACAATAATTTTGGCTGAGATGAAATTAATACTTAACGGTAACTTTTACGCTGAAAAGGAAGTATTACCGTTAAGTATTTTAGGTATGTGATGGGCTATTCTATACGCAGTTTTGTACAACGATAGCGTAGCGCTCTGAAGCTGATACCAAGCTTTTCGGCAGCGGCGGTTTTATTCCAGCGTGTTGCTTCTAGTGCTTCATTGATGGCGAGGCGCTCAATATTTTCGATGTAAGCTTCTAAGTTGCCATTGGCCATGTTGGTGAATTCAGTCGCGTCTGCTTGCTGAGTAGTATCTTGATTATGGTTTGGCAGGTTTAAGTCTTCAATACTGATTTCATCACTTTCTGACATGGTGAATGCGCGCTGCAGTATGTTTTCGAGCTCTCTCACATTGCCAGGGAAAGAATATTCAGTGAGTTCAGTCAGTGTATCGGGGGCCAGTTTTAAGGCGGGCATCTGCCATTCTCTTGCGTACTTTTCTAAAAAATATTCGGCTAATAGAGGAATGTCGTCACGACGTTGTATTAATGATGGGGTTTCTACTGTGATTACGTTTAATCTAAAATACAAATCCTGTCGAAATAATTCGTCTTCAACACGTTTATGCAAGTCCCGATGACTTGCGCTAAGAATGCGAACATTAATCGGTAGTTCTTGTTCGTGTCCTACAGGGCGTACCGATTGCTCTTGTATCACTCGTAAAAGCTTGGCTTGCATTTCTATGGGTAATTCAGCAACTTCATCTAAAAATAATGTGCCGCCTTCTGCAGCTCGAAAGAACCCTAATTTATCACTACTGGCGCCAGTAAAGCTGCCTTTCATATGGCCAAAGAACTCGCTTTCCATCAGGTCGCGTGGGATGGCGCCGCAGTTTACGGCAATAAAGGGTTTATCACGACGAACACCTAGAGAGTGAATCAACTGAGATACTAGCTCTTTGCCAGTGCCTGAAGGCCCATTAATGAAAATAGGCGCTTGTGTGCGTGCAACTTTTTCAATATGGCTATTCAGCTTTTGCATGGCTTTAGATTGGCCGATTAAGCGTATTTGATTGCTTTTACTCGCATGGGACGCAAGAGGCACTTCGGTGAGTTTGAGTGCCGCAGTGACTACCTCGCGCAATCGAGTCAGATCAATCGGTTTGGCAATGAAATCAAATGCCCCCGATTTTAACGCTTCAACCGCTGTTTCCATGTTGCCAAAGGCGGTAATCATGGCAATGGGCATTTTAGGGTATTTTTTTTGCGCTAGGGCAATCAAATCCATTCCGTTGCCGTCGGGCAGCTTCATGTCGGTCAGGCAAAAATGGAATTCGTATTGTTCGAGCGTTTGAATAGCTTCACTGAACGTAGCAGCGCTTGAGCATTCTATCTCCATCCGTTCTAGCGTTATTTGAATCAGGTCTCGAATATCGGGCTCATCATCAATGATTAAAGCTTTATAGGGCATGCTGTATCCTACTGGTTTTTATTCTGCTCGCTAGGGTTCTAACGATTGGACCTTATGATGTTTAAAAATTATGCGCTTATGATTATTCGCTTATGATCATGTGCTTACTTTGGCGAAGCTTATGCAGAAACAAGTGCCTGTAATGTCCGCTAAGTGATCATTAGGGATGTATTTAATATGGGCGTTGTTTGCTTCACATATTTCACGGCATAAGTATAAGCCGAGCCCTGTGCCAGAATGTTCGGTTGTAAAAAAGGGCTCAAATAAGTTTTTTTGATGGTCTTCACTTATTCCCGCGCCATTATCCATTAAATACAGCTGAACAGAACCATCGATGTGTTGTTTTGCATGAATATTTATCTGAGCGTTCTGTGGATTGTTCATGACGGCGTAACGTAGCCCATTGCCGCAAATATTATGCAAAACTTGTTGTAATTGATCGGGATCGAAGCTGATTAGGTAATCCGCATTACAGCGAATATCCAAGCTAAAGTCATGATTGTTAGCTTGCTGAAAGGCTTCACTAAAATGATCGAGCCAAGGTTTTAGTTTGATGACTTCACTATTCGCATGGTTTCTGCGACTTATTTGTAAAATGTCTTCAACGGTACGATTGATGCGCATGCAATGCTGTTCAATAATTTGGGTCAGTTTAACATCGCCTTTTGATAGCTCTGGGGCTTCTGCAAGTAGTTGCGCGGCATGGCGAAGGGCACTGAGTGGATTGCGAATTTCATGAGCGATGCTGGCGGTTAGGCGGCCTAGTGAGGCTAGTTTAATTTGCTGTGCTTCGGCGGCAATGTAGCTCGAATCTTCTAATACCAGCACATAGTCCCCAGTAATCGAGGTATTTAGAGTCGCTTTATTGAGGATCAGCTGTTCATCATTATGTTCAAAGCGGATATTGCGGCAATCACTATGATTAATAAAATTCATTAATCCGGGTGGAAGCTGTTCGCCATCGTTGCAGTTGAACCAGCGTTGAGCCGTTTCGTTACTCAATAATATCTTGTTATTTTTATCACAGGCAATGATGGCATTGGGGAGTGCTAATAATACATGCTTATTGATTTTTCGTAGGCGCGTAATGTTTTCTGCTTGCTGCTCGGTCAGGTCTAATGTGCTATTCAGCTTCTTCGACAGTGTTTGAGTTAGAAAGGCGAGAATAAAACAAAAGAAGCCGTATAACCCAGAAGTGAATACTTCGTTTTCTTCAAACTGCCATGGAATTATATGCTGGGTATAAATAACGGCAATCGTGGTCCAGGCAGCGACGGCGTAGCCTAGAGATTGTGTTACGAGCAGGTTGGAAATCAGCATGGGGATGAGGATTAAGTTGCTGAAGCCACTTTCCAAGCCGCCGCTGGCTTGCATCATGATGATGAGTAGTGTGATATCACCAAAAAAAAAGCTGACGGCATACTGCGGATGGGTACTTAAGCGCGAGCTAGAAAAGACCAGCATCGTAACAGCCCAAATCACATAGGTCGTATTGGCAAATAAGAACGCTTTAGGATCACTTCCCGCAAGAAATGTATTGTTAACATCTAAGCTGTCTAACACAATCAGCATTAATGATAATAGCAGGGCATAAAAGCTGTAATAGCGCAATAAACGCTGCCCTTGGACAAGAACGTCCGCTGGTTTTAACCACATTTTAAAAGTTCCGTTTGCAACCTGTTCACATTTTTTCGACAATACGCGGCAAATATCCCGTGGTCAAAGACAATCGTTATGCAACATTCTATGCAACAAGTGTCAATCGCTCTCGCCCAAGTTAATTTTAAAGTGGGTGATATTGATGGCAACCTCCAACTAATCGCTGATGCTATTGTTGATGCTAAAGCACAGCATGAAAACAGCGATCGTGCTTTGATGGTGGTTTTTTCAGAGCTTGCGCTCATCGGTTATCCGCCGGAAGATTTATTATTACGACCTAGTTTACAGCATCGTATTGAAGATGCGTTGCAGCAGGTCGCAAATCTTAGTGAAGGCATTGCAATTGTTGTCGGTTATCCATGGCAGCGTGGTGGGCAATTATTCAATATGGCGGGTGTTTGGAGTGAAGGTCAGCAAATTGCTCAGTATGCTAAGCGCTGTTTGCCTAATTATCAGGTATTTGATGAGCAGCGTTATTTCACGGCGGGTGACGAGGCCTGTGTGTTTAATTGGCAGGGTCACAACATCGGTTTAACGGTGTGCGAGGATATTTGGCACGAGCATCCGATTAAAGAGTCGAAGGCGGCAGGTGCCGAGTTGATTGTTAATATAAATGCCTCGCCTTTTCATGCGGGTAAGCTGCAGCAACGCCATAAGTTATTGGGCAGTCATGCTAAGGCGCATCAGCTGCCTGTTGTGTATGTGAATCAGGTAGGCGGACAAGATGAGCTAGTCTTTGATGGCGGTTCTTTTGTGGTGGATGCTCAGGGTTCTTTGGTCGCAACCTTGGCGGAGCATGAGAGTCTCGTGAAGCTGGTGGATTTTGATGAGTCTTTGGCAGTGAAAAATCCGAATGTGGTGCTTGAAAAGTCAGAGTTAGCCAGTATTTACGATACGCTGGTTTTGGGTGTTCGTGATTACATTGAGAAGAATCGTTTTAAGGGGATTGTTTTAGGTTTATCGGGTGGGATTGATTCCGCCCTGACACTGGCGATTGCGGTTGATGCCATTGGTAAGGATCGAGTTGAAGCGGTGATGATGCCGTTTAAGTATACGTCATCAATGAGCATGGAAGATGCGAAGCTAGAAGCCGATGCGCTGGGTGTTAGTTATAAAGTTTTGCCGATAGAACCTATGTATGATGCCTTTATGCATACGCTGGAAGATGAGTTTGCAGGTTTAGCCCGTGATACGACGGAAGAAAACTTACAAGCTCGTTGTCGTGGTGTGATGCTGATGG
>CAWVSY010000108.1:0-4372 GCA_963933055.1 uncultured Oleispira sp.
AAGTACGCGATTTCACGAGCAGCAGATTCTAAAGAATCAGAACCGTGAGCAGCGTTAGCATCGATGCTTTCAGCGAAATCAGCACGGATAGTGCCAGCTTCAGCTTCTTTAGGGTTAGTTGCGCCCATTAGGTCACGGTTTTTAAGAACAGCGCCTTCGCCTTCTAAAACCTGAACCATAACTGGACCAGACGTCATGAAGCCAACCAAATCTTTGAAGAAAGGACGCTCAGCGTGCTCAGCGTAAAAACCGCCTGCTTTTTCGTCGTCCAAGTGAACCATTTTAGAAGCAATGATTTGTAGGCCAGCTTTTTCAAAACGGCTGTAGATTTCGCCAATTACGTTTTTAGCAACTGCGTCAGGCTTAACAATAGAAAAAGTACGTTCGATCGCCATGATTATTCTCCAATATGGGATTTGTAGGGTATAAAAAACCTGCGGAGTATACGCAGGTTTTGACTAAATTAGAATGGAATTTATAACTATTACTGTCGGCAAGTGTAAGCCAGTTCACATAGACAGCTTGATTGCTTATCGCAAGGCCGTTAAAACCCGTGCTACTTCTGCAATTGCGAAGTCAATATCGGCCTCAGTAGTATAGCGACCGACACTAAAACGGATACCCGCGTGAGCGAATTCATCCGACAAACCCAGCGCTTTAAGCACATAAGAAGGTGCCACACTAGCAGAGTTACACGCACTGCCTGACGAAATGGCTAACTGCGCTAAAGACGCCAATAATATTTCGCCATCGACACCACCAAAACTCACATTCAAGTGGTTGGGACTGCAAAAAGATGAATGGCTATTACGCTTAACATTCCCTAGGAGCGCCAACCCCGCCCATAATTTATCGCGCAACTGAGTATTGTGCGTCATTTCGACGTCGAGATTATCCATAACCAGCTCTGCGGCTTTCGCAAAACCAACGATTTGATGCGTTGCTAATGTTCCTGAACGCATGCCCCGCTCGTGGCCACCGCCGTGAATTTGCTGATGCACGTTCACGTCTGCCGCTTTACGCACATATAACGCACCAATCCCTTTGGGCCCATACATTTTATGCGCACAAATTGACATCAAATCAATACCAAGAGCGGCAACATCAATGGCTAACTTCCCGGTACCTTGAGCCGCATCGCAATGCAGCAAAGCATCATGATTGGCTAATACTTTGGCAACCGCTTTAATATCGGTGATATTGCCGATTTCGTTATTGACCAGCATTAAGCTGACCAATCGAGTATCGGGGCGCAATGCTTGCTGTACTTGCTCTGCGGTAATTAAGCCTTCTTCATTAGGAGAAAGATAAGTGACTTCAAAGCCCTTACCCGCTTGATACTCGCAAGGATCAAGAATGGCTTTATGCTCAATACTTGAGGTAATAATATGACCTGAATCAAACCCTTCAAGAACGCCTTTAATCGCTAGATTGTTCGACTCCGTCGCGCCGCTAGTCCAAACAATCTCACGATTGCTTGCGCCAATTAACTTAGCGATGGTGATGCGAGCACGCTCAACCGCCTCTTCTGCTTGCCAACCAAAGCGGTGTGAACGAGATGCTGGATTAGCAAAATTGCCTTCAAGGGTAAGGTGTTGCGACATAATTTCCGCAACTTCTGGAGCAACAGGAGTCGTTGCTGCGTAATCTAGATATACGAGATTCATGCTTTACTGGTGCCGCCTTCTACCGGAGACGCCTCAAGATAATGAGACGTTTTAAAAATTCTTAAGCCGCTAGTCTAACATACTCAGATATGAAATCTTAGCCAACGCGGCTAAATTGATAAGCTATCAACCACATCAATACGGTTTTTCTGATAGCCATCTTGGCGATCTGAAATATCACGGATTTCTTGGCGATCCACCAAACTTTGCAAGCTGATATTTTCTAAAAAAGAGTGAATTTGATTGCTTAAATCACACCATAGATGATGCGTTAAACACGCCTCGCCTTTTTGGCAATCGCCTTTGCCTTCACAGCGCGTAATATCAATAGACTCACTAACCGCATCCACGACTTGCGCGACATTAATGTCAGCACCTGCGCGACTGAGTCGATAACCGCCACCAGGACCACGCACACTTGAAACCAGCTCATTGCGGCGCAACTTAGCAAAAAGTTGCTCTAGATAGGATAAGGAAATTCCTTGACGACCAGAAATATCGTTCAAGCTAATGGGACCTTGCTTTGCATGCATTGCAAGATCCAGCATAGCAGTGACGGCGTAGCGTCCTTTTGTGGTTAAGCGCAAAGCTCGGCCTCCAGAAACAGTCAATTTAATTACTTGAACGCTATTATGCGTAAGTCCGAGTAAAATAGTCAACTATTCCTGTTTTTTATTAACGCCCCATTTTTATTAACCAACCAAGGCTCATTTGCGTCAGTCAGATTTTACATCACTCGTATCAGAGGTTTTTTTATCCGCAAGACATTCAACATGCGAAGCCTTTAATTCCGGCAAGGCCTCATCACAAGAAGTATCGCCTAATTTATGCAATGACTTGCAAATATTATTGATTTTGCCATCTACCGCTAACATATGATCCATCAAGTTATTCAGCGAGCGCGCAACAGGATCAGGCATTTCATCGGCCATACCATAAGCATCGAAACCAATTTTCTCAGCAATATCTTTACGTCGTCTATCTTGCTCAGGATCAGGCTTACGAACAATTCGCCCGGGGATACCCACAACACTCACGCCTGCGGGCACCTCTTTTGTCACAACCGCATTCGAACCAATACGAGCGCCCTCATTCACAACAATAGGCCCTAATACTTTCGCTCCAGCACCCACAACAACCCCATCACGCAGTGTTGGGTGACGCTTACCTTTATTCCAACTCGTGCCACCCAAGGTCACACCATGATACAGCGTACAGTCGTTGCCGATTTCAGCAGTCTCTCCCACAACCACCCCCATACCATGATCAATAAAGAAACGATCACCGATGGTTGCGCCAGGATGAATTTCAATCCCTGTCATCCAGCGGCTAAATGTTGAAAGTAAGCGCGCAAGCCATTTAAAGCCTTTCAGCCATAACCAGTTCGCTAGACGATAATGAATAATCGCATGCACACCAGGATAGGTTGTTAATACCTCAAAGGTATTACGAGCCGCAGGGTCACGCTCAAATACACAGGCTACGTCTTGTCGAATTCGTCGAAACATTTTATTACTTAGCCTTTATTCTTTTCATCGTTGCGATCATCACGACTCTCTTGTTTATTAGCACCAGCGTCATTAGCCACCTTTGCTTTACGCTGAACCGCCGCCAAAATGCCACGCATCATACTGACTTCCATGGTATCCAGTGCCGTTCTTTGAAACATACGACGCAAACGCGTCATCAACTGTTTAGGTGTATTGGGGTCAAGAAAGCCAATATCAACCAAAGAATCTTTTAAATGATCAAAAAATCGCTCCATATCACCATGCGGCGCCATTTCATAATCCCACTCAACGCCCCATTTATTCTTGCTGTCGTTATCAGCAGCCTCTTCCTCTAACGCCGCAATGCGCATTTCGTAGCACAAAACCTGGACGGCAGCCGCAATATTTAACGAGCTAAAATCTGGATTGGTTGGAATATGAACGTGAGCATTACACTTGTGCAGCTCCTCGTTTGTCAAACCACGGGATTCACGACCAAATACCAAGGCAACACTATTATTGTTTGCAACGGCTTTTTTAGCCTTATCGGCACACTCTCGTGGTGAGCAAAGAGGCCAAGGAATATGACGTCCACGGGCACTGGTACCAATCACTAGCCCACAACCGGCCACAGCCTCATCAAGGCTAGACACCGTAATGCAGCTGTCTAGAATTTCGGACGCGCCAGAAGCACGCACAATGGCATCACCATCTATTTCTGCAATAGGGTCAACCAAGACCAGCTGTGTCACCCCCATATTTTTCATTGCACGGGCTGCCGCTCCGATATTTCCAGAGTGCGTGGTATTTACTAAAACAATTCTAATCTGATCTAACATGAGGCATCTTCTACTAACATGAATGTCTCGATACAAAACGAGCACATTCTACATAAAATCAGCATTCTAACAGCGTAGAACTTATGAAGATATGAAAAAGCCCGCGTGAAAAAAATCTATTAGTATTTTTTTTATCCGAATTTTTTTGTTATACTCGCGCGTTCACCGTTCTTTAAGAGATTAGTAGCCCTATGCAACCGCTTGTAAACCTTGCGCTGCGTGCTGCACGTAATGCAGGACAAGACTTGGTCCGTAGCTTGGACCGTTTCGATCCCTACCAGAGTAGCGATCAAGAAAAATCAAAATTTGTAGCTGACTGCGCCATCGGCCTTGAAAAGAGCATTATTTTTGAGCTCAAAAACGCCTGCCCAGAAGA
>CAWVSY010000109.1:0-4347 GCA_963933055.1 uncultured Oleispira sp.
TACTATTTGATTGCATCAAGGTAATTGCTGCATCGATATACTTTGAAATAATTTACGACAGAAGATTCAATATTTATCTTCAATTCAGAGCTAAATTCACAGTGCTCAAATTTTTCTAATGACTTCTCTTTAAAGCCCTTACGGTTGGCATGTAATAACACTAGGCCAGAATCTCCCGCTTCAGCTGAACCAAACCAAAGATCAAACTGATCGAAACGTGTATCCAGTACTTTAACAGGCAACGGGCGGGCATACCATGCTACGCGCGAAGCATGAGACCAGTTGGGGATGAAAATATGATCGCCCGGCTGTGCTTGTTGTTCGATTTGCTGCGAAATTTCTTTCCAGCCTTTCAAGTCCGCTAAAGGATGTGAGTAATCGGGAAATTCGAGTTTAGGCGCGCTCAATAATACTTGGACAACCAAGGTTAAGAGCAAGCTAAACCCAGTAAGGCTAATAATAAGAATTTTCTTAGCTTTCGTATTCCAACTCGCAACAATGAACTGAGCAATAAGAGGCATCATGAATATCACCCCTAATTCCGTCCAGTGCGGTAAAGAGCGGCCTTTCGCGGATAAAAATGAAAAGAGAATTAAGATAGGCAGTGCAAAAATTAGCCATAGATTGATGGGCTTGCTCGTAGCTTTATTGGTAAAACGACTCTTTAGCTGAGTAATAATGACGATTAGGCCCAAAACATAGAGTAGAGGCCCATAGCTGGCGAATTGCATGGCTTGCATCGTCGCAGCCGCTTGTAGGCTGTATTCAGACTTACCTGCGCTATGATTCAGCTGGTATAAAATTGAGATCCAATCGTTCTTAATGTTCCAGTACAGCACAGGCGTGATACACAAAGCGGCAATCACAATAGCCAGATGAAAGCCTGTTTTGCGGGCCAAACCTGTTTTGAAATGCAGGCATAAAACAATGAAGGTAGAAAAGGCTAAGGTAATGCCGGTGTATTTACTTAAGCCCGCAGCGCCTAAGATCAAGCCAAGCAGCAGCCAATCATTTAGGTTTTCACCCTTATTATGAATCAGGCGTTTAAGAATCCAAATATTGAGCAAACCGCATAAAATCAGAGGCGTTTCTGGGATCATACCAAAAGGTAAAATCTGCAAAATAGGGGCTGAAATAAACAACAGAATCGTTATAAACGCTGTTTTCTCATCAAACTCATCGCGGGTTAGCTTGAAGAGTAGCAGTAACGATAGCGTGCTGAATAAAATAGGTAATACGCGTAACGCCAGCTCTGATTCCCCCAGCATTAACGAGATGAATTGCAACCAGCCGACCATAGGAGGATGGTCGAAATAAGACCAATCAACCATTTGCCCATATAACGCATAATGCGCTTCGTCCGCTGAAAACGGTAATAGCCATGAATGCAGTAGCGCCAACGAGGCAAAAATAGCGATAGAAATCGTGCTAACGGTTTTTAAAGACATATCAGTTTTCAATTCTGCTGATTAAAAAGAATGGCCATTGTAATCAAAGCCATTATGAAAGTATGTTTTATAGTCTTTTAAGCTAGCGTGGCACGTCGCGAATTCGGCCCTGTTCATCAATAGCAACGTAGACAAACGTTGCATCAACGACCTTACGTCGCTCTTCTTCTTCTAAGTTTCGTGTCCAAACTTCAACATGAATCTTAATTGAAGACGTGCCAATGTCTTCGAGCTTAGTATAAAAGCAGACGGCTGCACCCACACGAATAGGTGACGTGAATACCATCGAATCCATTGATACATTAGCAACACGGCCATGAGCAAGACGGCTAGCAACGCTTTCAGCCGCTTCATCCATACGCGCGGTTACCCAGCCGCCTGACATACCGCCATGCATATTGGTATCTTGGCGACCAGGGATTAAGCGTAAGCTCAGCTCGCCTCGTGGCGCAGGCTCTTGGTCTTCATTAGTAAAAGTATTCATTGTTATTATTACCCTTAATTTATGTTATTCGTATGGGACAGAGCTATCCGTATAATTTAGTCGGTAGCCAAGTTGCCAGCTCAGGTATGAAACTCAAGAGAATCAACATACCTACTTGTATCGCAATAAAAGGCGCAACGCCTCGATAAATGGCGCTCGTGGGTAGCTCTTTAGGAGCCACGCCGCGCAAATAGAAGAGTGCAAAGCCAAACGGCGGCGTTAGGAAAGACGTCTGCAAATTAATCGCAATCATAATACCTAGCCAAACAGGGTCGATACCCATCGCCAATAAGATCGGTGCCACAATTGGCACCACAACAAAAGTGATCTCAATAAAATCGAGAATAAATCCAAGTAAGAAAATCACCAGCATCACGACCAACATTGCACCGATTTTGCCACCGGGCATGGCTTCGAATAAAGCCTGAACTTGTTCATCACCACCAAAGCCCCGGAATACCAACGAAAAAACAGCGGCGCCGATAAAAATCATGAAGATCATACTGGTGACTTTAAGTGTGCCGTCCATAACTTCTTTTAAGCGTGTAAACGACAATTGACCATAAGCGACCGCCAGAATGCTGGCTCCCATAGCCCCGACGGCCGCGGCTTCTGTTGGGGTCGCGATGCCGGTTAAAATCGAGCCTAATACTGCCAGAATTAATGCCAGCGGTGGCAGCAGACCTGCTAATAACTGTAGAGCGAATTTACGGTCTAGTTGAGGGCGATCAATAACGGCTGGTGCCGCTTGCGGTTTAAGCCATGCGGTAAAACCCATATACAGCATATAAAATACGACCAGCAATAAACCTGGAATCAATGCACCGACAAATAAATCAGCAACAGAAACGGTATCAGGGCTGAATATACCCATGCTCAACTGGGCTTGTTGATAAGCACTAGAAAGCACATCGCCAAGAATAATTAACGCTGTAGAAGGAGGAATGATTTGCCCCAGCGTTCCCGTAGCACATACATTGCCCGCGGCTAAAGAAGGGCTATAACCATTTTTAAGCATGGCAGGTAAAGAAATTAAGCCCATGGTGACAACCGTCGCACCAATAATGCCGGTGCTTGCCGCCATGAGCATACCGACGATGATGACTGAAATGCCCAAACCACCTCTAAGTGGACCAAATAACAGCGCCATATTATGCAATAAACGCTCAGCGATACGCGACTTTTCGAGCATGATGCCCATAAAAACAAAAAGAGGGACGGCGATTAAAATCTGATTACTTAAAATGCCAAAAATACGATTGGGCAAAGCACTCAAAAAGGCACCATCAAAGCTTCCGGCTAAATAGCCAAAGCCTGCCACAATAAGTGATGTTCCGGCTAACGAAAAAGCGACAGGAAAGCCCAGCATTAATACCAAACATACTAAAACGAATAAAACTAAAGGCATCCATTCCATTATAAATTGATCTCTTGAACATCGTTATTCGAAGTATCTAGGGAAATATTAAATACCAGAGAGAGCACATCGCTGAGGGCTTGGATAATTAATAGCGCAGGTAAAATAACGATTAGGGTTTTTAGCAGATAAACAAAAGGTAGCCCGCCAGCTTCATGAGATTTTTCACCATACTGCCAAGCCAGCATTACGTAATCCCAGCTGATGTACATTAAAAAAAGACAGGTAGGTAATAACAAAAATAATGTCCCCAATAAATCAATTCGCTGCTGAATCGATGCAGGCCACTTGTGGTAAAGGACATCAACCCGAACGTGACCATTTTGCTGCCATGTATAAGCAGCACCAAACATAAATAATGAAGCGTGTAGATACATCACGACTTCTTGCATGGCAATGGAAGAATAATCAAAGAGATAACGCAAAATAACCACGGAACAGGTCACAATGACCATCGCGAGAGAGAACCAGCGGCACATTCTTCCTATGAACTGAGTAAAAGTTTGCAGGGAAGAAACAAATGTTTGCAAAGACAAGGACATGACGTGCTACTAAATCTTATTATTGGATGGGCGGAATTATACCTAAGCTGGCTCTGTATCCCAGTAATAACGCGCTCGATGTGAAGAAAATGTGTATTGCTCGTGATAATAAGAAGGGAATCAATGGCTTAGCTGGTTATACGTAAAATCATTATTATTAAAAATAATACAAAAAGGCATTGACGGAATAGCATATGCTCTATATTATCTCGCCCCAGTTAGCCGACATAGCTCAGCTGGTAGAGCAACTGACTTGTAATCAGTAGGTCCCGAGTTCGACTCTTGGTGTCGGCACCAAATACTAAAACCTCGTTATCATTAGATAACGGGGTTTTTTTATGCCTGACGTTTAGAGAACTGCGTCCATGCAGTTCTCATTTGCGGTCTTTGCAGCAGTCGGTTTTAAGAAAGCGCCACTGATTTTCTAAAACGTGATAGTGCGAAGAAGAAGCACAC
>CAWVSY010000110.1:0-4161 GCA_963933055.1 uncultured Oleispira sp.
CAATAATCGACTACATTATGAGTATGGATAAAAGAATGATACTCAATGGAGCCGGAACCTACTTCTTTACGGTTCGCGGCGCAAAAGACGCCCCTATTTTTCGCTCGGTATTCGAATACGAATACTTTAGAAAAATACTCGCGCAAGAAAAAGACTGCGAACTCATCGCCTACGCATTCTCTGAATATGAGGCCCGCTGGGTTATGCGCTGCGAACAAGATTGGCAGGTAATACTCGATAACCTACGCGCTCATATGCAAGAGCTGCATTTTAAACGGTGGCATAAGCACCAGCAAATACTATCAGAATCTGCTGAAGTCATTTTCATTGAAGAAGATCGCTATTTAGTGCCACTCGTTATGGAATTGCATCATTGGCCAGTCCGACAAGGATGGGTTGCTAGCCCTGCAGTTTATTCTTGGAGCTCGGATCAATTCTATCGCAATGCCCAACAACCCTCATGGTTATCAAGCCATCGCATGCTAAAGCGCATGACCAAACAACGCTACAATACTGTCCTACGCTACGAGCGTATGATGGATCAATTTAGCCCGTGGAATATAGAAAGTGCCCAAAATTCGCTTTATAAGGCACTAGCAACCGATGCTTATATTACCTTGCACTTACGCACAAAACGACCTGCTGATAAGCTCTCAGAAGCTGAAGTTATTACACTTCGAGCAGAAGCAGAAAAATTAATTTGTGACGTATTAGGTGCCCCCATAGAACAAGTAAGACATCCTAGATACCGTCGTCAATATCATCAAGTAGAACCTCTGACCCTCTGGCTACTCTTACAAACTGACTGCACCGCTCAACAGCTATCTTTTATATTTGATCTTGATGAAACCATAATTCAAGGCTGGATACGCAGCTTGCCGAGCCAGCACCCTGAATCATTTTTGACCCGAATTAAGCAATCATGGCAAGAACAAGGTCATATGAAAGGAGCTGCAATTAAACGTGTCGAAACGGTTTCGGAAGCGGGTTAAAAACGTATAATAAGAGGCTATGAATAAAACCTCTACTGAACAACCACTAACCATTGGCATCATTGGATTAGGCGCTATTGGATGCTTAATAAGCAGTCAACTGCCTAAAAATAGCAAGGTATTGGCACTGCCAAGAAATACACACCAAGACAGTATTCAATTCGAACTCACTAGCCCTAACGGGCATAGCATTGGTGGCAGAGATACGACTCAATACTATCAATGGCCAATCTGGAAAAGCGAAAAGCTGGATGTCCTTTTGGTTTGCTGCAAAGCAAGCCAAAGCCTGCAAGCATTACAGCAATGGAACAAAGCGATTCATTCTGATACTCAAATTGTTTTATTACAAAATGGCTTTGGTCAGCACTCATTATTCATAGAAAAGTTCCCAAACAACCCTCTATTTGCGGCCTCAACAACCGAAGGAGCATTTAGAAGTCAGCCAGAGGCCGTTACCCATGCGGGCATTGGACAAACTCAATGGGGATTTTATAGCGGGACTCACGCAGCGTTCAAACTTCCTTTAGCATCACTCCAAGGTAATCATTCTTGGTCAGACAACATCAAACAGGTGCTATTGGATAAATTAGCGATCAATGCGGTTATTAACCCTCTGACAGTAAAATACCAGTGTAAGAATGGCGAACTATTAACTCAACCCGAAGCGTTCGCGGAACTCATTGAACTATGCAAAGAAACCGAGTTATTCTTTAAGAAAATACAGGTCCCTCTCAGTTTTGATTTATTCGAAAAAGCACAACTCATTGCAAAGCTTACGGCAAATAACGTTTCCTCAATGCTGCAAGATACAAAGAATAAACAATCAACAGAGATTGACTTCATTAATGGCTATTTATTAAGAGAGGCAATTGAACATAATATTAAACTGCCCATTTCAACGTCCTTAGTAGACCTTATAAAATCGTATGAGGCTGAAAAAAAGATATGCTAATATCATTTAATAGCAGCACCACTTAATGCTTAAAAATCAATCAGTAGAGATACCATATTGCTCGTTCGACAAAAGGTTATTACTGCAACCATCATAACGTGTATTTTCATCACGATACTAGCAACGTTATCTTATATTCTAGCAGCTGATCGTGTTGGCAGAGAGCAATTAGCACCTGAGCTAAGTCGTTCATATGCTGATATTTTTCAACTGCAGTTATTGCAGCGTTCTGATGATATTTTAGCACTGCAAGCTCTTGCAAACAGTATGGTTCAGCATTACCAAATAAAAGAGATTGCTCTGTACAATGCTCAACGAGAAAGAATAATTTATGAGTGTACTCAAACCTGCGTAAGTAATTTACCCGTCCACTTCGATTCATCACTGGCAGTACCCGCCTCTCAGTTCACCTATAGCTTAAGTGCAAAAAACTCGTCTGAATATTTGAACCTGACAATAGAAACCGACATTGAATTGCCACAATTCTTTTATGCCGATACCCTCTCTACCACTCTCTTTACCGCCTCCATTTCAACGTTAGCCTTATTCTTTTTATACAGCCTTATTCGTTATTGGCAACGTTCCCCTTATAAAAAATTGCTAACAACCATTAAGGCCATTGAAGCGCACCCTGACGACAAAATACGCTTCGATAAAAATGATTCTGATACGACTCAGCTATCCAACGCCTTAAATGATTTAATTGAACTGAATGAAAATCGTGAGCAAGTATTTAAAAAAGAAAAAGAAAAATCAGAAAGTGCCCGAGTTCGAGCCATCAGACTATCGAATGAAACGCGAAAAACCAATGAGAAATTAGCACAAGAAATTACAATACGCCGCTCAGTAGAAACCCAGCTCACACATACTCGAAGCTTTCTCGATAGCATTATTGACTCAATGCCTTCTGCTCTTTTCACCCTAGATCGCCAAGGTTATATTATTCAGTGCAATCAACAAGCGGCTGACTGGCTTGCCTGTGAACGTCAACCGTTGGTTGGAAAGCGCCTTGCTCATTACATTGCTATGTTCGACAACATTGATCTTTCTTTTAATAACGATCGAACATCAGAAGTAAGAAAATTTGAACGAATCAAATTATCTTTACCCTCAGGAGACTTTCCAGCAGATATAACCCTATATCCACTCAAAGATAAAACCATCAGTGGTTTAGTAATACGTATTGATGACATAAGCCAACGAGAAAAAATGGAAGAAGTCATCATGCAAACAGAAAAAATGAAATCGGTTGGTGGATTAGCTGCGGGCATGGCACATGAAATTAACAATCCCTTAGGCGCAATATTACAGGGAGTACAAAACATTCAGCGCCGAATACATCCAACGCATACAGCCAATCAAAACAGCGCCGAGAAATTTGGCATAGATCTTCAAGCAATGAACCTGTATTTGGAAGATAGGCAGGTTCTGAAATTTATTAATAACATCCAAGATGCAGGAGAAAGAGCCGCAAGCATTGTATCTAATATGCTTCAGTTTTCTCGTGGAAACCAAAAAAGCTTGAGCAGCATAGCCGTTAAACAGCTTCTGGATAACTCACTAACCATTGCTCGTGCCGATTTAAAACTAAAAAGCATTCATATTCATATACAAAATATTGATGAAAACATGATGCTGCATTGCATTCCGTCGGAGTTAGAACAAGTCATTTTGAATTTATTACAAAATGCCGCACAAGCGTTATTAGAACATAAAGCGTCTTCTGATGAGCAACATTGGGAACCCCAAATTGATATTTCAGCCGAGCAAATGAACGAACATATAATCATCAAGGTAAAAGACAATGGACCTGGAATGGACGACGCTACTCGTCGTCGCATCTTTGAGCCTTTTTATACCACCAAAGATATCGGCCAAGGTACAGGCTTGGGTCTATCCGTTTCCTACTTCATCATCACAGCTCATCATCAAGGACAGCTTAGCGTTGTCTCTAGCCCCAACAAGGGTGCCTGCTTCATCATTAAACTACCCAATACTGCGATCAGCATCAATTCGTTGAATTAACCACCGTTAAGCAGTTTGTATAGAATTAAACTGACTCTGGCTTGACAAAAATTAAATAACACTTACCCTACGCGCTCATTTAGGTGCCGCTGAATATTCTCATTCGGTGGTTAAACGGGAAGTTTGGTAAGTCACTGCTACGCATACGAATCCAACGCTGCCCCCGCAACGGTGATCGGCTTAACTTATTGT
>CAWVSY010000111.1:0-3721 GCA_963933055.1 uncultured Oleispira sp.
CGTTGAATATACTGTCTCTGCTATCAACAACAGGGACCGTCGTATGATTTCAAAGAAAATTTCTCTTCGTTCGTTCCTCGCTGCATATCATCGCCCCACAACAAAAACGTGACAAATAAGGAAATCAAATGAAGTCTCGATATTTAACAGTTTTTCTAGCACTTTTTACCTCAAATATTATGGCTGCTAGCTTTGAAGATTTTATGGTGTTTCCTGGTGATGAGGTGCATTCAAAGTCACTCGAAGATTATGCCAATATGTGGTGGCAATGGACTTATACAATGCCCAAAGAGGTGAGTCCAGTTAGAGACAATACAGGCGAGAACTGTCATGTTGGTCAAAGGGGTGATGTATGGTTCTTAGCGGGAGGCTATGGAACTTCTAAAATAAGCCGTGAATGTGTTATTCCTGCAGGAAAACATATATTTTTCCCTGTTATAAACATGGTCTATTACCCAGGGCGGAAGGGTGCGCTTTCTTGCGAAGATGCTAAGGCTGCTGCAGCACTTAATAATGATGAGCTGCTTTCTATTGAAATTACATTAGACTCATTGATTTCGTCTAACCCAACTCATGCTCGTATTTCATCTACAGAATGTTTTGATTTATTGGGCTTGGTACCGGAAGAGTATAAAGCTCCAAGGGTTTACCCTGCTGCCACTGACGGTTTTTGGATAATGCTAAAACCATTATCTAAAGGAGAGCACTTGCTTAAATTTGATGCTCAATATAATAGAGATAAAGGTGGCTACAGCAAAATGGCTCAAGACATTGAATACAAATTAATAGTTGAATAGTCATAATAAAAAATACTATTGAACTTAAAAATCTGTCGTGTGCTAAGCGTTAGCTCAATTAAAAAAATAATGGAAAAGTTGTGTTTAAAAAAATTTTAATCCTGATTTACATATCTCGATGAAGATTGTGAGCAATTTCTCTCACAGCTAGAATTTGAAGGTAATATTGTAGCTGAGACCGATGAAGTAGTTGATGGGCTGTCAGTAAAGAGATTATTAATTGAAAATATAGATTGGGTTTGGTGGGGGCTGTTTGAGCCGTTTGATGTTATTCCTGATCGCCCTGATCAAACTGGTAGTGATGTATATTTTGAGATAGCAAAAGTAATATTTTGGGATGATTCAAAAATGAAATCATTCGAATTTGATCTATTTCAAGATGGGGATTCGTTCTTTTCAAATATTTATGGAATAACTGATGATCCAGATTCAATAGGCTTTCCTCTGGTAGATAGTAATTCAATTATTTTAGATTCTGGTTATATTAAGGTAATGTCAATTGATAAGGAACAAGTTGATAAATTGTAACCTTATGAGTTGAGGTCGATGCGCCAAAGCCTACAGTCTACGAGATTGTGGTGAATATGGTGCATTGCCAATGAATCTGCTGACAGCGTACCTACCTTAAACACCTACTTTGCCTATTTACATAACTTCCCAAGACTATTGCAGCGAAAACCCCGATAATCCCCGCAATTAAGATCAATTCGCTGTCGTGCCGCCCTCTACGCTGGAAGCTATGCCATGGAAATCAAAGTAAATTTTCTCGATAACCTCAGACTTGAAGCTAAGTTTGATGATTATACGGTTATCACAGATCAGCCTATTCGCTACAAGGGTGACGGCTCTGCGCCAAGCCCGTTTGATTATTTTCTGGCGTCGTCTGCATTGTGTGCGGCTTATTTCGTGAAGGTGTATTGTGTGGGTAAAGGTATCTCTACCGATGACATTCGACTTTCGCAAAACAACATTGTTGATCCTGAAGATCGCTATAACCAGATTTTCCAAATTCAGGTAGAGCTGCCTGACAGTATTTCTGATAAAGATCGTGCCGGTATTTTACGTTCGATTGAACGCTGTACCGTTAAAAAAGTGATTCAAACAGGCCCTGAGTTTAAGATCGAAACGGTTGAGAGTCTCGACGAAGATGCTCAAGCGATGTTGATGGGGAAAGCGGATGGTAACGTTGAAAGTGAATCGCAGACCTTTATCTTGGGTAAAGATCTGCCACTAGAGCAAACCATTGCCAATATGACGAATCTGTTGGCCGATTTGGGTATGAAGATTGAAATTTCTTCTTGGCGTAACATTGTACCCAATGTGTGGTCGTTGCATATTCGTGATGCGGCCTCGCCGATGTGCTTTACCAACGGTAAAGGCGCGACAAAAGAAAGCGCACTTTGTTCGGCCTTGGGCGAGTTCATTGAGCGTTTAAACTGTAATTTCTTTTATAACGATCAGTTCTTTGGCCAAGACATTGCTGCGAGCGAGTTTGTTCATTATCCCAATGAAAAGTGGTTTGCATTAACTGAAGATGATGCGCTTCCTGAAGGCATTTTAGATGACTATACCCGTGAAATTTACGACCCTGAAGGTGAACTGCGTGGTTCACATTTAGTTGATACCAACTCAGGTAATACTGAACGCGGTATTTGTTCGATTCCTTATATTCGTCAATCGGATGGTGAGACGGTTTATTTTCCTTCGAACTTAATTGAAAATTTGTTCCTCAGTAATGGTATGAGCGCGGGCAATAATGTTAACGAAGCGAAGGTTCAGTGCCTGTCGGAAATATTCGAACGCGCGGTGAAGCGACAAATTATTGAGCAAGAAATTGTACTGCCGGATGTTCCTCAGGAAGTCATTAATAAATACCCGACGATTGTAGAAGGCATTAAGGCTTTGGAAGCTCAAGGTTTTCCTATTGTCGTTAAAGATGCGTCATTAGGCGGTCAGTTCCCTGTGATGTGTGTGACGCTGATGAATCCGAAAACCGGCGGTGTGTTTGCGTCTTTTGGTGCGCACCCAAGTTTTGAAGCGGCGCTAGAACGTAGCTTAACCGAGCTTTTACAAGGTCGCAGTTTTGAAGGCCTGAACGATGTTCCAAAACCAACGTTCAATAGCATGGAAGTTTCTGAGCCTGAGAATTTTGTTGAACACTTTATTGATTCTACCGGTGTAATTTCTTGGCACTTCTTTAGCGCCAAGCATGATTATGAATTTTGCGAATGGAGCTTTTCTAACAATAGTTCTGGTACTAACGAAGAAGAGTCTGATTTGTTATTCGGTATTTTAAAAACTCTAGGCAAAGAATCGTACATTGCTGAGTTTACTGATCTCGGTTCTGCGTGTCGTATTTTAGTACCGGATTATTCTGAAGTGTATCCGGTGGACGATCTTATTTGGGATAATACCAACAAGGCGCTGGCGTATCGTGAAGACATTTTGAATATTCACTCGCTTAGTAATGATGCCTTAACGAGTTTGGTAGAGCGCTTGGAAGAGAGTCAGATTGATAATTACACCGATATTCCAACGCTGATTGGTATTGTATTCGATGAGAATACGGCATGGGGTCAGCTCACTGTTGTTGAATTAAAGATTCTGATTTATCTGGCGTTAGGGGCGCTGGATGAAGCGATTGAGTTAGTTGAGATGTACTTGCAATATAACGAAAATACCGTTGCGCGCGGCTTGTTCTATCAAGCGATGCACGCCGTACTTGAAGTGACGCTGGATGAAGATTTAGAACTTGATGATTACATCGTTAATTTCAAAAGAATGTTCGGTGAAGAAGTGATGGCGAATGTTGTTGGCTCGATCAGCGGTGATGTGAAGTTCTTAGGTTTGACCCCAACCAGTATGAAGTTGGAAGGTTTAGACAAGCATTTACGATTGATTGAAAGCTATAAGAAGCTGCATCA
>CAWVSY010000112.1:0-3493 GCA_963933055.1 uncultured Oleispira sp.
ACCGCTGCTTGATGAAAGTATACAAAAAGAATTATTGCTAATTTAATATATGTGAAAGGTAAGAAACTGGAGCGGGAAACCAGGTTCGAACTGGCGACCTCTAATAATATTAGGCTAGGTATTCTTACCATTAAAAAAAATTAAAGTCTTGTGATAGTATTATTCCGATGAAAACACAGCTAGACAATTTTGATCATAAGATTATCCAAGCATTGACAGGCAATGCACGCATATCAATAACTGACTTGTCTCATCATGTGAATTTATCACGTAACGCGGTAACCAATCGCATAAGTAAGCTAGAAAAATCTGGCTTTATTAAAGGCTACACAGCAATCTTAGGTGATGGTTTGACTGATAATGAATCAGTAGTTGCATCTATTATGGTTTTTCGTAAAGATCGTATGCGAAATAACGAAGTGATTGAGTATGCAGACAAGGTACCAGAAATAAAATCCTGTTTCATTGTGAGTGGTGAATATGATATTTTTCTTAATGTAAGTGCATCCTCCCAAGAGCGTATTCATGAAATATGGAAAGACATAAGCAATCTAAAAAGTGTTGACAACACAAATACAGTTTTTGTTTTATCTGAAACAAAATCCTCTCAATAAGCATGCTTTTAACTAGTTTCTAACTTGTTTTTTATAGTTCATTTTATTTGGGTATATTGCCTATCAATATAGTCATTTTGACCATATCTTTGGTTGATTCGTGCAAGTCTTTTGGAGCCTCCTTTGTAATAATAGCGAAAATTCAATTTTAGAGGTTTCGCATTATGCATAAAATCAATTACAACATTGCACTTATTGGTTTTGGCGGTGTTAATAGAGCTCTAGCTAACATTATTTCAATAAATCCAGAAAATTTTTATCGTGAAATGGGTTTTAATATACGCATTGTTGCAGTTTCAGATATATTTTTAGGATCAGTGTATTCACCAGAAGGTATCGACTTAGACTTACTTAACGAATTGCCGGTAGCTGAAGGAGCTTTTGCTTCATTGCGAAATGGGAATGCAAAGGCAGACAATGAAGACATTATTAAAAATAGCAATGCAGATATTATTGTTGAGGCCACGGTAACTGACTCAGTTACAGGACAGGCTGCTACGTCGCATTGTCGCTGGGCACTCGCTAATGGCAAGCATGTGTCAACTACAAATAAAGGCCCTCTTGCTTTTGCAGAAAAGGAGTTAATGGATTTAGCGCTAATAAATAATGTCAGTTTTGAATATGAGGGCGTTGTGATGAGCGGCACACCAATCCTTCGCTTTGTAGACAAATTAATGAAGGGCAGTGAGATTAATAAATTCACTGGCATCATGAATGGCACTGCAAATTATGTTTTGGGTTTGGTTGAGCAAGGTCAAACTTTTACAGATGCTATTACCTCTGCACAGCAACAAGGATTTGCTGAAGCGGACCCTAGTGCTGATGTTGAAGGTAAGGATGTAATGTTAAAGGTTATAGTTTTGGCGAATCGCTTATGGGGTGCTAATTTAACTCAAGATGATGTTAAGTGTGTAGGCATTACTTGCCTTTCTGAAGCTATGGTAAAAGAAGCCGTTGCGGAAGGTCAGCATTGGAAGCTTATAGGTGAGGCTAGCAAGAAAGACGATGGGTCTATTATTGCAAGTGTTTCACCAAAGAAGCTTGACCTATTTCATCCACTTAGCAGTATCAATGGCGTGGTTAATGCGATCACTTTTACCTCAGGAATGCTGGGTGATGTGACGATTTCTGGACCTGGTGCAGGACGAACTGAGACCGCATACGCTATCTTGTCAGATATTATTGCAATTCATCAGCGTGTGAATGTTTAGTATGAAATCCTTTAACACTGAATCACTTGAGAAAAATAAACAGCATCAACAAATGATTGATGTAATAAACCCTTTTTCACAGATCATTATTGATTCTATTCCTGCGGCAACTTCAAAAGATGTTGAGGCTGCGTTAGTAAGTGCCAAACACGGCTTTGAAATCAGTCGTAAATTAGCGCGTTATCAGCGTGCCAATATTTTATTTGCAACGGCTGCCATTGTTCGTGATGAGCTAGAAGACTTTGCTTTATTAATAGTGAACGAGGCAGGAAAAACTATTATGCAGGCCCGCAAAGAAGTAACCCGGTGCATTAATACACTGGAATTGTCCGGAGAAGAAGCTAAGAGAATAAGTGGTGAGATAATTCCTTTTGATTCCTTTGAGGGTGCCATAGGAAGACAAGGCTACACCCACGTCGACCCTCTAGGTATTATATTGGCGATTACTCCATTCAACGATCCTCTTAATCTGGTTGCACACAAGTTAGGGCCTGCAGTTGCTGCTGGTAATTCTGTTATTTTAAAACCGTCAGAACTTGCTCCACTATCTTCTATTAAACTGGTTGATGCGTTTGTGCGCGCAGGATTAAATAAGCATATTATTTCTGTGGTGATTGGCGATGCCGATATTGGAAGGGAACTAGTATCTGCTAATGATATTCGTATGGTCTCCTTTACAGGAGGAATGACAACAGGTGAAGCAATTACAAAGACTGCTGGCTTAAAAAAAATAACAATGGATTTGGGAGGCAATGCGCCGGTAATTATTATGGCTGACAGCGATCTTGATAAGGCAGTAAAAGCAACAGTTTCGGGATCTTTTTGGGCATCGGGCCAAAATTGTATCGGTACCCAACGTATTTTTGTTGAACGCAGTATTTTCGATAAATTCTTACCAGCATTTGTCGAACAAACAAAAGCACTCAATGTGGGTGATCCTATGAATGAGTCAACCGATGTTGGACCGATGATAACGCCTGAGCAATCCATGCGTATCCAATCTTGGGTGGAGGATGCAATTAAGCAAGGCGCTATGTTACTAACAGGGCATCAACGTAACGATAATATATATACCCCAACAGTATTGACTAAGGTTCCTGCTACATCTCGATTATGCATGAAAGAAGTCTTTGCTCCAGTCGTTATCTTGGAATCATTTGATTGTTTTGATGAGGTAATTTCTTGGGCAAATCGTGTAGATTATAGTTTGCATGCAGGTATTTTTACTTCTGACTTGGAAACGGCTTTAAAAGCAGCAGATAGCCTAGAAGCAAGTGGCGTGATGATCAATGATTCTTCCGACTTTCGCTTTGATGCCATGCCCTTTGGCGGTTATAAACGTGGCAGCTTAGGGCGCGAAGGCGTGCGTTATGCAATACAAGAAATGACGCAATCAAAAGTGATCTGCTTTAATAGAGAATAAATATTAAATAATAGGGCTTAGACCTTATAAAAAATGGAGCGGGAAACCAGGTTCGAACTGGCGACCTCAACCTTGGCAAGGTTGCGCTCTACCAGCTGAGCTATTCCCGCTAATGACTGTTAATACAGCATTCTTGGCTATGGATTAATTCTGGTTACTTGCCACCGTAACTTCTCCGTAACTTCGACCTATCTACTAACACTGGTATTCTTAGTTAGTAGAGACTGCTTATGATACTGATTTTC
>CAWVSY010000113.1:0-3417 GCA_963933055.1 uncultured Oleispira sp.
GTAAGACCAGCACCTTCAGAGTCAGTACGAGCAACGATGATACCGTTGTCGATGCCAAGCTCTAGGAATGCATAACGCAAAGCGCGGATTTTAGAATGGAAGTCAGCGTGAGGAACAGTTACTTTACCGTCCTGGTGACCACATTGCTTTTCATCAGCAACTTGGTTTTCGATCTGAAGTGCACAAGCACCTGCTTCGATCATTTGCTTAGCCATCAAGTAAGTCGCTTCAGCGTTACCAAAACCAGCATCGATATCAGCAATGATAGGTACGATGTGAGTTTCGTGAGCGTCGATCTTAGCTTGAACAGCTGCTTTTTCGCTTTCTGGAGCTGCGTCTAGTTCACGGAAAAGACCGCCTAGTTCACGAGCGTCAGCTTGACGAAGGAATGTGTATAATTCTTTAACCAAAGAAGCAACAGACGTCTTCTCGTGCATAGATTGGTCAGGAAGAGGACCAAACTCAGAACGTAGAGCAGCAACCATCCAACCAGAAAGGTATAGGTATTTACGTTCAGTAGTACCGAAGTGCTTCTTAATCGCGATCAATTTTTGTTGACCAACAAAACCGTGCCAGCAACCTAAAGACTGAGTGTACTTAGTCTTATCTTTGTCGAAAGCAGCCATGTCTGCATTCATGATGTCTGCAGTGTACTGAGCTATTTCTAGGCCAGTTTTGAATTTATTCTGAGCGCGCATGCGAGCTACAGATTCTGGGCTGATGGTTTCCCAAGGGCTACCAGCAGCGTCGATTACTGCAGATGCGGCTTTGATATCGTCTTGATAAGCTGACATGTGTCAATCCTTCAAATAATGTGAGAGGGGGCCAGTGCTAATATCGTAGCGTGTCTCAATGCACTAAACCTTTTTGCTACGATGCGTATAGTAGATAGATTCACACCATAATTGAAATTAATAAGCTGTATACCTGTTATTTATTTGCTGAATACACCTTAATACCCTGTTTAAAGGGCCAAATGGCCCTATTGTATTGGGGTTGCGGTCAGGTTCGTCGTTAAATTTAGGTTTTGCATTACGACACCATGAAAGACGGCTTGCGGGGCTGCAATATTAGGATGCTTAAGCTGTACAGCACCAATATTGAGTTCTTTAAATGAAACATTGCCTTTTACGGCAAAGCCTAAGGGTCTTAATACTTTTTGCTGCGCTGTCGGTGACGCGACATAAGTGTACTGATTACCACGAACAGGCTCACTCGCAGTCCCTATATTTTCATAAATGAGTTCATCGCCAAAATCACCAGAAATACCATTAGCATCATCTCCACTGGTTTTCTTAAGCACTTTGGTTTCGAATACATCAATGCTTAAATTAGCCTGCAAACCGTGATTATTGGTATCACTAGGACCTCTGCCATCATTTGTACTGTAGTTATCAAAAATGATTTGAGTACCGGTACCGTTAATATACTTGCCAGACCCTGGACTCCTTTCGGTACGGTTATTTTCCCAAGTTAGTCTGTTTCTTGCGGTTGCCGTTCCATCGGTAGTCGATCCCGCATTGGCAAACGCGGCTTTAAGCGCAATAGTCATACCTTGCTCGCCACGGTCTTCCCAACGTCCGCCTGCAGATCCACAACTTGATTCATTTGAGCCAGACGCTCCTACACAAACCTCACCCGCACCACCAGGCATAATGGCTAAAGACGAACCTTGTTCAAAACGTTCAAGCTTTATTCGCCCTAGGCTTCTTCCTGCCGCTTTATCCCCCCAGCGAAGATTCGCAATGTCCATCGTGCTCCATTGTTCACCGCGATTCATTTTTAATCCATCGTCTTCTACATCAAAGGTAATGTCTCGCAAATGAATGTCGTAATTCACATCTGTCGCCCAAATACCTTGGCCATTTTCATCAATTGATAACCCAATATTGGTATTGCTGAAGTAGTAGTCTCCGTTGATACGAATACCACCCCCCTCTGCACCACCAGCCGTAATGGTTGTATAACCGTTAATTTCGAAATCCATTGCTTGGAATACTTCAAGCGACAGCAGTAACTCCGCCCCCCCCTGCAAAGGTGCTGTTTTATCACCCACTCTTAAACCGTCAATACTATAAGAACCTTTCAAATCAGTCATACCAATCGCCAGTGCTTTATCACGCACATCGAACGTTGTATTGGCGGAGCCAAAAGATTTAAGGCCACTAAATATAACGCGACGGCCATCATCAATATACGACAAATCAGCATTCGCTAAATTCCACTGACTTGCGATACTTAAACCCTCGCTAGCCGCATTTAAGTCTTTATAAAAATTAAAGGCATAGCCTCTTATTTTTGCAGGCAAAGCGCCCAAATTTGGCTGAATAATACCCGGATATAACTGGAAGCGGTTAAAGCGGTTATTAGCCGCATCATCATTTAATAAAAAGTCCAGCTCAATACCACCAATTGATTGGCTACTATCGCCGATTAAAATTGTCCCAGCCTTAAATGCTCCATCTAATTGATCAAAGCCTATTGCTAAATGACCTGCTTCAACATCTAAGGTTAAATTTGTTAGGTTAATCGCACCACTGAAGTCTTCCATCGATAATGAATTACCTTGACCCTGTGCATCATAGTCGGTAAATCGAACGTAATTAGAAGGGTTAGCGAGAATATTAACGTTAGAATGAAGAGTAAGACCATCTGTTCCATAGCGCCCTCCACCAAACATTTTAAGATTAGCGGATAATGCCAGATCTCCAGACAACTCACCCAAACTGACACTTCCAAGACTCACCGCGCCAGTAGAAAATGAGAAATCAAAGTTTTCCATTCCCAAATTTAACCCAGAGCGAGTTTGCGCTTTGGTATTATCAATCACATCATATTCAAACGTATAGTTATCAACCTTGGCGTTATAACCAATATTTTCGAACGATAATGAATGCCCATTGGTTTTCCAAATTAACTGAGCCTTGGAGATACCTATTTCAAAATCCCCTTCAAAGCCACCCAAAGGCATGCCTTTCATACTAAAATTCGTTACCGCTTCATAATTTAACGTAAAATCACCAAAGCTGGCGGTGGAATCATTAATTCGAATGGCATCGATGTGCATTTGGGTTGGTTTTATTTCTGTTTGAACTCTAAGCGCACCATCTTGAGAGGCATCCAGCACATAAGTTCTATGAGCAACCTCATTTACATTGTCTTGAGAAGAAAAACGCAGCCCTTCAATGCTTAAATCATTGCCATCATCACTGTACGTTAACTCACCAATATTCAGTAACTGGCTCTGTTCTACGGTTAACCCAGATTGCCCTTGAACAACAGATAAGGCTTCATCATCAAGCACCTGCAGCGCTAGACAAGAGGAGGATAAAAAAAGTGCTGTGCCAGAAAAAACCAGGTATTTAATATTCATCCTATGGATTCCCTGTAGGAAATAGCAAAAGGTTACCGCGCATA
>CAWVSY010000114.1:0-3360 GCA_963933055.1 uncultured Oleispira sp.
GTCAGCAAGCAACTTAATGCTTGTTTAAATGAAAAGAATAAAGCTTGCTTGGCCGTGAGTGGTGGTAATACCCCCATCGCTTTTTTTCAGCATCTTAGTCAGCAAACATTAGACTGGGGTAAAGTGACGATTATATTAGTCGATGAGCGTTGGTTGCCTGTCGATCATAAGGACAGTAATGAAAAATTGGTCCGTGATCATCTAATGCAGAATAATGCCCAAAAAGCCTATTTTTTAGGGCTGAAGAATAATGCTGAATGGCCGAGTGAAGGCATAATGGATTGTGAAACGCAATTAAGAACTCAAATCGATCATATTGATGTGGTTGTTTTAGGCATGGGTTTAGATGGCCATACGGCATCTTGGTTTACCGGTTCGAATAAGTTAGCGGCATTATTAGATGGTGGTACTGCGGCTTGGTGCTTGCCTGTAGAAGACGAATTTTTACCTCAAGCAAGAATGAGCTTAACCTGGCGTTTTATGAAGCGCGCCGAAAAGATATATCTTCATTTTACTGGTAGCGATAAAAATTCTGTATTCGAAAAAGCCTGTGAAGAAGTGAGTGAACAGTTGCCGGTATCGCACATATTGCATCAAGATGGCATTAGTATCAGTGTTTATCGAACGGAATAGAGCTTTTTAAACAATCGCTTTTTATAAATTTAAAGGAGAAAGTATGCATTCTATCGTTGCTGCCGTGACTGAAAGAATCATAAAACGCAGTAAAAAAAGTCGCCAAGAATATCTGCAACTAATTAATTCAGAAGCCGAGCGTTTACAAAATCAGCCCGCGCGTCATGGCATGAGCTGTACCAATTTAGCTCACGCTATTGCCGCCGAAGATCATGATGAAAAAGTCATTCTTAAGCAAAGTCATCGAGCCGCCAATATAGCCATTATTAGTGCTTACAATGATGTACTGTCTGCTCATCAACCGTATAAAAACTACCCTGATGAAATAAAGCAACATCTTGGCAAGCTTGGTCATGTTGCCCAAGTCGCTGCAGGTGTTCCGGCTATGTGCGATGGTATTACCCAAGGCCAAAAGGGCATGGAGCTTTCTTTATTTAGCCGCGATGCGATTGCTTTAAGTACGGCGATAGGCTTGTCTCATGATGTTTTTGATGGTGCTGTTTTATTAGGCATCTGCGATAAAATTGTGCCTGGTTTATTAATGGCGGCTTTGCGTTTTGGTCATCTACCCGCGGTATTTTTACCTTCTGGGCCGATGGCGTCGGGCATTTCAAATTCAGAAAAAGCAAAAACACGGCAGAAGTTTGCAGCAGGAGAGGTGGGTAAAGAAGAATTATTAGAGTCAGAATTAAAGTCTTATCATAGCGCAGGTACTTGCACCTTTTATGGTACGGCGAACTCCAATCAAATGCTGATGGAAATCATGGGGCTGCAATTACCCGGCAGCTCATTTTTGCATCCACAAGACCCACTAAGACCTTTGCTCAACCAATACGCATTAGAAAAGCTCAGCCAGCATACCGCGTTAGAAGCAGGCTATAATCCGTTAGGAAAAATGCTCGACGAAAAAAGTTTTGTCAATGCCATTGTTGGTTTGTTAGCGACTGGGGGCTCGACCAATCACAGTATTCATCTCGTTGCGATTGCTCGCATGGCGGGTATCATTTTAGACTGGCAAGACATCTCTGATTTATCCGATGTCGTACCGCTATTAACGCGGATGTATCCTAATGGTAAAGGCGATGTGAACCATTTCCAGCAAGCGGGTGGAATGGGATTTTTAATACGTGAATTATTAGAAGCAGAACTGATTCATAATGATGTCAGTACGTTATTAGGAACTGACACGTCATTGGGTAAAGGCATGAATGCCTATTGCCAAGAACCTTATCTAATAATCAAAACATTGAAAAACGGCGACCAAGAAAAACAACTCGGTTGGCGTGATGTAAGCAAAGAGAGTTTAGACCTTGATGTATTAGCGCCTGCTCATGCGCCCTTTATGCGCGAAGGTGGGCTTAAATTATTAACGGGTAATATTGGCCGCGGATTAATTAAAATATCCGCAGTGCCTGAGTCTCGCTGGTATACACATGCCCCAGCCAAAGTATTTGTGGATCAAAATGATGTGCAAGTTGCTTATGATGCTGGCGAGTTAAATCAAGATTGCATCATCGTGGTGAAATACCAAGGGCCAAAAGCCAATGGCATGCCTGAGCTACACAAACTTATGCCGGTATTGGCTAATCTGCAAGATGCGGGCTATAAGGTCGCATTATTAACCGATGGCCGTTTATCTGGTGCATCAGGCAAAGTACCCGCAGCCTTGCATGTATGCCCAGAAGCATTATTGGGTGGTGCAATCGATGCGATTTGTGATGGCGATATGATCGAAATAGACGCACATAAAGGCTTAATTAAAAATCACCATGAGTCTGTTGCAGGTACAGGTGATCAATCTAACTCTGTGCCCCCGAGCACTCGTAAAAATATAGGCTTAGGTCGTGAGCTATTCAGTATATTCCGCACAAACGTTACGGCTGCTGACCAAGGCGCCTTATCGTTAGGCTGGGCGAATGACGAGCAGGAGCTGTAATTATGACAAAATTAAATACCTGGTTAGAAAATAGTAAACCACTCATTCCAGTGATTGTTATCGACAATATCGATCACGCAGTGCCCATGGCTAAAGCTTTGGTCGCGGGTGGTGTGCATCTTTTAGAAGTCACCTTGCGAACAGAGGCAGGCTTGGCGGCGATACAACAGATTAGCGAGCAAGTCCCCGAAGCGATCGTGGGCGCTGGCACTGTTTGTAATGCTAATGAATATCAGCAAGCGATCGATGCTGGGGCACAATTTATTGTCAGCCCAGGCTTAACGACAGAACTGATAACCAAGGCCCAGCAGGTTGAAAAGCAGGGTGAATGGGGTGGTATTTTCCTACCTGGCGTTGCTACTGCGAGCGAAGTGATGGAAGCGAAAGCCGCAGGGTTTACCCAACTGAAATGTTTTCCAGCCAGTGCAATTGGTGGTGCAAAATTATTAAAAGCATGGGCAGGACCGTTTGCAGATATTCAATTCTGCCCAACGGGGGGCATAAGCCCAGACAACTACCGAGAATACCTAAGCCTAAATAACGTAATGTGCGTAGGAGGAAGCTGGTTAACCGAAGCTAAGCTACTCGCTGCGCAAGACTGGATAGAGGTAGAAACCCGCGCCCGTGAAATAGCGCTAACAGACTGATTTTTAATCAAAATGTGGCAAATGTAGGCTTTCAAGGCGAATTGATAAAAAGGCCTTGCAAGGCTTAAGGCAATTTATTAGACTGCACACACTTTAGGACTATAGCTCAGTTGGTTAGAGCGCTACCTTGACATGGTAGAGGTC
>CAWVSY010000115.1:0-3152 GCA_963933055.1 uncultured Oleispira sp.
GTAAGCGATCAATAAACCCCATCTAAAATCCTTTAATCATCCCTGACATACTGCCCTCAAACTTTAATCGAGGGTAGAACATGACAAAACGAGAGCGCTGGCAGTCAATCATTAATGAATGGGAATCAAGCGGGCAAACGAAGCAAGCATTCTTAAAGCAAAAAAACATTAATCAAAGTACATTTTATTACTGGATCAAGAAAACCTCTACTAAGAATGATGATGACAACAAAGAAAATTGCTCATTTATATCAATTCCTAGACCTGAACCATCGAATAAATCAAGCACAGGCGAAGCTGAGGTTTCTTTAGGTCCTGCAAAAATAAAACTGTCTGTTAGTGATGCCACTTCATTATTGATTTCGCTGCATCAAGCAGGTGTACTTCATGATCAGGCCTAGCAAGTCTACCCCCGCTTATTTATATTCAGGGGTTGTTGATATGCGCAAGTCCATTGACGGACTTGCAGGCATTGTCGAGAACGAGCTAGAACTCAATCCTTTAGAACCAGCTCTATTTGTCTTTTGCAATCGAGGTCGAGATAAAATCAAAATACTTTACTGGGAGAATAATGGCTTTGTACTTTGGTATAAGCGCTTAGAAAAACAAAAATTCAAATGGTTAGATGATTTATCCGTAAACCCATGCACAATTTCAGGTAGAGATTTAAATCGACTTTTAGATGGCTTAAATATCTTTACAGGCAAGCCTCATGAAGCATTATTTTATGAAGATATGAATTGATTCTGGTATAATCCATGGCATGAAAAAGACGAATATAAAAGTCAATAAATCTGCTAAAAAAGATGCCCTGCCTAACAATATTGATGCGTTAAAGCAACTCGTTTTGGCAGCGCAATCTCTTGCAGAGAAGCAACAAAATCATATTCGTCATTTAGAAGAAATCGTTAAATTATTCAAAGCCAATAAGTTTGGTAAAAGCAGCGAGAAATCACCTGATCAAGCTGAGCTATTTGATGAAATAGAAGTTGAAGCCTGTGATAGTGACGATAACTGGGTTGCTGAAGCGGTCGAAAGTGAAGAAAATTCTGAACCAGGAACTGTACCAGCAACCAAAGCCAAAGCAGGTCGAAAACCGATCCCAGAAGAATACCCACGCATTATTGTTGAATACGATCTAACTGATGAAGAAAAACGTTGCTTATGTGGATGTGAAAAACAACACATAGGTGATGAAGTATCCGAACAGCTCGACATCGTTCCAGCGGTTATTCAAGTATTACAACATCACCGTAAAAAATACGCCTGCAAAAACTGCGAAGGCCAAATGCAAACGGCGAGTTTACCCGCGCAGCCCATTCCAAAAAGCAATGCAAGCCCTAGCTTGTTAGCCTACATTGCAACGGCAAAGTATCAAGATGCCTTACCTTTATATCGAATTGAGAATATTTTATCGCGATTGAATATTCACTTGCCCAGAAACACCCAAGCCAATTGGATGATTAAAAGCAGTGAGTTGTTGCAACCACTTTATAACTTACTCAATGATCGGCTGTTAGAAAGCGGCTATGTGCACATGGATGAAACGCCGGTACAGGTACTGAAAGAGCCTGGAAAAAAAGCAGAAAGCAAAAGCTATATGTGGGTCCGAAAAACAGGCGACCCGAATAAAAAAGAATCGATAGTGTTATTTGATTACGCTAGCAGCCGAAAAGCGGATGTGGTGAAAACACTGCTGCCTGATTTTCAAGGGTTCCTGCAAACCGATGATTACGCAGGTTATAACCACCTCGATACGATTGAGGGTGTTCATCATCTCGGTTGTTTTGCGCACGCACGAAGAAAATTTGTTGAGGCGCAAAAAGTAGCACCCAGTAAAAAAGGGGCGACAAGTAAAGCTGATATGGCCGTGAGCTTCATCAAAAAGCTGTATGCCATAGAAAATAAAATTAAAGATCTTAGCCCTGAAAAACGCTTAGCAATAAGGCAGAGGGAAAGTGTTCCGCAACTTCAAAAATTAAAGAACTGGTTAGATAAATCATTAGTGACGACTTTGCCGAAAGGGAAAACAGGCATGGCGCTGAGTTATTTAGCGAAGAACTGGAATAAGCTCACTCTTTATGTAGAAGATGAGCGTTTGAATATCGACAATAATACCGTCGAAAATGCGATTCGCCCGTTCGCTATCGGAAGAAAAAATTGGATGTTCAGCAACAGTCAAAAAGGCGCTAAAGCGAGTGCGATGCTTTACAGCATAATCGAGACCGCTAAATCAAATGATCTGAATCCGCACGCGTATTTACAGTTGTTGTTTACCAAGATTCCTCAAGTGAAAAGTATTGAGGAATACGAACAGCTCTTACCATGGAATGCCAGAGAGCTACTCGAGAAAGAAGTCTAGGGTGTAGTTTATCGATCGCTTACGGAACTTAAGTTATCTGTCCAAGCAAATAAATTCGATAACTTACTGAATTCTATGCAAACACATTCTGCCAAAAACGCGGTTAATTTACTGTTTGAGAATGATGCTGATCTTTCGAAAACCTACCAGCCAGGAAAAACAGAAAAAAACTGAAAGGCATCTGAAAATCTAGATCTCCTTTACATTAATAAATGTTCACACTCTAAATCGAGCCACATAAAGCAATAGAAAAAACCTCTCATATGAAAACTCTTTATAAATACATGCCTTACAGAAAGGCATTTTTGTAGTGGTACAGTGAATTTGGCCACCTAATCATCTCGTAAATATTAAGGTGACACAATGAACAAACCTAAAAGACCTAACTTCAAACCTGAATTCCGTTTAGAAGTTGCACAATTAGTTCTAGATAAAAGCTATTCTATACGGGAAGCCGCTGAAGCAATTAATGTTGGTAAATCAACGGTTGATAAATGGGTTCAGCAGCTAAAGAATGAGCGTGATGGTGTTTCACCTAATACTTCGCCAATGACAGCTGTTGTATCTAGGGCAGGTATACAACGCAAAGGTTATTCAATTGTACAGCTTGTATTAGCGATGCTTCATGGTGAGTTTGAGTTTTCAATAGATTCGAGTATTAATCATGTATTCAGCTTTAAACGATTCACAGAGTTTAGAGTCATTATTAAAAATTAACTGTCGTTAATAAACGCGACAGTTAACCTTTATTATACTCGTATAATACTTTCAGTCTCACTTAATATCTTTG
>CAWVSY010000116.1:0-3131 GCA_963933055.1 uncultured Oleispira sp.
TAATCATATTAATCAAACGTCGAACATAATAACGGCTTGCTATGATAAAGTCTCTGCTCAATTACTAGAATAGGCACCTCATGAGACCTTCTGGATGGAGCGACGCTCCCGAAGTCAGTTTAACCAATACCGCATGGCTTAAAACACTGTGGCCATATTTAATGGAATACAAGGGCCGAGTCATACTTGCAGGTCTGTGTTTGGTCAGTGCTAAACTTGCCAGTGTATCCATGCCATTCGTATTAAAAGACCTAGTCGATGGTTTAGCTGGCGGAGCAGGTGGCGATACCATCAGCCCAGACAATGTTTGGTTATGGTTTCCAATCGGTTTGTTATTAGCCTACGGAGCCGTGCGCTTATTAAATGTCTTGTTGGGTGAAATGCGCGATGTATTGTTTGGCCGCGTAACTGAGCGCGCAATGCGTCGCATGGCGCTTAAAGTATTTCAGCACCTGCACAAATTGAGCCTCGATTTTCACCTGTCGCGACAAACCGGCGGCCTTCAGCGCGATATCGAACGGGGCACGAATGGCATCAGCTTCTTGATGCGCTTTGTGATTTTCAATATTTTACCTACGTTATTTGAACTAGTACTGGTCATCGGTTTGCTACTTTACAACTACCCGCCGTGGTTTGCGCTAATCACCTTAGTCGCTGTTGTCTCGTATGTTATCTATACCGCGCGTATTACCGAATGGCGAACCATGTACGTGCGCCAAGCTAATAAAATGGACTCAAGCACTCATGCCCGAGCCCTTGATAGCTTATTGAATTACGAAACGGTGAAATATTTTTCCGCAGAAGAGCGCGAAGCAAAAGACTACGACGATTCATTATCAGGCTGGGAACAGGCCAGGCGCAAAAACCGCCTAACCTTATTCGCTTTAAACTCAGGCCAAGCTTTTATTATCAGCGTCGCAATGACGCTAATGCTGTGCCTATCCGCGTATTACGTCATCATGGGCACCATGACCATTGGTGATTTCACCTTGATGAACGCCTTTATGTTCCAGCTATTCACCCCCCTGAGTTTTCTAGGCTTTGTCTATCGTGAAGTAAAAGCGTCACTCGCGAGCATCGAACAAATGCTGGGCTTATTAAAAGAAAAGCCTTCTGTTGAAGATAAAGGCAACGATCAACTTATAAATTCCCATGCGCGCATTGAGTTTTCCAAGTTGAATTTTCACTATCAAAGCCAGCGTCCAATTTTAAAAGATGTTTCGTTTACCATTGAAGCAGGCCAGCGTATTGCGGTTGTGGGCAGCAGCGGCGCAGGAAAATCGACCTTAACCAAATTGCTGTTTCGTTTTTACGATACCAACTCGGGGGACATTCTCATTAATGGCCAGTCCATTTATAGTCTGACCCTCGCGAGTCTGCGTGAGCACATTGGCGTTGTTCCGCAAGATACCGTAATGTTTAACGATACCTTTAAAAACAACCTGTTATACGCCGCACCTCAAGCCTCTGATGAAGAACTCGCGCGCGTGATTACCATGTCTCAGCTGGACGAATTCCTAAAGCACTGCCCAGACGGTTTAGAAACCATCGTTGGTGAGCGTGGCTTGAAACTCTCTGGCGGAGAAAAACAGCGCCTAGCAATTGCCCGTATGCTATTAAAACGTCCAGCGATCATGGTCTTTGACGAAGCAACTTCTTCCTTGGACTCTCGCACCGAAAAGAACATTAACGAAGCCATTAAAGAAGTCTCAGAAGGGCATACCAGCTTAATTATTGCCCATAGACTATCGACCATTATCGATGCGGATAAAATTGTAGTGATCGAAAATGGCGAAGTCGTCGAGCAAGGCAAGCATAGCGACTTGCTAGCATTAGAAGGCTACTACTATCAACTTTGGCAGGCACAGAAAGATCATGCACTTATTGATAATTGATGCCATGAACCTCATTCGCCGCATGTACGCGGCAATGCCAGATCATGATAATAAAGAAGAAGCCTGCATGAACCGCTGCATTAATACCATTGCCGATAATGCTGCGCGGTTAGAAGCAACACACTGTGCGATTATCTTCGAACGCAAAGAACCTACTTGGCGTCATGCGGTATGGCCAGATTACAAACTGGGTCGCAGCCCGATGCCTGAAGCGCTCGAAAAAGTGCTAGAGCAGTTTAAAAAAGGCTTTCAAACCGCAGGCTTTTTCTGCTTTGAATTTCAACACTGGGAAGCCGATGACGTCATTGCCAGCCTTGCGGCTAAATCCGCATATAACGGATTATCCAGCACCATCATCTCAACCGACAAAGGCTTCTTTCAATTGGTCGATCAGCGTATTCAAATACTGAACCACTTTGACCGCCAACTCTTCAACGAAGAAGAAGTGCGCGCGCGATACAGCGTCGAAGCAAAACAACTGGTAGATTTACTCGCCTTAACCGGCGATACCACAAACCACTTGCCAGGCATCAAAGGTATCGGCATCAAAACAGCCACCGACTTACTGACACAATATCAAGATCTCGATACCTTATTGATCGAATTGCCAGAGCTCGAACTAAAACCGAAATTAAAAGAAGCGCTTGAAACACAATGGCGCAACGCGCTATTAACACGAAAGCTTGCAAAGCTAGTAACCGACCTGCCGCTGGGTATTAACCTGAACGACATGCGAATAAAATAAACGAAAAGAGTTGGCCTAAAGACCAACCTACAAATCATTATATGCAGGTCGTGGCTTTAGCCCGACAATAACCAACCAAATATTAAAGATACTTAACTATGCCAAAACTACTCTTCAACATGCACGGAGCACCCGATGACGAAATTCAAGAAGTCCGTGAACTGTGCGAAGAACATGAATTCCCCGTTTACGAAACAGAAGTAGGGCGCTGGGGAATCGGCTTAGCCGCAATATGGCTGCGTGAAGAAGATAAATACGAAGAAGCCAAAGCAGTATTAGACGAATATCAAAAAAATCGATACGAAAACGCACAAGAAGACCGACAGAAAATGCAAAGCCTAAGCTTGAGTGAAGGCCTTTATGTGAAATTCAAACAAGACCCGAATCAATTCTTCTTAACCCTATTAGCATTAGGCATCATCTTAGGTGTAACTTTATACCCATTCCTAAACCTATAACAAACCAACCTACAAATTACAAATATGTATCCA
>CAWVSY010000117.1:0-2784 GCA_963933055.1 uncultured Oleispira sp.
AACGAACCTTACAAATACTCTCATATTATTGCTATAAGAACGATCTATATTGATTACCTAGCCACACTTAGATTCAACGCTTAGCTCAGCATCTATTAGTCTTGCGAATAGTCGTTATAATCATGCAAACTACGCTAGTTTCTGCTCGACAATAGCTAACCTATAAACACGAAAAACAGCGATTAATACTATGAGTACATCACACAGCCACACACATTCACACGCGCACCCTCATAGCCACTCCCATACTAAAGATATGAGCTCAAACCGCATTGGCTGGGCGTTTTTTCTTAATCTTGGCTTCACTATCATCGAATTTATTGGTGGCTGGTTAACCAATAGTACGGCGATCATGTCGGATGCCGTGCACGACTTAGGCGATACACTATCAATCGGCAGCGCTTGGGTTTTAAATAAACTGGGTAAAAAACAAGCCAATAATGAATTCAGCTATGGCTTTCGACGCTTATCACTATTTGGTGCTCTGCTAAACAGCATCGTCCTTATTGCAGGTTCGATCTGGGTAATGACCGAAGCCATTCCAAGGTTATTCAATCCCGTGATGCCCGAAGCAGAAGGTATGCTTTTATTGGCTATTTTTGGTGTTTGCGTCAATGGCTTCGCCGCTTACAAGCTTAGCGGAGGTGAAACTTTAAATGAACGCGTTCTAAACTGGCACTTATTAGAAGATGTTTTAGGCTGGGTCGCGGTATTAATCGTATCCATAGTACTGATGTTTGCTGAAGTTCCGATACTCGACCCATTACTCTCCATCGCCTTTACGATGTTCATTTTAGTGAACGTCGCTCGCAATTTATGGACAACATTAAAACTGTTCGCGCAATCGACACCCGATGCTGGCCTATCAGAAAATGTAAGACAGGCTTTACTAGCATTCAATTGTGTTTCAGGTTTACATCATTTTCATCTCTGGTCATTAGACGGCGAGTCTCATGTATTAACGGTGCATTTAACATTAAAACAAAACTTAGATAGCCAACAACAAATAAACTTTAAGGAAGAAATCAAACACCACTTAGAAGAATTCAAGCTGGAACATACAACCATTGAATTTGAATGGCCTGATGAAATATGTCGAGATGCAGAAAAAAATAAGCACCCTACTTAAATAGCGAGATTTATCAGAGATAAATTATTCTGACTTTCACTTTTTGGTAGGCAAAAAAAATCCTCTCATGAAAACATGAGAGGATTCTAGTAACTGGTGGAGACGCCAGTCGAGAGCAGTGTCAACAATCCCTAATGATCTAAAAAATGAGAAAAATCTACCGCCATTTATTGGAATAAATCCTGAAATCTTAATAAAAATCTATCACACATCGATTATAAAAAATCCTTAGGCATAACTTCATGTAAGTAGTTATTTGGCAACTTTAAGCTTTTCATTGAAATCCTATCAAATAAAATAACCTGTCTCCTTTCATTTAATAATGTTCGATAATGCTGAGTGCCAATAAATTGATATATTGCACGAGTATCATTAAATATTTGTCCTTCAATCGGTGAGGGGCGACCATTAACTCTTCGAATTCCTATAGGAGGCAAGCTGCACGCTCCACACTCTAGAACAACCATATCATCCAATACTTGTTGAACTTGATATGGATGAGTAAGAGCTTCAAAAGACTTAACAATTGGCTGAGACGTACCTAAAAGAATACTGCCTTCTAGGTCAGTGATATCTGCTTCCTTAACGAGGGCTGCTGTAAAATAAGAGAAATTAGAATATAAATACTGCTGCTCACGATAAGAAATGATCTTTTTTTCCAATAAAATATCAATTAATCTATCAAAAGCTAGTGATCTTTTTGTATCATTATTTATTACTTGGGCAACTACTGTTTCTTTTTTCTGAATTTTTTTTGTTCTTTTATTTAACACTTGAGTCTTTTGGAGTTTAGCGCCAACCCTTTGGCAATTATCTAATATGTGTTTCCTGTCTTTATTGATACTGGTTAAAGTTACCAATTCATTCTGACAGCCCACATCACCAGGTCGACAAGAGTAATGGCTTTTCGCAGCAGACGCAGGATCAACCCAGCGAGTACCTTTTGCAACAAGTACTTTTTTACCCGTTTGGTATTCTCGCTGAATAACATCGCAATAGTGTGAGCTAGGTAAAGTATCAACCGAAAGATCAAAACCTTTAATGTCATCACGATAAAGAACCATGTTGTTAGCACATGAAGCTAGGAAAAGTGAAGATAACAATAAAAGGAAAAATTTTACTTTCATTCTATGCGTCCTGCATTGGATGGAATAGGAGAGTGAGCGTTCAATTATATGCTTGGGCTAAATAATTGACAACAAAGTAAATTATGCAGACTGATTTTGCCTTCACTTTATTACAGGCAAAAAAAATCCCCTCATGAAAACATGAGAGGATTTTAGTAACTGGTGGAGACGCCAGTAAGCCGGGTTTTGTCGTGGACAATCATTCATCTAGGCCTGAAATTGCTCGCAGGCTCAAGCGATCTACCCGCTCTCAACGTGGGCCACGCCATAAGAGAGCCTATTTGATCTTGCTCCGGGTGGAGTTTACCCTGCAACCAACTGTTACCAGTGGTCCGGTGCGCTCTTACCGCACCCTTTCAGCCTTACCTGTGCTCGCGAACGAGCCATCGGCGGTCTTCTCTCTGCTGCACTTGTCGTCGGTTTGCACCGCCCAGGCGTTACCTGGCACCCTGCCCTGTGGAGCCCGGACTTTCCTCCCCCTTTAGTACAAGTACTAAAAGCGACGATTGCCTAGGCATCTCCGGCGCG
>CAWVSY010000118.1:0-2377 GCA_963933055.1 uncultured Oleispira sp.
TCCTGACATGCAAGATCCTGACATGCAAAATTCTAATCCTGAATTTATGTGCCAGCTAATTGTTAATGGTTACAATACGGGTAATTCTATTGCGTCTACTACTCATGAGTCTACTTTGATGAATGTTGTGAATGGCCCTGAATTTCAAAACAACGTCTATAATGCTTCGGTATTTAATCCGATTGCTGTTTTGGATACTGTTGTAGGTGATATCGTTTTGGTTCGCCCAAATAACGCGCCACTGATTCAATTTATACAACCTCAACCTGGTATGGCAACAACTGCGACTGCTGACTTAGTTGTGGGTAGTGATGAGCTGATGGTTGGTTTTGATACGATTGATGAAATTGGTAGCGGAAGTAATTCCCCAACAATAACTGCAACCTTGCAAATGGATACTCAGTTAATGGGTATTGAAGATGGCCAAATTAAAATCAGTGCTGAAAATATTGATCACGATAATATGACGGCGTCTGCTTTGTTTCGCTATGGCAATCGCAGTGTATCGCTAGATGTTGATACGACTAACTTGATTGGTAAAGATAAGACGTTTATTACGCTTTCGAATGCCGATGTTAGCTTGAAGCTTGTTGCGACCTGCGCAACTGATAAAAATGACTTAGGTGTTCATGATAATTCGGGTATTGCAGCTTGCGATGGTGATTTGAACTTTAGTGGTGATGTATTCATTGACGGTTCTGATAGCAGGGTAGCAACGCTGGAAGATCGTGATGGCCTTCCTGTGATTAAGTTTGTTTCTGGTGATAGCTATGGTGTTGTAATGACCCCTAACTTTGACTTTGTTAAGCAGTAAGCTGCTAATTATTCGTCATTGATTAACAAGGGCAGCTTCGGCTGCCCTTTTGTTTTTAGTTACCCTTTGTCTTTAGCTGCCTAGTTGTTTGGATAATCGTACTTTGAAATTTTATTTTCCCCGATTTTTATTTTTGATTTTTTTCCTAATAAGTTTTTCGCAGCCTGTCTTTGCGAATGGTAAAACAGAAACGAAATTCACCTTAGAACACTTTAGCTATGCTGGCCCGATGGCAGTTTTGCAATTGGCAAATGATTGGCATGGCGATCTTAAAAAACAAAACGATGCAGTTTCGTTTATACAGGGCGAATTTTCATTTGCTCATAAGGGTTTTCAAATCGGCATTGTGCGTCGCATGTATCATCAGTTTGAAATTGATAATGATTTAGCGCGCGGATTTTATTATTACAATAATAAAATTGAGCTAGACCAAAGAATGCAAATTAATGCAAATATGACCAGTCGAGTTTATTCGGGTTCTGGCTTGCGGATTGGCTATGAGTTCGACGATTCATTTGGTGCTTTCTTTGAGCATTTAAAAATCACCCCCAGTATTGTCGCCTTGCGTTTAGACGATATTATCTGGGGCGGCTTTGACGGTGATTTGTATTATTCGAGCACAGATGACTGGGGCGGAACTATCGACCTTAATTATGGCTATACCAAAGATCATATTGCGCGCAGAAAATTACCTGGCGATTATTTAGGCTGGCTTTATGGCTTGGATCTAGGGATTGATTGGCAAAGCCCTTGGCTGGATTTAAAGTACGAAGGTATTAATGTGCTCAGTCGCATTTACTGGGATGGCATGCCAAGAACGACTGCCCAAATATCCACCGAGACGGCTTTTTATTTATTGGGCCATGAATATTTTGAAGACGTTATTCTTAATGCGCCTGCGTTGCATTATTTGGAAGCAGCAGCCCCCTTCTCTATTTTCTCTAGTGCGACTTCTAATTTTAATTCGATTTATTGGTTTAGTAGCGCACAAGTTACACCGATCAAATCATTTTATTATCACGGATTACAAATTCGTACCGCTGAAATTAAACTGGGGATTCAGTATGATTTTGATTCAAACACATCGAAAATCTCGCTTGAACACGCCAATGCAGTAATGGAATTTGCGAGCCAAACGCTGGACGTCTCACGAAGCCAGCAAATAGTTATGAAACTGGGCTTACGCTATTTGTTTTAGATATAATTATTTTAGATATTACTGAAAGGCTTGAAAGGCTTGAAAGGCTTGAAAGGCTTGAAAGGCTTTGCTAAACGACAGGCATAAAAAAACCGAATCATAATTTCTTATGTTCGGTTGATTTATCTTAGTGTTTACAGCTCTTCTCAAAAGAGTGTAAATGGTATCCCCAAGGGGATTCGAACCCCTGTTACCGCCGTGAAAGGGCGGTGTCCTAGGCCTCTAGACGATGGGGACACTAAGACAATACGTTTTGAAAATCTGGTGGAGCCTAACGGGATCGAACCGTTGACCTCAACACTGCCAGTGTTGCGCTCTCCCAGCTGAGCTAAGGCCCCGTCTCAAAACGTGGGCGTATAATATGC
>CAWVSY010000119.1:0-1806 GCA_963933055.1 uncultured Oleispira sp.
GTTTGTACGCGACCAACCGAGAGTACCCCCTTATAACCCGCTTTCTGTCCCTGAAGAGTATAAGCACGGGTCATGTTCATACCATATAGCCAATCTGCCCGCGAACGAGATAAGGCCGAAACCGACAAAGGAACAAACTCTTGATTGCTGCGCAGATTCTGCAACGCTCGCTTCACCGCAGGCGGATTCAAATCACTGATCAAGCAGCGTTGGGTATTCTTTCTTTTATGCGCACTTATTTTAAGATGGCTTAACACTTCGTCGACTAATAACTGTCCTTCACGATCGGGGTCACCCGCATGCACAATTTGATCGGCCTGCTTCACCCATTTTCGCAATACCGTTAATTGAGAACGGGTTTGGCTTTTGGCTTTTAGCTGCCATTCTTGAGGCACAATAGGCAGGTGTTCGAGCTTCCAAGACTTGTAGGCTTCATTATATGCATCAGGCTCTGCCTGTTCTAATAAATGACCAATACACCAACTGACCACATCACCATTTGCCAGCTCGATATAACCTTGCTGCTTTCGATGTGGTTTGTTTAATAGACTGGTTAGGCCATCAGCAATTGCTCGGCCAAGACTCGGTTTTTCCGCTATGTACAGTTTCATGCCTTAAACTGTATAGATAAACAGTATGGGTTTCAAGGGTATCTTAAATATGTCAATTTTTTCACTCATTGGCGTTTCTAGTCTTATGATTTATTTTTTATCGTGCAAAAAAACAGCATTTTGACCTGCGCCTAGGACCCTAGCCACTTAATCGGTGTTTTAACGACCTTATACCCAAGGTTATCCACACAAACTGTGGATAGTATTATAATAAGTAGCCAAAAAAATACAAAATTAATTAAAATCAAGACTTGCATTGCACTTTTTTTAATTTATTTTCAGTGCGCATTATGACCAATAAATATTTTTATAATTAGCGCTAAAAGCATTGACATTACTGGGCTGTAGCGATTTTGAGACACTGTTCAAAATTTGTACAATCTAACGTTACCCCAGACAAAATGCGGCCTCAAAGCAGTTATATTTATATTACACACAGACTTATACACAGAAGTTGTTAGTAATTAAGAATTCACCGATTTTCAGGGGTTTTGTGGGTAAATTATTCAACCTGTCATATTAATTAAGCGTCAATTAATCCACTAAATGATCGTTTTATAATGATTAAAGCCATTGTTGGTAAGTTATGCCCAATTAAGCAAATGTTTACTGTATATCTGTTCGCTGGCCTGCAACCAAGGTGCTAGAATAGACGCCTTCAAAGCTCATCACCCATCGTCAGCGGAATCATCATGCCTGTAACCCATTTCATTACTCACCAAATTCATAAAGATGCACAAAAGCCAGCAGCGATAGTTACCACGACAGCCAATGAAGCTGAGGTGGATGATTATTGCCATCTTGTAATGAGCCAATTAAAAGGCATTTTTGTACAACGTGCGAGTAAGCGCTACGGCTGCTTTAATCCAGAAATTACTCGCTTCAAAGGGCTTACGCTGAATTGGTTGAACGACCAGCAAAGCTTTTTATCGTGGACTAAGAAGATCAGCGAGCAATTCGCCGATATGATGGATAATACCGAGTTGGAGATTGATGGTTATCTTGCCTTCGCGACGGAAGAGCTGGCCGATACCGATAAACTGTATATTTTCCATTTGCGCGAAAAAAGTAACATCTGCTTAACCGCCGATATGCAATTAAGCGAAAGCCGCGTACTCGACTTTTCTAATACCGGCTTTGGTCTCTGTATTGATACCGCTGCATTAAAGAAAGAGCAGGAAGAAGGCAAGCGCAG
>CAWVSY010000120.1:0-1574 GCA_963933055.1 uncultured Oleispira sp.
GTTCCTTGATTTTTATTTTTGGTTTGTGGAGTTGGAATGCCTGGCCATAATGAGGCGATTAATTGAACTAATTCTTGAGCAGAGTAGATTCCACCATTCTCACCATCAGTACCAATAAAGTCAGTATCACAGAAATCGCACACAGATTGCGCACGGGATTCTTCTTTGCCATTCCACAAGTTGCATTTACTGAAGCGACAAAAAACAGAAGGGCGCCCAGCTTGAGCGCCTTCACCTTGAAGAGTATAAAAAATTTCTTTTACGCGGTATGTCTTCGTCATTATGCTTTATAAACTTAATTAAATTGATGGCGATTAAACTTCATAGCTTAGTGGGTCTGTGACTTTGTTTAACTCGAACGCTTCTAAGCGTTCAACACAAGAGCCGCATTTACCACAAGCCTTTTCGCGACCATTATAACAGGTCCAAGATTTTCCGTAGTCTAACCCCATTCTTATGCCATCAGCTAAAATGTCTGCTTTATCGGTATTTAGGTAGGGTGTAACAATATCGACGGGTTCGTAGTTGGCTAGCTTAGCAACCTTATTCATGGCGTGTACAAAATCTGGACGACAGTCTGGATAGATTGCATGGTCGCCTGAGTGAGCGCCGTAGAATACTTTACTTGCTTTGATATCGACGGCATAACCAATCGCTAATGAAAGAAGAATCATGTTTCTATTCGGAACAACCGTTGATTTCATGCTGGCTGCTTCATAATGACCTTCTGGTATTTCTATGTCGGAGGTCAGTGAAGAGCTTTGTAATAATTGGTTGATTGCTGTGATATCAATGATTTTGTGTTTGATATCCAATTCGGTGCAGACGTTACTTGCAAACTGAATTTCTTTGTCGTGCTTTTGGCCATAATCAAAGGTCAGGGCATAAAGGTCATAACCTTCTGCTTTGGCTTTATTAAGGATAGTGAAAGAATCCATGCCTCCGGAGTAGATGACAACGGCTTTTGGCTTGGCTGAACTATCAGACATTATGTGCTCTCTTGTAAAAATATGACTAACTAATTAGGAATTGTTGCCATTATATAGAAAGCAGACTTTTACGAAAGTAATAGCTTGTTAGATTTCACGATTGTCAGTGGTGGGGGTTATTGGTTGAGTTTAGGTTGTTGGTGGTTTAGCCGTAATTATCTTGCGTTCACGATACAGATTGAATTTTGTACGGAGCGCCGTAAACCCATCCATGGGGGCTCACTAAAAGATCCCTCTTTTAGATGTCCTACAAAATTAATCTTCATCGCTCACCGCTAATTACTCCCGGCTTTTCAGAATTCAAAAAAAGCTAATTCCGGTCATGGCTAATGTGTTGCTTAATATCAGGCTGCTTTAGTTTGGATAATGATGAACACTAAAGTAAATCCATATTTCTTTGGTGGTGTATCAGGTAGTTCGTTTTTTGGGCGTCATTTCGCACAGCCGCAGGTTGCTCGAAGGGCGAAGTGCATGGATGCACTGAGTGAGAGTATTCACGGCGTCCCCAGAAAAGAATTGCCTAATTCAGCGCGTGCTAAGGTTATTCATTTGGCTTTTCTGAATCAAATAAAATGCATGCTTCTA
>CAWVSY010000121.1:0-1552 GCA_963933055.1 uncultured Oleispira sp.
CGCCTTATAGTTCTTCCGTTCCATTAATTCTGGCCTTTTACTCTCTGGCTAAAAAAGTGGAACATGCTTTTGTTAGTTACGAATATGCTTGCGCCAAACATTCAATGTTCATAACAAGACGTTCGAGCTAACAGAAGTCACTCCGTTTCAAAACGCATACTCAGGGAATGTCGCCCACCGACTATCTATAAGACCTGCGAGAAACGAGTACCTGCACATTCCAAAAGCTACCTTACACTGAGGTTAACTCAAATGAAAGAACCCAATATTGGTGATTTTGCTTGCCTTATCGGCATTGATTGGGCCGATAGAAAACATGACTTTTGTGAAACAGACGACCAAGGAAAAACCTACGCCTATGGCGTTATTTCATCCAAGCCTGAAGCGATTCATGACTGGGTGATGACATTAAAAGAGCGTTATCCCAACCAGAGAATTGGTATTAGTTGCGAGCTAAAAAAAGGCCCATTAGTTCATGCATTATTAAAATACGATCACCTAACCATCTTTTCTATTAACCCTTCAACCGTCGCCAAATACCGAAAAGCTTTTGTACATAGTGGTGCTAAGGACGATCCTAGCGATGCAAAATTTCAGGTTGATATTCTACGATTACACATGGATAAACTCCGAGTGATTGAGCCTGATTCGGCTGATATTAGAGCCTTGGGGCAACTGGTAGAGTATCGACGTAAACTGGTGCAAGATCGCGTCGATTTATCGAATCGCATAGCGGGAATTTTAAAATCTTACTACCCGCAACCACTTGAATGGTTTAAAGAAAAAGACACTATTATATTTTGTGAATTTATTAGTCGCTGGCCTGATTTAGCCTCTGCCAAACGTGCCAGAAAAAGCACACTCATCAACTTCTTTAACCAGCATAACTCACGCTATAGTGCCGTTAATGAGAACCGTATTGCGTCGATCAAGTCAGCTTTTGCACTAACCCACGATGAAGGTATTATTGACCCTAATCGACTAATGATTAGCTTATTGGTACCCCAACTCAAGCTACTGATTGAAGCCATTGATGTCATGGATAAAGACATTAAAACACGCTACAAAGCCCAAAAAGATAAGGCTATTTTTGATAGTTTACCAGGTGCAGGCCCACAATTAGCACCAAGATTATTGGTCGCATTTGGTTCCAATCGAGCGCGTTATGAAACGGCCGCAGACATGCAAAAATATGCAGGTGTTGCACCTGTTATTGAACGAAGCGGTAAAAAGTCATGGACTCATTGGCGCTACAGTTGCCCTAAATTTTTACGGCAAACTTTTGTCGAGTGGGCGGGTCAGTCAGTACGTTTTTCATTCTGGGCTAAAGCTTATTATCAGCAGCAAATCGAGAAAGGAAAACCGCATAATACCGTAATCAGGGCTTTAGCCTTTAAGTGGGTTAGAATTGCTTTTAGCTGCTGGAAAACCCGCACAGTTTATGATGAATCGAAGTATTTAGAAGCCCTGAAAAAACGGGGATCACCACTGCTTCTGTATGCTGCAAATAGCTAAGAAAAATGGTTGCTGTCCACCTCAGGGCGTGTTGTTA